>NZ_JBIBAK010000009.1:0-407983 GCF_042899865.1 Streptomyces sp. NPDC013157 | reverse complement strand
ACGCCCGGTTACATTCCGAACCCGGAAGCTAAGCCTCACAGCGCCGATGGTACTGCAGGGGGGACCCTGTGGGAGAGTAGGACACCGCCGAACAAATATTGGGAAGAGCCCCACACCTCACGGTGTGGGGCTCTTTTGCGTTGTTCAGAAAGTGACGTCCGCCGTATCGGCCGTGCCGCCCTTTCGGCCCGGGGCCTCCTGCCAGCTCCAGTAGAGGTTGGTGTGCGAGATGACCTGCTCCGGGGCCGGCGCGCCGTACGCGGTGAGGTCCTCCGTCGTGTGGGCGTCGGCGACCAGCGTCGCGTCGTAACCGCGGACCATCGCACCGTGCAACGTGGAGCGGATGCAGGCGTCGGTCTGGGCGCCGGTGACGACCACGCGGCCCACGCCGTGTTCGGCGAGTACGGTCTCCAGTTCGGTGTCCTCGAAGGAGTCCCCGTAGCGTTTGTGGACCAGGGGCTCGGTGGCTTCGCGGACGAGTTCCGGGACGTACTGCCAGGGGGCGCTGTCCGGCTTCAGTTCGTCGCTGGAGTGCTGGATCCAGACGACGGGGATCGCCTCGGAACGGGCCTTGGCGAGCAGGGTGTTGATGTTGGCGATGACCTCGTCGCGGTTGTGGGAGCTGTCCACCACCCCGTTCTGCACGTCCACGATCAGCAGGGCGGTGTTCGGCCGGTTCGGGAGAGTCGTCATGGCGCCCACCGTAGACCGCGGCACGGACAAACCAACTGACAAACCAGGTGAGTGCGGTGGGCGGTGGGGGCTAGCGTGGCCGTATGAGTGCTATGGCCAGCGGTGATTACGTGATTCGCGCGATACGGACCGACGAGTGGGAGGCCGTCAAGCGGCTGCGTCTCGTCGCGTTGCGGGATCCGGTTGCGGACATCGCGTTTCTCGAGACCTATGACGACGCCCTGGGGCGGCCGGACTCCTTCTACCGGGACCGGGCGGCGCGTTCGGCCGAGGAGCCGAGCGGTGCGCGGCAGTTCATCGCCGAGGCGGCGGACGGGGAGTGGGTCGGGTCCGTGACCGTGCTGATCGAGGAGGCGGGGACCACGGACTGGGCCGGGTTCCCGGTGGAGCGGCGGCAGGGGCATGTCGTGGGCGTGTTCGTACGGCCCGAGCACCGGGGGAGCGGGCTGGTCAAGGCGTTGTTCGACGCCGGTGTGGCGTGGGCTCGGGAGCGGGGTGCGGAGCGGGTGCGGCTGCTGGTGCACGAGGACAACCCCCGGGCCCAGGGTGCCTACCGGAAGGCCGGGTTCGTGCCGAGCGGAGTGAGCGTGCAGCTCGAGGCGGACGCGGGTAAGCGGGAGTTCGAGTTCGTCCTGGAGTGGCCGGCCTAGACCGGCAGCTCCCGGTGCGGCCAGCGGGAGCGGGCCTGTTCGTGGGAGCGGAGCAGGGCGAGGGACGGCAGGCCCTGGTCGGTGCCGGTGGCCAGGAGGTCGGGGAGCTGGGGGAGCGGCGCCACGGCCGCCACGTCGTCCAGGACCAGGGTCAGTGGTGGGTCGAGCCGACCGGAGGATGACCGTTCGGCCATGCGCCGGCCGCGCTCGACCACGCTGGAGACGAGGGCCGTCAGGAGGGGCATTGCGCCGGGGTTGGTCCTGGGGTCCTCGATGGATTCACCGACCACATAAAGCGTGCCCCCTTCGTCGATGAAGGAATCCAGGGCGAGGGCATCGGTTCGGTTGGGTGTGCAGGCCTCGCGGATGTTGACCGTGAAGAGGGCGGCGAGTGCCCTGGCCGTCAGTTCCTGGGCGATGTCGCGGCGTTCGGGGTGGGACGTGAGGGCGGCCTCGAGCTCGCCCGCGGCGCCGGGGGCGGCCTTCGGGTGGGTGCGGAGGGTGCGTACGGCGTCCTGGACGCCGGTGCCCTGTGCCCAGCGGTGGACGTGGCGGATCGTGCGGTTCTCCAGGGCGGCGGCGTGCAGATAGCTGCGCAGGAGGGTCTCGGCCGTGTCGGTGAGCGTCTGGTCGATCTTCGCGGTGGGCCGGACCGGGGTGAGGAGGGCCTGGGCGCGCTGGATCGCGGTGGGCTTGTCCTCGCAGTGCGCCGTGGGGGACCAGTGGAAGCGGGCGGGGGTGTCGCAGAGGTGGTTCGGGTCGTAGAGGAGGACGGGGCCGAGTTTGGCTCTGGCGTCCTTCGTCTCCGACCAGAGGGCGGGGTTCGAGGTGACGACGAGGGCGGGGCCGAGTGCGTCCTGGATCGCCTGGGTCGCGGTCGCCTGCCGGCTCTCCCGTGGCGCCGCGTGGATTCTGGTCCAGCTGGTCCAGGTGCCCGGCCGGTCGCCGTTGGCAGGGGAGGGGCGGATGTCCTCCAGAGGGCGTTGCGGCTCTGCGGCGGGCGCCGGGGGCGCCGGCTCCCGGAGGGCTTCCTGGAAAACCGGCTCAGGGGCCTCCGGAAGCGTTTCCGGCCGGGTACGGGGCTCCGGGACCGCGGTCGCGGGTCCGGTCTTCGCCGTCGCCGCCCGTCTTCTTCTCCCGGCCCGCCAGCGGGCGATCGTCCCCAGCACGAACACGGTGAGGACGATCAGGACCATCAGCTGGCCGATGAACAGGCCCCAGAACAGTCCCCAGCCGGCCAGTTGCGCCGCCGGCGTGTCCGGCCAGGCGCCCGTGATGTCGTGCGGGGAGCCGATGAGGTGGCGCATCGCGAGCGGGGTGTGGGAGAGGTTGACCGTCGACGGCCAGCTGCCGTGGGCGAACCAGGCCGCCAGGCCCGTCGCCGTCCACACCAGGATCGTGATGCCGAGCAGGAACCCGAGTATGCCGATCAGCAGGCCGTCGGGGATCCCGCCGCCCTGCTGGTCGCGCTCCTGCCGAGGGTCCGGTCTCACGAACGGCCTCCCTACGCCACCGTCGACTCGGAGTCGCCGAGGTGCTGCTCCACGAAGGCGGCGGCCCGCTGCTCCGCCTCCAGTTCGGCGGCGACCAGGGCGTCGTCCGCGGCCAGTACGTCGCTGGACGACTCGGTCATCGCGCGGTCCGTGAAGACGAGAGGGCGTTCCGTCTCGGTGACCAGGTGTTTGACCACCTGGACGTTGCCGTTGACGTCCCAGACGGCGATACCGGGGGTCAGGGTCGGGATGATCTCGACCGCCCAGCGGGGGAGGCCGAGGACGCGGCCGGTCGCCCGTGCCTCGTCCGCCTTCTGGGCGTAGACCGTCCTGGTCGACGCCATCTTCAGGATCGCCGCCGCCTCCTTGGCCGCCGCGCCGTCCACGACGTCGGAGAGGTGGTGCACCACCGCCACGAAGGACAGGCCGAGCCGGCGGCCGAACTTCAGCAGCCGCTGGAACAGCTGGGCCACGAACGGGCTGGCGATGATGTGCCAGGCCTCCTCGACCAGGAAGATGCGCTTCTTGCGGTCGGGGCGGATCCAGGTGTGCTCCAGCCACACGCCGACGATCGCCATCAGGATGGGCATGGCGATGGAGTTGCGGTCGATGTGGGAGAGGTCGAAGACGATCAGCGGGGCGTCCAGGTCGATGCCGACCGTGGTCGGGCCGTCGAACATGCCGCGCAGGTCACCGTCGACCAGGCGGTCCAGGACCAGGGCGACGTCCAGGCCCCAGGCCCGTACGTCGTCTATGGCGACGTTCATCGCCTCGGCCGACTCCGGCTCGGGGTGCCGCAGCTGCTCGACGATGTCCGTCAGTACGGGCTGGCGGTCGAGGATCGACTCGTTGACGTACGAGTGGGCGACCTTGAGGGCGAAGCCGGAGCGTTCGTCGAGGCCGTGGCCCATCGCGACTTCGATGATGGTGCGCAGCAGCGCCAGCTGGCCGGTGGTGGTGATCGCCGGGTCCAGCGGGTTGAGGCGGATGCCGTGGTCCAGAGCCGCCATCGGGTCGAGCCGGATGGGTGTTATCCCCAGCTCTTCCGCGATGAGGTTCCACTCGCCGACGCCGTCCTCGCCCTGGGCGTCCAGGACGACGACCTGGCGGTCGCGGAAGCGGAGCTGGCGCAGGACGTAGGTCTTCTCCAGGGCCGACTTGCCGTTGCCGGACTCGCCGAGGACGAGCCAGTGCGGGGCGGGGAGCTGCTGGCCGTAGAGCTGGAAGGGGTCGTAGATGTAGCCCTTGCCGGAGTACACCTCGCGGCCGATGATCACGCCCGAGTCGCCGAGGCCGGGCGCGGCCGTGGGGAGGTAGACGGCCTGGGCCTGGCCGGTGGAGGTGCGGACCGGGGAGCGGGTCGTCTCGACCTTCCCGAACAGGAAGGACGTGAAGGCTTCGGTGAGGACGGACAGCGGGTCCCTCATCAGCGCATCAGCCTCTACCTTCGGATTCCGGTGGCGAAGGGCAGTGTGTTCACGAAGGCGCGGTGGTGCTCGCGGTCGCACCACTCCAGTTTCAGGTACGACTTTCCGGCGGACGCCCTTATCGTGCGCTTGTCGCGGTTGAGGGCCTCCGGGGTGCGGGAGGAGACCGTGATGTAGCCGACCAGGTTGACGCCGGCCGCGCCGCTGGCCAGGTCCTCACCGCGCTGGTCGAGGCGGTTGTGGGCGGCGATGTCGCGGGGGTCGACGGTCCGGTTCATCTTGGCGGCGCGGGACGCCTCCGCCTCGTCGTTCGTCTTCTCGGTCAGCATGCGCTCGATGGCGACCTCGGTGGGTTCGAGGTCCATGGTGACGGCGACCGTGCGGATGACGTCCGGGGTGTGGACCAGGAGCGGGGCCAGGAAGTTGACGCCGACCGGGGTCATCGGCCACTCCTTCACCCAGGCCGTGGCGTGGCACCAGGGCTCGCGGGTGGCGGACTCGCGGGTCTTCGCCTGGAGGAACGTCGGCTCCATCGCGTCCAGTTCGGCCGGCCAGGCGTTGCGCTGGGTCATGGCCTGGATGTGGTCGATGGGGTGGTCCGGGTCGTACATGGAGTGGATGAGCGACGCCAGGCGGCCCTGGCCGAGGGGCTGGCGGACGCGGATGTCCGCCTCCTGGAGGCGGGAGCAGATGTCGGTGAGCTCGCGGGCCATGACGACCGCGAGACCGGCGTCGCGGTCCAGCTTGCGGCCGGACTGGGGGCGGGCCGCGCGGGCCATCGCCTGGGCCTCGGCGGCCAGTTCGCGGGAGTAGTGCATGCAGGCCACGAGGTACGCGCGGTGCTGCTCGCTGCTGGTGGAGACCATGGACTGGAGCTGGTCGTAGGAGCGGGACAGCCAGTCCGGGGCCTTCTCGTCCCCGCGCTGGGCGACGTCCTTGGCGTGGGCGTCGGGGTCGGCGGGGAGGGTGCGGGCGAGCATCTGGAGGCGGGTGACGAAGCCGTCACCGTTGGCCACGTGCTTGAGGAGGGTGCCGAAGCGGTCGACGAGGGCTTCCTGGTCCTCGGAGTCGCGCAGGCCGACGCCGGGGCCCTCGATCTCGATGGCCGCCGTCACCGTCTTGCGGTCCGCGTGCAGGAGTACGGCGATCTCGTCGGGGCCGAAGGGCGCGGCGAGCCAGGTGATGCGGCCGATGCCGGGCGGCGGGCCGATCTCGACCTCACGGCCGTCGAGGCGGGTGCCGGCCTCGGACGCCGTGGAGCGGTAGACGGTGCCGTTGCGCAGTGTCCGCTTGAAACTGCGGTTGATCTCGAACCACTTGTAGAACGTGCGGCGCTTGTACGGCACGTAGACCGCGGCCAGCGCGATCAGCGGGAAGCCCATGAGCAGCACGATCCTGAGGGAGAGCACCGGGACGAGGAGCCCGCACATCATGCCGAGGAACGCGCCCGCGATGATGAGCACGATCTCGCCGGACTCACGGTTCCTGCCGATGATCGCGTTCGGCCGGGCGCGGCCGATGAGATACGTACGGCGGGGCGTGATCGGATGGGACAGGTGGGACTCTGTCGTCAACGCCCTTCACCTCCCGAGCTGTTGGTGCGGGTGTTGCTGGCGTGCGGGGTGTTCGCCGGGCTGGGCGCGCGGGGCGCGGGTGCGGCGGAGGGGACAGTTCCGCCGCCACCACCGTTCGGGGTGCGCGTGCTGTGCGCGGCGACGCCGCCCGAGGCGGGGTTGGACGGGCGGGCACCGGAGGCGCCGGAACCGCCGCCCCCGCCGCCGTTGTTGTCGGCGCGGGCGCTGTGGGTTCTGATGCCCTGGGCGACGAGGTTGGCGGGGCTGCTGATGACGGCGGCGGCCTTGCCTTCGGCGCCCGACATGAGGCGGTTGCTGCGGCCGGCCGCGATCTCGTCGCCGAAGCCGGGGACGAAGCGGTAGATCATCGCGCTGGCGAAGATGGCGAGCAGGATGATGGCGAGGCCGGAGACGACGGCGGAGAAGGAGTCGGGGCCGCCGTCGGAGGACAGGGCGCCGGCGAGGCCGAGCACTATCACGATGACCGGCTTGACGAGGATGACCGCGATCATGATGCCGGCCCAGCGGCGGACGTGGCCCCAGAGGTTCTTGTCGACGAGGCCGGCGTAGACGACGGTGCCGAGGAGGGCGCCGACGTAGAGCAGGGCGGCCCTGATGACGAGCTCCAGCCAGAGCACGCCGGCGGCGAGGATGCTGACGAGGGAGACGACGATCAGCATGATCGGGCCGCCCCCTATGTCGTTGCCCTTGCTGAGGGCGCCGGAGAAGGTGCCGAAGAACGTGTCGGTCTGGTCGCCGGTGGTCTTGGCGAGGACGTCGGTGACGCCGTCGGTGGCCGAGACGACCGTGTAGAGGATCAGGGGGGTGAAGGCGGAGGCCAGGACGGTGAGCCAGAGGAAGCCGATGGCCTCGGAGATGGCGGTGGAGAGGGGGACGCCTCGTACCGCGCGCTTGGCGACGGCCAGCAGCCACAGGAGCAGGGTGAGGATCGTCGACGCGGCGAAGACGACGGCGTACTGCTGGAGGAACTTCTCGTTGGTGAAGTCGACGTTCGCGGTCTCCTTGACGGCGCCGCTGAGCTTGTCGACGGTCCAGGAGGCGGCCTTGGCGCAGCCCTGGCCGAGGGAGGAGAGGGGGTCGAGGGTGGAGGTGAGGGGGTCGGTGGTGGAGCCGCTGCTGCCGCCGGAGCCGCTCTCGCAGAGCTGCAGGGACGGGCCGGTGATTCCGGCGCAGTTGTTGCTGCTCGGGGTGGCGGACGGGGTCGCGGAGGGGGTGCCGCTCGGCGACGGGGCCGCGACGGCACGCGCGGCCAGGAGGATGGCGGAGGCCTGTACGGAGGCCACCAGGCCGGTCAGCTTGAGCACGCGGTGCTGGCTAGCGGGCATAGGTGAACCCTCCGAATTCCTGGACCGCCTTGCTGATCTCGTCGGTCCCGGAGACGGGGTTGTCTCCGCTGACCGGGGTGGGACCGGTCGTCTGGCTGGACTCCAGGACCTTCCAGTCGCCGTCGCTCCAGTTCAGCTTCATGGTGATGGTGAACCAGTTGCTGGTGACCGGGTTGGTGGACTTCTCACCGGCCATGCCGAACAAACCGTTGCACCAGACCTCGACGGTGGCGGCGGCGTCGCTGTACGCCGTGACCTTGGTGCCGGCGGGGAGCGTGCGGTTGACGAAGGTGCTGCCCGTGGGGGCCCTGCCGTCGGTGCTGAGGCCGGCCTTTTTCAGGAAGTCGGCCGAGTAGTCGGCGTCGAAGCCGGACTGCATGCTGTTGATGACGCTGGGGTCGGCGACGGTCTGCACGATCGAGTGCCGGGTGGCCGTGATGAACATGCCGTCGGAGCCCAGCGCCGTCGCGTAGTTGGCCGCCGCGCTCTGCGCTCCCTGTGCGCTGTGTGCGTACCCCGTCGGGATCCCGTCGCTCTTCGTCTCCACCGGCTTGGTCCCGCTGGCCGCCGTCGAGGAGGTCGCCGGCCCGCCGCCGTTGCCGGTGCTGCCGGTGTCGGTGCTGTTCGAGGGGGTGTCGTTGCCGCCTCTGTTCGCGAAGGCGATCGCCGCGATGAGGAGGACGACCACGCCGACGACCGTGACCAGGCTCCGGGAGGAGGACCGGCCGCCGCGGCGGGAGGCGCCGCCGTACGGGTCGCTGTCGGGCAGGCGGGTGCGGGTGTGGCCGGTCTCCGGGTAGCCGGGCTCGTCTCCGAGGCTCATGCCGGGTGCTCCCCCTCCACGTCGTACCGGAACGCGTAGCAGTACGACGGTAGCCGTGCTGGTTCCCGCGCGGGCGCGGTGTGGTGACTCGACATCAGGGAAACGCAACCTCGGAGCGGGGGATACGGAGGTCCAGGCGGCTAGACGGCCATGCCGTACACGATGGTGAACAGGGTGCCGAGTGAGCCGATGATGAAGACTCCGGTCAGTCCGGCGATGATGAGGCCCTTGCCCTGTTCGGCGCTGAAGGTGTCACGGAGGGCCGTGGCGCCGATGCGCTGTTTGGCGGCACCCCAGACGGCGATGCCGAGGCAGAGCAGGATGGCGACGGCCATGACCACCTGGATCATCGTCTTCGCTTCGTTGCCCAGGCTGCCGAAGGGGCCCCAGTCCGGAGCGATTCCGCCGATGATGGTGTTGATGTCACCCTTGTCGGCTGCAAGGAACATGTAAGTCACCGCCCCTGGTGGGTAGTTCTGTCCGCCCCTGCTCGGTGCAGAGGTCACGCATCATTGTCGCCGACAACGCCGCCGGAGTATGTCGACTTGACGTCATTGATTGGCGGGTTTCGTACGAAGGGATCGTACGGTCACTCTGTGTATCACGGCAGGTCACGCCGGGCAATGAGGCCTGGGCGGAACCTGTGGTGCAGTTCCGTCGTTAACCCCTTTTACGACCTGGCGGGGTTTTTGACGGCCAGTCGGGTGAATACCACCGTCCCGATGTTCTCATGACGAACGGGCCGCGGCTGGTTGCCGCGACCCGTGAGCCCGTGCGAGGCGGGAGCCGGTACTAGTTGGCGAAGGCGGTGATGCCCTCGGGGGTGCCCCAGCCGGTCGGACCGTCGTAGCCGGTGGTGGCGGTGCAGTAGTACGAGACGGAGCAGGTGCCGTTGTTGCCGCTCGTCACGTCGTTGAGGTACGAGGTGCCCTTGTAGTCGTACGGGTACTGCGCGGGGTAGGTGCCGCTGGCCGGGGTGCCGGCGAGGGCGTAGACGCCGGCGATGATCGGCGCGGAGACGCTGGTGCCGCCGAAGGTGTACCAGCCGGCGGTGACGCCGTAGGAGTCGTAGACGGAGACGCCGGTCGCCGGGTCGGCCACCGCGGAGACGTCGGAGATCATGCGCTTGGTGCAGCTGGTGTCGGTCTGCCAGCTGGGCTTGGCGTCGTAGGCGGAGCAGCCGGAGCCGGTGCCCTCGGAGCTGGACGTCTTCCAGACGGTCTCGGTCCAGCCGCGGGTGGTGGAGGACGTGGACAGCTTGGTGCCGCCGACCGAGGTCACGTAGCGGGAGGCGGCCGGGTACTCGGCGCCGTAGCCGCTGTCACCGGCGGAGACGGTGATGGCGACACCGGTGTGGTTGAAGTACGAGGAGTCGTACGAGGTGTCGGAGGAGGACTCGCTGCCGCCGTAGCTGTTGGACACGAACTTCGCGCCCAGGGTGACCGCCTCGTTCACCGCGGTGCCGAGGTTGGCCATGGTGGCGCTGGTGGCCTCGACGAGCAGGATGTTGCAGTTCGGGCAGATCGCGGAGGCCATGTCGAGGTCGAGGGAGATCTCCTCGGACCAGCCGGCGTCGGAGGAGGGCAGCGAGGTGGTGGAGCCGGTCTGGCTGACCTTCTTGAAGCAGCCGTTGGCCGTGGTGCAGGCGGAGAGGCCGTAGTACGAGCGGTAGGTCGCGAGGTCGGACTCGGCGTTCGGGTCGTTGTACGCGTCGACGATCGCGATGGTCTCGCCCGAGCCGTTGGAGGCGGCGGCGGAGGTGAGGCCGTAGGCCGACCGGAGGTTGGTCGGGCTGTAGCCGGAGGGGGTGGACGCGTCGGCGGCCTTGGGGGTGATGCCGGTCTTCGCGGCCTGCTGCTTCTGGTAGGCGGTGAGACCGCCGGTGACGCGGTAGGAGTTGCAGGCGAGTTCACCCGTGTGCTTGGGGGTGGCACAGGGGGTCGCGGTGTAGGTCACCTTGGACGACGCCGAAGGTGCCGCGTCGGCCTGGACGGCGGTGCCGAAGCCGGCGAACACCAGCGCGGCCGTGGCCGCTGCCGCGGCGCCGATCCGGCGCCAGCTGCCGCGGGTGGACGGTCTGTTGGGGGGAGTGGAACGCATACGTGCAGCCTCCTGAGTTCCTGTACTGGGGTTGGAACAGGGGCGGTGCGGGTGCGATCTGGTGCGTTCGCCGCCGGTACGGGTTCCCCGGCGGCGGGGCGGCGGCCCGCGAAGAGAATCCTTTGTTGAGTACGTGACAACAAGAGGCTGCTGGAATCCTGACTTCCGCATTGCCGAACGGGGCCTTCGCGTGACCCTTCGATGGCGGCCCGTTGGATTGCGGGTGACGGGGGCTTGACCCAACTCACAGGAAATGCATGGGAGTTGCCAAGGACAAGAAACCCGGGTCATCGGGAACATGAAAAACGGGCCACAGCCGGATGCCGTGGCCCGTCTCTCTTTCGCTGCCGCCGAGGGGACCCCACGTCCCCCTCACGGTGGCGGCTCCCCGTGACCCGACGGGGAGGTCATGCGGTGAAGGGCTCAGCCGGTGAAGGCGTCGGTCCCCTCGGGGGTGCCCCAGCCGGTCGGGCCGTCGTAGCCCGATTTCGCGGTGCAGAAGTACGAGGTGGAGCAGGTGCCGTTGTTGCCGCTCGTCACGTCGTTGAGGGCGGAGGTGCCGGCTGCGGCGTACGGGTACTCGGCCGGGTAGTCGCTGCTGCCCGGGGTGCCGGCCAGCGCGTAGACCGAGGCGATGAGCGGCGAGGAGGCGCTGGTGCCGCCGTAGGTGTTCCAGCCGGTGCCGTCGGAGCCGTAGGAGTCGTAGACGGAGACGCCGGTGGCCGGGTCGGCGACGGCGGAGACGTCGGCGATCATGCGCTTGGAGCAGCTGGCGTCGGTCTGCCAGCTGGGCTTGGCGTCGTAGGCGGAGCAGCCGGAACCGGTGCCCTCGGTGCTCGACGTCTTCCACACCGACTCGGTCCAGCCGCGGCTGTTGGAGGAGGTCTTCAGGGCGGTGCCGCCGACGGCGGTCACGTACCGGGAGGCGGCCGGGTACTCGGCGCCGTAGCCCTCGTCACCGGCGCTCGCGGTGATGGCCACGCCCGCGTGCTTGTAGTACGAGGTGTCGTACGTGGTGTCGGAGGACGACTCGGAGCCGCCGTAGCTGTTGGACACGAACTTCGCGCCCAGCTTGACGGCCTCGTTCACCGCGGTGCCCAGGTTGGCGTCGGAGGCCGACTTCGCCTCGACGAGCAGGATGTTGCAGTTCGGGCAGGTTGCGCTGACCATGTCGAGGTCGAGGGACTCCTCACCGGCCCAGCCGCTGTCGGCGGAGGGGAGGGAGGTCGTGGAGCCCGTCTGGGAGACCTTCGTGAAGCAGCCGTTGTCGGTGGTGCAGTCCGACAGGCCGTAGTACGAGCGGTAGGTCGCCAGGTCCTCCTCGGCGTTCGGGTCGTCGTAGGCGTCGACGATGGCGACGGTCTCGCCCGAGCCGTTGGAGGCGGCGGCGTCCGTCAGGCCGTAGGCGGACTGGATGTCGCTCGGGCCGTATCCGGTGGGGGAGTCGGATGCGGCGTCCGGCTTGACGGTCTTCGGCGCGACGCCCTTGAGGGCGGCCTGCTTCTCCATGAAGGCGGTGGTGCCGCCGGTGACCCGCAGGGCGTTGCAGGCGGCGTAGCCCGCCTTCGGGGTGGCGCCGCAGCCGGCCTTCTCGTACTGGACGTGGGCCTTGGCGACCTGGGCGGCGATGGCCTTGGCGCTGACCTTGTGGGTCGCGGTGGTGGTCGCGGTGGCCGCGCTGGCGTGGGCCGCGGTGCCGAAGCCGGCGACCAGGAGCGCGGCGGTGGCGGCGGCTGCCGAGCCGAGCTGGCGCCATCTACCGCGTATGTGGGGGGAGTTGGGGGTGGGCGTACGCAACGTACAGCCTCCTGGGAGAGGTGGGACAGAGGCCTGCGGGTGGGGGACCACCGGTGTGGTTGCCGGTGGGGGCGGCGGCCCGCGACGAACCATCCCCTTGTTGAGTACGCGACAACAAGGTGGGTTTCGGAATCCTGACTTCCGCGTTACTGAAGGGCGGGAAGGACTTACTGATCAATGGGGCCCGGATGGCCGGAAGTTGGGGTTCGGTTGACCTGAAGCCCCTCCGGAGCGGGGCTCAATGCGCGTTGATCGGGGCGTACCGAGCCCTCTGAAGCCTCCAAGTGGGCCGGAATCAGCGGGGCTTGAGGCCGTGCAGGACGAGGTGGACATGCTGGTCCAGGCCGGCAAGGACCGCGTCCGGCGGGAGGGTGCCGTTGGTGGCCAGCGCGGCCAGGCCGTGGATGCAGGCCGCGGCCGTGAGGGTGACGGTCTCCGGGTCGCCCTGGACGATCTCGCCGCGCCGCTGGGCGTCGGCCACCAGCAGGACGAAGGAGCGCAGGGAGTGCTCGGCGGCGGCGGCCAGGTCGGTGCCGGCGTCCGGGTCGTGCTTGCGGGAGTACATCAGCTCCAGCAGCTCGGGGTTGCCGACGGCGAAGCCGACGTAGGCGCGGGCGAGCGCGGTCATGCGCGGTTCGAGCGCGGCGTCCGGGCGGTCCGCCGAGGACAGGGCCTGATTCAGCCGCTCGTAACCGCTGAGGGCGAGCGCGTCCAGCAGGGCCTGCTTGTCCTTGAAGTGCCGGCCGGGGGCGGCGTGGCTCACCCCGATGTCGCGGGCAAGTTCGCGCAGGGACAGGGCTGCGGTGCCCTTCTCGCGCAGGGTTCGCTCGGCGCTCGTGAGCAGGGCGGCGCGCAGGTCTCCGTGGTGGTAGGGGCGGCTTTGCGGCATGGGGGCCATCGTATCCCGATGTAGTCGACGCCATCTTTGTTGTCGTTGACAGCATTGTTGTCGGCGCCTACATTGGCGGGCATGGCTGAGAAGAATGACAAATGGAACGCTTCCGACCTCCCCGGTCTCTCCGGTCGTACGGCCGTGGTCACCGGCGCCAACAGCGGCCTCGGCTTCACGGCCGCGGACGCGCTGGCCCGGGCGGGTGCGCATGTGGTGCTGGCGGTACGGGACCCGGAGCGCGGGCGGGCGGCCGCGGCGCGGGTGAACGGCAGCACCGAGGTCCGCCGCCTGGACCTGGCCGACCTGTCCTCGGTACGGGAGTTCGCCGCGGGCTGGGACCGGCCGCTGGACCTCCTGGTCAACAACGCGGGCGTGATGATGCTCCCGGAGCAGCGCACCAAGGACGGCTTCGAGATGCAGTTCGGCACGAACCACCTGGGCCACTTCGCACTGACCAACCTGCTGCTGCCCTACCTCACGGACCGTGTGGTCACCGTCTCCTCGGGCCTGCACCGGGGCGGCGACGGAGTGATCCACTTCGAGAACGTGAACCTCGAGGGCGCCTACAACCCGACCCGCGCCTACGCCCAGTCCAAGCTGGCGAACCTGTTGTTCGTGCTGGAACTCCAGCGCCGGCTGACGGAGGCCGGCTCCCGCGTCCGCGCCCTCGCCGCCCACCCCGGCTACGCGGCCACCAACCTGCAGAGCCACACCGCCAACCCGCTGGCCCGTCTGGGCATGCGGCTCGGCAACCGCCTCCTCGCCCAGGACGACCGCGCGGGCACCCTCCCCACGCTGTACGCGGCGACCCAGGACCTGCCGGGCGCGAGCTATGTCGGCCCGGACGGCCTCGGTGAGATGCGGGGAGCGCCGACCCTCGTCGGACGCAGCGCGGCGGCGAGTGACCCGGCGGCGGCCCGCAGGCTGTGGACGCTGTCGGCGGAGATGACGGGGGTGACCTGGGCGCTCGGGGCGGCGGCCGCGTGAACGCCGTGGTCGTGTGAACGTCGTGACCGCCCAGTTTCCGGACGCCCGGCGGGCCCGTCGGCGCACCCGGATACGGTGAGCCGATACGACGGACAAGACGGTTCTCCGGGAGGTGGCCGGATGAGCGGCGGCGCCGTGGACTTCACGCTCGGCGGGCGTACGGCCCTGGTGACCGGCTCCGTGCGGGGGCTGGGCCTGGAGATGGCGCGGGGACTGGCCGGCGCCGGTGCGCGGGTGGTCCTCAACGGCCGGGACGCCGTGACGCTGGAGGAGGTGGCGGCGGGCCTGCGCGAGGACGACGGCCTGGACGTGACCGGCGCCGCCTTCGACGTCACCGACCGCGAGGCGGCCGAGGAGGCGGTGACCGCCCTCGGAGCGATCGACATCCTTGTCAACAACGTGGGCCACCGGGACCGCCGGGGCGTCGAGGAGATGGCGCCGGACGAGCTGTCCACGCTGCTCGACGTCCACCTGACGTCGGCGTACGCGCTGAGCCAGACGGTCGCCCGGGGCCTGGCCGAACGGGGCACCCCCGGCCGCATCATCAACGTCTCCTCCGTCGTCGGCCAGCTCGGCCGCATCGGCGACGTCGCCTACGCCACGGCGAAGGCGGGCCTCGACGGCCTGACCCGGGCCCTCGCGGCCGACCTGGGCCCCAGCGGCACCACGGTCAACTCGGTGGCACCGGGCACCTTCGCCACGGACGTCAACGCGGAGCTGGCCGAGGACCCGGAGTGGGGCAGATGGCTGCGGACCCGCACCGCACTCGGGCGCTGGGGCCGCCCGGCCGAGATCGCGGGCATCGTCGTCTTCCTGGCGAGCGACGCGGCGTCGTTCATCACGGGGCAGACGATCGCGGTGGACGGCGGGATGACCACGACGTTCTGAGGCCGCCCGGCGGGGTGAAACCGGCCGGAAGAGCGGTTCCCAGAAAAATCTCAGTGAAGTCGGGAACCGTTTCTCACCTTTGTGGGAGACAGTGGGCGCTGATGAAGCGCACCTCACGCATCTCTGCCACCTCGCGACGCGTCGCGCTCTGCGCCGTCGTCGTGCTGGCCGCCACCTCGGCCTCCGTCGCGGCCGCCGACGAGGCGGCCGGGCCCTTCGGGGTGACCGCGGTGGTCGGGTCCACCACGGAGAGCGCCAGAGTCGGGGCGCTGTTCGGCGCCGACAAGGCCGGGAGTCTGTCCGGCAACCACTTCTGCACCGCCTCCGTCGTGCACAGCCCGCAGCGGGACCTCATCGTCACCGCCGCGCACTGCATCGACGGGGAGGGCGACGCCACCGGGCTGGTGTTCGTGCCCGGGTACCGGGACGGGCAGGCGCCGTACGGGGTATGGAAGGTCGGGAAGCGGTACCTGCCCGACGGCTGGGCCCACGGGCAGAGCGAGGACAGCGACGTCGCCTTCGCCGCCGTGGACGAGAGGGGCGGGAAGCGGGTCGAGGACGTGACCGGGAGCAACCGGTTCGCCGCCGGGGTGGCCACCGGCGCCACCGCGGTCACCGTCACCGGGTACCCCGACTCCCGTGAGGTGCCCGTCAGCTGCACCAACAAGCCCGTCGCCCGCGGCGCCACCCAACAGCGCATCGACTGCCCCGAGTTCACGGGCGGGACGAGCGGGAGTCCCTGGGTGAACGGGGATCACGAGGTGGTCGGGGTCCTCGGCGGGCACGAGCAGGGCGGGTCGACCCCCGACGTCTCGTACAGCGTGGTGCTCGGCCGGGAGGCCGCCGAGCTGTACAAGGACGCCACGGTCGGCTGAGACGGCCGCATGAGGGGGCGTCATGTGCGCCGTCCTCCTGTGAAATAGCGCCACTCTCGGCCGAAATGGCGTTGAACAGCCCTGACATGGGGGAGGGTTGGGGCGTGCGGAAAGTATGGGTGGTCGGTGGCGCGGTGACGGCGCTCGGGGTGAGCTTCGTCATGCTGCTCGTCGTCGGCGTGTACGTCGTCGCCGGGAACCTTCTCAACGGGGTCGGCGGCGCCGGCAAGACCCTGGCCAAGGGAGCCGTACCGGCCGCGTACTCCACCCTCGTGCAGAAGTGGGGCAACCTCTGCTCCGCCATCAACCCCGCCCTGCTCGCCGCACAGCTCTACCAGGAGAGCGGGTTCAACCCGAAGGCGCAGAGCGCGGCGGCCGCGCAGGGGATAGCCCAGTTCATCCCGGGGACCTGGGCCACCCACGGCATCGACGGGAACGGGGACGGGGTCCGCGACGTCTGGGACCCGAACGACGCCATTCCGTCGGCCGCCTCCTACGACTGCGAGCTCGCCTCGTACGTCAAGGACGTGCCCGGCAACATCTCCGACAACATGCTGGCCGCCTACAACGCCGGGGCGTACGCGGTCATCAAGTACCAGGGTGTGCCGCCGTACAAGGAGACCCAGAACTACGTCAAGACCATCACCACCCTGGAGGAGAGCTTCGCCGCGCCGGTCAGCCGGCTCTCCCCGACCAAGCAGGCCGCCGGGGCCATCAACTACGCCCAGAACAAGCTCGGCACCCCCTACCTCTGGGGCGGCAACGGCACCGCGGCGGACAACGGCCGCTTCGACTGCTCCGGGCTGACCAAGGCGGCGTACGCCAGTGTCGGGATCACGCTGCCGCGGGTCGCCAACGACCAGTACAACGCGGGACCGCATCCCGCCCGCAACGAACTGCTCCCCGGGGACCTGGTCTTCTTCTCCACCGACCTCTCGAACTCCCGCGCCATCCACCACGTGGGGATCTACGTCGGCGGCGGATACATGATCGACGCGCCGTACACCGGGGCCGTGATCCGTTTCGACCCCATCGACTCGGCCGACTACTTCGGGGCCACCCGCGTCACCGAGGATGGCGCGAAAGCACTCCCCACCACGGTGTGAACGGAGCGTATAACCCACCCCCTGAGCTGGGGGTTTGTATCTCTCTTCGATAACGTCTGCGTGATCATTCGGTGGAACCTGGAACGTAGTGGTGTGGGCCGTGCGTTCCTGTTGACGTAGCCGACCACGGGGGTGGCAGCGAGCGACGCACACCAGGTGCGTCCCGGAACGACGACGAAGGGGCCGCAGCGCGATGGCTGTAATCGCCGAATCCGGGTCGAACCCTGACGTCGACCTGCTCTACGACATCAACGGCCTGGCCAAGGACGCGCCGCACTGGTTCGACCGGGCCATGGAGTTCGTCGGGGAGTACGGGCTGCTGGTCGCGATGGTGCTGCTGGTGGTGTGGTGCTGGTGGTCCGTGCGGCGCCGTGACGATGAGGACGTGCCGTCCACCATGGCCGCGCTGGTGTGGGCACCGCTCGCCGCCGCGATCGCCGTCCTCGTGAACGTTCCCATCCGCGGCTTCGTCGAGCGGCCCCGGCCGTTCCTCACCCACCAGGGGATCGACGTCCTCGTCTCCGGCAAGACCGACTACTCCTTCGTGAGCGACCACGCGACGATCACCATGGCGCTGGGGGTCGGTCTGTTCGTCGCCAACCGGAGGTTCGGGGCGGCGGGGATAGGGCTGGCGCTGCTGGAGGGGTTCTGCCGGGTGTACATGGGGGTGCACTACCCGACGGACGTGGTCGGCGGCTTCGCGCTGGGTACGGCGGTCGTCCTCCTTCTCTCCCCGCTGGCCACGGCTCTGCTGACGCCGGTGATGAAGGCGGTGGCGGGGTCTGCGCGGGTGGGGTGGCTCGTGCGGCAGCGGTCGGCGGCGGTCGGTGTGGTGCCGGGGGCACGTACGACGGTGGAGTCGGAGGAGCGGGACCTGGCGGCGTAGGCGGGGGCTGGGGCCGGGGGTGGGGACGCTTACCGGCGCTGGCAGGGTGCCGCTGCGCCCACCCGTGCCGCCCTGCGGCACGCCTGCCCGCAGCTGAGTGGCTGTGACGGCGTGCCTGCAGCCGAGTGGCTGCGACGGCGTGCCCGCAGCCTATGTAGCCGGCGCGACTGCGGCGCCCCGTAAGGGGTGCTGGGGGAGGAACTGCGCGATTCAGCCCCCGCGCGGCCGCGGATGCACGATCCGCCGAGCCACCCCTTCTTACAACCCCTGCGGAGAAGAGAAGAACCGATTCGGGTCGTACTGCTTCTTCACCTTGCCCAGCTTCGGCACGGCGTCGCCGTAGTACGCCTTCTTCCAGTCCGTGAGCGTCGGGTCCGTGTAGTTCTGGTAGGCCGCGCCGGAGGCGTACGGCTTCATCGCGGTGTGCGCCCCGTTCAGCCAGGACTGACCCGTGCTGCCGGAGGACCCGGCCCCCCACGACACGATGTACTGCGCCAGCATCCGCGACCGGCGGTGCACGAACGCCGTCGCCGTCGGCGAGACCCTGTTCACCGCTCCGCCCAGCGCCGTGAACGCGATGCTGCCCGCGCCGCCGCGGACGGCGGCGATCTGCCGCAGGGCCGTCTGGATGCCGGCCGCGGAGAGCGAGCGGTCGAAGAAGTCGGAGCGGGCGGTGTACGTCTCGCGGCCGAGCCTGCCCTGCGGGGAGCGGCCGGGCGTGGAGCCGGGCAGGTGGCACTGGGGCTCGGTGGCGAAGGAGGAGCAGCCGGCGTAGATCTCCATCACCTCCTCGTAGGCGTGGCGGCGCAGCGAGACGGAGGAGGCGTTGGCGCCGGCCTTGTGGGCGAGGGCGTCCACCGCGTTCTGGAGTTCGCCGTACGTGCCCATCGAGAAGCAGGCGACCGAGACGCGGGGGCCGCTGCCCGAGTTCTCCAGGTGGAGGGAGGACCAGATCTCGTCCGGCTGGGACGGGCCCCACTCCTGCCAGGCCTTGAACACCTGCGCCGCCTTCGACCACGGCCAGGTCAGGTACGCCGTCACCCCCTGCGGGGTCGGGTGGGTCCTGAACTGCAGCTCCGTGACGACGCCGAAGTTGCCGTTGCCGGCGCCGCGCAGCGCCCAGAAGAGGTCCTTGTTCGTCGTCGCGTTGGCCACGACCTGCGTGCCGTCCGCCGTGATCAGCGTCGCCTGGGTGAGGCTGTCACAGGTCAGGCCGTACGCGCGGGACGCGACCCCGTGTCCGCCGCCGAGGACCAGGCCGGAGACACCGACGGTGGGGCAGGAGCCCGCGGGTATGGTCACGCCCTTGGCCGCCAGGCCCCGGTAGACGTCGATCAGCTTGGAGCCGGCGCCGACGACCGCCGTACCGCCGCTGACGCGGATGCGGTTCAGTTTCGACACGTCGAGGATCAGGCGGCCGTCGCCGGAGGAGTAGCCCGCGTAGGAGTGGCCGCCGTTGCGGATCGAGACCTTCAGTGAATGGGCCTGGGCGTACGACAGCGTGGTGCGGATGTCGTCGGCGTGGGCGACGTACGCGACCGCCGCCGGCTTCAGGCCGTCGAACCGGGTGTTGTAGAGCTGATGGGCTGTCGTCCAGGAGGCCTCGCCGGGGCGGACCAGGGTACCGTCCAGAGCGTGGGCGAGGGCGGTCCAGTTGGCCGCGGCCGCTGCGCTGGTGGTCTTCAGCCCCGTACGAGACGATGTGGTCGCGAGTGGCGCCCCGGTCGTGTGGGTCGTGGTGGCGCCTCCGGAGCTGCACCCCGTCAGTGCGGTCGCCGCGAGGGCGGCCGCCCCGCCAGATATGAAGGTACGCCGTTCCATGCCCGTGCCTTTCGCGTCGGCTTTCGTGGGACGAGACGGCGTCCGTCGCACAGGGGTTCCCGTGCGGTGTAACGAACGCCGTGACGTCGTAACGACTGCGATGGCGAACGGCGAAGAAATGTTCGCGTAACCCGCCCGTTGGAACCGGCATGTGCCCTCACCGTAAGCGTTCCGTGACCTAACCGGGTCGACGGCAGGGGTTCACCCTCCGTTCACCTATGGCCATCGGCGGCTTCACCTGTTCTGCCTAATTTCGGCCGTACCGGGTGCGGTGAGCGGTCGTGAATGCCCAGTCAGGAGGCCCTCACTCACCACCTACTTCGCACGCCGCCGAAGGTGGCGCCTCTGGAAGGAACTCCCGAAAGTGAAGCTTCAGCGCAAGAACCGGCTGCGCGCCCTGTCTCTCGGTGCTGTCGCCGTCTCCGGCGCCCTGGCCCTTACGGCGTGCGGCTCCGACGACAACGGTGGCGGCAGCGGTTCGAGCACGTCTTCGGCCTCCGCCAACGCCAGCTCCATCAAGTGCGACAACGCCAAGGGCCAGCTGCTCGCCGACGGCTCCTCCGCGCAGAAGAACGCGATCGACGCCTGGGTGAAGAACTTCTCGCAGGCCTGTGGCGTGCAGATCAACTACAAGGGCTCCGGCTCCGGTGCCGGTGTGACCGCCTTCACGCAGGGCCAGATCGCCTTCGCCGGCTCCGACTCCGCGCTGAAGCCCGAAGAGGTCACCGCCTCCAAGAAGGTCTGCTCCGGCGGCCAGGGCATCGACCTCCCGATGGTCGGCGGCGCGATCGCGATCGGCTACAACGTCCCGGGTGTCGACAACCTGGTTCTGGACGCGCCGACCCTCGCCAAGATCTTCGACAGCAAGATCACCAACTGGAACGACGCGGCGATCAAGAAGCTGAACCCGTCCGCCAAGCTCCCGAACCTGAAGATCCAGGCGTTCCACCGCTCGGACGAGTCGGGTACGACGGACAACCTCACCAAGTACCTGATCGCCACCACCCCGAGCAACTGGAAGTACTCCGGCGGCAAGGCCTGGCAGGCCAAGGGCGGCCAGTCCGCTCCGCAGTCCGCGGGTGTCGCCCAGCAGGTCAAGCAGACCTCCGGCGCCATCGGCTACTTCGAGCTCTCCTACGTCTCGGACGGCATCAAGGCCGCCTCCATCGACACGGGCGCCAGCAAGCCGGTCGCCCCGTCCACCGAGTCCGCCACCGCCGACATCGCGGCCGCCAAGGTCGTCGGCACCGGCAGCGACCTGTCGCTCCAGCTCGACTACAAGACCAAGGCCGAGGGCGCGTACCCGATCAGCCTGGTCACCTACGAGATCGCCTGCGACAAGGGCAACAAGGCCGACACCCTGCCCGCCACCAAGGCGTTCCTGCGCTACATCGCGAGCGAGGACGGCCAGAAGCTCCTCTCCACGATCGACTACGCCCCCGTTCCCGACGAGATCATCGCCAAGGTCCGGACCACCGTCGAGGGCCTGAGCTAAAGATCCGCGTGTGCGGCCGAGTTCCGGACGGAACCCGGCCGCACCGTCCGGTGCACCGCCGCCCGGAGCCGTACGCCTCTACGTGTGGGGCGTACGGCTCCTCCGAGCCGCCTCCCAGGGCGACTCCGCAGACCGGAGAACCCGATGGACATATCGACGCAGACAGCAGACGCATCTCCCCCGACGCCCCCACAGCCCTCCGCGGCCCAGCAGAAGCGCAACGCGCGCGGTGCCACCCGGGTCGGTGACCGAGTCTTCCTCGGTTTCTCCCGCGGTTCCGGCATCCTGCTCCTGGTGATCATGGCCGCGATCGCGGTCTTCCTCACCTACCGGGCCGCCCTCGCGATCAACCGCGACCACAGCAACTTCCTCACCACCTTCGAGTGGAACACCAACCTCATCCCGCCGAGCTTCGGCATCGCGGTCCTCGCCTTCGGCACGATCGTCTCCTCGATCATCGCCATGGCCATCGCGGTCCCGATCGCGGTCGCGATCGCGCTGTTCATCACGCACTACGCGCCGCGCCGCCTCGCCGGCCCGGTCGCCTACGTGATCGACCTGCTCGCCGCCGTGCCGTCCATCGTGTACGGCCTGTGGGGCGGCCTGGTCCTGGTACCGCACATGACCGGTCTGTTCGGCTGGCTGAACGACTACTTCGGCTGGACCGGGATCTTCTCCTGGGACGGCGGCGCCCCGCGCTCGATCCTGACCGTCTCGATCCTGCTCGCGATCATGATCCTGCCGGTCATCACCAACGTGAGCCGTGAGGTCTTCCGGCAGGTTCCGCAGATGCACGAAGAGGCCGCCCTGGCCCTCGGCGCCACCCGCTGGGAGGTCATCCGCATGGCGGTGCTGCCCTTCGGCCGCTCCGGCGTGATCTCCGCCTCGATGCTCGGCCTCGGCCGCGCCCTCGGCGAGACGATGGCCGTCGCCACCGTGCTCTCCCCGGACTTCGACATCCACGCCAGCCTGCTCAACCCGGGCGGCGGAACCTTCGCCCAGAACATCGCCAGCAAGTTCGGTGAGGCGACCTCGGACGGCCGTGACGCGCTCATCGCCTCCGGTCTGGTCCTCTTCGTCATCACCCTGCTGGTCAACGGCGCGGCCCGCATCATCATCCAGCGCCGCGCGGAGTACTCGGGGGCCAACGCATGAGCACCGCAGCAGTCGACAGCCGTGCCAGCACCCTGCGCGGTGCCAGCCTCCCGAAGTGGTCCCCCTACGCCATCATCGGCGGATCCATCGTCCTCGGTGTGCTCATCGGCCTCGTGGCCGGCCTGGACAGCAAGGTCCAGTGGGGCCTGATCGCCGGCCTCCTCTACGTCCTCGGCACCTACGGCATCGCCGCCCGCGTGGAGGGCCGCCGCCAGGCCAAGGACCGGGTGGCCACCTCCCTGGTCTGGGTCGCCTTCGTCGTCGCGGTGGTCCCGCTGGTCTCCCTGCTCTGGGTGACCGTCTCGCGCGGTGTGAAGGTCCTGGACCCCTACTTCCTCAGCCACTCCATGGGCGTCGTCGCCGACTCCCAGCCCGGTGGTGGCGCCTACGCGGCCATCATCGGCTCCCTGGAGCAGGTCGGCCTCGCCACCCTGATCGGCGCCCCGATCGGCATCCTCACCGCGGTCTACCTCGTCGAGTACGGGCGCGGTCGCCTCGCCAGGGCCGTCACCTTCTTCGTGGACGTGATGACCGGTATCCCGTCGATCGTCGCGGGTCTGTTCATCCTCAGCCTCATGCTGATCTTCGACATGCAGCCCTTCGGCTTCGCCGGATCGCTGGCCCTGGCCATCCTGATGATGCCGGTGGTCGTGCGCTCCACCGAGGAGATGCTCAAGCTCGTCCCGAACGAGCTGCGCGAGGCGTCCCTGGCGCTCGGCGTGCCCAAGTGGCGCACCATCCTGAAGGTGGTCCTGCCGACCTCCATCGGCGGCATCACGACCGGTGTCATGCTGGCCGTCGCCCGTATCGCGGGTGAGACCGCGCCGGTGCTGCTGCTGGTGTTCGGCAACCCGTTCATCAACAACAACCCCTTCGAGGGTGCGCAGTCGTCGCTGCCGCTGTTCATCTACCAGCAGTACGCGAACAGCGCCGGTGCCAACGCGGCGTACGACCGTGCCTGGGCGGCCTCGCTCACGCTGATCGCCTTCGTGATGATCCTGAACCTGGTGGCCCGCGGCATCGCCCGCTGGAAGGCCCCCAAGACCGGTCGCTGACCGGCCGACAGCGACCGACTCCTGGAAGTGAAGAAGTAATGTCCAAGCGAATCGACGTAAGCGGGCTCACCGCCTACTACGGCTCCCACAAGGCCATCGACGACATCTCGATGAACATCGAGCCGCGCACCGTCACGGCGTTCATCGGCCCCTCCGGCTGCGGCAAGTCGACGTTCCTGCGCACGCTCAACCGCATGCACGAGGTCACCCCCGGCGGGCGCGTCGAGGGCAAGGTCCTCCTCGACGACGAGAACCTGTACGCCGCCAACATCGACCCGGTGGCGGTGCGCCGCGAGATCGGCATGGTGTTCCAGCGTCCGAACCCCTTCCCCACGATGTCGATCTTCGACAACGTGGCCGCGGGACTGAAGCTGAACGGCAACGTCAAGAAGAGCGAGCTGGGCGACATCGTCGAGAAGTCGCTCAAGGGCGCGAACCTCTGGAACGAGGTCAAGGACCGCCTGAACAAGCCGGGGTCCGGTCTCTCCGGTGGTCAGCAGCAGCGTCTGTGCATCGCCCGCGCGATCGCGGTCGAGCCGAAGGTGCTGCTCATGGACGAGCCCTGCTCGGCGCTCGACCCGATCTCGACCCTCGCCATCGAGGACCTGATCGGGGAGCTGAAGGAGCGCTTCACGATCGTCATCGTGACGCACAACATGCAGCAGGCGGCGCGGGTCTCGGACCGTACGGCGTTCTTCAACCTGGCCGCGGTCGGCCAGCCCGGCAAGCTGATCGAGATCGACGACACGGAGCGGATCTTCTCCAACCCGTCGGTCCAGGCCACCGAGGACTACATCTCCGGGCGATTCGGCTGAGCCGAGGTATCCACCGACCCCTCGCGGTGCTGCATGGCGGTGCCACCGCGAGGACGCAAAGGGCCCGCCCCTGGCTCCCGGGGGCGGGCCCACCTGCATTTTCCTGTGCCCACCCGCCCACCCGACTCGGTTCTTCGAGAGGGGCGAGGTCGAGGGTGGGTGGCCCCGTGCGACGGCGGCTGCGGGCCTGGGTGGGCGCGGGCGCGGAAGAGGGTGAGGGCACTGTCGTACGGCGGCTGCGGGCGCGTCGTGGCCGGTCGCGCAGTTCCTCCCCCAGCCTTCGGCCGGGGGTACCCCCAGCGCCGCTTGCGGGGTGCTGTCCGGGTTCGGCTGCGGGTGGGTTGTTGCTGGTCGCGCAGTTCCTCCCCCAGCCTTCGGCCGGAGGGACCCCCAGTGCCCCTTGCGGGGTGTTCGACCTCGCCTTTTTGCGGACCGAGTCGGGTGGGTGGGTGGGCCAAGAGGTTACAGGAACGCCAGGTGCACGATGCCGTAGGCCGCTGCTGCCACCAGGGCCGCTGCCGGCATGGTGATGAACCAGCCCAGGACGATGTTCTTGGCGACGCCCCAGCGGACCGCGTTCACGCGCTTCGTCGCGCCGACGCCCATGATGGCCGAGGTGATGACGTGGGTGGTGGAGATCGGCGCCTTGAAGAGGTACGCCGTGGTGAACATGATCGAGGCACCGGTGGCCTCGGCGGCGAAGCCCTGGGGCGGGTCGAGTTCGATGATCTTGCGGCCGAGGGTGCGCATGATGCGCCAGCCGCCGGCGTAGGTGCCGAGGGAGAGCATGAGGGCGCAGACGATCTTGACCCAGGCCGGGATCGGGTCGCCGTACGTCTCGTGGCCGGAAATCACCAGTGCCATGACGACGACGCCCATCGTCTTCTGGGCGTCCTGGAGGCCGTGGCCGAGGGCCATGCCGGCCGCGGATACGGTCTGCGCTATCCGGAAGCCCCGCTTCGCCTTGTGCGGGTTGGAGCGGCGGAACAGCCACATGATGGCCGTCATGACCAGGTAGCCGAGGATCAGGCCGACGACCGGGGACAGGAACATCGGGATGATGACCTTGTCCACGACGCCGTTCCAGAGGACGGTCGTGCCGCCGGCCAGCGCCGCCCCCACCAGGCCGCCGAACAGCGCGTGGGAGGAGGACGAGGGCAGGCCGAAGTACCAGGTGACGAGGTTCCAGACGATCGCGCCGACCAGCGCCGCGAAGAGGATGCCCATGCCCGTGGAGCCCTTGGGCGTCTCGATCAGGCCCTCGCTGACCGTCTTGGCGACCCCGGAGCCCAGGAAGGCGCCCGCGAGGTTCATCACGGCCGCCATCGCGAGGGCCGCGCGCGGCGTCAGCGCGCGGGTGGAGACCGAGGTCGCGATCGCGTTCGCCGAGTCGTGGAAACCGTTCGTATACGTGAAGAAGAGCGCGACCATGATGGTCACGACGAGCGCGAAGGTGTCCATCGACGGCTCAGGACTCCTTGACGGCGATGGTCTCCACCGTGTTCGCCACGTGCTCGAACGCGTCCGCCGCCTCTTCCAGGACGTCCACGATCTGCTTGAGCTTCAGCACCTCGATCGCCTCGTACTTGCCGTTGAAGAGGTGCGCGAGAAGCTTGCGGTGGATCTGGTCCGCCTGGTTCTCCAGGCGGTTCACCTCGATCCAGTACTCGGTGAGGTTGTCCAGCGTGCGCAGGTGGGGCATCGCCTCGGCCGTCAGGTCGGCGGCCCGCGCCAGCACCTCGATCTGCTGCTCGACGCCCTTGGGCAGTTCCTCGACGTTGTAGAGGACGACCAGGTCGACGGCCTCCTCCATGAAGTCCATGATGTCGTCGAGGGACGACGCGAGGTTGTAGATGTCCTCGCGGTCGAAGGGCGTGATGAACGAGGAGTTCAGCTGGTGGAAGATCGCGTGCGTGGCGTCGTCACCCGCGTGTTCCGCTGCCCGCATACGCTCTGCGATCTCGGCCCGGGCGGACAGGTCCGCCCCGAGCAGTTCCATCAGGAGTTTCGAGCCCGTGACGATGTTGTCCGCGGACGCGGCGAACATGTCGTAGAAGCTCGTCTCCCTGGGGGTCAGACGAAAGCGCACTTGGGGTCCTCGGTATGCATGGGTTTCGGTCAGGCTGATGCTAAGCGCATCATCCGGCCACGGCTAATGGGCCGCCCTCCAGTTTCGCCCATCGGGCATGGTGATCAGCACGGGGGCGTCCCGAGGGCCCTATACCCAGCAAAGTTCGTTACCATATACCCACCAGGGGTATATGTATCGACGATGCGGAGGACGCGATGACGACCACCGAGGCCGGCGCCACGACGCCCTCCGGAAGCGGAGCGCAGGCGGCCACGCACGGTTATCACAAACAGAAGGCCGAGCACCTCAAGCGGCTGCGCCGGATCGAGGGCCAGATCCGGGGCCTGCAGCGCATGGTCGACGAGGACACCTACTGCATCGACATACTCACCCAGGTCTCCGCCTCCACCAAGGCCCTGCAGTCCTTCGCGCTCCAGTTGCTGGAGGAACACCTGCGGCACTGCGTCGCCGACGCGGCCGTCAAGGGCGGGGCGGAGATCGACGCGAAGGTCGAGGAGGCCACCCAGGCCATCGCCCGCCTGCTGCGGACCTGAGCGGGCCCGAGCGTGCCCGACCGGCTCCTGGCCTGAATCAGTAGGCCTCGCGCTCCTCGGCCACGCGCAGCACCTCGTCGATACTCTCCAGACTGAGCCGGTCCTCGGCGGCCGACGCCGCGATGATCAGCTCTCCGCACAGCTCGATCTCGGCGAGGGCCACGTGGTCCTGAACTGCCGTACCGCCGACCGGAGCCACGTGCATCACCTCTTCTCTGCCGTCACCGATTCTCTAGAGTAGGCAGCGGTCTACACAACGCGCATGGCACGGACGGGCTAGTTCACAGGTTGCACAGAGCCGTTCGCTGACTAGTGCGTCGGCTGGTTTTCGGCGATCCGGCCCGCGTAGATGTCCTCGGAGCGTGGCAGCTTCACGTCCACCGGAGTGCCGAAACCGTACAGCAGGGTCGTCGAGGCGACCGCCACCGTGCCCTTGTCGCTGTCGTTGACGAAGCTGAACCGCTGCCGCAGCTTCCGGATCCGGCCCTGGTCGTCGAGGTACACGTCGAACGGGACCTCGGGGGTGGCGAACCCTTTCGCCGCGGCTGCCAGGGCGGCCCTGTCGCCGGCGGACGCCGAACGGGCGGCGGCCGCGAGGTCGGCGGTGCCCCGGTAGTGCCGTACCCCGGTCCCGGCGAGCTCGGTCTTCTCCACGTACGTCGCGGTGCGGGTGCCGCGCAGCAGCTCGGCCGCCGCGAACGGGTCGGTCGCGCCGCCGGTGACCAGGTTGCCGTCGGAGAGGGACGCGGTCTCCACGCGGACCCACTTGTCGGCGGGCACCCCGGCGCCCCGGTTCTTCATGAACAGCGCGCCCGGGGCGAGGAGTTCGGTGATCGGGCGGTGCTCGGAGGCGCCGGCGGGGTCCTGCGGGAGGACGACGGTGAGCCTGCCGAGCTGCCGGTCGTAGTCGTAGACGCCCTTGCCGCGGATGGTGACCCGGGTGCCGCCGGTGGCCATCTCCATCGAGGTCGTGGCCTTGGAGGTGCGGGTGGCCCGCAAGGTGTCCGCCGCGTGCCTCAGGAGGGTGACCGGGTTGTCGCCGGGGGAGCCGCCGGCGCCCTCGGCCGTGGCGCCGCCACAGCCGGTGGCGCAGGCGCCGAGTCCGACCACGAGCCCCACGGTGACGGCCGTCTTCCCAGCGCGCCAGTGCTGCCGCCGATCCATTGCCTGCCTACCCCCAGCCGGTGCGTCCGTCACGGGTCCCGCGTCGTTCCGCTTAACGAGGGGTGGGTGGGGCCGTCACGCATACCAGTGCTTTACCGGGCGTGGGTAACGTTGTCGGTGTGGCGCAGGAAGACGGTTCCGGGCGGGTCCTGCAGGGGGCGGGACACGATGCGGGCACGGTTGAACAGGGGCGGTTCTGTTTCGCGCGGTGCACGTGTGGGTGGCGGGGGCCGGCTCGGAGGGCGAGAAGCCTTGCGCGTTCTGATGCGGAAGGGCACATGGCCGGGGGTGGCTGAGGCGGTGCGCCGGGTGCGGGTGGGTGGGGGCTGGTCGCGCAGTTCCTCCCCAGCCTTCGGCCGGGGGTACCCCCAGCGCCCCTTACGGGGCGCCTCAGCCGACGCCCCTTCAAAGCTGCGGCCCTACTGGGTGTTGTGCAGCGACGCCAGTAGTTCGTCCACCAGTTCGGCGTCCCGTGGCTGGGTCAGGCGTTGGCGGGCCTCCGGGGGGCGGAGCCAGAGGATCCTGTCCACCTCGTGGTTCGGGGTGAAGTGACCCTCGCCCGCTTCGGCGGCCCAGTAACGGACCGCTTTGGGGCGGCCGTTGGCGTAGTAGTGGGCCGTGGAGAGTTCGCTGCCGAGGGCGGCCGCGTAGCCGGTCTCCTCGGCCACCTCGCGCAACGCGCCCGTGACCGCGTCCTCGCCGCGCTTGAGCTTGCCCTTCGGGTGCGACCAGTCGTCGTACTTGGGGCGGTGGACGAGACAGACCTCCAGGTCGCCGCCGACCGGCGAGCGGCGCCACAGGACGCAGCCCGCCGCCAGCACCGGGGTGTCGGTCACACCGCCTCCACCCGCTGCTTCTGCCACGCCTGCTGGAACGCGAACCTGGCCGCCTCCACCTCGTGCCGCTGGTCGGCGTGGAGGACGCCGAGGGCGTAGGCCGTCGCGGGGGCGATGCGCGGGGTGCGGGCCGCCGAGGCGGCCGCGGCCGCGGCTTCCGAGGCGTCGCGGTGCCGGTTCAGGGCCTGGCCGGCCGCGAGCAGCCGTACGTCCACGGGCGCGTCCTGGCCGCACAGCACCTCGCGGGCGTAGCGGTGCAGGCGCAGCAGGAGCCGGACCTGGTGCCAGGGGCCGTCCTGGGGGTGCGGGGCCGGGTCCGGGGACAGGCCGTGGACCAGGGCCTCCGCGTTGTAGGGGTGGCCCGCGGTGACCAGGGGGAGTGCGGCGATGGCGTCGGTGAGCCGCTCCTCGGCCGCCGACGCCAGCGGGCGCAGGTCGGTGGAGGGCGCCGCGGGCGTCAGCGGGACCTCGCTGGCCAGCACAGCGACCTTGTCGGCGACCGCGTGGAAGCGGGCGGAGCCGAGCGCCTGGAGAGCCGTGGAGTGGGCCCGGGTGCGGGCGAGGGTGAGCTGGCGGTCGAGGAGGGCGCCCGCCTTGGCCGCGCCCACCGTGAGGTTGCCGCGCTCGGCCACCGCCTCCGAAGTGGCCTGGTTGGGCAGGCTCGTCGAGCCGGAGAGGCGGTGCAGCGCCAGCAACAGGCGCTCCAGCCGGGCCTCGTAGGCGTGCTCAAGTCCCAACGTGCCCGACAGCCAGGCGAGTTCGGGGCGGATCTCCTCGGACCAGTCGGCCTCCAGGAGTGGTCGGAAGGTGTGCAGGCTGCCGCTGATGCGCCGGGCCGAGCGGCGCAGGGCGCGGGCCGCGTCGACGGACTCCTCCGTCGCGCTCACCGTCCCGGTCTCCCGGTGCAGGCGCAGCGCGCGGAGGAACTCCGTGGCCTGGGCGCGCAGGTAGCCCGCGAGGGCGTCCCCGGTCGTCACCCGGGCCGTCGGGTCCGTCGGTTCAAGGTGTTGCTGTGCCACGCCGGCGCCTCCGGGCGTCTATGAGCATCTCCTGGATGTTGCGCAGGGGCTGGCCGTCCGCGTCGGTCGCGTGCCGGGTCCATTCGCCGTCCGGGCCCAGGTGCCAGGAGGAGGTGGAGTCGGACATGCCGGATTCGAGGAACCGGTTGAGGGCGGCCCGGTGAGCCGGGTCGACGACCCGGACCAGCGCCTCTATCCGGCGGTCGAGGTTGCGGTGCATCATGTCGGCGCTGCCTATCCACACCTCGGGTTCGCCGCCGTTGCCGAAGGCGAAGACCCGGGAGTGCTCCAGGAAGCGGCCGAGGATCGAGC
Organism: Streptomyces sp. NPDC013157; assembly: GCF_042899865.1. NCBI lineage: Bacteria > Bacillati > Actinomycetota > Actinomycetes > Kitasatosporales > Streptomycetaceae > Streptomyces > Streptomyces sp. NPDC013157. The sequence goes on along the minus strand of NZ_JBIBAK010000009.1, from coordinate 378,149 downwards.
GGACCCGGACGGTCTCCGACAGGCCCGCGACACCCGGGCGGATCGCGCAGATGCCGCGCACCCAGATGTCGACCGGCACGCCCGCCATGGACGCGCGGTACAGGGCGTCGATGATCGCCTCGTCCACCATCGAGTTGACCTTGATGCGGATGAACGCGGGGCGGCCGGCCCGGTGGTGCTGGATTTCCTTCTCGATGCGCGCGATCAGTCCGTCGCGCAGCGACTTGGGGGCCACCAGCAGGCGGCGGTAGGTCTCCCGGCGGGAGTAGCCGGAGAGCCGGTTGAACAGGTCGGACAGGTCCGCGCCGACCTGCGGGTCGGCGGTGAGCAGGCCGAGGTCCTCGTACAGGCGCGCCGTTTTCGGGTGGTAGTTGCCGGTGCCCACGTGGCTGTACCGCCGGAGCGTCTCGCCCTCCTGGCGGACCACCAGGGACAGCTTGCAGTGGGTCTTCAGACCGACCAGGCCGTAGACGACGTGGCAGCCGGCCTCTTCCAGGCGCTTGGCCCACTTGATGTTGGCGTGCTCGTCGAAGCGGGCCTTGATCTCGACCAGGACGAGGACCTGCTTGCCGGCCTCGGCGGCGTCGATGAGCGCGTTGACGATCGGGGAGTCGCCGGAGGTCCGGTACAGGGTCTGCTTGATCGCGAGGACGTCCGGGTCCTCGGCGGCCTGCTCGACGAAGGCCTGCACGGAGGTGGAGAAGCTGTCGTACGGGTGGTGCAGCAGCACGTCCCGTTCGCGCAGGGCCGCGAAGATGTCGGGCGCGGAGGCCGACTCGACCTCGGCGAGGTCGCGGTGGGTGCCCGCGATGAACTTGCGGTACTTCAGCTCCGGCCGGTCCAGGCTTGCGATGCGGAACAGGCCGGTGAGGTCGAGCGGGCCGGGCAGCGGGTAGACCTCGGCCTCGGAGATCTTCAGCTCGCGCACCAGCAGGTCGAGCACCTCGCGGTCGATGGACTCCTCGACCTCCAGGCGCACCGGCGGCCCGAAGCGGCGCCGCATGAGCTCCTTCTCCAGGGCCTGGAGCAGGTTCTCCGCGTCGTCCTCCTCGACCTCCAGGTCCTCGTTCCTCGTGAGCCGGAAGGCGTGGTGCTCCACGACCTCCATGCCCGGGAACAGCTCCTCCAGGTGGGCGGCGATGACGTCCTCGATCGGGACGTAGCGGCCCGGGGAGCTCTCCAGGAAGCGGGACAGCGACGGCGGCACCTTCACGCGGGCGAAGTGCTTGTGACCGCTGACCGGGTTGCGGACGACCACGGCCAGGTTCAGGGAGAGGCCCGAGATGTACGGGAACGGGTGCGCCGGGTCGACCGCCAGCGGGGTCAGGACCGGGAAGATCTGGTGCCGGAAGAGCGTGAAGAGCCGCGCCTGCTCCTTCTCGGTCAGCTCGGCCCAGCGGACCAGGTGGACGCCCTCCTCCGCGAGCGCGGGGGCGACGTCCTCGTGGTAGCAGGCGGAGTGCCGGGCCATCAGCTCGCGGGAGCGGGCCCAGATCATCTCCAGCACCTCGCGGGGCTGCAGCCCGGAGGCGGAGCGGGTGGCCACACCGGTGGCGATCCGGCGCTTCAGGCCCGCCACCCGGACCATGAAGAACTCGTCCAGGTTGCTCGCGAAGATCGCCAGGAAGTTCGCCCGTTCCAGCAGGGGCGTGTTCGGGTCCTCGGCCAGTTCGAGAACCCGCTCGTTGAACGCGAGCCAGCTGCGCTCCCGGTCGAGGAAGCGCCCCTGGGGCAGCTGGACCCCGTCGACCTGCGACTCCTCGTACGTGTCGAGGTCGGCGTCGATGTCGGGCTCCAGGTCGGAGACCACGGCGGCCACGGTGTGCGGTCGGTGCGCGGCTATGGAGCCCACGGAGGGCTGGGAGTTTGAATTGTTTCCGCGGCCCGCAGGGCCTCCGCCAAGGGTGGTGGTGGGCGACGGGTGGGCCTCGGCCGCCTGGGCGTTCTGCTGACTCATGACCCCATTCTTCCGCGCCCGGGGCGTGACAGGCGCGTCGGAACGCGCGGGGGGGAGCTGGACGACCCCGTTTCCCGCGAACCCCTCGGGGGGTGGCGAAGGCTCTGGCACGGCGGGCTTCATTGGCTGAGCGTCGCAAGTCCGTCTGAACCAATGGTTACGAAGACATGGCGTATGGGATAGCGGCGGGAGGCTCGCGGACGTCCGTGATCAGCCTCGGGAGGCCTTGGGGATCACGAAAGCGACGATCCCGTACGACCTTCCCACCGGCCCTGTGCGTCCTTGCCCCGTCCGGGGTACGCGTGGACCGACGGTCCCTCAGCCGGCCCGGCGGCGCAAGAGGAAGAACGCACCGGCCGTGGCCGCTGCGGTCAGCGCGAGCACCATCGCGGTGGCGCTGAGATGAACGGCCCAGAAGCCGTGCAGCGGGCCGTGCAGCGGCAGCCACGCCTCGCGCAGGTACAGCCTGGTCACCAGGGTCACCGCGGCGGCCGCGCCGAGCGCCGGGAGGGTGCGGCGCAGCGCGATCCCGGCGAGCGCGCCGACGGCGAGGCCGAGCAGGAGCAGGGCCGGCAGCAGCGGGCCGCGCGGGATGAAGACGCGGTCGTAGGTCCAGTTGCTGACCAACTGCTCCTGGTCGGAGCTCCACACCCGGCCGAAGACCAGGGCGAGCAGCCCGCCCCCGGCGGCCAGCGGCAGGGCGGCCGCGACCAGCTTGCCGGCCAGCCAGCGGGCCGGGGACACGGACTGGGTCCAGGCGAGCCGGGCGGTGCCGGACTCCAGCTCCCGCCCGATCAGCGCACCGCCCGCCCAGGCGGCGACGGCGACGCAGGAGTAGCCGAGGGCCTCGCCGAGGAAGTTGATGACGTTGTTGGCGTCGGTGAAGGCCGAGTAGTCGCAGCCGGGGAGGGAGCCGGAGGCCATCGGGGAGTACTGGAAGAAGCCCCGGCAGGCCCGCTCGGCCGGTACCTCCGAGAGGTGCAGCCAGAGCAGCCAGCCGGTCACGAGCAGCACGAACGCGGCCCAGACGAGCAGCGCGGGGCGGTGCAGCCGGCGCAGCGAGCGGTAGGCGGCCGCGGGGGCGGGGCCGGGGCCGGGGGCGGTGGGCAGGGCGGTCATCGGGCGGTCGTCTTTCCGGTCAGGCGGCGCAGTGCCAGGAAGCAGCCCAGGGTCAGCAGGGCCGTCACGGCGAGCAGCAGGGCGGTGCTGGTCAGCTGGAGCGGCCAGAAGTGCGAGGCAGGGTGGTAGTCGCCGACGGGGACGGTGCCGCTCGGGCTCTGCCACACCGTCCAGGAGCTGTTGGGGAGGGCGAAGAAGGCCTCTCCGGTGCTGGTCCTCGTCGGCCACAGGCGGGGCAGGAGCAACTGGACGGCGGTCCAGACCGCGCCGGTGAGGAGCAGGCCGAGGCCCAGGGCGGGCAGGGTGCGGCGGGAGAGCAGGCCCGTCAGCGCGCCCGCCGCCACTCCGCACAGGGCCAGGGCGACCAGGGTGGGGCCGTTGGTGTGGAAGGTCGGGACGTCGTACCACTGCTTGGCGGTGTCGATACGGCCGTTGCCCGCGGCCCAGGCCAGGTGGTGCAGCCAGACCAGCAGGGCGGTCCCGGCGGCGACGGCCGCGGCCGGTACCGCGAGCCGGACGGTCAGCCAGCGCACGGGGGTGCTGGACTGGGTCCAGGCGAGCCGGGCGGTGCCGGACTCCAGCTCCTTGCCGAACGCGCCACCGGCCCAGGCGGCGGCCAGGAAGGGCACCGCGGCCGCGGTCAGGGTGGCGTAGTTGTACCAGTCCTTGTAGCGCAGGATCGCGTTCTGGTCGTACCTGCACCGCTGCCAGTCCGTGCAGGCGTCGTACTGGCGCCAGGCGTCGGCCGCGGCGTCGGTCAGCGGGCCGTACAGGAGGAGGAGCAGGACGGCGAGGGCCAGGACCAGGGCCGTCCAGACGTAGAGCGCGGGGCGGTGCAGGCGCAGCAGCCAGCGCGTGAGGTGGGCCCGGGGGGCCGGTGCGGGTGCGGTCAGGGTGGTCATACGGCGGCCTCCACCGCGGTCAGGGCCGGGGCCTCGGGGTTGCGGAGATGGGCGAGGACCAGCTCCTCCAGGGAGGGGGCGCCGGTGCGCCAGTCCGCGGGCAGCGGGCCCGCCGGGCGGACCAGGGCGCTGAGCTGCCGGCCGGTGGTCCGGGAGTCCACGACGGTGTGCGGGGCGAGGTCGGCGTCGGCGGGGGCGGCGACCCGGGTGTGGGCGGCCAGCAGGTCGTCGATCTCGCCGGCCAGCCGGACCCGGCCGCCGCCGATCAGCAGCAGGTGGTCGCAGGAGTCCTCCAGTTCGGCGACCACGTGCGAGGACATCGCGATGGTGGTGCCGCGCTGGGCGGCCTCCACCATCAGCACGCCCATCAGCTCGTGCCGGGCGAGTGGGTCGAGGTCGGCCATCGGCTCGTCGAGGAGGAGCAGTTCGGGCCGCTTGCCGAGGGCGAGGGCGAGCGCGACCCGGGTGCGCTGGCCGCCGGAGAGGGCGCGGACCCGGGACTTCGGGTCCAGGTCGCCGCCGGCCACGACGTGTTCGGCGGCGGCCGCGTCCCAGCGCCCGGGGTTGAGGTCGGCGCCCATCGCCAGCGTCTCGGCGATCGTGAGCTGCGGATACAGCGGCTTGTCCTGGGCGACGTAACCGACCCGGCTGCGGGCCTCGGCCGGGGTGGTGCCGAGGACGGTCAGCTCGCCCTCGGTCGGGCCCAGCAGACCGGCGGCGAGGGCGAGGAGCGTGGACTTGCCTGCCCCGTTGGGCCCGACGACGGCGCAGACCCGCCCGGCGGGGAGCCGGAAGGCGCAGTCGCGCAGCGCCCAGCCCCCGCGCCGGCCGAACCGTTTGCCGAGCGCGGACGCCGCTATCGCGGTGTCGGTCATGAACTCTCTCCTTGGAGGTGCTTCGCGAAGTGTGTCTCGAGTACGGCGGTGAAGAGCGCGGCCACGTCGTCGCGGTCCAGGCCGGCCGCACGGGCCCGGGCGGCCCAGTCCGCCAGCTCCCCGTGCAGGGGGGACTCGGCGGCCGGGGCGGTGCCGAGCGAGCGCTTCACGAAGGTGCCGAGGCCGCGCCGGGCCTCGACCAGGCCCTCGCGCTCCAGCTCCCGGTAGGCCTTGAGGACGGTGTTGGGGTTGATGGCGGTGGCCTCGACCACCTCGCGGGCGGTGGGCAGCCTGTCTCCCGGCTGGAGGTGACCCAGGCGCAGGGCCTGCTTGGTCTGCTGGACGATCTGGACGTAGGTGGCGACGCCGGAGCGCCGGTCGATGCGGTACTCGACCACCCGTACAACCACCCTTTCACTAATTGAGTAGTGAAAGGGTGGTGGAAGGGCTGCCCGAAAGTCAACCCGGAATCGGTGAACCGATCGGCGGGGCTCGTGCGATGAGGAGACGTGAGCGGAACGAGAAGCGACGGTGAGCTGCTGCGGGCGGTCGCGGCGGATTCGGACCGGCGCGCCTTCGAGGAGTTGTACCGGCGGTACGCGCCGTGGCTGACCGCGCGGCTGCGCGGCCGGTGCGCGGACCCGGCGCTGGTCGACGACGTCGTGCAGGAGACCTTCCTCGCGGTGTGGCGGGGGACCGCCCGGTACCGCGAGGACGTCGAGAACGCCGACGCCGCCGGGTGGCTGTGGCGCATCGGGTCGCGCCGGCTGGTCGACGCGCTGCGCGGCGACGGGGCCCGCGGCCGGCTGCGGCAGGCACTGGCCCGGCTGCGGCACCGGGACGAGGCCTCGGCGGAGGAACGCGTGCTCGCCGGGGTGGAGCACGGGGACCTCGCCGGGGCCCTGGTCCGACTCTCGCCCGAACTGCGGGCGGTGCTCCAGGCGACGGTGATCGACGGACTGACCACCCGGGAGGCCGCGGTCCTGCTCGGCATACCACCCGGGACGGTCAAGACCCGCGCGATGCGGGCGCGCAAGCAGCTGCGGGAGGAGCTGGCATGACCTGGCACGTGTCTGAAGAGGATCTACGGGCGTACGCGCACGGCGAGCTGGCGCCGCCGCTGCTGTGGTCGGCCGACACCCACGTCGGTTCCTGCACCGAGTGCAGGGCGGTACTGGCGTCCGTGTCGGACCCGGTCGCGCTGGACGCCGGCTGGGAGCGCCTGGACGCCGAACTGGACGCGCCGCGGCCCGGCCCGGGCCAACGGCTCCTGGTCCGCCTCGGGGTCGCCGACCACACCGCACAACTGCTCACCGCGACCCCGGTACTCCGCCGCTCCTGGCTGGCCTCGGTGGCGTTCGTGCTGGCGGCGACGGTCCTGGTGGTCCACGCGGTGGACGCCCCGGCGCTGTTCCTGGCCCTCGCCCCGCTGCTCCCGCTCGGCGCGGTGGCGCTGTCGTACGGCCCGGTCCTCGACCCGACGTACGAGATGGCCGCAGTGGCCCCGACGCACGGCTTCCGGCTGCTGATGATCCGCACCGTGGCCGCGCTGACCGCCTCGCTCGGCCTCAACTGCCTGGCCGCGCTGGCCCTGCCCGGCTACGGTCTGCTCGCCTTCGGCTGGCTGCTGCCCGCCCTGGCGCTCACCGCGGCCGGCCTCGCCCTCTCCGCCCGGCTGGGCCCGCTGCTCGGGCCCGGACTGGTCGGCGGGGCGTGGACCGCCCTGATGGCGGTGGCGGCGATGCACCCGGCGCAGACGCCGGCCGCCTTCACCACGGCCGGGCAGTCGGTGGCCGCCGCCCTCGCCGCACTGGCGACGCTCCTGCTCCACCAGGCGCGGGACCGCTTCGACGCCAAGCCCTACTGACCGCTGGAGTCCCACGTTGAACACCACTGTCTCCGCCGCCGGCCTCACCGTGCGCTACGGCGGCACCCCGGCGCTCGACGGCGTCACCCTGTCCCTGAAGGACGGCGTCACCGGCCTGCTCGGACCCAACGGGGCCGGGAAGACCACCCTGTTGAAGGTCCTCGCCACCGCCGTACCGCCGGACGGCGGCGCCTTCACGGTGCACGGCCAGGACCCGGCCACCCCGGCCGGCCGGCTCGCGGTCCGCCGCACGCTCGGCTACCTCCCGCAGACCCCCGGCTTCCACCCGGACTTCACGGCCTTCGAGTTCGTCGACTACGTCGCCATCCTCAAGGAGCTCACCGACCGCGGCGGGCGCCACCGGGAGGTGCGGCGCGTCCTGGACCAGGTCGGCCTGGCCGACGTACGCGGCAGGCGGATCAAGCGGCTCTCGGGCGGGATGCGGCAGCGGGTCGCGCTGGCCGCCGCGCTCGTCGGCGACCCCCGGTTCCTGGTCCTGGACGAGCCGACGGTGGGACTCGACCCCGAACAGCGCATGCGGTTCCGGGAGCTGGTCGCGGAGGCCGGCGAGGGCCGGACGGTCCTGCTGTCCACCCACCAGACCGAGGACGTCGCGATGCTCTGCAACCGGGTGATCGTGCTGGCCGGCGGCCGGGTCCGCTTCGACGGCACGCCGGCCGAACTGACCGCCCGCGCGGCCGGACACGTGTGGAGCAGCACGGAACGCGCCCGGGGCGCACGGGCGGGCTGGCGCACCGGCACCGGCGCCTTCCGCAACGTCGGCGACCCGCCCACCGGCGCCGACCTGCTCGAACCGACCCTGGAGGACGGCTACCTGCTGGTCCTCGACGCGGAGAACCCGGCGGGCACGGCGGGCACGGAGGTGGCGGCGGCATGACGACGGCACTCGTGACGGAGCCGGAGACGGCCGGGCGTGCGGACCGCGAACGCGACACCGCGTCCGCGTCCGTCTTCGCCCTGGCCGTGTTCGAGGCCCGTCAGCTCCTCCTCCAGATCCCGCTGCTGGTCTTCGGCCTGCTGTACCTCGCCTACGTCGGGTACGGCCTGTTCGGCCACAACGAGGGCATGGACGCCTATCCCGTCCTGCACGACGTGGACCGCTCCACCCAGGGCGGCCCGGAGCTGTTCGCCGTGGCCCTGCTGGTGTGCGTGCACCGGGCGGCGCTGCTCAACCGGCGGCGCGGCCTGGAGGAGCAGTTCGGGGTGCTGGCGATGTCGCCCGCGCGCCGTACGCTCGCCCACGCCCTGTCCGTCGTGCCCTTCGCGGTCGGCGTGGCCCTGGTGGTCGACGTCCAGTTCGCCCGGGCGGCGCTGCGGCCGGGCGCGGTCGGCCACGGCTCGGTCTTCGAACTGGCGGTGGCCCCGCTGACCGTCCTGCTCGCCGGTGGGTTCGGCGTGCTGCTGGCCCGAATCCTGCCCCACCCGGCGGCCCCGCTGCTCTTCCTGCTCGCGATCGGGCTGGTCGCCGGCCTGCTGCCCGGCGGTTCGGGCACGCACGGTGTGGACTGGCTGTGGCCGGCGGTGCTGCAGAACGGCGGCACCCCGGTCCCGGGCGAACTGCTGGGCCGCCCGGCGGGCTGGCACGCGCTGTATCTGCTGGGGCTCGCGGTGCTGTCGGTGTGCGCGGCGATGCTGGTGGCCGGCGGCCGGGCGCGGCTCCTGAAGGCGGCGACGGCCGTGGCCCTGGCGGCGGCGGTGACCGGCGTGGTCGGACAGGCGGCGGGGGACTCCACGGGTCTGCAGGCCCGGCGGAAGGCGGAGGCGGACCATCCGGCGACGTTCCAGACGTGCGTCGAGCGGGACGGCTCCCGGTACTGCGCGTACCCCGACTGGAAGGGCTGGTCGGTCGACTGGGCCGGAGTGGTGCACCGGGTCCGGTCCGAGGCCGGCGGCGCACAGGCGACCACCCGCCTCACCGTCCGTCAGCGCATCCAGGAGATCACCGACCTGACCACGGACGCCACCCTCCCGACGAGCTCCACCCCCGGGACGGTCACCGTCGGCACCCAGTGGGGCGGCAACCGGGTCCCCGAGTTCGCGGTCGGGGTCGCCCGGGTCCTGGTCGCCGGCAACGAGCGGGCCTCCGTCGAGATGTGCGACGCCCGCCCGGTCACCACGATGTGGCTGGCCCTGGCCACCGACCCCGCCCCCGAGGACACCTTCCGCCGCCTCCGCATCGACGACAGCCTCTCGGGCCCGGCCGCGGTCCTCACCCCGGACGGCGGCAGCATGTCCGTCTCGGCCCAGCAGACCGAGGTCGTACGCGAGCTGTTCCGCGAGCCGCACGACACGGTGGCGGCCCGGGTGAAGTCCCACTGGCGGCAACTGGTCTCACCGCACACGACGACGACCGAGGCGGCCCGCCTGCTCGGCGTGAAGGTGCCGAAGGGGCCGGACGACTGTGGCGAGGGCTGACGGCGCCTGCACGATTGCCCTGCGGGCCTGCGGGCCTGCGGGCCTGCGGGCTGAAGGCGGCTGTCCGGCGGGCCTGCGGGTTGACGGCGCCTGCCCGCCTGTCCGGCGGGCCTGCGGGCTGAAGGCGGCTGCCCGGCGGGCCCGCGGGTTGACTGCCACTGCCCGGCGGCCCGGCGCGGGCATGATGGAGGGACAGGCGGCGCCGACAGGTGCCGGGGCGGGTGAGGAGACGGGCGTGGACAATCGCATCCGGGGAAACCCGTTCCGGGGCAACCCCTTCCGCGACGGGGGACCGGCCGAGAGGGCGATGCCCTGGCTCTCGGCCGCCGTCGTCCTCGTCCTCGCCGCGGCCACCCTGGCGGGCGGCGCCGGGCCCCTCGTGAAGGCGGTCGCCGCGACGGTCGCCGTCGCCGTGATCGGCAGGTCCGTCTATCTGGTCAACCGCAGGCGGCCACCGCACCGGTGAGGAACACTCAGGGGCCCCCTCACGTCTCCGTCCGGTACATCAGGTCCGTCTCGTGCGTCGTGAAGCCCAGCCGCTCGTAGACCGCGACGGCCGCCGTGTTGTCGGCGTCGACGTACAGCATCGCCGTCGGCAGGCCGCGCTCGGCCAGGTACCGCAGCCCGATCGTCGTGAGGGACTTGCCGAGGCCGCCGCCCTGGGCGGTGGGGGAGACGCCGAGGACGTAGACCTCGCCGAGGCGCTCCGCCTCGTGGACCTTGGTCCAGTGGAAGCCGAGGAGTTCGCCGTCGCGCTCCGCGAGGAAGAAGCCGGCCGGGTCGAACCAGGGCTGGTCCTTGCGGTCGTCCAGGTCGCGCTGGGTGAGCGAGCCCTGTTCCGGGTGGTGGGCGAAGGCGGCGGCGTTGACGGCGAGCCAGGCCGCGTCGTCCCGGCCGGGGACGAAGGTGCGGACGGTGACGCCCTCGGGCAGCTTCGGGTCCGGCAGGTCCAGGGCGGTCAACGGGCGGCGCATCTGGCGCAGTTCGCGGAACAGGGTGAGGCCGAGGACCTGCGCGAGGTGGCGGGCCGCCGAGTGGCCGCCGTGCGCCCAGACCCGCAGCCGCTTGCCGGACGCGGCCAGCAGGGCGGCGCCCAGCGCGCGGCCGTGGCCGTGGCCCCGGTGGGCCGGATGGACGACCAGCTCGGCGGCCGGTGCCTCCACCGGGTCGGTGTCCTCCAGCTGGGCGTAGCCGACGAGTTCGCCGCCGACGGAGAGGAGCAGGTGGGAGACGCCCTCCCGGGCGCCGCCGCTCAGCTGCAGGCGGCCCTGCTCGGACACCGGCTGCTGGCCGTCGGCCCGCGCGGCCTCCGCCAGCAGTTCCCGTACGGCCTCGGCCTGATCCGGGGTGAGCGCGGAGTAGGTGTCGATGGAGCGGGAGTACATGGGCGGCCGTGCGGTGTCGTCGCTGGTCATGCGTACGAGGGTACGGGGCCGGATCGGCAAAGTGCGGACACCGGGGGAAGGTAAAGGGCAGGGCAACCGGCAACCAAGATGTAACCATGAACCCCCTGTTGTGCTACGCGCGTTGACCCTAGGCTGCGCCGGACCGGGCCACTTCTCGGCAGACCCACAGGGGGTTTCATGCAAGCGAAGTCCAGACCGTCCAGACGCCGTACGTACTCGCTGCTCGCGTCGGCCGCAGGGCTCGCCACCGTCGCGGCCCTGGCGAGCGCGCTGCCCGCCGACGCGCACTCCGGCACGGGCCACGGCCACCACGGCCCCAGCCGCTACCAGGACGTCCAACTGCTCTCCTTCAACGACCTGCACGGCAACCTGGAGCCGCCGTCCGGCTCCTCGGGCCGGGTCACCGAGGCCCAGGCCGACGGGACGACGAAGACGATCGACGCCGGTGGTGTCGAGTACCTCGCGACCCACCTGCGGCAGGCCCGCAAGGGCAAGGAGTACTCGGTCACCGCCGCCGGCGGCGACATGGTGGGCGCCTCCCCGCTCGTCTCCGGCCTCTTCCACGACGAGCCGACCATCGAGGCGCTCAACAAGCTCGACCTGGACGTCACGACGGTCGGCAACCACGAGTTCGACGAGGGCGCGAAGGAACTGGCCCGCCTGCAGAACGGCGGCTGCCACCCCACCGACGGCTGCTACACCGACAAGAAGTTCAAGGGCGCCGACTTCCCCTACCTGGCGGCCAACGTCCTCGACGAGAAGACGGACAAGCCGATCCTCAAGCCGTACTGGGTCTGGCAGAAGAAGGACGTCAGGATCGGCTTCATCGGCGTCACCCTGGAGGGCACGCCCGGCATCGTCTCCGCCGACGGCGTCAAGGGCCTGGCCTTCAAGGACGAGGTCGAGACCATCAACAAGTACGCCAAGGTGCTCCAGCGCCAAGGCGTCCAGTCGATCGTGGCACTGGTCCACGAGGGCGGCTTCCCGGCCTCGTCCAACTACAACTACGACTGCGACTCCGCGGGCGCCGGCAGCGGCATCTCCGGCCCGATCGTCGACATCGCGAAGAACGTGACCCCGGCCGTGGACGCGCTGGTCACCGGTCACACCCACACCGCGTACGTCTGCACGGTCGACGACCCGGCCGGCAACCCCCGCATGGTCACCTCGGCGGCCTCCTTCGGCCGCCTCTACACCGACACCACGCTGACCTACGACCGCCGCACCGGCGACATCGCGCGTACGGCCGTGCAGTCGGCGAACCACGTGGTCACCCGGGACGTCGCCAAGGCGCCCGACATGACCGACCTGATCAGCAGGTGGAACACCCTCGCCGCCCCGATCGGCAACCGCGCCGTCGGCTACGTCTCCGCCGACGTCAACAACACCGGCACCGAGTCCCCGATGGGCGACCTGATCGCCGACGCCCAGTTCGCGTACGGCAAGGAGCTGGACCCGGAGACCGACCTCGCGCTGATGAACCCGGGCGGGGTACGGGCCGGGCTGACGTACGCGGCCAAGGGGAGTGAGGGCGACGGCGTCGTGACGTACGCCGAGGGCTTCACGGTCCAGCCCTTCGCCAACACCGTGAACCTCCAGAACTTCACCGGGGCCCAGCTCGTCCAGGTGCTCAAGGAGCAGGTGAGCGGCAGCAACGCCGCCGCCCCGAAGATCCTGCTGCCGTCCAAGGGGCTCACCTACACGCTGGACCTGACGAAGACGGGCGCGGACCGTGTCGTCACCGATTCCGTGAAGCTGAACGGCACGGCCGTCGACCCGGCCGCCACCTACCGCGTCGCCACCAACTCCTTCCTCGCGGGCGGCGGCGACGGCTTCACCACCCTCGGCCAGGGCACGGACGACGTCGTCGGCACGGACGACCTCTCCGCCCTCGCCCAGTACCTGACGGCCAACTCCTCGGCCACGAGCCCGCTCGCGCCGCCGGCCACGGACCGGATCACGATCGTGCAGTAGGCGCCTGCTCCTGCGGCAGCACGCCCCAGGGCCCGGTACGCACCCCCGTGCGTACCGGGCCCTTTCTGCTGCATCTGCTGGATAAAACCTATGTGAGGCAGTGAACGGTTCCCGGTTGCTCCTGAAAATTCATCTCAGTCGCAATTCATCGAGGTCTAACTGAAAATGGCTTTCTCGGGCTCGCGGACCACGTAATGTTTTCCATGTCGAAAGCGAACGGCGCGGACGACGGAACGAAGGAGAAGATCATGAGCTTCCACAAGATCGTCCCGGTGAAGAAGGCCGAGAAGCCCGCCCCGAAGCCGGCTCCGAAGAAGAAGGACTGCAAGAAGTCCCAGCCCAAGCGCCCTGTCGGCAACCGCTAACTCGCCAGCCCAGAGGAGGGAATTTCCATGAGCTTCCACAAGATCGTCCCCGTCAGGAAGCACCGCAAGCCCGCTCCGGACCCGAAGAAGCCCGCGCCGAAGAAGCCGGCTCCGAAGCGCCGCCCGGTCGGCGACGAGCGCTGACAAAGCATTTACAGAAGTAATTCAAATCAATTCACAGGTTGTTGCAGCGGGCCAGTAGAGAAACTGTTGCAGAACCACGACACACGTCGTCAGAGAGAGGAACGCCACCATGAGCTTCCACAAGATCGTCCCCGTCAAGAAGCACCGCAAGCCCGCCCCGGCCCCGAAGAAGCCCGCGCCGAAGAAGCCGGAGCCGAAGCGCCCCGTCGGCGACAAGCACTGAGACGCGCCATGAGGCGGGGTCACCGGTTACGCGTGGTCGCACCGGTGGCCCCGCCTCGGCCATGTCCGCCCCCCCCGACCGACCCCTGAAGGGAGTTGCCGATCATGAGAGAAGCCCGCAAGGCCTTCCGCCGCTTCTGGCCGCTGACCCGCGGCGACCGCAGGTGGCTGTGGATGATCATCGCGTGTGTCGTGGTGTCCGCACTCGCCGAGACCGCCGCGATCCTGCTCTTCGCCGACCTCACCGACAACGCCCTCCAGGCCGGTTCGCTCTCCGCCTTCTGGGGCCCGGCCGGCGCCTGGCTCCTGGTCGCCGCGGTGGGCGCCCTCGTCGGCTACCTCGGCAACTCACTGGCGACCTGGACCGCCGAGAGATTCGTCCTGCGGCTGCGCGCCAAGGTGTTCCGGCACGTCCAGGACCTCCCCCCGCACTTCTTCCAGAAGCACCGCCAGGGCGACCTGGTGGAACGCCTCACCGGTGACGTCGAGGCCATCGAACAGATGGTGGTGTCCGGTGTCGTCGGCACCGTCGCCGCCGCGTTCTCCGCCGTCTTCTACGCGACCGCCGCCTTCTGGCTGCGCTGGGACCTGGCGCTGGCCACCTTCGTCCTCGCACCCCTCTTCCTGTTCGCCGCCCGCCGCTTCTCCGGCCGGATCAGGACGGCCTCCCAGGACGAGCGGGTCGCCGACGGCGCGATCACCTCCGTGGTGGAGGAGTCCCTCGGCAACGTCGTCCTCACCCAGGCGTACAACCGCCGCCGGGACGAGGAGAAGCGCCTGGACGTCGAGGCCCGCGCCTGGATGCGGGCGAGCGTGCGCGGCGCCCGCCTCAGCGAGATGTACGCCCAGTTCGTCGAGGTCGTCGAGACCCTCTGCGTACTGGCCGTCATCGGCCTGGGCGTCTGGGAGATCTCCGCCGACCGCATGACCCTCGGCCAGCTCCTCGCCTTCGCCGCCTTCCTCGGCTACCTCTACCCGCCGGTCCGCAACCTCGGCCAGCTCGGCCTCACCCTCACCGCGGCCACCGCGGGCGCGGAGCGCATCGGCGAGATCCTGGACGCCGAACCCGCCGTCACCGACCCCGCCCGGCCCGTCGGCCCCTGGCCGGTCCGCGGCTGGGTCAGCTTCCACAACGTCTCCTTCCGCTACCCCGAGTCCCCCCGCGCATCCCTCCGGGACGTCGACTTCGCGGCGGGCCCCGGCGAACTGGTCCTCGTCACCGGCAAGAGCGGCGCCGGCAAGTCCACCCTCTCCAAGCTCCTCACCCGCTTCTACGACCCCTCGGCCGGCGTGATCTGCCTGGACGGCGTCCCGCTCACCGACGTACCCCTGGAGTTCCTCCGCGAGAACGTCGCCCTGCTCCCGCAGCAGACGCTGATCCTCAACGGCACGGTCCGCGAGAACATCGGGTGCGGCCGCCCCGGAGCGACGGACACCGAGATCGAACAGGCGGCACGGGACGCGGCCGCCCACGACTTCATCACCGCCCTCCCCCAGGGCTACGACACCCACATCGCCCCCGGTACGGCCGCGCTCTCCGGCGGCCAGCTCCAGCGCATCGCCATCGCCCGCGCGATGCTCCGCGCCGCCCCGGTCCTCGTCCTCGACGAGCCGACGGCCGGCCTGGACGCGATAGCCGCCCGCCAGGTCGTCGCCCCCCTGCGCAAGCTCATGGCGGGCCGTACGACCATCATGATCACGCACGACCTCACCCTCGCCCCCGACGCCGACCGCATCCTGGTCGTCGACCGCGGCCGCCTGGTGGAGGCGGGCACCCACGCCGAACTCCTCGCCCGGGGCGGCGCCTACGCCACCCTGGCCCACCCGCTCCCCGAGGCCATCGCGGCGGAGTCGGCGGCGCCGGTCCCGGACGAGACGATGATCCTCAGGTGGTAGCACCGTTCCTGAGCGTGTACCCCAGCCCGCGCACGGTGTGGATGAGCCGCGGTTCGCCGCGGCTCTCCAGTTTCCGCCGCAGGTACATGATGTAGACGTCCAGCGTGTTGGAGGTCGGCGCGAACTCGAAGCCCCACACGTCCCGCAGGATCTTCTCCCGGCTGAGCACCCGCCCGGGCTGCCGCAGCAGGAACTCCAGCAGCGCGTACTCGGTCCTGGTCAGGTCGATGGCCTGTTCCCCGCGGTGCACGGTCCGGGTCCGCAGATCCATCGAGATGTCGCCGAACCCGAGGAACCGGTCCCCGCCGCCCGCCTCCGTCCCCGCCTCCCGCCGCGGACTGCGCCGCAGCAACGCCCGTACCCGGGCGAGGAGTTCCTCGGCGGCGAACGGCTTGGCCAGGTACCCGTCGGCGCCGTTGTCGAGGGCGACGATGCGGTCCCCGACCGCATTCCGCCCCGTGATCATCAGAATCGGCACGGTGGACCCGGAGGCCCGGATCCGCCGGGTGGCCGCCAGCCCGTCGAGACCCGGCATCTCCACATCCATCAGCACCAGGTCGGGCGCGCTCCCCGGGGCCCCGACGAGATCGAGGGCCACTCTGCCGTCCCCGGCGAGGAGCGTCTCGTACCCCTCGAACCTGAGCAGCCGCCCGATCCCGTCGCGCACGGCCGCGTCGTCGTCGGCCAGCAGGATCTTCCGCGCCATCTGAGCCATCTGAGCCATCTCAGCCATCTGACAAAAGTGTGACGAGGGGCTGTGACGGGGCTGGGGGTGGGATGTGGGTGGGCTACGGCTGCGGGGCCGGGGTGCGTGGCGGCCGGATGCGCCAGTACCGGTCGAGTACGGCGGCCAGGGCGACGCCCGAGGCCAGGGGCACGCACACCATCAACAGGAACGGATGGTCCGGTCTCCCCACGGCGACGAGCCAGATGTCGAACACGAACATGAGGAAGAAGACCCCGATCCCGCCGTACGCCCCCCACATGCATGCCCTGCGCCGTGTCACCCCCCGCTGGATCCGCTCCTCCACGTCCGGCCGGCGCTCCCAGGTGAGGCTGCGGAGCGGGGCCGCGGCCAGGCACAACTCCGCGACCTCGGTGTACGGGTCGTCCACCTGCCAGTCGTTCAGCTGCCACAGCAGGAAGCGGCGGCCCTGGAAGTCGTACAGGTAGGTGAGCCACTGCGGCGCCGCCCGCCCGGAGCCGCGCGGCGCCTGCTCCACCCGGATGTCGTACACCTCCGACCAGGCCCAGGTCCGCGCACGCAGCGGCCCCTGCGCGGTGATCCCGGCGGTCGTGACCCTGGTGTGCGCCCGGAACTGCTCCAGCGCGATCCGCGCCGTCGCCGTGGCCAGCAGCAGCGCGAAGGCCGGCGGCCCCCACCAGAACCCGCTGCCGCCTCCGTCCCCGTCGTGAGACACCCGGCCGGTCTGGATGAACGCGTTCACCAGCAACAGCCCCGGCAGCAGGAAGAACACCAAGGGCGGCTTCCGCCGCCTCCGGTACACCCGCTCGACCCCACCCTCGTCCACGATCCGATCCCCTCCCCATACGCACCGAACGGATGCGCGACTGGGGAGAGGATAAGGCGGCCTTCTGTGGCCACGGGAAGCGGTTCGGACCAGTCCCCGGCGGACCGTTCCGTCATCGCTCGAACGGGTGATCTGGACCCATCTCCGCAGGTCGCCCGGGTCACCCCACCTACCGTGAGCGCGTTGCTCGCACATGAGAGGCCCGAGACCATGTCCGAGGCGCAGGCCGAACTCTTCGACGGACCCGACCTGGACGAGGTTCTGTGGCAGGCCTGGAAGGCCATGGAACTCCCCGAGGGCTACCGCGCCGAGATCATCGAGGGAGCCATCGAGGTGTCGTCCACCGACCGCTACGCGCACAGCCAGATCGTCTTCATGCTGAGGGAGACGTTGGCGGAGTTCCTGAAAGCCGGGGACTTCGCCGCCCGGAACGACACGAACGTCATCCATGAAAACAGCGCTTGGGTGCCTGACCTGTTCGTCGTCGCCAAGGACCCCGAGCGCTACGTGACGGACGACGGGCTCGGCCTGACGGCTGCGGGCGTACGAGTCGTCTTCGAAGTCACCTCGCCCGGGAAGCACAGCCTCGACCGCGACCGCCTCCGCAAGCGCCGGGAGTACGCCCGTGCCGGAATCCCGGTGTACGTGATCATCGACGACTACGACGGCCAGGGCGCCGTCACCCTCTTCACCGGGCCCCGCCCCGACAAAGCCGACTGGGAGGACATCCACCGTGTCCCCTACGGCACCGAGGTCACCGTTCCCGAAGGTCCCGCCAAGGGGTTCGTGATCGGGGAGGCGATCACGGGGGCGAAGCGGCGGTGAATGCCACGAACGGGTGAAGCCGCGGAAAGTAGACTCGCCGGTTTCATGGGGTGGCTATGGTGGAGCTATGACTGACACCACCACGATCCAGGTCTCCCGGCAGGCCCGAGATCACCTCGCGCAGATCGCCAAGGAAAGGGGGCTGACTCTGGGGCAGCTCGTAGACGAGCTGGCGGCCCAGCAGCCCACGGCGGAGCAGATCGCCGAGAGACTCGCTGCCGACCGCCAGGTCGTGCGGGACGTGATCGGGCTCGATATCAGCGATGACGAGTTCGACCAGGCTCCTGATGTGCTGGGCAACATCCGTCGGATCGCCGCGGAGAAGGCGCGCGTGGCCAGGGGAGCCGCAGCGGCGTGATCATCCTCGACACCAGCGCGACCCGCGCACTGGCGGCCGGCCACAAGACGTTGAACCTCCTGGCCGCGAACATGGCACGTACCCCCGGCGATCTCCTGCGCATCCCGGCGATCTGCCTTATGCAGGCGGAGTCGGAGGATGAGGGAACTGCACACCGGGTCCTCGCCTTCTCGTCCGTCGAAGTCGACGAGCTGAACACGGCCGCAGCTGCCACGGTCGGAACCATGATCCGAGACGGCTACGGCGGAGCCGACACCTGCCACGCTTTGTACGCGGCCTTGCCGCGCCCCGACTTCAACGGGATGTCGATCCTCCTGACGGACCGTGAAGATCGCTATCCGCCAGGGGTCGTTGCCATCGACATCGACTCCCCGGGAATGCTCGGCTTCTACTGAGGCCGAGACGGGATCTCATCCGTTGCGACCAGATCGATGGCGTTGATCGTCACATCGCGGTCGGACACGATGTAGATGACGAAGCCACCTGTGAACGCAGCCCACCAACTTTTGTCGCGCATGCTGATCGCAGGCGGGCCGAACGGGTTGAGACTGAGCCGCTTCTCAAGATCCTCCAGCGACGTGCGTCTGGGGCCGCTGAGCCCGTCCTTTCGTCGAGCTGCGTGGTCGGCGTACCTGATAGCACGCGTACTCCGTGGCGGCCTCACAGTTCGAGTCCGGGGATTCGCCCGCCCCGGCTGACCGCGATCCGGATCACGTCCTCCAAGGACTCAGTTGCCCGTGTCAGCGCGGACCGTACGGCGAACTCACCCGCCTTCTTGTCGGCGAGCACGGCCCGGGCCCCGGCCAGCACATCCTTGCCTGAGGCGAGTTGAGCCACCTCGACGCTGTCCGCGAGGAGGGAGAGGCTGCTCCGGTTGTCGTCGGTGCTGAGGTAGAAGGGGCGGCCGTCGAGGTTGGTCCAGGGGAGGAGGCGCATGCCGGGGTCCTTTGGAGTGGGGGATCACTGTTCGTGTCCCGATCGTCACAGCTGGCCCGTACGCTGCGGAAGAGAGTCGGCGTTGACGGTGACTTGAGGCAACGGGGAGAGGTGACGTGGGCGAACAGGCTGACGCGGGGCCGGTTTCCGGGCGTGCCGTGCTGGGGCAGACCCTGCGGGTGCTGCGGGACAAGGCCGGGAAGTCGCTGGGGCAGCTGGCCGCCGAGACCGGGTACGACAAGAGCTACCTGAGCCGACTGGAGTCCGGGGAGCGGCTGTCCAAGGTGACGGTCATGGAAGATCTGGACGGGTACTACGGCACCGGTGACCTGCTGGTCAGTCACTGGAGAGTGGCGCGGCTGGACGCGTTCAAGGACCAGTACAGGGAGTACATGGGACTGGAGGCGACGGCTCGGGTCATCCGGGTGTTCTCGCCGGGCATTCCCGGACTGCTGCAGACGGAGGATTTCGCACGCGGGGTGTTGTCCGGGGGTCTGACAACGGCTGACGGCGACGAGGCTGTCGAGGAGCAGGTCGCGGCACGACTCGGGCGGCAGTACCTCCTGAGGCAGAAGCCGCAGCCCGAAGTCCGCGTCATCGTCGACGAGTTCGCATTGCGCCGCCCCGCCGCCTCGGGCGAGGCCTGGCAAGACCAACTGCTGCACCTTGAGACCGCCGCCTCGTGGCCCAACGTGGCGCTTCAGGTACTGCCCTTCTCCGCAGGAGCGCACCACCATATGAACGGGTCACTGACCCTGCTCTGGCAGAGGGACGGCAGCGCTGTTGCCTACAAGGAAGGCAATGGTTGCAGCCGGTTGGTTGAAGATCCGGACGAAGTCCTGCGGCAACGGCTGTCCTACGATCGGCTCCGCGACCTGGCGCTGTCTCCGCCGGACTCGCTCACACTTGTCAGGCGAGCAGTGGAGGAGCACAGATCATGACGCGCACCCCCGACATAGGTACCGCGGTGTGGCGCAAGTCGAGCTACAGCGAGGGCGGAGCCAACGACTGCGTCGAGGTCGCCGGCGGTCACCCCGGCATAGTCCCCGTCCGGGACAGCAAGCTCCCGGCCGCCCATCCTCTCGTCTTCTCGGCCCTGTCCTGGTCCGTGTTCGTGGACGGGGTCAAGGGGGAGTCGGGTGGCGCACATTCGGGTGACATATGCCCGAAGCCCTGATGTTCGAGGCGTTACCGCCCGCACGCTGGATCCCGTGACCACGACACGAACGACTGATCCACGGAGTGCGGGGCGGCTATGGTCGTAGACCTGAAGCGCCGAAGGAGGGCATCGGTCATGACCGCTCGCGCCACGGAGAACGACCAGGTCATCCCGCCGATGCCGGAGCGGACGCCGAAAGCGCTGCGCGCGGCCATCGCCGAGCATGCTCCCGTGCTGCTCCCGGACTTCGACAGGCACTGGAAAAGGGCGATCGCCTCAAGTGCCGACACCTTCAACCTCCCCCCTGTGCCGGCGTTCATGGCCTTCTGGTGGGGTGAGTACGCCCTCGCCCGCGATCCCGAGCTGGACGCACATGTGCACGATCTCGAAATCCGGGCATCGGAGTCCACTGACGGCGCCGAAGCCAGGGCCCTTCTCGAAGAGGCCTCGAAGATCCGTCACCGAGTGCGGAAACTGGAGCCCGGCGAGTGACCGACGGGTTTATGGGGCCGCCTTGGCAGATGGACTTGAGGCTTGATGCCCTTGCCGCCTACGAGGCACTGCCCGGCCACGTTCGTGAGATCGTCCGCGCGGCGCGGGCTGAGTTGGTCACCACGAAGGATCCCTATTTCCGAGGTATCGAGACGGACGCCTGCCTCCCCAACGGAATGACGGTCACGCCGGTCCGATCCAGTGATCCGAAGGGCCCTCGTGTGCTCTTCTTCGACTACGAGAACGGCTGGCTCAAGTACACGTTCGTACCCCGTCTCGAAGACCCCCAGATCATCGTGGAAGAGCTTTTCTGGATGGGAGTCGAGCCGCCTACAGAGCCTCAGGAGGAGCCGTAGGCGCCCCCGGCCCCAACGGCGCAGACCCTGTGGTGGTCCGGAAAACACAAGCGCCATGGCGGGAACGTGCAGATCGTCTCCGCCCCGGACAGCTGACCGATCTGGGTCTCACCGGTCCGCTGGGCCGCCAGCACGACACTACCTGCGTCGGCCAACATGGTCTGATCGACGCTCTCAACCGGATCGCGGCCGAGCCGGGCATGCCGACCCATGTCGACCTCAGCTACGAGCACGCTGGCGACGGCTTCCGCAACCCCGTTGATTATGGTGTCGGCTCCGGCGGCGGAGCCGACACCCCCGGCAGTCGTACCGTCGCCACCGTGCCGCCGCCGTTGGCGCGGGCCAGGGTGACGTCGCCGCCGGCCTGTTGGACCGTGCGGGCCACGATGGAGAGGCCGAGACCGGAGCCGGGCAGGGCCCGCGCGCTCGGTGAGCGCCAGAAGCGGTCGAAGACGTGGGGGAGTTCTTCCTCGGCGATGCCGGGGCCGTGGTCGCGGACCGTGAGGACGCCGCGTTCCAGGGCGACCTCGATCTTGCCGCCCTCGGGGCTGAACTTCACCGCGTTGTCGAGGATGTTGACGATCGCCCGCTCCAGGGCGGAGGGCTCCGCCCGGACGAACCACGGCTGGACGTCCGCCGTGATCGTCAGCTCCGGGCCGCGCAGGCGGGCACGGCGCAGGGCTGCCTCGACCGTGTCCTGGAGCGCCACGATCTGCACGCGCTCACCGCGCTGCCCCTCCGAGCGGGACAGCTCCTGGAGGTCGCCGATCAGCGACGCCAGCTCCGTCATCTGCGCCTTCACCGAGTCGAGCAGCGCCTTGCGGTCCGCCGGGGGGATCGGGCGGCCCGTCTCCTCGCTGCGGGTGAGGAGTTCGATGTTGGTGCGGAGGGAGGTGAGGGGGGTGCGGAGTTCGTGGCCGGCGTCCGCGATGAGCTGCTGCTGGAGCTCCCGGGAGCTGGCCAGAGAACTGGTCATGCTGTTGAACGAGCGGGACAGGCGGGCGATCTCGTCGTCCGACTCCTCCTCCACGGGGATGCGGACGCTCAGGTCCTCGGTACGGGCGACGTGCTCGACGGCCTCCGTGAGCTTGTCGACGGGGCGGAGACCGGCCCGGGCGACGGCGAGGCCGGCGGCTCCGGCGCCGACGACTCCGATGCCGGAGACGAGGAGGAGGATCAGGGCGAGGTCTTTGAGGGTGTCCTGGGTGCCCTTCAGGGGGACAGCGGTGAGCAGACCGACGTGGGAGCCGCCTTCGGTGGCGAACACCTGGGTCATCACGCGCAGCGGGTTGCCGTCCGCGTCGGTGCCGTTGCTGAAGTACAGGGTGTTGGTGTTCCCCGCCTTGATGAGGTCTTTGTCTGCCTGACTGACCTTGATCACGCCCGTGGCGTCGTGGGTGAGGCAGAACGTGCCGTCCGTCTTGACCACCTGGCCGTACCCGATCCGCAGGCCGTTGGTGTCCTGAACCGTGCTGGTGCAGTCGATGAGGGCGTTCTGGGCGACGATGTTCGCCGGCCCCCGCACCTTCTGGAGGTCGCTCTCAAGCTGGTCGTACAGCTTCCCCTGCACAATGAACCAGCAGGTCACCGAAACCGCCGCCACCGCGAACGCCACCGCCGCCGCGACCAGCATCGACAGGCGGGCGCGGATCGGGAGGGCGCGGAAGCGGGCGGTGAGCCTGTTCACTCCGCGCCGCCCTGGCGCAGGACGTACCCGACGCCGCGCACGGTGTGGACGAGGCGGGGCTCGCCGCCGGCCTCGGTCTTGCGGCGGAGGTACATGACGTAGACGTCCAGGGAGTTGGACGAGGGCTCGAAGTCGAAGCCCCAGACGGCCTTGAGGATCTGCTCGCGGGTGAGGACCTGGCGCGGGTGGGCCATGAACATCTCCAGGAGCGTGAACTCCGTGCGGGTCAGCTCGACCTGGCGGCCGGACCGGGTGACCTCGCGGGTCGCGAGGTCCATGCGAAGGTCGCCGAAGGTGAGCGCCTCGTCCTCCTGGACGCCGTCGCCGACCGTGGCCGCGTAGGAGCTGCGGCGGAGGAGAGCGCGGATGCGGGCGAAGAGTTCGTCCAGTTCGAACGGCTTGACCAGGTAGTCGTCGGCCCCCGCGTCGAGGCCGGTGACGCGGTCGCCGACCGTGTCGCGGGCCGTCAGCATCAGGATGGGGGTGGTGTCGCCGGCGCCGCGGATGCGGCGGGCGGCCGTCATGCCGTCCATCCGCGGCATCTGGATGTCGAGGACGATCAGGTCCGGCTTGTAGGCCGTCGCCTTCTCCAGCGCGTCCGCGCCGTCGACCGCGACCTCGGTCTCGTATCCCTCGAAGGCGAGGCTGCGCTGGAGGGCTTCGCGTACGGCCGGCTCGTCGTCGACGATCAGGATGCGCTGGGGTTCACGGTCGCCATCGGCGGGGCTCATCGCTCGCGTTTCCTCGGGGTGCGGTGGGTCTTGGTCGGGACGCCTCTCAGCCTCGCATGTTTCTCGGCTGTCGGGTATGCACGCTGGTGGGGCGGTACGCCCCTAGCCGCGTACCAGGGTCATGCGGCTCAGCGGCACCTTGCGCTGGTGCGGCCGGGCCGCCGAGGTGCGCAGGCCCATCAGCTGCGGGGCCGGCACGACCTCCGGGGCGCGCGGGGCCGGGGGCGCAGCAGCCACCATGGACTCCGGGGCGCGCGGGGCCGGGGTCGGCGCCACCACGGCCTCCGTCGGTGCGTGGAGCTCGTACGCCACGGCAAGGGCCAGGCTGACACCGGCCGGGCTGTCGGCGGACATCGTGTGCGAAACCTGCTTGATCATGACGTACTCCCTTGCTCTGGTGCCGGTGGTTCAGCTGGTGGAGCCCGACCGCAGCTTGGCCAGGTCGGACTTGACGGTGTTGATCGGGATGGCGAAGCCGAGGCCGACGCTGCCCGCGTCCGAGGAGGACGAGGAGGAGTCGGAACTGGCCGAGTACATCGCGGAGTTGATGCCGACGATGTCGCCGCTGGCGTCGATCAGCGCGCCGCCGGAGTTGCCGGGGTTCAGGGACGCGTCGGTCTGGATCGCCTTGTAGGTCGTGGTGGACGAGCCGGTGTCGCCGTTGAACTGCTGGCCGCCGAAGGAGAACGGCCACTGGCCGCTGCCGCCGCCCTGCTGTTGCTGCTGCTGGCCCTCGTCGGTGGAGACGGTGACGTCCCGGTTGAGCGCGGAGACGATGCCGCTGGTGACGGTGCCGGTCAGGCCCTCGGGGGAGCCGATCGCGACGACCGTGTCGCCGACCTGGACCCCGTCGGAGTTGCCGAGGGTGGCGGGGTGGAGGCCGGAGGCGCCTTCGAGCTTGAGGAGGGCGAGGTCCTTGGAGCTGTCGGTGCCGACGACCTTCGCGGTGTACGACTTGCCGTCGCTGGTGGAGACCTTGACCGACTGGGCGCCGGAGATCACGTGGTTGTTGGTGACGATCTCGCCGTCGCTGGTGATGACGACGCCGGAGCCGGTGGAGGTGCCGTTGCTGAGGGTCGCGTTGACCTCGACGACGCTCGGGCTGACGGCGGCGGCGATCGACGCGACGTCGCCCTTCTTGCTGGAGGGCACCACGCTGGTGGTGGTGCTGCTGGAGACGACGTTGTTCTTGCCGGTGAGCTCCTGGAAGGCGTACGCGGTGCCGCCGCCGACGGCGGCCGCGACGATGGCGACCGCGGCGAGGAGGGCTATCGGGCCGCGGGTGCGCTTCTTGGGTGCCGAGTGCATGCCGTGCTCCGGGTGCTCCGCCGGGTGCTCGGCGTCGGCGCCGACGGTAGGGAGTACGGCCGTACCGCCGCCGTAGCCGCCCTGGCCGCCGTCGGCCGCCGGCTCCACGGTCACCGGCTGCTGCGCCGGCTGGTGGGTGGGCGGGGGCGGCCACTCCGGGTTCACGGGGGAGGAGGCGTGCTGCTGCTGGGGGTACGCGCCCTGGTAGGCGTCACCCTGGGGACCCTGTGGGTTCTCGTACTCGCCGCTGCGGCGGAAGCTCTCGGTCATGACAAATAGCTTGTCCCGTGACCATGAGAGCTCCCTGAGTGCCCGCTGAGAACGCCGCGAGAAGCTCGTTTGCCCGATATAAGGAACCTTCTCGCAGGTCGCGGACGGTTCTCAGACGCCGTTCATGAAGTTCTTGCTGTGGATTTTCGGGCGCGGGCCGGTGGGGGCTGGTCGCGCAGTTCCCGCGCCCCTAAAAGCAGGGCGCTGCGCTGAGCGCCCCTTTAGGGGCGCGGGGAACTGCGCGAGCAACCACGACGCACGGTTCGCCGAAGTACTACTGGCACCCGCAGGACCCACGCACCACCAGCCGCGACGGAAACGTCTTCAGGCGTTCCCTCCGCGACCCCGCCACGCGCAGGCCGTCGTCGAGGACCAGGTCCACCGCCGCACGGGCCATCGCAGGGCGGTCCGAGGCGATCGTCGTGAGCGGGGGATCCGCCAGCGCCGCCTCCTTGATGTCGTCGAAGCCGGCCACCGCCAGCTCCCCGGGCACGTCGATGCGCAGCTCCCGCGCCGCCCGCAGCACGCCGAGGGCCTGGTCATCGGTGGAGCAGAAGATCGCCGGGGGGCGGGTGGGGCCGGAGAGGATGTCCAGGGCGATCCGGTACGCGTCGTACCGGTTGTACGGCGCCTCGAACAGCCGGCCCTCCGTCGGCAGGCCCGCCTCGGCCATCGCCCGCTTCCAGCCCTCGACGTGGTCGGAGACCGGGTCGCCGACGGCCGGCGTCTCCGCCGTACCGCCCAGACAGGCCACGTACTCGTAGCCGTGCTCCAGCAGATGGCGGACGGCGAGCTGGGCGCCGCCGAGGTCGTCCGTCACCACGGCCACGTCGTCGATCGCCTCCGGCCGCTCGTGCAGCAGCACCACCCGGGCGTCCCAGGCCTCGATCTCGGCGGCGGCCAGGTCGTTCAGCGCGTGGGAGACGAGGATGAGGCCCGAGACCCGCATCCCGAGGAACGCGCGCAGGTAGTGGACCTCGCGCTCGCCGACGTAGTCGGTGTTGCCGACCAGCACCATCTTTCCGCGCTCGGACGCGGCCTGCTCGACCGCGTGCGCCATCTCGCCGAAGAACGGCTGGCGGGCGTCGGGAATGATGAGGCCTATGAGGTCGGTGCGCCGGGATGCCATCGCCTGGGCGACCCGGTCCGGGCGGTACCCCAGTTCCTTGATCGCCGCGAGGACACGCTCGCGCGTGGCCGGGGCGACCGGCCGGGGTCCGTTGTTGATGACATAACTGACAACGGCGGTGGAAGTCCCCGCCAGCCGCGCCACATCATCCCGAGTCACCTTGGCCACGCGCGGAGTCTACGCGGATGGACCCGCTCTGGGCAGGGCGAATCGAAGCTTCGCTTGCGTAAGCAATGCCCCGTCCGGGCGAGGGCCACGCCTCGCCCGGACGACGACTACGCCTCCGCCGGTACCTCGACCGCGTCCAGGGCCGCCGATGCGTCCGCATCCTCCGGCTTTGGCCGGTCGGCGTGCGCCTTGGCGGCCTCAGCGGCCCGGTCGCCCTTCTCGGGCGTAACGAATCGATAACCGACGTTCCGGACGGTTCCGATCAAGGACTCGTGCTCCACGCCGAGCTTGGCGCGCAGCCGTCGTACGTGTACGTCGACGGTCCGGGTGCCGCCGAAGTAGTCGTAGCCCCAGACCTCCTGGAGCAGCTGTGCACGAGTGAACACCCGGCCGGGGTGCTGGGCGAGGTATTTGAGCAGCTCGAACTCCTTGAAGGTGAGGTCGAGGACCCGTCCCTTCAGCTTCGCGCTGTACGTCGCCTCGTCGACCGACAGGTCGCCGTTGCGGATCTCCATGGGGGAGTCGTCGGCGACGATCTGCTGCCGGCCCATGGCCAGCCGCAGCCGGGCCTCGACCTCGGCGGGGCCCGCGGTGTCGAGGAGGACGTCGTCGATGCCCCAGTCGGCGGTGACGGCGGCGAGCCCGCCCTCCGTGACGACGAGGATGAGCGGACAGCCGGGGCCGGTGGAGCGGAGCAGCTGGCAGAGGCTGCGGACCTGCGGGAGGTCACGGCGGCCGTCGATCAGGATGACGTCGGCACCCGGGGTGTCGACGAGGGCGGGCCCTTCCGCCGGTGCGACCCGCACGTTGTGCAGGAGCAGCCCGAGGGCCGGCAGCACCTCCGTCGACGGCTGGAGGGCGTTGGTCAGGAGCAGCAGAGAACTCATTTGTCTGGTTCCTCCTCGGTCCCTGCGAGGACTGTGTGCAATGACACTGCGCTGCGCTCCCGATGTTCCGTACATCCGCGGTCACCTGGAGTTTCCCGCTTCGTATACAGCCCTTCCGAAAGCACAAAAGGACCCGGTGGCGGCGCTGCCCGAGTCCTCTGCCCAGCAGAATAGCCCACATGAGCATCGGTCCGGCAGGTCATGTGGCACGTTCCGCCGTTCGTCCGACATATGAGACGACCAGAAACGCCTCTATGCGGACGTTTCTGTGCACGGACGACGGGGTTTCCATCGATTCCGTATACGATCCCGCCTCCGTCGTATACGACGGCTCCCGGCCACCTTCCCGTGACCTGGTGTTCGTCATGGCCCACGGTTTCACGGGAGACGTGGACCGGCCACACGTACGACGGGTGGTGGCCGCCCTGACGGATTACGCGCCGGTGGTCAGCTTCTCCTTCCGCGGCCACGGCCGGTCCGGCGGCCGCACCACCGTCGGCGACCGCGAGGTCCTCGACCTGGCGGCGGCGGTGGCCTGGGCCCGGGACCTCGGCCACGCGCGCGTCGTCACCGTCGGCTTCTCGATGGGCGGCTCGGTGGTCCTGCGGCACGCGGCGCTGCACGCCGGTGCGGACGCGGTCGTCTCCGTGTCGTCCCCCGCCCGCTGGTACTACCGGGGCACCGCCCCCATGCGCCGCCTCCACTGGCTGGTCACCAGACCGGAGGGCCGTCTCGTCGGCCGCTACGGCTTCCACACCCGGATCCACCACCGCGACTGGGACCCGGTGCCGCTCTCCCCGGTGGAGGCGGTGCCGAAGATCGCCCCGACCCCGCTGCTGATCGTGCACGGCGACAGCGACGGCTACTTCCCGGTCGACCACCCCCGGATGCTGGCCGACGCCGCAGGTGGCGCCGCCGAGCTCTGGCTGGAGCCCGGCATGGGCCACGCCGAACACGCGGCGGACGATGCGCTGCTGGCCAGGATCGGCGACTGGGCGGCGTCCCGGGCGGGCTAGCCTGACCCAGTACACAGGTACACAGCCGACTGATTGTTCTCATCGAGTCTCTTGAGGAACCGCATGCCCAAGGTCACGGTGCGCTACTGGGCCGCCGCGAAGGCCGCGGCCGGCATCGCCGAGGAGCCGTACGACGCGGACACCCTCGCCGAGGCGCTGGCCGCGGTGCGCACGCGACACCCCGGGGAACTGGCGCGGGTCCTGCGGCGATGCTCCTTCCTCATCGACGGTGACCCCGTGGGCATGCGCGGACATGAGACGGTACGGCTGGCCGAGGGCGGCACGGTCGAGGTGCTCCCGCCGTTCGCAGGAGGGTGAGCGAGAGCGATGACCAACCAGCCGTACGAGCCGTACGAGGGATACGACCCCTACCAGCAGCAGGCGCAGCCCCCTGCGCAGCCGCAGTGGGGGTACGAGGAGCAGCAGTACGCCACGCAGCAGTGGCAGGGCCAGACCTGGGAGACGCAGACGCACGCCCCGGTGCAGGCCGCGGAGACGGCGTACCTGCCGCCGCAGTCGTACGAACGGCCGTACCTCGCCGAGCAGCAGCAACAGCCGCCGCAGGCGTACAGTGCCCCTCCCGCCGCCCCTGCGCCTGCTCCCGCCGAGACCGACTCGGGCTACGGTCCCGCCACCCTCGCCGGCAACGCGCGCATCACGGACGCCCAGCGGGCCCGGCTGGAGGGCCGCTCGCCGATCATCGAGCCCGGCATGCAGCCGGCGCTGCTCACGGCGGTGCTGGGCCTGCTGCTCGCGGTGACGGCGCCGATCTCGTCGTACGCCCTCCTCGTCCCCCTGGTGATCCTCCAGGCCGTGACGGCGGCGGGCTGGTTCCGCCTGAACGGCATGTGGCCGGCCCGGCAGGGCATCGCGCTCGCCTTCCTGGGCGGGGTCACGGCGGACGTGGCGGTCCTGGTGGCGGGCCGCGACCAGGCCCCGGCGGCGATCCTCGGCCCGCTGGGCATCTGGGTCCTGCTCACGCTCGTCCTCCAGCTGCGCTCGCACGCGGACCCCGACACCCGTATGTACGGCCTGATGGCCACGGTCGCCTCCTCCGCGCTGGCGATCATCGCGACGGGGTACCTGGGCGCGGACCCCGACGCGGTGTCGGTCGGCGCGGCCGCGGTCGCGGTGGCCGTCCTGGCACGGGCGCTGCCCCTGCCGACCCCGGCCTCGGTGGTCGTGTCCCTGCTGGCCGCGGCCGGTGCGGGCATCGCGGTGGGCGGTATGACGGGGCTGGGCGCGAAGGGTGCGCTGATCGGAGCGTCGGCCGCGGTCTGCGCCCTCGCAGGCCACCGCGCGGCGAGCTACGACTACCCGTCGAGGTTCGTCCACTTCACAGCGGGCGTCGCCCTCCCCCTCACGGCAGCGGCCCCGGTGGTCTGGATCCTCCACTAGGTCACGTCAAGGCGCCGCGCAGGGCAGCTGACCTGAGGGGCGCGGGGAACTGCGCGACCAGCCCCCACCGGCCCGCACGCGGACCATGCACCGGTTCCCCCGATGCGGGGGCCTGGGGGCGGCAGCCCCCAGCACCACCAGCGCCCCCAGTGTCACAGCTGCTCGACAATTCGCCGTCGGCCCGCCCCCGCAGGGTTAGCGTGGCGGGACCGACGTGAGCAGCCGACCCCGGGGGAAACCGACCACATGCGTGCACTGCGAATCCTTCTGATCGTCGTCGTAGTCCTCGGCGTCCTCTTCGTGATCGTCGACCGCGTCGCCGTGCACTTCGCCCAGGGCGAGGCCGCCGACAAGCTGAAGACGACGGAGAACCTCGCGAGCACCCCCGACGTCTCCATCAAGGGCTTCCCGTTCCTCACCCAGGTCGCGAGCGGCACCCTCGACGACGTGCACGTCGGCATCAAGGACTACGACGCCACCACCGGCACCACCGGCAAGACCATCCGCATCGAGGACCTGAACGCCGACATGAAGGACGTCACCTTCACCGGCGACTACAGCTCCGCCACCGCGCAGACCGCCAACGGCACCGCGCTCATCTCCTACGCCGAGCTGCTGAAGAACGCCCAGACCGCACCCACCGACCTCGGCCTCGGCTTCACCGGCCAGGTCGTCGGGCTCTCCGACGGCGGCAACGGCAAGATCAAGGTCGCCGTCGACGTCACCGTCCCCGGCGTCAGCGCCCACCAGAAGGTGAACGTCCTCAGCACGGTCACCGTCAAGAACAACACCGTGCAGGTGCACGCCGACAACCTCCCCAAGCTCGCCGGTGTCAGCCTCGCCGAGGACCGCTTCCGTCAGGCCTCCGACTTCCAGCAGGCCATCAACCAGCTCCCTGGCGGTATCAAGCTGGACAAGGTGCAGGCCGAGAAGGACGGCGTGGAGATCGCGGTGAAGGGTTCGAACGTCAGGCTGGCCGGGTAGGAGGCGGCACGGCGGCACCGGCGCCGGTCCACCACGCGAGACGGCTGTGTCCGTACAGTAGATGCGATGACCGACACCGGCGCCTGGCCGCCCCGGAAGCACGCCTCGCCACCTTCCGGCGTCCCACAATTCGGACGATCGCATCTCACCATACGATATGCCGGTGACATGCCCGGTTATCCGTCCCTACGATCGAGCCCATGAAGCGTCAGGCGGATCTCACGAAGCGGCGGGCAGTCGACCTGTGCCGCGTCGCCGCCATGCTCTGTCGCCCCTTCTGACGGCGGAGGCCGCGCCGCCTCCGCATCCCCCCTGCCCTCCCTGCCGAGGGCATCCGTGCGCGCTGACGCGCACGCACCCGCACTCGCACGCCCCGCCGCACCTGCCCCGGAGGAGAAAGAGCATGAGCCGCAGCGACGTCCTGGTCGACGCCGACTGGGTCCAGGACAACCTGGACAACCCCGAGATCGCGATCGTGGAGGTGGACGAGGACACGTCCGCCTACGAGAAGAACCACATCCGAGGCGCGATCCGCATCGACTGGACCAAGGACCTGCAGGACCCGGTCCGCCGCGACTTCATCGACCAGGAGGGCTTCGAGAAGCTCCTGTCGGCGAAGGGCATCGCCAACGACACGCTGGTGATCCTCTACGGCGGCAACAACAACTGGTTCGCGTCCTACGCCTACTGGTACTTCAAGCTCTACGGCCACGAGAACGTCAAGCTCCTCGACGGCGGCCGCAAGAAGTGGGAGCTGGACGCCCGCGAGCTGGTCGAGGAGGTCCCGGAGCGCACCGAGACCACCTACAAGGCCAAGCCGCAGAACACCGCGATCCGCGCCTTCCGCGACGACGTCGTGGCGGCGATCGGCTCGCAGAACCTCGTCGACGTGCGGTCGCCCGACGAGTTCTCCGGCAAGCTGCTCGCCCCGGCCCACCTGCCGCAGGAGCAGTCGCAGCGTCCGGGCCACGTCCCGTCCGCCCGCAACATCCCGTGGTCGAAGAACGCCAACGACGACGGCACCTTCAAGTCGGACGACGAGCTCAAGGAGCTCTACGCCGAGGAGCAGGTCGACCTCGCCAAGGACACCATCGCGTACTGCCGCATCGGCGAGCGCTCGGCCCTGACCTGGTTCGTCCTGCACGAGCTGCTCGGTGTCGAGAACGTCAAGAACTACGACGGCTCCTGGACCGAGTACGGCAGCCTCGTCGGCGTCCCGATCGAGCTCGGCGCCAACAAGTAACACCCCTCAGACCGACCGTTCAAGACCTCTGGAGTATCAGCATGTGTGGAGCGAAGGCCGGCGGCCCGGACCCCTCGACGATCAAGCCCGGTGAGACCACGATCCAGGGGCAGGTGACGAAGGACGGCGAGCCCGTGGTCGGCTACGTCCGCCTGCTCGACTCGACCGGCGAGTTCACCGCGGAGGTCCCCACCTCCGCCACCGGACAGTTCCGCTTCTACGCGGCGGAGGGCACCTGGACCGTCCGCGCCCTCGTCCCCGGCGCCACCGCCGACCGCACGGTCGTCGCCCAGCAGGGCGGCCTGGCCGAGGTCGCGATCGCGGTCTGAGCACACCCGAAAGGGCCGCACCTCCCGGATCACACTCCGGAGGGTGCGGCCCTTCGCCGCTTCCGTGCCCCTGGCCGACCTGCCCTGGATGCATGCCGGCCCGTCGCCGTCGCATGGCCCCTTCTTGACGCGTCGCTCGCACTGCTTCGCAGGCTTCGTGACGCTGCGCCGGACTCCGTCCGTCGGCCCTTGGGGGGGGGGGCTCGCACCCGTTGCCCGTCCCGTGCCCGACGCCCCTGGCCGACCTACCCTGGATGCATGCTGGCCCGTCGCCGTCGCGTCTACTTCGTCATGATGGGGATCTGCATCGGTCTCTTCGTCCTGGCGTGGGCAGTCGTGCGTATCTGGTCCGTCCCCGCCGCCGTGGGGATGTGCGTGGTGGCCATGGTCATCCCCCCGGTCGCCGCGATGGTCGCGAACCGTCGCGGACCCGACGACCGCTGGTGGGACGACCCCTCCGGTGATCCGCAGTCGGACGAGTGGTGGGACGAGCTGGACGGCAAGAAGCGGCCGAGGTCCTAGCTCTCCTGGTCGGCTTTCGCGGCGCGGACCCGCTGGGTGAGGAAGAGGGCCGCGCGGTCCAGTGCCTCGTCGGCCTCGTCCAGGACGCCGGCGAACGACTGGAACACGTGCGGTACGTCCGCGGTGATGTCGAGGACGACGTCCACTCCGGCGGCCGTCGCGCGCGCGGCCATGCGGGTGGAGTCGTCCAGGAGGACCTCGTTGGTGCCCACTTGCAGGAGCATCGGCGGGAGGCCGGTCGGGTCGGCGAGGACGGCAGGGCTGAGCAGGGGGTGGCGGGGGTCCTGGCCCGCGCGGTACATGGCCCCGGTGTGTTCGAGGGACTCCCGCGTGAAGAACGGGTCGATGCCTGCCTTGGTCGTCATGCTCTCTCCGGTCCTGGTGGCGTCGAGCCCGGCCGAGAACGCCACGATCGCCGCGGGCATCGGGAGTCCCGCCTCGCGCGCGGCCAGGCAGGTGGTGATGGCGAGGCCACCGCCCGCGGAGTCCCCCGCGAACGCGATGGCCGAAGGGTCCAGGCCGCTGTCCAGCAGCGCGCGGTAGGCGCTCACCGCGTCCTCGACCGCGGCCGGGAACGGGTGCTCGGGAGCGAGCCGGTAGTCCAGTGAGAGGGCCCGGAACCCGGTCCTGGCCACGAGGTTGCCGGTCAGGGACAGTGCGGTCTCGGGTGAGCCGAACACGAAGGCGCCCCCGTGGAAGTACAGGAGCGTGGCCGTGTCCGCCACCGCCCCGCCGGCCGGTTCGACCAGCAGCGCCGGGCGCGGGCCCAGGGTCGTGGCCGTGGTACGGATCCCGTCCGGGACCCGCATCCCGGCCATCAGCTCCCTGAATCCGGCCCGGATCTCCTCGACCGACTGCGGGCCCTCGGGCCGAGGCTGCCGCACCATCGCGTCGATCATCGCGCGCTGTTCCCTGCTCATCGCCGCTCCCCTTCGCATGTATATGCCGCTACAGTATATGCCGTGGCATATAAATCAAGCGATGGCACCGACGCTCTCCTGGGCTTCTTCCACGACCTCGTCCGTTGTGAGACGCGTCTGTACAACGCTCTCAACGACCGGCTCCGGGAGCGGCACGCAATCGTCACCTCGCAGTTCGAGCTGCTGCGCCACCTCCGCGACCGTCCGGGGTGCCGGGTGGGGGACCTCGCCGCCGGGTTCGCCATCGGGGTCGGCGCGACCAGCAAGAGCGTGGACCGCCTGGAGAAGCAGGGCTGGGTCGTCCGGCAGGCCAATCCCGCGGACCGCAGGTCGTCGCTGCTGGCGCTCACCGAGGACGGCACGGCTCTCGTCGACGCGGCGGAGACCACAGCCGGCGAGCTGCTCGCCGAACTGCTCACGGAGACCTTGGGCGGGTCCGCACTGCCGGCCGTCGCGCAGACCTTGTCGAACCTCCGCTCCGCACTGGAACGCGACGACGTCGGCACGCCCACCGGCTGACCGGACCCCGATCGTGTGACGCACGCCACGGGAACCCGCCCCGCCGCTTGGACAAGGCTTGACGTGGACTACTCATTGCACACCCGGATACGGGCCGGCGACCCCGAGGCGTTCCGCGAGCTCTTCCGTGACCACGCCAGACTGGTCCACCGGCACGCCGTGCGGGTGACCGGGGACTGGACCGTCGCCGAGGACATCGTCTCGCTGACCTTCCTGGAGGCGTGGCGGCTGCGCGCCAGGCTGCGGGACGAGGGCGGCAGCCCGCGGCCCTGGCTGATGGGCATCGCCGTGAACGTACTGCGCAACACCACCCGCGCCGCGCGCCGCCACCGGCAGGCCCTGGAGCGTCTGCCGGCCAAGGAGACGGTCCCGGACTTCGCCGACGAACTCGTCGGCCGCATCGCCGATGCCGACGAACTGGCCGCCGCCCAGCGGGCCCTGAAGAAGCTTCGCCGGGGTGAGCGCGAGGTCTTCACGCTCTGCGTGTGGTCCGGGCTCGGCTACGCGGAGGTGGCGGCCGTGCTCGGCGTCCCAGGCCGACGGCATCAAGCCCGGCACGGTCATCGAATCCACCGCCGTGCTGGAACGGGCCGTCGTCGACGCGCAGAAGCAGCGCCCCGGCGCACAGGGCACCCGCGCGTGAGAACGCGATCGCCCCGTTGGGCAGTCCTGAAGCCGGCCGTCTAGTACACGAGCGCCTGCACCCCGTCCGCCATCGCCTCCTGCACGAAGACCTGCGCGCCCGCGATCCGTACGCCCTCGATGACGTCCTTCTCCGTGATGTCCCGGCGGGCCGCGCACTGGGTGCAGAGGGTGAGCGTGCCGCCCGCGAGGATCGAGTCGACCAGGTCGGGGAGCGGGGCCGCGTGCGGGAGCTCGAACTCGGCGGCCCGGCCCGGCAGGGCGAACCACGCGGACTCGCCGGTCAGCCACATCGACACCTCGACGCCGCTCGCCACGGCCACCGCCGCCACCGTGAACGCCTGCGAGCACCGCTCGGGGGCGTCCGCCCCCGCCGTCACCTTGATCACCAGCTTCTTCGCCATGCCGGAAGCGTAACCACCGACCAGGACCCGCCGCGTCCGGTCAGTATCCGACTGCCTCCCGGAGCAGCAGCACCGTGCCGCGCCCGGGGCGGGGCTCCGCGTTGAGGACGAGCAGCCGGTTGACGGCGCTGGGTGACCCGTACACCTCCCGGGCGCGGGCGTCCTCCAGCGGGAGGGCGTGTTCCTCGACGCGGCGCAGCGCCGTGTTCAGGTCGGGCACCACCTTCTGCGCGCCGACGACCCAGACCGCGTGGGCCGCCCCGCCGGCGTTGGCGGGGAGCTGGCTGCCACTGCCCGAGGCGAGGACGAGCGAGCCGGTCTCGGTGACCGCGGCGACGCTGTTGACGACGTACTCGGGACTGGCGAGCGGCGTGGGAGGCCAAGGACATCGACGCCCTGATCGGTCTGCTCGACCCCGACGCCACCGCGACCGCCGACGGCGGCGGGCTGGCCGTCACCCACCTCGACCCGATCGTGGGCGGTGAGCGGATCGCCCGTGCCTACGCCGAGATCGCCCGCGTGGCGGGCCACCGCACGACGTTCCTGGAGTGCACGGTCAACGGCCGGCCCGGCCTGGTCGCCGAGCAGGACGGCGCCGTCGCGACCGTCTTCGCCTTCGAGGTCGCGGGCGACCGGATCAGGCACATCTGGGCGGTACGGAACCCGGAGAAGCTCCGGCCCTGGCGGCTCGGCCCGAACCAGCTCTGATCAGACGGTGAACGCGGCGCAGGCGTCGATGCGCCCCGAGGGGTGGGGATCCGACGGGTTCTCGGCCACAGTGGACGTACCCGGTCGAGGGGAAGCCGGGGCGGGGGAGGGGCGACCGATGGCGGAACCCGATCTGTTCGCGCTGGAAGCCGTCGTGGTGGGGCAGCCGAAGCGTTCGAAGTGGCGCACGTACAGGGGCCCCGCCCTGGCCGCGTCCACCGTGGAGGGGACCCCGCTCGCCGAGGTCACGGACATCGACCACCTGCACTTCGTCCTGACGAGAACGTCCGGCGAGGTCGTCGTCCGGATCGAGAAGCGTTCCTGGGGCGAGCCGTTCCAGCAGTTCGGGCCGGTGCGGTTCCACTTCGCCGACGGAGCGGACCGGGAGATCGGCACCGCCGGTGCCCGTGGACTCGTCAAGTCGCGGCAGCTGAGCCTCCGGACGGAACAGGGACGCCGACTCCTCCTCACACGGCTGAGTGCGGCGTCGGTCGAATGGCGCCTCACGGAGGCCGACCCGGAAAGCGGCGACCCCGCGCCGGAGATCCTCGGCCGGGTCGAGGTGAGCACCATCGACCCGTGGCTCGGGTTGCAGCAGTACGTCGTCGAAATGACGCCCCGCCTGGACGCCTCCGAACGGCGGACCTTCGTCGCCTCGGTCGTCTGTCTGCACCTGATCCGCCGCCCTCCGGGCGAGGGCTCCGGGGTGGCGTGAGTGCGCCGCAGCCGACGGGCGACGGCAGGCGCCCGCCGAACGGCTCACGCCGGCGTGAGCACCGCGTAGTCCGCGAAGACCCGCCGGTACCGCATGTGCCGCGTCTCCTGCGTATGCCTGCGCTGCCACTCCTCCACCTGCGCCGGATGCCCGCACACCCCCGACTCGGCCCCGCAGTCCTCCTCGTCCCCCGACACGCACCGTGCCGCGTACTCGGGTGCGGCACCCGCGTCCTGCACGATCACGTAGGGCACGTACCGGAAGACACGGCGGTTCACGAGTGCTCCGCCCGCTGGTGCTGGCGCAGCAGCACGTTCGCGTCGGTGGCCGCGCTGTGGTCGTGCGCGGCGCGGGCGGTCTCCCGCCGGTCGTCGAGGTGCGTGCACTCGGCGCAGCCGGGCACGGGCCACGGCGGGCGGCTGAGGTCCTCGGGATCCGGCGGCACGGCCCAGGTACGGCCGTTCGCCGCCCGTACGCCCGCACTGAGCCGCTCTCTGTCGGTGGCCGGCCGCAGCGTCGACGGATGGGCCTGCCACTCTCTCCCTCCCCCCACGGGACGCAGCATCGCGTACGGCCCCGACTGGTCCCGGTACTCGCCGACCTGGTCGGTTGCGGTGTCGTAGAGCAGGGTTCCGGGCTCCATGGCATTCGCTCCTTTTGTCCAACATCTATACGAAATGCGAGAGTTGGACTACTCTGCGTGTCGAGGCTGCTACGAGGATGGCCGGGAGGTGGGGTCGGCGCGCCGAGGAGGGGCGGTTCTTCCCCGTCTGGCGGCGCTAATTCCACAAATTCCACGGGGAGTCCGGGAGGGGTGCGGTGCCGCAGAGGCGGGTGGTGACGGGACGCAGTCAGGAGCCGAGGCAGCGGTTCGCGGAGGAGTTGCGGTTGCTGCGGGCGGAGAAGGGGGTGAGCTTACGGGAGCTGGCCGAGGAACTGGGCTGGGACGCGTCCAACTTCGGGAAGATGGAGAGCGGGCGGACCCTGGGGAGCCCGGAGGTCGTGGAGGCGCTGGATCAGGTCTATGGGACGCCTGGGCTGTTGCTGGCCTTGTGGGAGTTGGCGGTTGGGGACCCGTCGCAGTTCAAGGAGCAGTACCGGCGGTACATGGTGCTGGAGGCGGAGGCGAC
This sequence comes from Streptomyces sp. NPDC013157, assembly GCF_042899865.1. NCBI lineage: Bacteria > Bacillati > Actinomycetota > Actinomycetes > Kitasatosporales > Streptomycetaceae > Streptomyces > Streptomyces sp. NPDC013157. The sequence goes on along the minus strand of NZ_JBIBAK010000009.1, from coordinate 340,618 downwards.
CAGCCTGTGGCACTACGCCGTGAGTTCGCCGCCGGGTTTGCTTCAGACGGCTGGATACGCCCGTGAGGCGCTAGCGGTGGGTTGGATCGAGGGCGCCGAACTGGAGCAGCAGGTAGAGGCACGGGTAGGGCGTCGCCAACTGCTGGAGGGTGACGATCCGCCGATGTTCCGCGTCATCTTGTCTGAGGCGGTGCTCCACACGTCGCTGCGCGACACGAGGGCGTGGCGGGAGCAACTGGAGCACCTGGCGCAAGCCGCCGAGCGGCCGAACATCACGCTTCAGGTGCTGCCGTTCAGCGCTGGACCACACGGCCTGATGAATACCTCGGTGAAGTTCCTGCGGTTGCCGGATGGCCGTACGGTCGCCTACACCGAGAACGACCTGCGTGGTGAACTGGTAGAAGAAAACACCTCAGTTGAGCTGCTACTGCGTAGGTACGATGCGATGCGCGACCTGGCGCTTTCACCGGCCGAGTCACGCAAGTTCATCCTGCGGATGTTGGAGGAAGTGCCATGCGAGCCGTCGACCTGAGTGGCGTCACGTGGCGCAAGAGCAGCTACAGCAACACAAGTGGCGGCGATTGTGTCGAAGTCTCCGACGATCTCCTCGGCACCGCCTCTTGGCGCAAGAGCAGCTACAGCAACTCCGACGGCGGCGAGTGCCTCGAAGTCGCCACCGACATCCCCTCCCTCGTCCCCGTCCGTGACAGCAAGGCCCCCTCCCTCGGGACCCTCCTCTTCGAAGCCTCCGCCTGGGCCGCCTTCGTCGACGGAGTCAAGCGCTGACCTTCAGCCCGTCCAGGGTGAGGTCGAGCAGGCGCTCGGCGCGTTCACGTTGTTCGGGGCTCGCCGAGGTGAGGGCGATGCCTTCGAGGGCGGTGGCCAGGTCGGCGGCGCTGATGTCCGTGCGGATCGTCCCGGCGGCCACGCAGGGGTCCATCAGCGCGGTGATGGCGGCCAGGATCATGTCCCTGCTCCGGCCGTAGGGGTTGTTTCCCGTCGCGGCGATGGCACGCAGGGCGTCGGCCATGCCGTACTTCGTGGTGACGTAGTCCAGGAAGAGGCGGGTCCAGGCGCGCAGGGCCTCGTAGGGCGGCTTGGCCGCGAGCAGACCGGGCGCGGCGTCGCAGAGCTGGGCCACCTCGTTGCGGTAGACGGCCTCGATCAGGGCCTCCCGGGTGGGGAAGTTGCGGTAGAGGGTCGCGCTGCCCACGCCCGCCTCTTTGGCGATGCGCTCCAGGTGCACGTCCAGCCCCTCCACGGCGAACATCCGCACCGCGGCCGCGAGGATCTTGTCTCTGTTGCGCTGGGCGTCAGCTCGCAAGGGTTCTCCTTCGGCTTGCTAAGTGGGGGTGCCTCCACTTAGTGTCCGGGATAAGTGGTGGCGCCTCCACTTTCATCGTAGGCCATGGTTTGGCCTGCGCCTGTCCCGCTTGGAAGGGCGTTGATCATGTCATCAGGGATCGAGGGCAAGGTCGTGGCGATCACGGGTGCCAGCAGTGGCATCGGCGCGGAGACGGCGGCCTACCTCGCGGAGAGAGGGGCACGGCTCGTCCTCGGGGCCCGGCGGGAGAACCGGCTGAACGAGGTCGTGGAACAGATCACGGCGAAGGAGGGCTCCGCCGTCGGGGTCGTGGTCGACGTGACGCGCCGTGCGGACCTCAAGCTCCTGACGGACACGGCGGTCGACCGGTTCGGGCGGCTCGACGTCCTGGTCTCCAACGCCGGCACGATGGCGGTGTCGCCGTTCGACGAACTGCGCCAGGACGACTGGGACGCGATGGTCGCCACGCATGTCACCGGTCTGCTGAACGGTATCGGGGCGGCACTTCCGGTCTTCCGGCGGCAGCGCTCCGGCCACTTCGTCAACGTCGCCTCCACCGCGGCACATGTCGTGAAATCCCCGCAGGGCGTCTACGCGGCCACCAAGACGGCGGTGAAGGTGCTGACCGAGGGGCTGCGGCAGGAGTCGGGACCCGACCTGCGGGTCACTCTGGTCTCACCCGGGTTCACCGACACCGAGGGGGTCGGCAGGGGAGGCAGCCCCGAGGCGGCGGCAGCGCTGGCCCGGCAGCGCGACGAGATCGCCATGCCTCCCTCCGCCGTCGCGTCCGCGATCGGTTACGCGATCGAGCAGCCCGCCGGCATCGACATCGGCGAGATCGTGATCCGGCCGACCGTGCAGGCCTGACGCCGGACGGCGCCTGCGCTCCAGCCGGGCATGGTCACCCGTTCAGCACGTGCCTCCATCCATGCCGCCGTACGGGGAAACGGTCGAAAGGGCGTAGGGAACCCCGCTGTCAGTCGTGGTGGCGATAGGCCGCGACCGCCACCCGCACGAACGACCGCAGCAACGGATTCCCGTCCCCCTCAGCCCAGGCCACCACCGCCCGGCTCGGCGGCATGTCGGCGACCGGTACGACCGTGAGCCCGTCGCCCGGGTCGTGGCCGGCCAGCGTCATGCCCACCGTGCCGTTCCAGAGCACCGCCTGCCGGCACTCCTGGACGGCCCGCACGACCGGCCCCTCCCGCGCCTCCCCGCCGTTCCAGTACGACTGCCAGAGCGGGTCCGTGCCCTCCGGGAACCGGAACCAGCGCCGGTCGGCGAGCTCGGCCAGCTCCAGGCTCTCCCGGCCGGCCAGTGGATCGTCGGCCCGGAGCAGCGCCCCTACCGGATCGGCCCGCAACTCCCTGACCGCCAGCCCTGTTCCGTCGAACGGCGCGCGGGTGAGAGCGACGTCGACGGCGCCGGCGTGCAAGCCGCACGTGGGGTCCGTCAGGTCGGTCTCGCGGATGCGGATCTCGACGCCCGGGTGGCGTTCGCGGTACGCGCGGGCCAGCCGCCGTACCCCCGGATCGGTGCTGTCGCCGAGAAGGCCGACGGTCAGAGCCGCGGTCCCCGCCGCCGTCGCGACCCGCACGCGCAGCCGGTCGGCCTGGTCGAGCAGCGCGCGGGCCTCGTCGAGGAGGACGGCCCCGACGGGGGTCAGCGCGACCCCTGCCGGCGACCTCTCGAGGAGCCGTGTCCCGACCTCGGTCTCCAGTGCCTTGATCGCGCGGCTCAGCGGGGGCTGGCTCATATGGAGCCGGGCGGCGGCCCGGCCGAAGTGGAGTTCCTCGGCGACCGCCACGAAATAGCGCAGCGTCCGTAGCTCCATACGCTCCATACAGCAACGATACCGATCGGGTATCGGGTCGGTGGAACAGGTCTTGGACGGCTGGACCGCCCTGGGCGTCGAATCGGAGCATGACGACTCACGACAACAACGTCCATCCCGCGGTATCCGTCGTCGGGCCCGGCGACGGCGAGGTGCTGATGCTCGGCACCACCCGGATGCGCGTCCTGGAGGACGGCCGTACCACCGGCCACCGCCTCGGCCTCGCCGAGTCCGTCCTCGCGCCGCACACCCCCGGTCCGCCGCAACACCGGCACGCCCGGCACGACGAGGGCTTCTACGTCGTCTCCGGCTCGGTGCGCTTCACCGTCGGGGACGAGGAGTACGACGCCACGGCCGGAACCCTCGTCATGGTGCCGCCCGGCGCCCCGCACACCTTCGCCAACGTCACCGGCGAACCGGCCGTCATGCTCAGCACGTTCACCCCCGACCTGTACGTGCAGTACTTCCGGGACCTGCGGGACCTGTTCGCCACCGGTGAGCCGCCGAGCCCGCAGGCGAGCACCGAGGTCATGAGCCGCTACGCCACCGAGCCGGCCACCTCCTCATGAGCGTCGCGTACTGGGTGGTGGCCGGTCTGCTCGCCCTCTTCTACCTCTACGCGGGCGGGCTGAAGGTCGCGGGGAGCAGGGAGCGGCTGCTGCCGATGATGGCGTGGGTGGACGGCACGCCGATGCCGGCCGTGCGGGCGATCGGGAGCGTCGAGGTCCTCGGCGCGGTTGGCCTGGTCCTGCCGCGTCTGACCGGCGTCGCGCCCTGGCTGGGCCCGGCCGCCGCCGTCGGGTTCGCCGTGCTCCAGGTCGGCGCGGTCAGGGTCCACCTGAGGATGGGGGACCGCCAACTGGCCCTCAACCTCACGCTCTTGCTCGCGGCGGGGGCGGCTGCCTGGCTGGCGGCGGTGTCCTGATCGTAATTAATCCTTGTACAACTCATTGAACGGACCATGAGTCTCCTGTGGCGCGCGGATCAAGGAATCCGTGCTCCCGTTTGTGCACAGGGGGATGAAATGGACGTACCAGATACACCGCCGGAACCTCGGCCAGAAGCACCAGAAGAAATAGCGCCGGAATCGCTTCCGGAAGCCCCGCCCGGACGAGGTCGGAGTGCGGGCCGTACCGCCGCGCTGATCGCCGGTGCCGCCGTGCTCGGCGTCGTGGCCGGCACCTGCGTCGGCTACCTCGTCCAGGCCGACCGGACGCCCACCGCCCTGCCGTCCCTCTCCCAGCCGTCGGTCGCGCAGGCGAAGGGCGCCGGTCCGGAACCGCTGTCGGCCGCCGAGGACCGGAAGGTCAAGGTCGACGGCGACCTGCGCAAGCTGCTGCTGAAGAAGCCGAGCGGGGCGCGCAAGGGGCTGTACACGGTGGGGACCGACGGCTGGATGGACCTGACCGAGTACGCGGAGACCTTCGACAAGCCGGCCGTGGCCTTCCGCAACCTGATCGCCGAGGACGACTTCCGGCGGGCGGCCGCCACCAACTGGCGGGAGGGCAGCACCTACAGCGTCGAGATCCGGCTGATCCAGTACCGCCAGGAGGAGTCCGACGGGGCTGCCGAGGACGCGGCGTCGAACGCGTACTTCTGGGCCGACTCGGCGGCGCAGGACACCGAGAGCTGGCCGGTCCCCGGCACCGGTGACGGCATGGCGTACGTCCACCACAAGCCCGACAGCAAGCCGGGCTACCTGGACATGTACTCGGCCGAGGCACACGCCTGGCGCGGTGACATCGCCATGGAGATCTGGGTCTACGACACGAAGCCGATCCCGAAGGCGAAGATCATGGATCTGGCGAAGCGGCAGATGGAGCGGCTGTGAGCGAGCAATCCGTGAACCCCGAGTCGGCGGTGCCGGAAACGGCCGTTCCCGAGCCGGCGGTCCCCGAACCGGCGGCCCCCGTGGCCGTTCCCGAGCCGACGGTCCGCGTGGCCGTTTCCGAGCCGACGGTCCCCGAGGCCGCTTCCGACGTACCCCTCCCCGCCCCTGACGCTGACGCTGCGGCCCCGGCGGCGCGGCCCCGGCGTCGTATCGCCGTCTTCGCCACCGTCGGCGTCCTCGCCGCGGCCGTCGTCGCGGGTGCCGCCTACACGGTCGTGACCGTGCGTGCCGCGGACCGCGACCCCGGTGCCCCGGTCTGGAGCCTGCCCAAGAAGTCCGAGGGCGCGCGGGCGGCGACGGAGACCGGTCTGCGGGGGATGCTGCTGCCGTACGAGAAGGACCGCTACAGGCGGGGCCCTGACGTGGCCGGATTCGGCTCGGACGTGCAGTTGAGCGGCGCCCAGGCCACCGCGCTGCGCAAGGAGTCGGTCCAGGACCTGCCGCGTTCGCAGCGCCAGGAGATGGACCGGCAGATCGACAAGAACCCGGTCAAGGGCATGGTGATGCGCAGCTACGTGCACACCGCCGGTGCCGACGGCGACGAGTACACGCTGGGCGTCCAGCTGGCCCAGATGGAGAACCGGGCCACGGTCCGTACCATTGCCAACGCCGAGCGGGAGTTCTTCGACTCGCTGGACATCTTCCGGAAGGGCCCGGAGATCGCGGGGTACAAGGACTCGACCGCGTGCTTCCTGCCGCCGGCCGACTCGGGCGAGAAGCTCGACTCGATGATCTGTTACGGCTACGTGGGGGACGTCCTGGTCACCGCCACGGCCAGCGCGGCCAAGCCGCTGGACACGAAGAGCGCGGCGGACATGCTGCACGCCCAGCTCGAACGGATCAAGGACCCGGGGGCGGCCGTATGACCACCGAGACGAACACGAACACGGACCCGAGCGAGGACCCGAACACGGCCTCCGCCGCGCTCCCGGCCTCCGCTCCGGCTCCGGCTGCGGTTCAGGCTGCGGCCGCGGCTCCGGCTGCGGCCTCGGCCCCGGAACCGCTCCCGGCCCCGGCTCTGGCTCCGAACCCGTTCCCGGCCCAGGCCCAGGCCCCGGCCCAGGCCCCGGCCACGCTGCCGGGCCCCGACCCGCTCCCGGCCCCGGACGTCGCGGAGCCCGTGAAGAAGGACCGGCGGCTGTTGCGGGCGACGCTCCGCTGGGTCGCCGCCGTCGCCGTCTTCGGCGTCGTCGGGACCGGCACGGCGTACGGCATCACGCGGCTCGACCGCACCGACGTACCCGGTCTCGCCACGCACTCCGACGGCCGCTGGACGTACCCCGTCCTCGTGAAGCCCCCGCTGCCCTCCGGCAGCCCCGGTCCGAACGACGACACCCGCAACCCGGCCGGAACCCACTACGCCGACCTGCGGAAACTGGTCCTTCCGGCGCCGGAGGGCGCCACCGCCGACGCCGCACTCAAGGGCACGGACGGCTGGCTGCCGACGAAGGGCTTCCTCGCCGAGTTCGCCACCGCGGACGACCGCGACGAGCTGCGCCAGACGCTCGTCGACAACGGCCTGCGGCACATCGCGGCCCGCGGCTGGACCACACCCGACGGCACGCACACCCGGATCTACCTGCTGCAGTTCGACACGGCCGCCGTCGCGGAGGCGATCCTCAACGGGAAGCTCATGAGCCAGGCCGCGCCGACCTACGCGCTGCGCGACGGCGACCAGTACGAACTCGACGGGAAGTTCCCGGACCCGGCCAGGATCGAGCACGTCCTACTGGCGCCCTACACGGAGCTCAAGCCCTACGGCGCCCGGCAGGCCCGGCAGGCCTACCTGGCCTCCGGCGACACCGTCGGCGTGATCATCCAGTCCCGGAAGGGCAGCGCGCCCGCCGTCCCCTTCGAGCAGACGGTGACCCTGCAGAGCGAGCTGCTGGACTGACCCCGCAGGGGTACACCTCGCCAAGAGCGCCGGGCCCGGGCCGCGTAAGCTGGGGCCCGGCTCTTGTACGTACGCCCGCCCTCGCTCAAGGAGCACCCGTGGAAGCCTTCTTCGAAACCCTGCTGGTCCTGGTCTGCGTCGGCGTCCTCGCCTTCGCCTGGCTGGCCGTGAAGAAGCTGTACCAGGGCCAGCGCTGAACCGAGTCCGAGCCCGAGTCTAGGAACCACCACCCATGATCGAGATTCCGTCCGACCTGCACAGGGACCTGGTCCCGCTCGCCTTTCTGCTCGGCAGCTGGGCCGGCGCCGGTGTCCACGACTTCCCGGGCTCCGAGAAGTGCAACTTCGGCCAGGAGGTCACCTTCAGCCACGACGGACGGGACTTCCTGGAGTACCACTCCCACACCTGGGTGCTGGACCACGACGGGAACAAGGTCCGCCCGCTGGAGTCGGAGTCCGGCTTCTGGCGCATCGACGCCCACCGCAAGGTCGAGGTCACGATGGTCCGCGACGACGGCGTGATCGAGATCTGGTACGGCGAGATGGCCGACCAGAAGCCCCAGATCGACCTTGTCACCGACGCCGTCGCCCGGACCGCCGCCTCCGCCCCGTACAGCGGTGGCAAGCGCCTCTACGGCTACGTCAAGAGCGACCTGATGTGGGTCGGCGAGAAGCAGACCCCCGAGGTCGAGCTGCGCCCCTACATGTCGGCGCACCTGAAGAAGGTCGTCACCCCGGAGGACGTCGAGCGCTGGGCCAAGGCCCTCCCCGACGACATGCCGGACGACGGCATCGCGTTCTTCAAGTAGTACTGGATTTCGGAAGTAGTCCTAGACTTTCGGTGTGGTGAGCACCGACTGGAAGAGCGACCTCAGGCAGCGCGGCTACCGGCTGACGCCGCAGCGGCAACTCGTGCTCGAAGCCGTGGACACCCTTGAGCACGCGACCCCCGACGACATCCTCGGTGAAGTGAGGAAGACCGCGTCGGGGGTCAACATCTCGACGGTCTACCGGACCCTGGAGCTCCTGGAGGAGCTGGGGCTGGTCAGCCACGCCCATCTCGGGCACGGTGCGCCGACGTACCACCTCGCCGACCGGCACCACCACATCCACCTGGTCTGCCGCGACTGCGAGAACGTGATCGAGGCGGACGTGGCGGTGGCCGCGGAGTTCACCGCCAAGCTGCGGCGCGACTTCGGCTTCGAGACGGACATGAAACACTTCGCGATCTTCGGGCGTTGCAAGGACTGCACGCTGAAGAGAGCCAAGGCGGCATCCCCCGCGTCCGCGTCCGTCCAGAGTTCAATTACCGAGTCGTAGGCTTATGCATATGAAGAGCCCCCTGCTGTCCCTGCCCGGCGCGGTATCCGCCGAGGGCGTGGACGAAGGCGTCGCCGCGCACTACGGCGACCTGTTCCGCGAGCAGCGCGCCCTCGCCGACGGCGCCGGTTTCGTCGACCTCTCCCACCGGGGGGTCGTGGCCGTCACCGGCGAGGACCGCCTCAGCTGGCTGCACCTGCTCCTCACCCAGCACGTCAGCGAGCTGCCGGCCGGCGAGGCCACCGAGGCGCTGATCCTCTCCGCGCACGGCCACATCGAGCACGCGCTGTACCTGGTCGACGACGGCACGACCGTCTGGGCCCACGTGGAGCCGGGCACCCAGGAGGCGCTGATCGCCTACCTGGAGTCGATGAAGTTCTTCTACCGGGTGGAGGTCGCCGACCGCACCGCCGACTTCGCGGTCGTCCACCTGCCCGCCGGCTCGATCGCCGAGGCCCCGGAGGGTGCCGTCGTGCGCGAGACGGCGTACGGCCGTGACCTCTTCCTGCCCCGTGCCGACCTGGAGGCGTACGCCGGGAAGGCGGGCCCGGCCGCCGGGCTGCTCGCCTACGAGGCGCTGCGCGTCGAGCACCACCGGCCCCGGCTCGGTTTCGAGACCGACCACCGGACCATCCCGCACGAGCTGGGCTGGATCCGCACCGCGGTCCACCTCCAGAAGGGCTGCTACCGCGGCCAGGAGACCGTGGCCCGGGTGCAGAACCTCGGCAAGCCGCCGCGCCGCCTGGTCTTCCTCCACCTGGACGGCAGCGAGGTGCACCTGCCGCCGCACGGGACCGAGATCCGGGTGGCCGACGAGGGCGAGGACGGCCGGAAGATCGGCTTCGTGACGACGTCGGTGCGCCACTTCGAACTGGGGCCGGTGGCCCTGGCGTTGGTCAAGCGCAACGTTCCGGCGGACGCCCGGCTGGTCGCGGGGGAGACGGCCGCGGCGCAGGAAGTGATCGTCGAGCCGTAGGGCCGCCGCGGGTTCCTTCTCCGCCGCTCACATCTCCAGCAGGACGGTGAACGGGCCGTCGTTCGTCAGCGACACCCGCATCTGAGCCCCGAACCGCCCGGTCGCCACGGTCGCCCCCAGCGACCGCAGCTGCGCGACCACCTCGTCCACCAGCGGCTCCGCCACCTCGCCGGGCGCCGCCGCGTTCCAGGTCGGCCGCCGCCCCTTGCGGGCGTCGCCGTACAGCGTGAACTGACTGATCACGAGCAGCGGCGCGTCGACGTCACTGCACGACCGCTCGTCCGCCAGCATGCGGATCGACCAGAGCTTCCGGGCGAGTTGGGCCGCCTTCTCCTTGGTGTCCTCGTGGGTCACCCCGACGAGCACGCACAGGCCCTCGCCCTCGATCGCGCCCACCGTCTCGCCGTCCACGACGACGCTCGCGCCGTCCACCCGCTGTACCACCGCTCGCATGCGCACCATCATGCCCGGTGCCCACATGCACCTCGCAAGGGCCTATTTTGGATCCTTAACGTCCCAACTAGGGCCGTTCGGGGGCACTCGGTCACATTGCGGCCACTTGGGGTGGCACCATGCTTCCACACGCCGGTCGAGGGGACGGTTGAGACGTATGAGCACACCGAGCACCGGGCGACTGAAGACGCAGGGCACGCAGAGCGTGCAGAGCCTGCCCCGGCCGCCCGCACAGCGCGGCGAGGACATCCCGCTGCCGGCGGAGCCGCCGGAGCACGACCTGGCCCGCCTGAGCCTGCCCGAACTGCGCGTCCTGCGCCGGGACGCGCAGCGCGACGAGGCCGACCTGAGCTACGTACGGCGGCTGCTCCAGGGCCGTATCGACATCCTGCGCGCGGAACTGGCCCGCCGCTCCCCGGCGGGCGCGGCCGCCGTGGTGGACCGGCTCCCGGAGATCCTCACGGACGCCCCGGCCCGCCACCGCTCCTCCGCCCGCCACGTCACCCTCGGCACCCCGCACAACGAGGAGTACGGCAGGCTGGCGGCCGACATGCTGGCCGAGGTCGAACTCTCCGACCTCCAGGCCCGCACGGACACGGAGCTGACGGCGGCGATGGGCCGCCTGGTCGGCTACGAGCAGGAGGTGTCGCGGCGAAGGCAGCGCCTGCAGCGGACGGCGGACGATTCGAGCGGGGAGATCACGAGGCGCTACCGGGAAGGCGAAGCCCAGGTCGACGATCTGCTGACCTGAGGCTGACCGTTTGGGGGCGCCGGGGGTACCCCCGGCCGAAGGCTGGGGGAGGAACTGCGCGACCAGCCCCCACCGGCCCGCACCCGAAATTCAATCGGCACCACCCCCACCCAACACCTACCGTGCTGTCATGACTGACGCCGTCGAAGTCCGCCCCATAACCGAACCCGAACTCGCCGACTGGCACCGTGCCCTGTCCACCGGCTTCCTCCAGCGCCCCACCCTCTCGGCAGAGCAACTCGACGCCCGCCGGAGGCAGTTCGTGCCGGGCAGACTTCTCGGCGCCTTCGACGGCCCCCGCTGCGTCGCGACGTTCCGCTCCTTCGACCAGGAGCTGACCGCGGTCGGCGGCGCGACCGTCCCCGCCGACGCCATCTCCAACGTCACGGTCACCGCCACCCACCGCCGCCGCGGCCTGCTCACCCGCATGATGAGCCAGGACCTGGCCGCGGCGAAGGAGCGCGGAGACGTGGTCGCGACCCTGATCGCCGCCGAGTACCGGATCTACGGCCGCTACGGCTTCGGCCCGGCGACCACGCTGACGGAGTGGACGGTCGAGGTCCCGCGGACCGGCCTGGACCCGCGCTGGGCGCGCCCCGAGGACGGCGGCCGGATCGACCTCGTCGACGGCGAGGACATCCGCAAGCTCGGCCCCGACCTGCACGAACGCATCCGCCGCAGCACCCCGGGCGCGGTCAGCCGCAGCGAGCTGTGGTGGCAGTTGCGCACCGGCGTGGTCCGTTTCGACGAGGAGTGGAAGGAGCCCTACTTCGCGGTGTACCGCTCGGCGGCCGGCGAGGTGGAGGGCATCGCGTCCTACGAGTCGGACGACAACTGGCAGGGCAAGCAGCCGTACGACACCGCCGACGTGCAGTGGCTGCTCGGCGCCACCCCGGCGGCCGAGCGCGCGCTGTGGCACTACCTGTGCTCGATCGACTGGATCACCAGGGTGAAGAGCGGCTGGCGGTCGCCGGACGACCTGCTGCCGCACTACCTTCCCGACCCGCGCGCCGCGCGGATCGCCAACCAGGCGGACTGGCTGTGGGTGCGGATCCTGGACGTCGTACGGGCCCTGGAGGCGCGGACGTACGACAGGGCCGGGTCGCTGGTCCTGGAGGTGGCGGACCGGCAGGGGCTGGCCGGCGGCCGGTTCCGGCTGGACGCCTCCCCCGATGGGGCGTCCTGCACCCCGACCACCGACGCCCCCGACCTCGCCCTCGACATCGCCGAGCTGGCGAGCGTCTGGCTCGGTGACCAGTCCGTGGCGCGGTTGCACGCCCTCGGACGGGTCCAGGAAGAGCGAGTGGGCGCCGCCCGGGAGGCCGACGCCCTGTTGCGCGCGTCCGGGCGGCCTTGGTGCCCGGACATCTTCTGAGGCGCTCCTTCCTCCCGGGGACGGTGCCTGAATCACCTGTGTTCACTTGTGGCTGTGCTGTTGTGACTGTGCTGTTGTGACTGTGCTGAGCCGTGCTGCTCATCCGTAGCGAGCTGTGAAGTTGTGGCTGTGCGGGTCTGCCTGTGTTCGGTTGTCGGTGTTCAGTTGTGACTGTGCCGGTCGTGCTGGCCGCGCGCCCCGACGGCCGGCCCAGGTGGACCGGGCTCCCGGCTCCCCTCCGGAAGGGAACCCGGATGGCCAACCGTCGAGGAAGTATGACCATGTCGCTGGAGTTGGTGACCAACTCCACAGTACTTATCTCCACTTGGATGCGACTCATAACCACCTTCCCGTGAACTGCCGAAAGATGGCGGGAAGTTGTACTGTTTGTCCGTGGACCCGGAACACGCCTCCGTCAATGGACGGAAGAGGTCACAGCGGCCTCAGGCGTCACACCACGAGGTGGCCGACGAGCTGCGCACCCGGATCAGGTCCGGGGAGCTGCGGCCGGGCCAGCGCATGCCCACGCAGGCCAAGCTGGCCGACGAGTTCGGCGTCGAGCGCGGGGCGGTGCGGCAGGCGCTGCGCATCCTGCAGTCCGAGCATCTGCTCACCAACGTGTCGAAGGGTGCTCCGGCGACGGTGGCCGCGGGTCCGGGCCGGGTACGGCTCGCCGTGGGACCGGAGGCGCCGCCGCAGCCGACCATGGTGGCCCTCACCCCGCGCATAGAGGCGGCCTTCGCGGCCTCGCACGTGAGGATCGACGCGCTCTGCCTGACCTCGGTCTCGCTCAACCTCGCGCTCGGCGGGCCGCTGCGGCTCATCCACGCGGGGCGGCTGGAACCGGCCAAGATCGACGTCCGGGTGCTGCTGCCGAGCCGGAACATCGACCTCGCGTTCCCGACGGCGGTGGTGGCCGACGCCTCGGCCGGGGACGCGGTGCACGACCGCTGGCTGGCCCAGCGCAACGCACAGGGCCAGGTGCTGCGGCACAACCTGCTGGCGCTGCGCGCCACGCACGGCATCGACGTGCACGTCACCTTCCGGGCGCTGCCCTTCACCCCGCCGGTCAAGCTGTACCTGCTCAACGGGGCGGAGGCGCTGTTCGCGTACTACACGCTGGGGCGCCACGAGCGGGAGATCGACCACGAGCACCTGGAGACGTACGACGCCGAGGGCACGCGGTCGATGCTCTTCGCCTTCGAACAGGGCGCGGGGCTGCGGGACACCACGTTCGTGGACCAGTCCACACGGTGGTTCGACGCCCTGTGGGAGACGATCAGTTCGGAGCTGCACCTGACGGCGTAGGACCGCCCCCGTACCTACAGGGCGGGGCCGGCGAGCATCAGGGCGAGCAGGACGGCACCGGCGGAGCTGAACGCCGGGCTCTTGGCCTTGATGCCCACGGTGAGCAACAGCAGGCCGATAATGCCAGTGGCACCGTACTTCGACTGGACCATCTGCTCGAAGCCGATGACGAAGACGGCGGAGAGGAGAGCGAGGGCGGCGGGCATGGTGGTTCCCCCCATCAGTCGGGAAGCAAGGCTTCCGCCAACTCAACCAAGTTGGTTACCAACTCTGATTAAGTTGTCCCCAGTTGGCCACTACTTATAAACAACCTTCAAACAACTCCCGCCAGATGGATCAAAGTTGTAGCGTTTGGTCGTGACTCAGGAGAACGTGGCAGTGAACGCCGGCAGCACACCTCAGGAGATCGCCGACACCCTGCGGCAGCGCATCCGCTCGGGCGACCTCAAGGCCGGCGACCGCCTGCCCACCCAGGCCGAACTGGCCGAGACGTTCGGCGTGGAGCGGGGAACCGTGCGCCAGGCCGTGCGCGTACTGCAGGACGACGGCTACCTCGTCGACGTCGGCAAGGGCAGCCCGCCGCGCATCGCCGAGCCCCGGCCCGCGGCGCTGGACGAACCCCAGCCGACGATGGTCGGCCTCGGCCCGCGCATGACGGAGGCGTTCGCCGCCGCGCACGTCCGCATCGACGCCGCCTGCCTGACCGCCCAGAGCCTGCTGCCGGCGCTGGCCGAGCCCCTGCGCATGATCCACGAAGGCCGGATCCGCCCCGAGCGCATCGACGTCCGCGTCCTGCTCCCCAGCCGGGACATCGCCCTCGCCTTCCCGACGGCGGTCGACGGCGACGACGACACGGTCCACAACCGCTGGCTCGGCATGCGCAACGCCCAGGGCCACGTCCTCCAGTACAACCTCCAGGGCCTGCGCTCCACCCACAAGATCGACGTGAACGTCACCTTCCGGGCCCTGCCGTTCACCCCGCCGATCAAGCTGTACCTGCTCAACGACGCCGAGGCGCTGTTCGCGTACTACACGGTCACCCGCCGCGAGGAGCAGACGGAGGACGGCCTGCTCGACATGTACGACGCCGTCGGCTCGGAGTCCCTCCTCTTCTCCTTCGAGAGGCGGACCGGCCAACGGGACGCCGCGTTCGTGGAGCAATCGCAGAAGTGGTTCAACGCCCTCTGGGAAACCATCACGACGGACCTGACACTCTCTTAGTGACTTCTGATACGACGCAGACTGAACTGGTGGCAGCCAAGAGCAAGAACACGACCGAAGAGATCGCGGAACTGGTCAGAAGCGCCCGTGTCGTCCTCTGGGACTTCGACGGGCCGATCTGCCGGCTGTTCGCGGGACACTCGGCGGCGGGCGTGGCCGGCGAACTGGTCGACTGGCTGGCGGTCCGCGGCCTGCACGGCCTGGTCACCGAGACGGAGCGGGACTCCCTCGACCCGCACCTCGTCCTGCGCGCCGTGGACCGCAGGCACCCCGGCAGCGACCTGGTCGCGGAGCTGGAGGAACGTCTCACCAAGGAGGAACTGCGGGCCACGTCGACGGCGATGCCCACGGCGTTCGCGGACATCCTCATCCAGACGTGGCGGGCGCGCGGCGCGCGCATGGCGGTCACCACCAACAACTCCCCCCGGGTGGTCCGCGCCTACCTCGACGACCGCGCCCTGACCCCCTGCTTCGCCCCGCACATCTACGGCCGCACCCAGGACCTGCACCGCCTCAAGCCGGACCCGCACTGCCTCAACCGAGCCCTCAGCGCGATGGGCGCCGCCCCCGGCGCGGCCCTGATGATCGGCGACTCCCCCACGGACTTCCAGGCGGCCCGGACGGCCGGTGTCCCGTTTCTGGGCTACGCGCGTAACGCACGGAAAGCCAAGCTTTTGACCGAGGCCGGCGCGGAGCATGTGGTGGGGTCCTTGTGGCCGTTGCTGGAGATACTGCGGCACTAGGGGGCGGCGGGTGGCGCGGGAGGCTCCGGGGGATGGCGCGCCTGCGGCGCCAGGCCGCCAGCATGCCGATCAAACCCGATACGTACACAACCAGTTGGACCAGGTCATCCATCTGTAGCGTGATCCCGACTACCTGTAACTCCATGGCGTCCGCCCCTTGCAAGCTCCGGTCGGCCGTGTAGCCCCGGGCGCGCCCGCCCGGTTGCCAGTCACCATCCCAGCATGCCCGGGTTTGCGGAAAACCGGGGAAAGGAACGCTCGCTGTATGGCAGCCAGGCAGGTGCGTGACAGTGGGGGCGAGGCGTTCCGGCAGGTTTCCGAGGCGCTGCGGACCCGGATGCTGGACGGGACGTACCAGCTGGGTTCCGAACTGCCCGCTCAGGGCAGGCTCGCCAAGGAGTTCGGGGTGTCCCGCGACACCGTCCAGCGGGTGGTGCGCGAACTGGGCAACGAGGGGTGGATCGCATGCCGCCAGGGCAGCCCGGCGCGGGTGGTCAAGACGCAGCGCGTGCAGTCCACCACGGCCAGGGCCAGCAGGTCGCGGCAGGTGATGGTGCTGGGGCCGCTGATAAGCGAGGCGTTCGAGCAGTCCCAAGTCTCCCTGGACGTCTTCACGTTGACCTCGGAGTCCCTCGACACCCACATCCGGCTCCAGGCGGAGCGGATCCGGGCCGGCGCCATCGCCCCCGGCAGCATCGTCGTACGGTTGCTGCTGCCTGATCCGCAGCTCGACATGCCGTATCCCGTGGTCAGGCAGGACAAGGACGATCCGCGCCTGCGGGAGCGGCTGCGCGCCGTCACCGACCGGCACACGGAATCGCTGCGTACCGCGTTGCGGGACCTGCAGACGGAGTGGTTGGTGCCGTCCGTCGACGTACAGGTCAGGCATGTGCGGCTGGTTCCGGCCTTCAAGCTCTACGTCATCAACGGGACAGAGGTGCTGCACGGCCTCTACGACGTCATCGAACGGCCCATCATCCTGGACACGGGCGAGGAGATCGACGCACTTGACGTGCTGGGACTGGGCGCGACGCTGACGCACCACGTGGAGGACGCCGACAAGGACTCGCCGGGATCGGTCTTCGTGCTGAAGATGCGGTCCTGGTTCGAGTCGGTCTGGAACCTGCTCGCCGAGTAGCTCTTCGCTGGACCAAAGGTTGGGGACAAGCGCGGTGCGCTAACATGCCCGCATTATGTGAGCAACCGCTCCGATTCCTACGTATGAGAAGGTCAAGCACACCGATCTCAGAACGACCTGACGCAGCGGGGCACCAAACCCACCCGTTGTGGCTACTCGATTGCGCCTCTGGTCGTGCGGGCAGTCAGCCGCGTTTACCGTTTGCCGTACTTTCCAGCCAGCGCTAGCAATCCCGGAGCGGCCAGTGGGCGCACCTTCTGTTCCCTCTCTTTCCCTTGGGGAACGCGCCAAGCCCGGCGCAGGTCATGCGCTTTACCAGCAGATCGTGCGCCTTGCCCAAGAAAACGGCGAGGAGCACAGCGGGTATCACAACAGGAACTATGTGTTGCCGTTGACCGGTCCCATGGCACAGCTGCTGGGCCGTGAAGCCGGCACCTCGGTGACGGTGCGCATCCGGCGCGCGGACGCGCTGCCCGTGGTGATCAGAACCTGGCAGCACGAGGCCGAGATTCTACGGGCCGTCAGGGCCGTTCTGCCTCCGGTCCCGGAATGCCTCCTCGAGGGAAACGGCTTCGCCATCCACAGCTATGTGGAAGGAGTGCCGCTGTCCAGCGTCTGTGGCAACGGCAAGCCCGTCGACACGCTGCTCGTCAAGGAAATCGCCCAGCTTCTCGCCCAGATGGCCCAGGTGCGCCGGGGTGCACTGCCGGCGCTGCCGACTTCGTGGCCCGGCAACGACCAGGACAGCCAGGGTTTTCTGCAGGCGCTGGCACACTGTGCGGACCGGCAGATCCGGCGTACACATCTTGACGTCTTCGGCGGGCTGTTCGCGGCGCTGGATATCCCGGAGGACGCGCTGACCCGGTTCGCGGAACGGGTGCCGGTGATGACTCGGCGGCCGTACAGCCTGCTCCACGCGGACCTGCACCGGGACAATCTGATCGTCACCTACGGTGGTGATCCGTCGCTCATCTGCGTCGACTGGGAACTCGCCACCTACGGCGACCCCCTCCACGACCTGGCGATCCACCTGGTGCGCATGCAGTACCCCAGCCATCAGTGGTCCGAGGTGGTCGAGGCCTGGGCCGAAGCCATGAGAGGGATCCGGCCCGGTGCAGTCAACGGAGTGGGCAGGGACCTACGGCACTACATCGCTTTCGAGCAGGCGCAGTCCGTCTACCCGGACGTGATGCGGGCCGCCACCTCCCTGGATGAATCGTTCGACCAGAAGGGCCTGGACGAGGCCACGTTGGCGGTGCGCCGCGCTCTGGAAGTGGCCCAGGCCCCCCTGCAGCTGCGGCAGCTGCCCAGTGAAGCCGAGATCGAGCGTGTTCTGTTCCGGTGGCGGATTTCCCGGAGGGAAGCCCGCAAGGGCCTTTTCTCCACCTTCGGCACCGCACCCTGGACACCCGACAGGCGTGTTCCCGAGCGTCCGGATTTCTCTTATCTGGCGGTGCATGGAGCGCTGCAGGCCGAGGGTGCGGCCCCAGCCGGCCGGGTGTTCAAGGGGACCGGTCACCTGAATTCCGTGGTGCGAGTCCCCGGAATCAAATTCCCGGTCGTGGTGCGGCGCAAGGTGAAAAATGTATTCCGCCGCGAACGCAGTTTTCTCAGCGAGCACGCGGTGCTCAAGGCCATCGAGAATTCGGGTGTTTCAGTGGCGGCGCCAAGGATCCTGGCGCTCGGTGAGAGCTATCCAGGGAAATACCAGAAGGACCGCTTCGCCATCCACACCTACGAAGGGCCGCTCGACATCGACCGGCCGCCCAATCATCCGGTGCACGGCCTGCTGCCGCATGAAGCGGACCGTCTTGTCGACCAGCTCTGTGCGCTGAAGGACGTCGACTATTCCAAGCTCGACCCGGCCGCCGGTCAAGAGGGTTTCGGCTTCTACAACTACCTTCGCGAGCAACTCGTCCTGCTGGTGGAAAACCTGCCAAAGGAGTCCCAACAACTCGCCCGGCAACTCGGCCTGCCGAACGCCGGACGACTGGGGCTGATACTGGACCGGCATGGGGTGAGCACGCGCAAACCGATCCTGCTGCACGGTGACCTGAACCCCTGGAACCTGGTGCGGCGGGACGACGAGATGGCGCTGACCATCATCGACTGGGAGATGGCGGTCGTCGGCGACCCCCTGTACGACCTGGTGCGGCACATGCATCTCACCCCCACCCGGCCGGAGATCCGGGACCGGATGTTCCGCCGCTGGGAGCGTTTGCTGCCGTCGGCCTACACACACGACTGGCAGCAGGACTGGCAGGTCTACCGGTGGATCGAGATCGTCCGTTCCGCCTACGTGGACCTGGACCGGCTGGTCACGGGAGCGAGCCTGGACGCCCCCAACGTCCGCCGGGCCGTGGACTCGTACGCCATGACACTGGCGGCGGCGATCGCCTCGCTGGGCCTGCCGGCCCGCGCCACCGCCAATCCCCATCTTGCTCGTGCTCTGGCCTAGAGAGAACATGAGTGCTCCGAATACCCGTTTGCCCACGGGTCTGCAGGGCCGGCCGGGCAGCGCTGCGCGGAGGGGGCGTGCATGTCGGGGCGGAACGGTGGTTCGGCGGGTGAGGACGGGATATCGCGGCTGAAGCGCTTTCAGGAGCGAGTCGAGCCGGTGGTGACCCGCATCCTGCTGCTCGGCATCTTCGTCACCGGCCTCACGGCCCAGTTCGTGAAGCCGGTCGGGGACGCCCTGGAGGGCAAGGCCTTTCTCGGCGGCGCCCTGCTGAGCCTGGTCGGCTACGTCCTGTACGACCAGGTGAAGGAGCTGACGTCGTCGGTCCGCGCCCCGACCCGGGCGCTGGTGAACTCCAGTCAGCTGGGCAGCTTCGTGAGTGAGGCCTTCGAGGCGCGGAGAGTCGAGATCAGTTTTCTCGGCTACACGGGCGAGACGCTTCACAGCACCCTGTACCACCACCTCGAAGACCTCTTCGACCATCCCGGTCCCACCCGCAGGGTGCTGGTCCGCATGCTCGTCCCGGACTTCGGCCAGCCGATGACGGTTCCCTCCAAGGTGGGGGAGCAGGACGTGCCCGTGGACGATCCCGACTTCCGCAAGCGCATGGAGCAGCGGTGCCGTGAATACGACGGCATCCTCTCCGAGCTCGCGGAGCGGCTCACGGCCGCCGGCCGGGTGCGTGTCGAGTGCGAGTACCGGCTGTATCCCGGAATCCCGCGCGACAAGATCTGCATCTTCAACCGGCAGCAGGTGCTGCACGGTCTGTACGACCTGTCCGTGCGGATGCGGCTGCACCACCTGGGCGACGAGTACTACGACCCCAAGGGCTACCGGACCGACCTGAACGTGTGGTCCCGGGAGGGCGTCGCCGGGGCGGCGGTGGCGACCTGGACCAAGCACTTCGACGATCTGTGGAACCTCGCGAAGCTCCCGCAGTGGCGACAGGTCCCGTCGGCCTGACCCGCGCTGCGTAGGCTCGGGCGCATGGGTGACATGGGCCTGCGTGAGCGCAAGAAGCGGCGGATGTACGAGGACGTGTCGGACATCGCCGTGCGGCTGTTCCTGGCGAAGGGGTTCGACGCGGTGTCGGTCGCCGAGGTGGCCGCCGCGGCCGGGATCTCCAAGCCGACGCTGTTCCGGTACTTCCCGGCCAAGGAGGACCTGGTCCTGCACCGGATCGCCGACCACGAGACGGAGGCGGCGCGGCTGGTCGCGGGGGCCGGGTCGCCGGTCGCCGTACTGAGGGCGCATTTCCTTGACGGGCTGGGGCGCAACGACCCGATCACCGGCCTCAACGACCACCCCCAGGTGCTCGCCTTCCACACTCTGCTCAACAGCACCCCCACCCTGGTCGCCCGGCAGTACGCCTACCTGGAGCGGTCGGAGGCCGCGCTCGCCGAGGCCCTCGGCGGCACCCTGGAGGCCAGGCTGTCGGCCGGCCAGATCATCGCCGTACAGCGGATCCTCGCGCAGGACAACTGGCGGCGGATCGTGGCGGGGGAGCGGGTCGAGGACGTGCGGGAGGACGCGGTCCGGGCGGCGCAGCGGGCGTTCGGGCGGTTGGAGCGGGCCATGACCGACCCTGACTGAGGTCGGGTAAAAAATTTAACCAGGTTACGTTTTCTCGTTTACGCTGTCCCCATGCAGCAGGAACTCGACGTCGAACGCGCCTACCACGACACCTGCCGAGCCGCCCTCGCCCGCATGGTCGAAGGCGCTGTCGAGCACGTCGTCACCGGCGAGGACGTCTCCGCGTCCGGTGCCGACGCCGAAGTGCTCGGGTACCGGCTGCGCAGCCGGGCCAAGGAGATGCGCGAGCTGCCGGAGGGCCCGCTCTTCTTCGGCAAGCTGGACTTCGCGGCAGGAGAGCACGCCGGGCAGAGCTACCGCATCGGCCGGCTGCGGATCAGCGAGGAGCCGACCGCCCCGCCCCTCGTCGTCGACTGGCGGGCCCCCGTCTCCCGCGCCTTCTACCAGGCCGGCCCCGACGACCCGCAGGGCGTGGCGGTACGGCGGCGGTTCGGCTGGGCGCCCGGCAGCCGCGGTGACTCCGCCGATCTCACGGGGATGGAGGACGAGCGGCTCGGCAGGGGGGAGTCCGGGACCGGGAGCACCATCCTCACCCGGGAGATCGAACGGCCCCGCGTCGGCCCCATGCGCGACATCGCCGCCACCATCCAGCCCGACCAGGACGACCTGGTCCGCGCCGGCCTCGCCGACTCCGTCTGCGTCCAGGGCGCCCCCGGCACCGGCAAGACCGCCGTCGGCCTGCACCGGGCCGCCTACCTCCTCTACACCCACCCCCAGCGCATCCGCCGCGCCGGCCTCCTGATCCTCGGCCCCAACCGCACCTTCCTCTCCTACATCTCCGAGGTCCTCCCGGCCCTGGGCGAGACGGGCGTACGGCAGCGGACCCTGCCGGAGGAGATCGGCCGCCACCCGGTCACCGGCACCGACCCCCACCGCACCGCCGCCCTCAAGCACGACCCGCGGATGGCCGAGGTCCTGCGCCGCGCCCTGTACGCGCACGTCCGCACCGACGCCGTCAGCCCGCTCTCGCTCTCCGACGGCACGTACACCTGGCGGGTCTCCGCCGCCGCGCTGGCGCGGATCGCCGAGGGGGTACGGGAGGAGGAGCCGCCGTACGCCGTCGGGCGGGAACGGGTGCGGGGGCGGGCGATGCGGGCCGTACAGCTCCAGGCCGAACGGCGGGCGGGCACGCAGCCCTCCGCCTGGACCCGGCGCCTCGAACGCTCCCGTGCGATGAGCGCCTGCCTCGACACCGTCTGGCCGAAGGTGCGCCCGGAGGAGGTGGTGGCCGGACTCCTCACGGACGGCGGGGTGCTGGCGGCCGCCGCCGACGGGCTGCTGACCCCCGGCGAACAGCGGGACCTGCTCTGGGCCCGGCCGCCGCGCTCGTACAAGTCGGCCCGCTGGTCGGCCGCCGACCTGGTCCTCCTCGACGAGGTCGCGGGGCTCGTCGAACACCCCGAGGGCTATGGCCACATCGTCGTCGACGAGGCCCAGGACCTGTCTCCCATGGAGTGCAGGGCGATCGCCCGCCGGGCGGTCTTCGGCTCCCTCACCGTCCTCGGCGACCTGGCCCAGGCCACCACACCCTGGTCGGCGCGGAGCTGGGCCGCCGTACTGGGCCACCTGGGCAAGCCGGAGGCGGCCGTCGTCCCGCTCACCACCGGTTTCCGGGTCCCGGCGGCGGTCGTGGCCCTGACCAACCGGCTGCTGCAGCGCCTCGGCACGGACGTACCGCCGGCCAAGTCCTACCGCGGCGACGGCGAGGTGACGATCCGTCCGACCCGAGACGTGCCCGCGACGACGGTCACCGCGGTGCGGGAGGCCCTGGCCCACGAGGGGTCGGTAGGAGTCGTGGCGGCGGACGCGCAGGTGACCGCGGTACGCGAGGCGCTGACCGCCGCCGGCATCGAACCGGCGGGCCCGGACGAACTGGGCGCACGGGTGGCCGTGGTCCCGGCGAGCGTCGTCAAGGGCCTGGAGTACGACCACGTGGTGGCCGTGGAACCGGCGGCGGTGGCGGAGGGTGAGGAGCGGGGGCTGCACAGGCTGTACGTGGTGCTGACAAGGGCGGTGTCCCGTCTGGACGTGGTGCACACGAGGCCGTTGCCGTTCTGAGGGACGGCGGCACTCTCTGCGATCCTGTCCCCGATGCTCCTCTTCCTGGATGTCGACGGCACCCTCATCCCCTTCGGCGCCCCCGCCGACCGCCCCTACCCGGTCCACAGGACCGGCCACACCCCACCCAACCCCCTGCTCGCCCGCATCGACCCCGCCCTCGGCCCCCGCCTGGGAGCCCTCCGCTGCGACCTCGTGTGGGCCACCACGTGGATGGACGACGCCAACGCCTGCGTCGCCCCCTGGCTGGGCCTGCCCCCGCTGCCGGTCGTGGAGTGGCCGGACGAGGAGGAGCCGTCGGCCCCGCTGCACTGGAAGACCCGGCCGCTGGTGGCGTGGGCGGGGGAGCGGCCGTTCGTCTGGCTCGACGACGAGCTCACCGAGGCCGACCGCGCCTGGGTCGCCGCCCACCATCACCGGCCCGCCCTCCTCCACCGCGTCGACCACGAGTCCGGCCTGACGGACGCGGACTTCGCGGTGCTGGCGGACTGGCTGGCGGTCCATGGAAGCGGGGCCCCGGGTTCCTCGCCCTGCTCACCCGCCTCCGGCTCCTGCTGAGCCGGTCGGCCCGCTCGGCCATCCAGGTGGCTTCCGGGTATGGCGCGGCACACTTTTGCAAGCAGGTGCTTGCAATTGTTAGCGAGGGTGGGGCAGGGTAGAGGTATGGCATCGCTGAACGTCGGCAATCTCGGTGAGTATCTGCGTGAACAGCGGCGCAACGCGCAGCTGTCGCTCAGGCAGCTCGCCGATGCCGCCGGGGTGTCCAATCCGTACCTGAGCCAGATCGAGCGCGGGCTGCGCAAGCCGAGCGCGGAGGTGCTCCAGCAGGTCGCCAAGGCCCTGCGGATCTCCGCCGAGACGCTGTACGTCCGCGCCGGAATCCTCGACGCCGAGCGGGATCTGAACGAGGTGGAGACCCGTGCGGTCATCCTCGCCGACCCCACCCTCGACGAGCGGCAGAAGCAGGTGCTGCTGCAGATCTACGAGTCGTTCAGGAAAGAGAACGGCTTCGGGTCGGGCGAGGAGCGCGCGAACGACACGGACCCCCGGGCGGTCGCCGAGGACGACGACGTCGGCAGCGACGTCGGCAGCGACACCGACGACAGCGAGACCGATCCGCGGCGGACGGCCGGATGAGCCGGCCAAGCGCGCCGACCGCCGCGCCGCGGACCACAAAACCCTCAGCCGAACTTTAATACGGGAGGACCATCACCATGGCCATCACCGACGACCTGCGCAAGACCCTCAGCGACCCGACCCCGCTCTACTTCGCCGCCGGCACCGCCGACCTGGCCCTCCAGCAGGCCAAGAAGGTCCCCGGCCTGGTCGAGCAGCTGCGTGCCGAGGCCCCGGCCCGGATCGAGGCGGTCCGCAAGGCCGACCCGAAGGCCGTCCAGGAGAAGGCCGCCGCCCGGGCCAAGGAGGCCGGCGTCAAGGCCAAGGAGGCGCAGGCCAGCCTCCAGTCCAAGGTCAACGACTTCATCGTCTCCCTCGACGGCGACCTCAAGAAGCTCGGCGAGTCCGCCCAGGACTTCGCGCTGCGCCAGGTCGGCGTGGCCGCCGAGTACGCGGTCAAGGCCCGCGAGACCTACGAGAAGGTCGCCGAGCACGGCGAGCAGGCCGTGAAGACCTGGCGCGGCGAGGCCGCCGACGAGATCGAGGACCTGGCCATCGCCGTCGAGGGCAAGCCCGAGACGGCCCCGGCCAAGGAGGGCGAGAAGAAGGCGGACGAGCCGAAGGCCGCCGAGGCCAAGCCGGCCGCGACGAAGAAGGCCCCGGCCGCCAAGAAGACCCCGGCCCCCCGCAAGGCCACCCCGGTCAGGAAGACCACCCCGCCGGCCAAGTAACCGGCGCACGCGTCAGCGGAACATACGGACCGGGCACCTTGAGGGTGCCCGGTCCGTTCTACGGGTACGGTGGCCGCGTAGGGATCGGGAGAGAGCGGGTGGTGACGGCATGCTGATGCTGGGATTCGCAGGGTTCCTGGGACTGCTGAAGATCGTCCTGATGGCCCTGGCGGCGTTCGGACTGGTCGACGCCGTGTTCCGGCGCGAGGACGCCTTCCGCGCCGCCGACAAGCAGAACAAGATGTTCTGGCTGATCATCCTGGCCATCGCACTGGTCGTCAGCTACCTCTTCTCGATCCTCTCCATCCTCCCCATCGCGGGCCTGGTGGCGAGCATCGTCTACCTCGTCGACGTCCGCCCCGCGGTCAAGCAGGTGTCGGGCGGTGGCGGCGGCTGGCGAGGCCGCCGCGGCGGCAGCAGCAGCGACGGCCCGTACGGCCCCTACAACGGCGGCCGCTGAGGCGCCCCGTAAGGGGCGCTGGGGGTACCCCCGGCCTAAGGCTGGGGGAGGAACTGCGCGATCAGCCACGAACCACCCGCACCCGGCTGACGGCAGAAGACCCTACGGCGAGCAGCCGCTCTCAAACGTCCCTATCCAAAAGAACGACGGCCACGTCATCCGTCAGCTCGCCCCCATTGAGCTGCCGCACCTCATTGACGGCCGCCCGCAGCAACGCCTCCCCGGTCAGGCCGGAGGCCAGCTGCCGCCGGACCATCTCGACCATCCCGTCCTGCCCCAGCCGCTCCCCGCCCGAGCCCACCCGGCCCTCGATCAGGCCGTCGGTGTAGAGCATCAGACTCCACTCGGCGCCCAGCTCCACCTGCATCCGCGGCCACCGCGCACCCTTCAGGAGCCCCAGCGCCGGGCCGTTGTTCTCGTACGGCAGCAGCTCGGCCGGCCGCCCGGGCCGGGCGACCAGCGGCGCCGGATGCCCGGCCAGGCACAGCCCGGCCCGGCGCCCGTCCGGCGTTATGTCGACGGTGCAGAGCGTGGCGAAGATCTCCTCGTCGGAGCGCTCGTGCTCCAGCACCTCCTGGAGCGTGGACAGCAGCTCGTCGCCGCACAGCCCCGCCAGGGTCAGCGCCCGCCAGGCGATCCGCAGCTCCACACCGAGCGCGGCCTCGTCCGGGCCGTGCCCGCACACGTCGCCGATCATCGCGTGCACGGTCCCGTCGGGCGTGCGCACGGTGTCGTAGAAGTCGCCGCCGAGCAGCGCACGGGAGCGGCCGGGGCGGTAGCGGGCGGCGAAGCGCAGCGAGGAGCCGTCGAGGAGGGGCGTGGGCAGCAGGCCCCGCTCCAGGCGGCGGTTCTCCTGGGCGCGCAGCCGCCCCTCCGCGAGCTTGCGCTCGGTCGTGAGGGAACGCTTGCGCTCGACGGCGTAGCGGATGGCGCGGCTCAGCAGCCGTCCGTCCAGTTCGTCCCGGAAGAGGTAGTCCTGCGCGCCGACGCGCACGGCCTCGGTGCCGCGCTCGGCGTCACCGGAGGCGGTGAGGGCCAGCACGGCGTGCCGGGGCGCGAGCTCCAGCACGTGCTTGAGCACGGCAAGCTCGCCCTCCGTCTCCTTGCCGCCCGGCGCCGGCAGCGCCAGGTCCAGCAGGATGCAGTGGACGTCGTCGGTCAGCAGCCGCTCGGCCTCGGTGAGGTTGCGGGCGGTGCGGACGCGGATCGAGGTGCCGGACGCGTCCCGCAACTCGGGCAGGACCGGCGAACCGGCCGGATCGTCCTCGATCAGCAGCAGGGTGAGAGTGGTGCCGCCGGTGTTCGGGGTGACGGCTTCCGTGCGGTTGGCCTCTTCCTTGAGGGGGCCGCCGCCCTGTGCGGGCGCGGCGGCCGGCGCCTGACCACTCTCCACGGCCGGGATCGCTCTCTGCCGCGGTACGGGTACGGGCATCGTGTTGGGTTCCTTCCCTCCCCCCGAGGGCATGGCGGGGCGAGGGACCTCGACCCACCCGACGGGGACCATAGCGGTACTGGGCGCCGCAGCGGAATGGTGTGAGCCGCGTCGCTCTGTCTCAGGCCAGCGTCATATGCCGTTTGCCGTACCGCAGTTGGACAAGAGGGCCGTCCGACAGGGATGACGAAGGTCACGTGCCGCCGGAGTTTGAGCGGGCGTTGCGGTGCACTGGGTCACATGGCCCAGCTCACGAAAGGGATATCACACCTAAACCACTCGGCGCTCAGGCATCCGGTCGTACCACCCCGAGGATCGGCATCGACCCCGCGCCGCCGAGCGACACCGTCCGCCCCGGGCGCGGGGCCTGGATGATCGCGCCGTCCCCGATGTACATCGCGACATGGCTGGCGTCGTCGTAGTAGATGATCAGGTCGCCGGGGCGCATGTCCTTCACGTCGATGTGCCTGAGCTGCTTCCACTGCTCCTCGGAGGTGCGCGGGATCGGCTTGCCGGCGCTCGCCCAGGCCTGCGAGGTCAGCCCGGAGCAGTCGTACGAGTCCGGGCCCTCGGCGCCCCACACGTACGGCTTGCCGAGCTGGGCGGTGGCGAACGCGACCGCCTTTTTGCCCGCCGCGGACGCCTTGGTGTGGATCTCGTCGAGTATCCCGGTGTCCAGCCAGGCGGTCTG
The DNA here is from genome assembly GCF_042899865.1 of Streptomyces sp. NPDC013157. Classification (NCBI taxonomy): domain Bacteria; kingdom Bacillati; phylum Actinomycetota; class Actinomycetes; order Kitasatosporales; family Streptomycetaceae; genus Streptomyces; species Streptomyces sp. NPDC013157. The sequence goes on along the minus strand of NZ_JBIBAK010000009.1, from coordinate 313,852 downwards.
CGCCTTGTAGGCGGACTCCTTCTCCAGCTCGGCGAGACGCTCCCTCTGTTTCTTCTCCAGCGTCGACTCGAGCTTCTCGGCGGCGGCGATCCGCTGCGTGATCTTCTTCTTCGCGGCGGCCTTCGCCTTGCGGCCCGCCTCCAGCCTGTTCCACTGGTCGGCCGCGTCCGCCGCGTACTGCTTCAAGTCCTGCTGGGTCCGGGACAGTTCCCTGATCAGGGCCTTGGTCGCCCGCTGGCCCTGGAGTACCCGCCCGGCCCCGTCCAGGAACTCGGAGGGGTTGTCGCTCAGCACCAGTTGGGCGGTGTCCGGCAGACCGCCGGTGCGGTACTGGGCGGCGGCCGCCCGGCCCGCCCGCTCCTTCAGCGTGTCGAGCTTCTGCTGCCCCTTGACGATCTTCTTCGCCAGGCCGACGATCTCGGCGGACTGCTTCCTGGCCGCCTCCTCGGCTGCGTTGTACGCGTCGGTGGCGACGGCCGCGTCGTGGTAGAGCTTGTCCAGCTTCGCCTGTACGGCCTCGAGGTCCTTGTCCGGCGGGACGGTCACGGAGGCGGCGGCGGAGGTGCTGGGTGAGGGGCTGGTCGAGGGGGTCGGACCGGGCGCCGCGAACGCCGCGCCGGGTGCCGCCAGCACCGTCACCGCGCAGACCACCGTCACCGCCGTCGCCAGGATCCCGCGCCGACCCGGCCGGACGGTGTGCTTGTCCGGTCCCATGACCCGCCCCTCCAAAACTGATTAACCGTCAGTAACTTATGGCACGTGGAGGATCGTGCCACGGCGTGGCGCAAAGCGACAGAGGTAACGGCAGGTGGGTTCCTCCCCGGTTTCCCCCCGGGCATGACGATCTCCCAGCCTTTGTGACGAACGACTCATCGAGATCGTTCCCACCCCGCCCCATCAGGCCTTCGGTGCCAACGCTCCCCACGCCACCGTCACTTCGCCCTGCCGCCAGCGCGCCGCGGAGTCGGTCACCGGCCAGTCGGCCGACAGGTCCCGCACCGCCCGGATCCACCGCTGCCGGGCGCCGTACGACGCGTAGGGCGCGGCCGCCGCCCAGGCGCGGTCGAAGTCCCGCAGGAACGCGTGCACCGGCTCGCCCGGCACGTTGCGGTGGATCAGCGCCTTGGGCAGTCGTTCGGCGAGGTCGGACGGGCGTTCCAGGGACCCGAGCCGGGTCGCGAAGGTCACCGTCCGCGGCCCCTCCGCCCCGAGCGCGACCCATACGTGCCGCCGCCCGATCTCGTCACAGGTCCCCTCCACCAGCAGCCCGCCGGGTGCCAGTCGCCCGCACAGCCGCCGCCACACCTCGGCGACCTCGCCCTCGTCGTACTGCCGCAGCACGTTGGCCGCCCGGATGAGCAACGGCCGTGCGGCGAGCGGGATCTCGAACCCGCCGTGCCGGAAGGCGAGCCCCTCGCGCTCGTACGGCCGGGCCGCGGCGACCCGTGCGGGCTCGATCTCGACCCCGACGACCCGCGCGCGTGGCGCGACGCTACGCAGCCGGCCGAGGAGTTCGACGGCGGTCCAGGGCGCGGCGCCGTAACCGAGGTCGACGGCAACGGGGTCGAGGGCACGGCGCAGCGCGCCACCGTGCGTGGCGGCGATCCAGCGGTCCATCCGGCGCAGCCGATTGGGGTTCGTGGTCCCGCGCGTCACCGTTCCCACGACGGGGGTCCCCCCGCTCGAGCGAAGCCGAGAGTGGGGGAGGGAAGCGGCGCGGGCATTCATGCCTACGAGAGTAAAGCGCCCCGTCAGGGGCACGGGGAACTGCGCGCTCAACCCCCACCCACCCGCACCCGACCCCCCACCCGCACCATCCCACGCATCCCACCCTCGAACGGTTGAGCGACCAAAGGCAATGTGTCGGCAAAATCGCCCACCCTCGGAATGGGAATCCTCCCCTCCGCGTTGCACCCCGTTGGACGGCACTCGATGCCCTCCCACCGGCATGCCCGCACCGCGAGAGGACCGCCACGTGAGCCAGTACGTCAGCAGGCTCGGGCGCCGCTCCCCGTCGGCTGCCTCCCGGCTCCGCCGGGCCCGCCGGCCCCGCCGCGTCGCCATGCTCTCCGTACACACCTCACCGCTCCACCAGCCCGGCACCGGCGACGCCGGCGGCATGAACGTCTACATCGTCGAGCTCGCGCAGCGCCTCGCCGCGATCGACATCGACGTCGAGATCTTCACCCGGGCCACCTCCGGCGGCCTCCCGCCCACCGTCGAACTCGCCCCCGGCGTCCTCGTCCGGCACATCGACGCCGGTCCCTACGAGGGCCTCGCCAAGGAGGACCTCCCGGCCCAGCTGTGCGCCTTCACGCACGGCGTGATGCAGGCCTGGGCCGGCCACCGCCCCGGCCACTACGACCTCGTCCACTCGCACTACTGGCTCTCCGGCCACGTCGGCTGGCTCGCCGCCCAGCGCTGGGGCGTCCCCCTGGTGCACGCCATGCACACCATGGCCAAGGTCAAGAACGCCAACCTGGCCGACGGCGACACCCCCGAGCCCGCCGCCCGGGTCATCGGCGAGACCCAGATCGTGGCCGCGGCCGACCGCCTCATCGCGAACACCGCCGAGGAGGCCGACGAACTCGTCCGGCACTACAGCGCCGAGCCCGCCAAGGTCGCCGTCGTCCACCCCGGAGTGAACCTCGACCGCTTCCGCCCGGCGGACGGACGCAGGGCGGCCCGCGCTCGCCTCGACCTCCCGCAGGACGCCCTGATCCCGCTCTTCGCCGGCCGCATCCAGCCCCTCAAGGCCCCCGACGTGCTGCTGCGCGCGGTGGCCGTGCTCCTCGACGAACGCCCCGAACTCCGCTCCCGGATCGTCGTACCGATCGTCGGCGGCCCCAGCGGCAGCGGTCTCGCCAAGCCGGAGGGCCTGCAGAAGCTGGCCGCGCGGCTCGGCATCGCGGACGTCGTCCGGTTCCGGCCGCCCGTCGGCCAGGAGCAGCTGGCGGACTGGTTCCGGGCGGCCTCCGTCCTGGTCATGCCCTCCTACAGCGAGTCCTTCGGCCTGGTGGCGATAGAGGCCCAGGCGGCCGGCACCCCCGTCCTCGCCGCCTCGGTCGGCGGCCTGCCGGTGGCCGTACGGGACGGTGAGACCGGCTTCCTGGTGCGCGGTCACGATCCCGCCGACTACGCGCGCGTGCTGCGCCGGTTCGCCGACGACGCCACTCTGGCGGACCGTTTCGGCACGGCCGCCGCCCGGCACGCCCAGTACTTCGGCTGGGACACGGCCGCCGCCGCCACCGCCGACGTCTACCTGGCCGCGACCCAGTCCCACCGCCGTCGCGTACGCTCGGCCCATGGGTGATGGTGCACAGGAACGGCAGGCCGCGCAGGTCGTCGAGGGTGTCCTGAAGGACGCCGAACTGGAGTGGGAGAGCCCCGAGTCCGGCACCTACGTCGTGCAGCTCCCCGGCACCCGCAAGCTGAAGACGACCGTCTCCCTCATCGTCGGCCGCCACTCCCTCTCCCTGAACGCCTTCGTCATCCGGCACCCGGACGAGAACGAGCCGGCCGTCCACCGCTGGCTCCTGGAGCGCAACCTCAAGCTGTACGGCGTGAGTTACGCCGTCGACCGCCTCGGCGACGTCTACGTCACCGCCCGCCTCCCGCTCTCCTCCGTCACCGCCCCCGACCTCGACCGGCTCCTCGGCCAGGTCCTGGAGGCCGCGGACGGCGCCTTCAACACCCTTCTGGAGCTGGGCTTCGCCTCCGCGATCCGCAAGGAGTACGCGTGGCGGGTGTCCCGGGGCGAGTCGACGCGGAACCTGGACGCGTTCACGCACCTGATCGAACGCTCCACCGACTGACTGCAGGTCCATACCTGATTGGGGCCTGCACGACTCTTTCAAGGTGCCGCGCCACCATGGCATGCTCACGGCCGACGCACATATGAACGTCGTTCACAACCATGAAAGCCGCCATGGGAAGGACGTACGGAATGAGCACCGCCCACCACGGCACGACCGGCTCCCTGACCGGCCCCATCACCAGACGGACCCTGCTCGCCGGCGCCACGGCCGTGGCCGCGACCGCCGTGACGGGCGGCACGGCCCACGCCTCCGACGGACAAGTGCCCTCCCTCTGGCGGGAGTTCCGGCGCACCCCCTTCACCCACCCGCAGATCCCCTACGTCGGCCGGGCCGGGGCGGCCCGCATCCGCCGCCTCCCCGTCGTCGCCGATGTCCGGGCGTACGGCGCCGTCGCCGACGGCGTCACCGACTGCGCCCCCGCGATCAACCGTGCCATCGCCGCTGCCGCCCGGGCCGGCGGTGGCACGGTCACCATCCCGCCCGGCACCTTCCGCATCGACGGCCTCATCCGCATCGGCCACGACAACGTGGTGCTGCGCGGCGCCGGCAGCGGTCGTACGACCCTGTACGCGACGAAGAACCTCACCGAGCTGATCGGCCCGTACGGCTCACGCTACGGCGGCACGAAGTCGGCGTGGTCCTGGGCGGGCGGGCTCATCTGGCTGGCGCCCGAGCCCCGTTGGGACTCCCTGGTCGCCGCGATCAAGGCGCAGGCCTGGCCCTTCGAGGGCTGGACGGGCAACAAGCGGGACGAGTGGGAGCCGCTGACGCCCGTCGAACCCGCCCGGCAGGGCGACTGGACGGTCACCGTCGCCGACCCCTCCCGGCTGTGCCCCGGCCGCCTGGTCCTGCTCCGGATCGCCGACGACCCGGCCCACACCCTCCTCCAGCACATGTCCGGCGGCGGCCCGGGACCGGCGTCGTACTACTGGGAGGACAAGACCAAGCTGCTGTCGTACGTCCCCTACGAGTGGCCCGTCCGGGTCACGGCGGTGCGCGGCCGCAGGGTGACGCTGGAACGTCCGCTGCCGCTGGACCTCCGCCCCGAGTGGAACCCCCGGTTCACCACCCACGTCCGCGAGCTGACCGGCTCCGGTGTCGAGGGCCTCACCCTCGACGTCATGGAGACCCCGCAGTCCCCGCACCTCCTCGACAAGGGCTACAACGGGGTCGTCCTGCAGTGCGCGTACGACTGCTGGGTGGACGACGTCACCGTCCGCAACGTCGACAACGGCTTCGGCCTGGTCGCCGCCTCCGCCTGCACCCTGCGCCGCACCCGGGTCGGCGGCCGGGGCGAGCACCACCCCTACTTCTGCCGCGAGGGCTCGCACGACAACCTGATCGAGGACTTCACCGTCGAGCAGCGCACGGTCCCCGCCCCCGCCGACACCCAGCTGCACGGCATCAACGTCGAGGGGCTCTCCTCCCACAACGTGTGGTCGCGTGGCGAGATGCAGATGGGCACCTTCGACTCCCACCGCGGTCTGCCGTTCGCCAACGTCCGCACCGACATCACCGTGAACAACAACGGCCGGCACGGCGGCGACGCCAACGCCGGACCGCTCTTCGGCGCCCGCTTCACCCACTGGAACGTCCGGGTGACCAACGGCCGCGCGGGCCTGATGCGCCTCGACGGCCTCGCCCCGTACTCCGCGACGGTCGGCCTCAACACGGTCACCGACTTCGACCAGATCGACGTACCGGACTTCACCGGCGACCTCAACTCCCGCCTGGAGCTGTACGGCACCTGGGACGCGGTAAGGCCGCGGAACCTGTACGAGGCTCAGCGCGCGCTGCCCCGGTAGCGGCCCGGCGTCACCCCGACCAGCCGCTTGAAGTGCCGGGTGAGGTGGGCCTGGTCGTAGAAGCCGGTGGCGGTGGCCGTCTCGCCGGGCGGTACGCCGTCGAGCAGCAGCCGGCGGGCCCGGCCGACCCGGCGGGACGTCAGGTACTGGTGTGGTGCGATGCCGTACGCGCCGCTGAACGCCCGTACCAGGTGGGCGGGGTGGGCGTGCAGCAGCCGGGCCGCCTCCGCCAGGGCGAGCCCGTCGGCGACCCGCTCGTCGAGGAGTTCGCGCAGGGCGCGGGCGAGGGCCGGGTCGGGGACCGGGGCGGCGGGTTCCCGGGCCGTGAGCCGGGGGCGGAGCAGCCCCCGCAGCCGCTCGCCGATGAGGGTGAGCCGGCTCTCGGCCTCCAGCTCGTCGCCGGGGCGGACGAGGGCGGCGTGCAGCAGTCCGACCCGCTGCCGCAGCAGGGGGTCGCGCAGGTCGGGCCCGTCGACGGCAGGACCGATCAGGCCCGCTCCGAGGACGCTCTCGGCCAGGTAGACCACGCGCTTGCGGAAGCCGTCCGCGGTGGCGGGGGAGCCGTTGTGCGGGACGTGCGGCGGCAGCAGGGTCACGGTGTCGGCCGGGGTGCCGTGCTCGTGGCGTTCGAGGTCGTACCGTACGGCGCCGTCGTCCACGATGAGCAGCGTCCAGGCGTCATGGACGTGCATCGGGTACGCGTACTCGGTGAAACGGGCGTGGAAGACCTCGGTGACGCCCGGGACACTGGGGCGCCAGGCGGTTACTTCCTGCGTGGCGGACTGCCGGGCGGCCATGCAAAGAACGTACAAGACCCGGACGGACGGCGCCCGGCAGTCTCGGGGCATGAGCACTCCCCGTACGGACGCCGTCCGTTTCGACACGAAGATCGCCGTGCTGCTGCGGGACGACCTGGAGCCCTGGCAACGGCTGAACGTCACCGCGTTCCTGGTCAGCGGCCTGGGCGCGACGCTTCCCGAGGTGGTCGGGGAGCCGTACGAGGACGCCGACGGGGTCGCCTACCTGCCGATGTTCCGGCAGCCGGTGCTGGTCTTCGAGGGCGGCAAGGAGACCCTGAAGGCCGCACACGAGCGGGCGCTGGGCCGCGCCCTGCCCCGGGCCGTCTTCACCGCGGACCTGTTCTCGACCGGAAACGACCGGGACAACCGGGCGGCGGTACGTGCCGTACCCACGGCGGAGCTGGACCTGGTGGGGCTCGCGGTGTACGGGCCGCGGAACGCGGTGGACAAGGTGCTGAAGGGGTCACGGATGCATCCGTGACCCGCTCCTTCGCCCGGCAGTCGTCCGGCAGTCGTCCGGCAGTCGTCCGACAGGAGGAATCCCGTCCGGTGACCGGGTGATCTGATCATCGTAATTGTTGAGGCCGGGGCTGGATGTCGCATGTGACAGTCATGCGATACATCAGATTCTGCGGTGTGGCCGCGGTTGCGGCGGCGATGGTCACGGGGCTGACGGGCGGGACGGCGAGTGCGGCGGAGCCGGACACTGTTCCGTGCAGCGGGGCCGCGCTGGCCTTTGCCATCAACTACGCGCGGAATGGCGAGACCCTTGATCTCCGCCGTGACTGCACCTACCACCTGAGCTCCGCCCTGCCGGCCATCGGCAAGGACCTCACGATCCGGGGCAACGGTGCGACGATCCTCCGTGACGGTGCGAATACCGCCGCGTTCCGGATTTTCGATGTCGGTTCGGGCGGTGACCTGCGCCTGCAGGACCTCACTGTCCGCGGCGGATATGTCGTCAACGGGGACGGCGCCGGGATCCGCGTCACCAGCGGTGGTCGGCTCACGCTGTCGAAGGTCGATGTAGTCGACAACACCGCCTCGGCGAACGGCGGCGGCATCGCGGTGGCGTCGAACGCCTGGGCGCGCATCAGGAGCAGCTACGTGGCGTTCAACAACGCGGACACGGGTGGTGGCCTCTACACCGCGGGGTCCGTGTACGCCGAGAACTCCGAGTTCGCCCGCAACCACGCCCGGACCGCCGGCGGCGGGATCGCCGAGGTCGGAGGCAACACCTTCGTCGGCACGAGTGTGGTCCGGCGCAACACTGCAGCCGGGAGCGTGAAGATCGGCGGCGGCATCTACGTCAGCAGCGGCACGATGGAGATCGACGACAGCAAGATCACGAACAACACCGACACGGGCAACAGAGGCGGCGGGATCGCCAACAGCGGGATCCTGAAGCTGGTGAAGTCCGAGGTCAGCGGCAACGTCGTGGGCGGCACCTCGGGTCGCGGCGGCGGCATCTACAACACGGGCGGGCTCACCCTCAAGGGCACCGACGTCTTCCGCAACAGCGCGAACGGCCCCGGCACCTCCCTGGGCGGCGGCATCGCCAACGACAGCGGATCCGTCACCCTCGACCACAGCACCGTCCGCAACAACGCCTCCACGGTGGCACCCGGCGGGGTCTTCACCAACAGGCTGATCTCGGTGACGGACTCCACCGTCACCCGCAACATCCCGACCAACTGCTCTGTCGGCCTGGTACCCGGCTGCACGGACTGACGCCGCCCGCGGCCACCCGCGGCCATGGGAAAGGCCCCGGCCCCCGTCGTACGGGGGCCGGGGCCCGCCCCGCGCTCAACCCGCCCGCACCCCCGCGTCCGCGTCCGCCCCCGCCACGGCCGCCGCAGCCACCGGCCGCTCCGCCGGCAGCCGCCGCATCAGCAGCCCGTACCCGAGAGCCGCCGCCGTCCCCACGACGGCGCACACCCCCCACAGCCACCGCGCCCCGAACCGGTCGATGACCACCCCGGACATCAGCGGCGCGATGAGCGCGGCGGCCGACCAGGACAGCGTGTACATCCCCTGGTACCTGCCCCGCCCGTGCACCGGCGAGAGCCGTACCACCAGCCCCGTCTGGGTCGGCGCGTTGACGATCTCGGCGAGCGTCCACACGCACACGGTGAGCGCGAACACCCCGACCGACCCCGCGAAGGCGGTGAGCCCGAACCCATACCCCGCGAGGAGCGACGAGACGACGAGCAGGGACCGCGGATCCCGGTGCTGGATGACCCGGGTCACCGGGATCTGCAGCACCACGATGAGGATCCCGTTCACGGCGATGGCCATGCCGTAGTCGGCGGGCGAGAACCCGGCCTCCCCCATCGCCACCGGCAGCCCGACCGACCCCTGCTGGAAGATCAGGGCGACGAGGAACGACAGCCCGACGACGCCCATGTACCGCCCGTCGCGCACCACGGTCAGCAGGCTGACCTCGTTGTCCTCGGCGGCCTCGGCGGCGGCCCGCCGAGGCCGCGACTCGGGCAGCCGGAGGAAGACGAGGACGGCGCAGACGGCGGTCATCCCCGCCTCGATCAGGAACCCGGCGCGGTAGCTGACCTCGGCGATGAACCCGGCTCCCATGGAGGACACGGCGAAGCCCAGGTTGATCGCCCAGTAGTTGAGGGAGAAGGCCCGCACCCGGTCCTCGGGCCGCACGATGTCGGCCATCATGGCCTGCACGGCCGGCCGGGAGGCGTTGGAGGCCACGCCGACGAGGAAGGCGACGGCGGCGATGGCGACGGGGTCCTGTACGAACCCGAGCAGCGCGACGGCCGCGGCGGTGGACCCCTGGGCGACGAGCAGGGTCGGCCGTCGGCCCAGCCGGTCGGCCATCACCCCGCCCGCCAGGGACGAGACCACTCCGCCCAGCCCGTGCAGGGAGGCGACGAGCCCGGCGTACGAGGCGCTGTACCCCCGGTCCAGGGTCAGGTACAAGGCCATGTACGTGGCCACGAAAGCACCCAGCCGGTTGACGAGGGTGCTGGTCCACAGCCACCAGAACTCCCGGGGAAGACCGGAGACGGTCTCCCGGACGGCGCGTCGCAGGGCGGCGGACGACATGGTTCCCCCAGGGCAGGATGTAAGTGATGCGTGTGCTGAGTGGAACTTACTTACAGGTCGCTCGCCTGAGCCAGTCAATTAACAGATGCAGTCGACTGTCCGCCCGCTGGGACGCCCCGCGGCCGCCCGCCCGCCGCCCCGAATACGTGGATTACGCTCTGACCCATGGCCGACGCACCGTACAAGCTGATCCTCCTCCGCCACGGCGAGAGCGAATGGAACGCGAAGAACCTGTTCACCGGCTGGGTGGACGTCAACCTCAACGAGAAGGGCGAGAAGGAGGCAGTCCGCGGCGGTGAGCTCCTGAAGGACGCCGACCTGCTCCCCGACGTGGTCCACACGTCCCTCCAGAAGCGGGCCATCCGCACGGCGCAGCTCGCCCTCGAAGCCGCCGACCGCCACTGGATCCCGGTCCACCGCAGCTGGCGCCTGAACGAGCGCCACTACGGCGCCCTCCAGGGCAAGGACAAGGCGGCGACGCTGGCCGAGTTCGGCGAGGAGCAGTTCATGCTCTGGCGCCGCTCGTACGACACCCCGCCCCCGCCGCTGGCCGACGACTCCGAGTTCTCCCAGGCGGCCGACCCCCGCTACGCCTCCATCCCCCCGGAGCTGCGTCCCCGCACGGAGTGCCTCAAGGACGTCGTCGTCCGCATGCTTCCGTACTGGTACGACGGCATCGTCCCCGACCTCCTGGCCGGCCGCACGGTCCTCGTCGCCGCCCACGGCAACAGCCTGCGCGCCCTGGTCAAGCACCTGGACGGCATCTCGGACGCCGACATCGCCGGCCTGAACATCCCGACCGGCATCCCCCTCGCCTACGAACTCGACGCCGACTTCAAGCCCGTCACCCCGGGCGGCCAGTACCTCGACCCGGACGCGGCAGCCGCGGCCATCGAGGCGGTCAAGAACCAGGGCAAGAAGAAGTAACGCGGAACGGTCAAGCCCCTCACCCGCGCTTCAGCTGCGGGTGGGGGCTTTTCGCTGCCGTCGGGCCGTCAGCTGCCGGCTCCCTACGGCACCACCATCAAGGCCACGGGCGGAGCCGCGCTGCCGGTCGTTCACGCGTACCTCAACGCGGGCGATCTTGACTCGATCCCTGTAGATCTCTACGACGTCGTACCCGAGGCGGTCATGGCCGGATACGCAGCCGCGCCGACCTCACGTGATGTCGGCCCATGGGCCGGTGGTCTCGTCTTTTGGCACCCAGAGCAGTGGTTGAAGCATGCGGCAGCGTTCGTCCGCTCCCTCTTCCCAGGGGAACCGCCCGGCCTTGTCCGGCCAGAACAGCTGCGTGATGGGCAGTGGCGGTGTCTGGTAGAAGTCGATGCCCGCGCCGAAGAAGTCGTGGTACCAGCTGGGATGCACGGGCCGAACCGCCACGTCGTAGCCGTTGAGGACGTCGCTCCGGCGCTGGTCCGGCTCGAGTGGGCTGCCGTCCCGTATTGCTGCCCCAGCGGCGTTCGCCACGCGCATCGCGGTCTGTGACGGAAGGCCGAACACGCTTACCTCGGGACTGCGCAGTGTGTGCCACAGACCGATCGAGTAGCCCCAGTCGCCGGGGGCATCACCGCCGGCCACGCCCATGACGTGCCAACCAGAGTCCGCGACACTCTGGGCAATGCGGCTGTCGCGTTCCTCCCACACGGGGCCGCCCCATTCCGTCGGGGCGCAGAGGAGGCAGAAGCAGGGGGAGACGTCCATCGGAGGAGAGTAAGCCTGCTCGCACCCGGGTCCGTCTCCGGGCCGCCCTGGGCCGACCAGCGGCAGCAGCGACCAACGGCACCCGCCCCAGCTGCTTCGGGACGAAGCGGTGGTTCCCCAGGCTCACCGCTGCGCTTTCGCCGGCACGGCCTCCTCAGCCGGGCGTCGCCGGCAGCGTGGCTGAGGCTGGACGGTGCTGACGCAGACGACGCCCTCCGATACGGTCCCGAGCCATGGCGAATGGCAGTGATGTGCCGGAGAAGGTGGCATGGATCCTGGTTCGGGACGACCGGGTGTTGGTGACGCGTAGTCACGGCAGAGATCGCTTTTACCTCCCGGGCGGTCATCGTGAGCCGGGCGAGTCCGACGGCGAGACCCTGGTGCGGGAGATCGACGAGGAACTGCAGGCGGCGATCGACCCCGGCTCCATGGCGCACTTCGGCACGTTCGAGATCGGCGAGGGCCATCCTGAGCACGGCCCTTTCCGGATGATCTGTTACACCGCCGATCACCGCGGTGAGCTGACCCCGTCGAGGGAGATTGCCGAGAAGGCGTGGTTCCGCTATGCCGATCGGGACCGAGTCTCGGCCGTCGACGAGCTGGCTTTCGACGCGCTTCACGGGGCTGGGCGGCTCTCCTGATCCCGTGACTGCCGTACCGACCAGTACGTGGAAGCCACCGGTTGGCACCGCGGGCCGGCTGCCGCCGCCACCTCCGGAAACACGCCAGCCGTTCACCCTCCGTGGAGGAAGGGTGATCGCTTCGTAACATGAGCGCATGATCAGGTCCGTAGGGCGGCGCCCCGGGCGGCGCGAGCGGCAGGAGCCGGTGCGTCGGCAGCGGCTGTTCGTTCTCGGTCTGGTCGGGGCCGTTGTCGTGGTGGTCGCCGCGGTGTTCGCATTCCGGGCCGGCCCCGAGGACGCGGCGTCCGCCGGCCCCGCCCGGACACCCCAACGGAAGCCCGGGACCACGGCGTCCGGGCGGCCGGCGCCGCCGTACCACCCCACCGGCAACGTGCGGATCGCCGCCGTGGGAGACATCGTGATGGGCTCGCTGCCGGACGACCTGCCGCCGGATGACGGCGCCTCGTTCTTCGACCCTGTCGCCGACCTGCTCACCGGCGACGTGGTGCTCGGGAACCTGGAGGGCACGCTCACCACCGGCGGTTCCAGCAAGTGCGAGTACATCGAGGGTCCGAACTGCTTCGCGTTCCATGCCCCGCCGTCCTACGGCCGTCGGCTCAAGGAGGCCGGGTTCACGGTGCTGAACACCGCGAACAACCACATCGACGACTTCGGGGCGGAGGGCCGGCGGGAGACGTTCGCCGCGCTGCGCTCCGTGAACCTGCCGTTCACCGGCCGCCTGGGCCAGATCACCGTCCAGCGGGTGCGCGGCATCAGGGTCGCGCTGGTCGGGTTCGCTCCCGACCGCGGGGCGAACGACCTCACGGACATCCCCGCGGCACAGCGGCTCACCGCCCGCGCCGCAAAGATGGCGGACATCGTGGTCGTCACGATGCACGCCGGTGCGGAGGGCTCGGACCGCACCCACGTGGAACCCGGCACCGAGTACTTCGTCGGAGAGGACCGCGGCGACAGCTACCGCTTCAGCCGTGCGGTGATCGACGCCGGCGCCGACCTCGTCGTGGGCAGCGGCCCGCACGTGATGCGGGGAATGGAGTTCTACAAGGGCCGTCTGATCGCCTACAGCCTGGGGAACTTCTCCGGCTACAAGGTGCTCGGCCTCGGCGGCACGCTCTCGACCAGCGGCGTGCTGCAGGTCACCCTCGGCGCCGACGGCACCTACGTGTCCGGACGCCTGCGCCCGACCGAGATCGTGGAGCCCGGCACGCCGGAGCCGGGCGGCGACGCGATCGACCTCGTCTCCAGCCTTTCGGAGGACGACTTCGGGTCACACGCCGCCCGGATCTCGACGGACGGGACGATCCGACGCCCGGTGCGCGCGTCCAAGTGAGATCGCGCAGGTGAACCGGGGTGAACCTCGGCCGGTCAGACCCGGTCCTGGAAGACGCAGTTCCACACGTGCGTGCCCGCGACGCCGCCGTCGGCGCGCACCGCCTCCAGCGTGTAGAAGTACGTGGTCCCCCGCACGGCGGTGGTGTCCGTGTAGGCGCGGGTCCCCGCAGGCAGCAGTCCGGTGTGCAGCGGCTCGTACGACTTGGTGGCCGCGTTCCACCGGTTGATCCGGTAGCCCGCGACGGTGTCGCACTCGACCGTCTTGTCGCACCTCCAGTTGATGGACGGCCCGGCCACGCCGGGTCCGCCGGTCAGGGTGTCGTAGCCCATGCTGCCGAGGTCCCAGTCCCGGGTGACCGTCACGGACGGCCGGACGTCCAGCTCGGTGGCCTCGACGACCGGCACCTTCGGGTCGTCCGGGGGCAGCGCATTGTCCCAGCGGTCCCTGGCGACGACCGCGTACACGTGCGTCTCGCCGTCCGGCAGGTCGCCGCACAGCACCGCGAGCGGGTCGCTCGTGCCCTCCCAGCAGGACGTGGAGCTGAGCCACTTGACCGTGCCGTCCGACTGGCGGGTGCCGTTCCAGACCACGTAGCGCTCGACGTCGTCGTCGGTCGAGGCCGCCCAGCTCAGCAGCACGCCGTCGGCGCGCGGGGTGGCCTTCACACCGGTGACCGGGCCGGGCGCGACGCGGTCGCCGGTGCGGACGACGAGCGGGGCGGACAGCGCCGACTCGTTGCCGGCCGGGTCCACGGCCGCGACCGCGTACGTCACGTACGTGCCCGCAGGCATGCCCAGGTCGTGGCAGACGCCGCCGGTGCCGGTCTCGTCGCTCCCCTGGGCGCAGGTCACGCGGGTGAGCGCGGCGGGGGCGAGGGTCCGGCCGGGCGAGCGGTAGACGTGGTAGGTCCCGCCGTTGGAGAAGTCCTCGTCGAAGCCGTCGGGCTGCTTCCAGTGCACGTCGGTGTAGTCGGCGCGGACCACGGAGCCCAGGGAGGTCGGGGACTTCGGCGGCGTCCGGTCGACGCCGTCGCCGGTGACACCGGCGTACGCCGACGGGTTGCCGAGCGCGTCGAGGGCGCGGACCCGGTAGTAGCGGACGGTGTTCACGGGTGCGTCGGTGCGGTACGACGTCGCGGTCGTCGTGCCCAGCAGCGTGAACGGGCCGGTGGCCGCGGAGGCGGCGTACACCTCGTACGTCGCCGAGTCGGCGGTCCCGTGCCAGGCCAGCGTGGCCCACCAGGCGTCCCCGGTGACCGTCAGACCGGTCGGCGCCGCCGGCCCCGTGCGGTCCACGGTCACGGCGGTGGCGTCGGGGCTGCCGGCTGACTCGCGGCCCGCCTTGTCGACGGCGCGGACCTCGTACAGGAAGGTCTGGCCCGTGGCGGGCGTCGCGTCCACGAAAGTGGGCGAGGCGAGCAGCGACGAACCGCTGACCTTCGCCCACTGGGTGGTGCTCAGCCGGCGGTACACGCGGTAACCGGCGAGGTCCATCTCCTTGTTCGCGGCCCAGCGCAGGGTGGTTCGACTCGTGTCCCGCTTGTACGCGGCGGTCAGGCCGGTCGGCGCGAGCGGCTTGACCTTGTCGACGGTGGCCTCGGTGCGCGGGGCGTACGTGAACGCGGCGTTGGCGGTGCCGGTCCAGGCGACGTAGTCCACGCGCAGCGTGTGCTTGCCGGCCGGGACGGCCAGGTCGACGGTCCTGCGGGCCGTGACGGAGACGTTCTTCCACAGGTCGATCTTCCGCACGCCGTCGACGTAGACGCGCATGCCGTCCTGCGTGGCGGCGGAGAGCCGGAAGGGACCGCCGGAGCCGAAGTCCCGGGTGAGGGACCAGCGGACGGAGAAGTTGTCCTTGGGGAGCGTGACGCCGGGCGGGTCGCCGTAGCCGTAGTTCTCGGCGATGGCGGAGTCGCAGGCGGTCAGCTTCGGCGTACCGCTGAAGGTGGAGTTGCCGAAGTACTGCGCCTTCCAGACGGGAGAGGCGCAGGTGACGGCTGCGGAGGCGGGGGAGGCCGTGATCAGGCCGCCGGCGGCGGCGAACACGGCCGTCGCGGCCGTCACGGTCAGCCGGGTACGAGTCATCACAGAGAGCGGGCGCCTTCCGGGCCTATGAGAAGCATGTGAAACAGGTGGCGTCTGTGTGACTCATGGGGCGGGGGCAGGGTTGCCCCGCCGGTCACGGCAACTGCGCGGCGCCGTGGTGGTGGGTGGCGGCCCGTGGGTGGTCCGGCCAGGTGAACGTGGAGTGGGGGGTGGGGGCCGATGGGCCGACGAGCCGCGCGGGGTCTCTCGACGCCATCGAGGCGTACCCGGTCGCCCCCCCGTCGTCAGATCGACAACGGCACCTGGTGGACCTCGTCCGCCGGATGGCCCGCGCGTTCGTGGACGCGCTTGACCGCCTCGGCCGAGGGTGCCTCGGAGAGGCAGTAGACGTTGCCGGAGTCCGGGTCCGCCCAGGTCCGTTCGAAGTGGACGCCCTCGTCCTTCTCGATGGCGAGGTCGGCCTCGTGGGCCTCCTTGAGCTGGTCGGCGGTGAGACCCGTCATTCCATGATGGACATCCATGAACTGGGGCATGGCTGCCACCTCCTGTCTCGCTCCTTCTCATGCTGCGCCCGTCGCAGCGGGCCCGCGCGCTACCGTTCGGGGCGTGGGGCGGCATCGGGTTCGGTGGATCATGGGCACGGTTCTCCTCGTCGCGCTCGGCACCGGCGGCTGGCTCGCCTTCGGGCAGCACGGGTACCCCTTCGGGGACGCGCGGGCCTGTGAGGGCAGCGACGTGCCGTTGCAGCAGATGATCGACGTGACCGGACTGCCGTTGCCGAAGGGTGCGCGGGACGTGCACTACGTCCCCGACCGCGGGGCCACCGGCAGCGATCCCGAACTGGCCATCGCCTTCCGTAGCACCCGCACGGCGATGAAGGCCTGTCTGCGCGCCCATCGCATCGTGGCATCGGGCCTCGACCGGCTCGACGACGGCCGGTTCGGCGTGGGGGACGTCGGCCCGGACCCGAAGTCCGTCGGGCTGTGCGGGCACGTGCCCCAGATCGTGGCCCCGGGGGTGGCGGTGGTGGCGCGGCTGGACGAGGTGGTCGACAGCGGCACCGAGATCGTCGAAGTGGACCTGCAGACGGAGCCCTTGGACCACGACCTGATCCGAGCCACCACGGAGGTCGTCCTCAGGGTGTACGAAGGGCCCCGGACCTGAGTCCGGGGCCCTTCGCCGTAGCTGACGTGCGCGGACGTGTCCGCTCAGCCGCACTGGCAGGGGCTGCCCGACTGGCAGCCGCAGCCGCAGCCCGAGCCGCACCCGCAGGCGCCGATGACCAGCAGGTTCTTGATCTCGGCGGGCTGGTCGGTCTCGTGCTGCTGGGTGGGGTCGGGCGTGGTGCTGGGGGATTCGGCCATGGATCCCTCCTAGAGGTCCCTAGGTGCCCTGGAGGCAGGGCGTGGTGCCTTTGCCCATTCCATGCCCGTTTCACTGGGCGCATCAACAGCGCACGGCGGCGCATGGGGGTGCCTCGCGCCCGCCGCGCACCTCGCGAGCCCCGCCCACCCGAGCGGTTACGCCCCCTCGGCGCCCGTCACCGGCTGGATGTCGGGCTGCAGCTCGTCCGCGTGCTCGCCGGTGACCAGGAAGACGACGCGCTTGGCGACGGCGACGGCGTGGTCGGCGTACCGCTCGTAGTAGCGGCCGAGGAGGGTCACGTCGACGGCGGTCTCGATGCCGTGCTGCCAGCGGTCGTCCAGCAGGTGCTGGAAGATCGTGCGGTGCAGCAGGTCCATCTCGTCGTCGTCCTGCTCCAGCTGGAGGGCCAGGTCGACGTCCTTGGTGATGATCACCTCGGCGGCCTTGGCCATCAGGCGCTGCGCGAGCTGGCCCATCTCCAGGATGGTGGCGTGCAGGTCGTGCGGGATGGCGTTGGCCGGGTAGCGCAGCCGGGCCAGCTTCGCCACGTGCTGGGCGAGGTCCCCGGAGCGCTCCAGGTCGGCGGACATGCGGAGCGAGGTGACGACGATCCGCAGATCGGTCGCCACCGGCTGCTGGCGGGCGAGCAGGGCTATCGCGCGCGCCTCCAGGTCGTGGTGGAGCTCGTCCACCTTCTGGTCGGCCTCGATGACGCTCTCGGCGAGCTTGAGGTCGCCGTCGAGGATCGCCGTCGTGGCGCGTCCGATCGCCGATCCGACCAGTCGGGCCATGTCGACCAGGCTGTCGCCGATCGAATCGAGTTCCTCGTGGTACGCGTCCCGCATCAGGGTTCCCTCTCGTATGCGTGGTCCAGGGGTTCCGGGGGCCGGGGCCCGTGGCCGAAACCAGCTGCGAACCCCACGCTCCCACGTTCCGGTCCCTACGCGTCCGTTTCTGCCACCCCAAATGAACCAATACTGGCTCCAAGGTGAACTCTGGGCGACGAGTGTTCGAGCTGACACCTCGCGGACTGTGGGGATGTCGTACCCCCTGCTTAACCTGTTTGCATGGACGTGAACGCGGCGGTCGCCGCAGCGGCAGCGATCGCCGGGGTGCTCACCGGTGTCATCGCCATGCTGGCGTTCCGCTGGAGCGAACGCGACCAGAAGCGACCGACCAGGACCTCTCTGCACACCGACCCCGTACTGCCCCCGGGCGTGGACACCGTACTGAGCGTGCTGCGCTCCTCCGCGGTCGTCCTCGACGAGGCCGACACCGTGGTCAAGGCGAGCTCGGCGGCGTACGCCCTCGGACTCGTGCGCGGTGGCAAACTCGCCATCGAGCCGATGCTCGGAATGGCCCGCGACACCCGGCGGGACGGCGAGATACGGCAGGTCGAGCTGGACCTCCCGAGGCGGGGGACCGGACGGGGCGAGGCCCTGGCCGTCTCCGCGCGGGTGGCGCCCCTCGGCTCCCGGCTCGTACTGCTCCTCGTGGAGGACCTCACCGAGGCCCGCCGCATCGAGGCGGTACGACGGGACTTCGTGGCGAATGTCAGCCACGAGCTGAAGACCCCGGTCGGCGCGCTCTCCCTGCTGTCCGAGGCCGTCATGGACGCCTCGGACGATCCGGAGGCCGTGCAGCGCTTCGCCGGTCGCATGCAGATCGAGGCCACGCGCCTGACCAACCTGGTCCAGGAGCTCATCGATCTGTCGAGAGTGCAGAACGACGACCCGCTGGAGGACGCCGAGCCCGTCCGGGTCGACGAGCTGGTCGCCGAGGCGATCGACCGGTGCCGGCACCAGGCCGGCACCAAGCAGATCACCATGGCCGCCGGCGGCACCGCCGACCTGCATGTCTGGGGCAACCGCGGCCAGCTCGCCGCCGCCCTCGGCAACCTGGTCGAGAACGCCGTGAACTACTCCCCGGCCCGCACCCGGGTCGGGATAGCCGCCCGCCGGGTCGGTGCGACCGGCGGCGACATGATCGAGCTTGCCGTGACCGACCAGGGCATCGGCATCACCGACAAGGACAAGGAGCGCATCTTCGAGCGCTTCTACCGCGTCGACCCGGCCCGCTCGCGGGCCACCGGTGGCACCGGCCTCGGCCTCGCCATCGTCAAGCACGTGGTCGCCTCGCACGGCGGGGAGGTCACGGTGTGGAGCGCCGAAGGCCAGGGCTCCACTTTCACCCTCAGGCTGCCGGAGGCGGGCGTGGCCCGCGATCGCGCATCGCAGCACCCCGACCCCGACCTCGAAGACGAGGCCGGTACCACCGAGTCATCCCCGTACGAACCGCTTCCCGCCCCGGAGGTCCTTCCGTGACCCGAGTGCTCGTCGTCGAGGACGAGGAGTCCTTCTCCGACGCCCTGTCGTACATGCTCCGCAAGGAGGGCTTCGAGGTCGCCGTGGCGGCCACGGGCCCCGACGGACTCGACGAGTTCGAGCGCAACGGCGCCGACCTCGTCCTCCTCGACCTGATGCTGCCCGGCCTGCCGGGCACCGAGGTCTGCCGCCAGCTGCGCGGCCGCTCCAACGTCCCCGTCATCATGGTGACGGCCAAGGACAGCGAGATCGACAAGGTTGTCGGGCTCGAAATAGGAGCCGACGACTACGTGACCAAGCCCTTCTCCTCCCGCGAGCTGGTCGCCCGTATCCGGGCCGTCCTGCGCCGCCGGGGCGAGCCGGAGGAGGTGACGCCGGCCGCCCTCGAAGCGGGCCCGGTCCGCATGGACGTCGACCGCCACGTCGTGACGGTCTCCGGCTCCAAGGTCGACCTCCCCCTCAAGGAGTTCGACCTCCTGGAGATGCTCCTGCGCAACGCCGGCCGCGTCCTGACCCGCATGCAGCTCATCGACCGCGTCTGGGGCGCCGACTACGTCGGCGACACCAAGACCCTCGACGTCCACGTGAAGCGCCTGCGCGCCAAGATCGAGCCGGACCCGGGTGCGCCTCGGTACCTGGTGACGGTGCGGGGTCTGGGCTACAAGTTCGAGCCGTAGAGACCGGCCTTGCGGCGAGTCGGCGGACGGAGTCCGACGCGGCACGCCGAAGCCCGCGCAGCGGTGCGAGGGGTGCGTCGAGGATGGTGTTCGGCCGGGCCCGTCGCCTACCACCCGTCCCATCCGAAGAGACGGATCCGCGGGCCGGTGGGGGCGGGCCGCGCAGTTCCCCGCGCCCCTACGGGGCGCACCCGACCACGGAGTGTTCTCCTCGGCAGCGAAGGGCGGCACCCCTCGGGGTGCCGCCCTCCCGTCGGTTTCGGGGTGGCCGCTCAGCCCGCGTTCGTCGACTCCGAGGCCGAGTCGGACGGGGTGGCGCTCGCGGACTCCTTGTTCTTCTTGCCCGCCTTGGCGCTCTCGCTCGCCGTCGAACCCGCGGCCGGGGAGCCGGAGGCGGAGGTCGACGACGAGGCGGACGCGGAGGCCGAGGCGGACGGCACCGCGCTCGGGCCCCAGCCCGTGAAGTAGCTCTCGGCCGGCACGACGAAGGCGCGCAGGCTCACGTCACCCGCCTTGCTGAAGGTGAAGGTGATCTTCTGGGCGTTGCCGTCCTGGACCGCCTCGCGGCTGCTGCCCAGCACCGCGGAGGCGTTGTCCTTGCCGCCCAGGATCAGCCGGCCACCGCCGGGGATCGTCAGCGGCTGCGTCTTGGTGGCGTGCAGCTCGGCGGTCTTGCCGGTGCCGGCGACGACGATCGACTGCAGCGTCTCCGGCTCGGTGCCGGTGTTGAAGATGGTCGCGGAGACCACGGCCGGGCCGGTCGACGTGAGGTCGGGCTGGGTGATCACGGTCGCGTTCTGGACCTTGATGTCGCCGACACTCGTCGCCGCGTTGTCCGGCTTGATCTCCAGCGTCTGGGAGTTGTTGCCCGCGCCGCAGGCGGAGAGCGCGGCGACGGAGAAGGCGATGGCGGAGGCGGCGAGGGCGCCGCGTCGAAGGCTGCTGCTCACGGCGGCGGCAACTCCTTGAACGCACGGGCGGCCCCCTATAAAGCCGCCCTAAGTGTCTGTCAGCGGCCTTAGGTTACCGAGCCGTTCCCGCGCGGCCGCACCCGACCCTCCCCAAGCCCCTCGCTTGCCGCACGCGGGGGGTACGCACGGGCATCCGCAAGTGCCCCTTCGGCCACTTTGGAGCGACGCCCGTCCGGCATTCACATAACCCGTCCGCAACACCACGCGCAAAATTTCCGTGAAGGAATGCGCGACCGCCGGGAAAATTGATCACGCACTGCTTCAGGTGCGGCTTCACGTACCGTTCAGTCGGGCGTTCGGCCGGACCCGTGATCAATTCCGGAAACGTCCGGGATCCGGCGTCGGCAACCGAACGGAGTAGCGGAAGTCGTACGCTTGGAAGTGGACATATGGGGATGTTCCGTCACTCGGGTGGGCGTCCGGACGTGTGTAACGTGGGCGTTTCCCCTCGCCCGGAGAGCCGCTCCCACCTGCGAATACCTGCTTCCGGGCGGCCCGCGAAGCACGTTCCTGTTGCTGTTGTCAAGCCCCGAGATATGCCCTGACCTGCGAAAACGCCATTCAGAACCGCCGGTTTCCGTGTTACCCTGGATAGCCACGGAAGGGGTACCTGTCACATGACGTTC
Organism: Streptomyces sp. NPDC013157; assembly: GCF_042899865.1. Lineage (NCBI taxonomy): Bacteria > Bacillati > Actinomycetota > Actinomycetes > Kitasatosporales > Streptomycetaceae > Streptomyces > Streptomyces sp. NPDC013157. The sequence goes on along the minus strand of NZ_JBIBAK010000009.1, from coordinate 292,671 downwards.
AAGGTTGGCGACACCGTGGTCTATCCCCATCACGGGGCCGCGCTGATCGAGGCCATCGAAACTCGCCAGATCAAAGGCGTGGACAAGACCTACTTGGTGCTGAAGGTCGCCCAGGGTGACCTGACGGTACGTGTGCCAGCGGACAATGCGGAGTTCGTCGGCGTGCGTGATGTGGTCGGTCAGGACGGGCTGGACCGGGTCTTCGAGGTGCTGCGCGCACCGTACGCCGAGGAGCCCACGAACTGGTCCCGTCGTTACAAGGCAAACCTGGAGAAGCTCGCCTCCGGCGATGTCATCAAGGTCGCGGAAGTGGTGCGTGACCTGTGGCGTCGTGAGCGCGAGCGCGGACTCTCCGCCGGTGAGAAGCGCATGCTCGCCAAGGCCCGCCAGATCCTGGTGAGCGAGCTCGCCCTCGCGGAGAACACGAACGAGGACAAGGCCGAGGCCCTGCTCGACGAGGTCCTCGCGTCCTGACGCAGGCGCAGTCCGGCTCAGCACGCTGAAGCTCCGCACACCCGAAATGCCGCGGTGCCCGATGACACTCTCCCTGTCGCCGGGCGCTGCGGCATGTTTGCGTCCGCCCTCGGGGAACCCCCGATACTAGGCGTGCCGGGCCCGGGCTGCTGGCTCGACCAGTGTCACGGAAGGGTCCGGTCAAGGCGTCGCGCCCGGCACTTCCCAGGCCATACCCACGCCAGGCCCGCACACAAACCTGACAGGAACCGATGTCTGACGATTCGCGTCCTTCGCGTACGGAACCGCGTACCGCACTGCGCACGGCAGCCGTGATTCCCGCCGCCGGCCGAGGCGTACGGCTCGGTCCGGGCGCCCCCAAGGCGCTACGCGCGCTGAACGGCACGCCCATGCTCATCCACGCCGTACGCGCCCTCGCCGCCTCCCGCGCCGTCTCCCTGGTCGTCGTCGTGGCCCCGCCCGACGGCGCGCCCGAGGTCAAGTCCCTCCTCGACGCCCACGCGCTGCCCGACCGCACCGACTTCCTCGTCGTCCCCGGCGGCGAGTCCCGCCAGGAGTCGGTCAGGCTCGGCCTGGACGCGCTGTCCCCGGACTACGACATCGTCCTGGTCCACGATGCCGCCCGCCCCCTGGTCCCCGTCGACACGGTCGACGCCGTGATCCAGGCGGTCCGTGACGGCGCTCCCGCGGTCGTCCCCGCCCTCCCGCTCGCCGACACGGTCAAGGAGGTCGAGCCGGCGGCCGCCCCCGGCGACCCGGAGCCGGTGCTCGCCACCCCCGAGCGGGCCCGCCTGCGCGCCGTCCAGACCCCCCAGGGCTTCGACCGCGCGACCCTGGTCCGCGCCCACGAGACGGTCACCGACAACGTCACCGACGACGCGAGCATGGTCGAGCAGCTCGGCGAACGGGTCGTGGTCGTCCCCGGCCACGAGGAGGCCTTCAAGGTCACCCGCCCCCTCGACCTCGTCCTCGCGGAGGCGGTCCTGGCCCGCAGGAGGCTCAACGATGGCTTCTGAGGTGATCCTCCCCCGGGTCGGCATCGGCACCGACATCCACGCCTTCGAGGAGGGCCGCGACCTGTGGTGCGCCGGCCTGAAGTGGGAGGGCGAGGGTCCGGGCCTGGCCGGCCACTCGGATGCGGACGTGGTCGCGCACGCGGCGTGCAACGCGCTGTTCTCCGCTGCGGGCCTGGGCGACCTGGGGCAGCACTTCGGCACGGGGCGGCCCGAGTGGTCGGGTGCCTCCGGGGTGACCCTGCTGACGGAGGCGGCCCGCATCGTCCGCGACGCCGGTTTCCTGATCGGGAACGTCGCCGTACAGGTCGTGGGCCCGCGCCCGAAGATCGGAAAGCGGCGGGACGAGGCCGAGAAGATCCTTTCCGATGCGGCGGGGGCGCCTGTGTCGGTTTCCGGGGCCACCACGGACGGCCTGGGTTTCCCGGGCAGGGGCGAAGGCCTTATGGCGGTGGCAACGGCGTTGGTCGTGAAAACGGCGTGACAGGATTCTTTCAGGGGCGCGGGGAACTGCGCGACAAGCCACAGCGCACCCGCACCTGACAACGGCGCTTCACGCACCGGTGCCACCCACTACCCTCCGCCCACTACCCTAGGTCCCGTGACTATTCGCCTGTACGACACCAACGCCCGGCAGATCCGTGACTTCGCCCCGCTCACCGCGGGCTGTGTCTCGATCTACCTCTGTGGTGCCACCGTGCAGGCGGCGCCCCACATCGGGCACATCCGCTCCGGCCTGAACTTCGACATCATGCGCCGCTGGTTCGAATACCGGGGCTACGACGTGACGTTCATCCGGAACGTCACGGACATCGACGACAAGATCATCGCCAAGTCCGCCGACCAGGGCCGCCCCTGGTGGGCGATCGGCTACGAGAACGAGCGCGCGTTCAACGACGGCTACACCGCGCTCGGCTGCCTCCCGCCGACGTACGAGCCCCGGGCGACCGGGCACGTACCGGAGATGATCGAGATGATGCGCGGCCTGATCGAGCGCGGGCACGCCTACGAGGCCGACGGCAACGTCTACTTCGACGTGCGCTCCTACCCGGACTACCTCCAGCTCTCCAACCAGGAGCTGGACAACCTCCGCCAGCCCGAGGGCGAGGGCGAGACCGGCAAGCGGGACCAGCGGGACTTCGCGCTGTGGAAGGCCGTGAAGCCGGGCGAGCCCAGCTGGGAGACGCCGTGGGGGCGCGGCCGGCCGGGCTGGCACCTGGAGTGCTCGGCGATGGCCCACAAGTACCTCGGCGCGGCCTTCGACATCCACGGCGGCGGCCTCGACCTGATCTTCCCGCACCACGAGAACGAGATCGCCCAGGCCAAGGCGTTCGGCGACGACTTCGCCCAGTACTGGGTGCACAACGCCTGGGTCACCATGAGCGGCGAGAAGATGTCGAAGTCCCTCGGGAACTCGGTGCTCGTCTCGGAGATGGTCAAGCACTGGCGCCCGATCGTGCTGCGCTACTACCTCGGCACCCCGCACTACCGCTCGATGATCGAGTACAGCGAGGAGTCGCTGCGCGAGGCCGAGGCCGCGTTCGCGCGGATCGACGGGTTCGTGCAGCGCGTGGTGGAGCTGGCCGGGGGAGCCGTCGAGCCCTCGCCCGAGGTCCCGCCGGCGTTCGCCGAGGCGATGGACGACGACCTGGGCGTCCCGCAGGCGCTCGCCGTCGTGCACACCACCGTCCGGCAGGGCAACTCCGCCCTCGCCGCCGACGACAAGGAAGCCGCCGTCGCCCGCCTCGCCGAGGTCCGCGCCATGCTCGGCGTCCTCGGCCTCGACCCGCTGGCCGCGCACTGGTCCGGCGGGGCCGACAAGGGCGAGGACCTGCACGGGGTCGTCGACGCCCTGGTACGCCTCGTCCTCGACCAGCGCGAGTCCGCCCGCGGCCGCAAGGACTGGGCGACCGCAGACGCCATCCGCGACCAGCTGAACCAGTCCGGACTCGCGATCGAGGACAGCCCGTCCGGCCCGCGCTGGACCCTCAAGTCCTGACCTCCCCTGGATCTGAAGATCGACTGTGCCGCCCGGCCCCCCGGGCGGCACACTGCATAAGACGTACGTACGAAACGAAGCTCACGGAGACGGGTAACTCATGGCAGCCAACAACCGCCGCATGTCCGGCAAGAAGGGCGCGCAGATCGGCAGTGGCGGCCAGCGGCGCCGGGGCCTGGAAGGCAAGGGGCCGACCCCGCCCGCCGAGATGCGCAAGGGGCACAAGAAGAACCGCATCGCCACGGCCAAGGCCAAGCAGGCCCAGCGCCGTCCGGTGGCGCGCGGCCGGGGCGGCAAGGGCACGTCCGAGATGGTCGTCGGCCGCAACCCGGTGGTCGAGGCGCTGCGCGAGGGCGTCCCGGCCTCCACCCTCTACGTCCAGCAGTTCATCGACAACGACGAGCGGGTCCGCGAGGCCCTCCAGCTCGCGGCCGAGCGCGGCGGCATCAACCTCATGGAGGCCCCCCGCCCCGAGCTGGACCGCATGACCAACGGCCTCAACCACCAGGGTCTGGTCCTCCAGGTCCCGCCGTACGAGTACGCGCACCCCGAGGACCTGGCCGAGGCGGCCTACGACGAGGGCGAGGACCCGCTGATCGTCGCCCTGGACGGGGTCACCGACCCGCGCAACCTGGGCGCCGTCGTCCGTTCGGTCTCCGCCTTCGGCGGCCACGGCGTGGTCGTCCCCGAGCGCCGCGCGGCCGGCATGACCGCCGGTGCCTGGAAGACGTCGGCCGGTACGGCGGCCCGTACGCCCGTCGCCCGCGCCACCAACCTGACCCGGGCGCTGGAGTCTTACAAGAAGGCCGGCATCGTGGTCGTCGGCCTCGCCGCGGACGGCGAGCACGAGATCGGCGACCTGGAGGCCCTCGGCGGGCCCGTCGTCATCGTCGTCGGCAGCGAGGGCAAGGGCCTGTCCCGGCTGGTCGGCGAGACCTGCGACTTCCGGGTCCGGATCCCGATGCCGGGCGGTGCCGAGTCGCTCAACGCGGGTGTGGCGGCGGGGATCGTGCTGTACGAGGCGGCGCGCCGACGCGGGTGAACACACATCCGTAACCTCACCTGGGCGGGTCAATTCCGGCGTCCGGGACATCCTTGACGGGGTCCGGACACATCCGGCCGGTCAAAGCAGTGTCCTAACTCCACGTCACTCGGTTAGATGAGTGTGGACACCAGAACACCCCGCACGCCCACGGGGGACCGCTCGTCGGGATTCCGCTCCGGATTCGATTCCGGTCTCGACGACGCTCCCGCGCTGAGCATGGTGAAGGTGCCGAGCGATCCGGCGCAGGTCATCGTCAACCACGCGAGCTTCCGCGTGCAGCTGGGCGTATCGACACGGCGTACCCAATCCCCCCGGGTCGCACGGCACTTGAGCGCCACCGAGGACACCGCGCGCATCCCGGTCGTCGGCACGGCGGGCAGAGCGGCGGCGGCACCCGGCCGGCGCCGCCCGGTCGTCTGGAGCGGCAGGTCCGCGCCCGACGACACCGGCGCCCACCGGCTGCTCCAGGCCGTCCGGGGCGGCAGCGTCCGGCACGCGGAGGAGCCCGCCGGACCGGCCGGTGCGACCCGGGTCATCCCGCGCGTCGACGACCGCCACGACGCCCTCGACCAGACCGTCGAGACGCCCCTGGTCGGTCACCCGCGCTCCCCGGCCTCCGGCGAGAACCGGCTGCTCCCGAACATGCCCGCGGTGGGCAGCGCCTACGACGACCCGTCCTACGGCGACGCGGCCTACGGCGAACCCGCCTACGGCGACGACGAGTTCGAGGACTTCGAGGAGTCGCGGTCGGCCCGGCGGCACGGCGACGGCGACCCGGCCCGGCACGCCTACTACCCCGGCCGCCGGATGAACCTGGGCGTGGTCCTCCTCCCGCTCCGCATCTTCCTCGGCTTCATCTCCATCTACGCCGGCATGGGCAAGCTCTGCGACCCCGTCTACTTCGACGGCGGCAAGCGCGGCTCCATGGTCACCTGGCTCAACACGCTGCACCCCTGGGAGGTCGCCGAGCCGCTGCGCCAGTTCGCCCTCCAGCATCCGGTCGGCTCCGGCCTCGTCATCGCCTTCTTCCAGGTGATCGTGGGCGTCCTGACCGTCCTCGGCTGCTGGCAGCGGGTCGCCGCGGTCGTCGGCGCGCTGCTCTCCGCCGCGCTCATCGTCACCGTCAGCTGGAAGACCGTCCCCGCGTACGACGCCCCCGACATCATCTACCTCGCCGCCTGGTCCCCACTGATCATCGCGGGCGCCCCCGTCTACTCCGTGGACGGCCGCCTCGCGGGCAGCGCCTGGCGACGGCTCGGCCCCCGCTCCGACATCTGGGAGCTGCGCGCGTACGTGCTGCGCCGTGGCGCCCTGATCACGGGCATCACCATCGGCCTCACCCTCCTCGTCGGTTCGCTCCTGGGCGGCGCGGTCCGCGACTCCAGCCGTGTGGTCGTCCCCGGCCCCGGCGAGGCGCCGCGCAACAACCTCCCCGGCTCCCCGCTGCCCGGCGAGTCGGCCAAGTCCCGGCAGAAGGCTCCGTCGGCCTCCACGGCTCCCTCCGGGGGCGCCACGGCGAGCCCTTCGCAGGCGGTGACCACCCCGGGCGCCGACCGCGCCACGAGCGGCGCCACCACCACGACCCCCAGCGAGACCCAGGGCACCATGGGTCAGGCCCCGCCCCAGCACACCGCCCCGGCGCCGACGACAGCGGGCCCGTCGTCGGGCGGCACCGCGACCGGCGGCACATCCACCAGCGGCGGCGGCACCGGCACCGGCACGGGAACCTCCGGCGGCGCCTCCTCCTCGGGCCAGCCCGGCCTGGTGGGCGGCCTCCTCGGCTAGACAGCCGCTTCACTATGCCGCAGCCCCGCGCTTCAGAGTCGCGGGGCTGCGGCGTACCGAAGGGGCGCGATGTGCCGTCTGCCGACTGCGGCGCCGTCGTGGCTGGCCGCGCAGTTCCCCGCGCCCCTTACGGGGCGCTGCCGAGCCGCCTCCGAAGGGGCGCGGGGAACTGCGCGGAAAGCCCCCACTCGCCCGCAGCCGACGAACCGGCCGCCGCCACCCCCTCGGCCTACCGCCCCAGCGCGGCCAGTTCCTTTGCCGCCTCCGTCAGGTCCTTCGCCGTGTCGATCGCCCGCCAGTACGCCCCCTGCGGAATCGGGAACCCGGCCAGCTGCCGGCTCCGCGCCAGGTGCGGGAACGTGGTCCGCTCGTGGTCCCCGCGCTCGGGGAGCATCGCGGCGAACTCGGGGGAGAAGACGTAGACGCCCGCGTTGATCTCGAACGTCGACGGCGGTGCCTCGATGAAGTCCGTGATGTGGCCGAAGCCGTCGGTCTGCACGGCGCCCCAGGGGATCCGCGGACGCGCCAGCGCCAGCGTCGCCACCGCGTCCCGCTCCGTGTGGAAGTCGGCCATGTCGCGCAGCGAGAACCGCGTCCAGATGTCGCCGTTCGTGGCGTACCAGGGCCGGTCGGCGTGGGGCAGGTGCGCGGCCGCGTACTTGAGGCCGCCGCCCCGGCCCAGCGGCTCGTTCTCCACCACAGTGGTGACGGAGAGCGGCAGGTCGGCGGTCGCCAGCCACTTCTGCAGTACCTCGGCGAGATGGCCGCAGGAGACCACCACGTCGGTGACGCCCTCCTCGGCGAGCCAGGTCAGCTGGTGGCCGATGATCGGCGTGCCCGTGCCCGGGATCTCGACCATGGGCTTGGGCCGGTCGTCGGTGTACGGACGAAGCCGTGAGCCCTGGCCACCGGCCAGGACCACGGCTTGAGTGGGGCGCAACGCGGCGTTCGGATGGGTCATGGCCGAACTGTACGACGCGCCCCGGGGGCGGCTTCCTGTCGCAGGCAGGTCCCTTAAGGACCCGTTACCTGCTTACCGACCTGCGTTCACCTGCGCTCAGCTGTGCGCGGCCAGCACGCCCGACGCGAAGGACGTGTCGCAGACCGGGCGGGCGTAGGACTGGGCGCGCGAGGCGCCGTACATCCGCACCGCGGCCCGGCCCAGCGCACGGGCGATGGACGTGCAGTGCTTCGCCAGTGACGGGTGGCCGTTGACCGCCTGCTGGAGGTGGGTGAGGACCTGGCCCGGGTTCTTGTCCTGGAGCTCGGTCATCAGCTGCTCGCGCAGTGCGTCCTGCGGGGCCTGGGTGACGGCCTTGGAGGAGACGTGCGCATCGGTCACGTCGGTCGCGGTGAGCACCGAGCTCCGCGGGGACCCGGTCCAGTTGACGCGGGTGACCGCGAGGGTCCCGGAGAGCACCAGGACGACGGGCAGGACGAGGGCGAGAGTGCGGCCGATCCGGCGGGCAGGGCCGCCCCGGTGGCCGCGTCGTGTCTGTGGGGTGGTGGAGTGCTTCACGCGTGTGAGGGTAGCGTGCGGTAATGATTTGGCGACATTTAGTCACCGGTTCGGGGGATGGAGAAGTGCCGTGTTTCGGGTACGGGGTTGACGCACACTGCTCGAAAACCACCCGCTTGCCGGGGTAAAACGGGGCAACGGAAAGGGCCCCGCAGCAGGTCGCGGGGCCCTTTCCGTCAACCTGGGTGAATTCACCCAGGTCGGAGGTTTCTCTGCTTGATCGACCAGTCGGATCGCTCAGTCGGAGAGCCGCTCACCCGTGGAGGTCGAGAACACGTGGGTCTCGCCCGGCCGCGGCACGACGTGCAGCGTGGCGCCCTTCTCCGGGACCGCGCGGCCGCTGACGCGGACGACCAGGTCCTTGAGGTCGTCGCCGACCTTGGCGCTGCCGTAGACGTAGCCGTCGGCGCCGAGCTCCTCGACGACGTTCACGGAGACCGCGAGACCGGCCGGGGCGTCCTCGGTGTCCTTGGAGAGCGCGGAGGCGGCCTCGCCGTTGTGCTCGACGACGTCGAAGTGCTCCGGGCGGACGCCGACGGTGACCGTGCGGTCGCCCTTGTCGCTGGCGGCCTTGAGCGCCTCGCGGTTGACCGGGACGACGCTGTTGCCGAACTTCACGCCGCCGTCGGTGATCGGGACCTCGACCAGGTTCATGGCGGGGGAGCCGATGAAGCCGGCGACGAAGAGGTTGGCCGGGCGGTCGTACATGTTGCGCGGCGAGTCGACCTGCTGGAGCAGACCGTCCTTGAGGACCGCGACCCGGTCGCCCATCGTCATGGCCTCGACCTGGTCGTGGGTGACGTAGACGGTGGTGATGCCGAGGCGGCGCTGCAGCGACGCGATCTGCGTACGGGTCGAGACACGGAGCTTGGCGTCCAGGTTGGACAGCGGCTCGTCCATGAGGAAGACCTGCGGTTCACGGACGATCGCGCGGCCCATCGCGACACGCTGGCGCTGACCGCCGGAGAGCGCCTTCGGCTTGCGGTCCAGGTACTCGGTGAGGTCGAGGATCTTCGCGGCCTCTTCGACCTTCTGCCGGATCTCCGCCTTGTTGACGCCGGCGATCTTGAGCGCGAAGCCCATGTTGTCGGCGACGCTCATGTGCGGGTAGAGCGCGTAGTTCTGGAACACCATGGCGATGTCCCGGTCCTTGGGCGGCAGGTGCGTGACGTCGCGGTCGCCGATGCGGATGGCGCCGGCGTTGACGTCCTCCAGGCCCGCGAGCATCCGCAGCGAGGTGGACTTGCCGCAACCCGACGGGCCGACCAGGACGAGGAACTCGCCGTCCTCGATCGCGATGTCGAGGCCGTCGACGGCGGGCTTGGTGGAGCCCGGGTAGATCCGGGTCGCCTTGTCGAACGTGACAGTGGCCATGGCTCAGAGGCCCCCTTCTACCGGCAGGAACGTGCCGGACGATCCGTTGTAGGAAGGTGGTTGGTGTAGTCCGCTCGGGTAGGCCACGCGAGTGAACTGGATCAGGACGGTACCTGGCGTTCACCCCGTATGTCAGTACCTGGAGCCCTGTGAACTTCGCGGAAATTTTCGACAGGCCCCGCCTGGGACCTGGGTACACTGCACTGGCACGCACCCCCGGTGCACGCACGCCTCCTTAGCTCAGCTGGTCAGAGCGCCGCTCTTGTAAAGCGAAGGTCGTCGGTTCGAATCCGACAGGGGGCTCCTCCAGCAGGTGCGCCGCCAGTGCTTCGACTGGCGGCGCTGCCTGTGACCGCGCATACGCGCTCCGGCACCAGGCTGTTCTGGGTGAGGTGGTCAGGGAACGATGTAGTTCGCGGCGCGGAACAGTTCGTACCACTCGGCGCGGGTCAGCGGGACGTCCGATCCGAGGGCGGCGTCCGTGACGCGCTGCGGTGTGGTGGTACCGATGACGACCTGCATCCGGGCGGGGTGCCGGGTGATCCAGGCGGTCGCTATCGCGATCGCGGGCACGCCGTACTTCGCCGCCAGGCGGTCGATGACGGCGTTGAGTCCTGCGTGGCGCTCCGAGCCGAGGAACGGTCCGTCGAAGAATCCGGCCTGGAACGGCGACCAGGCCTGCACCGTGATGTCGTGCAGACGGCAGTAGTCCAGGAGCCCGTCGTCGCGGCTGACCGACTGCTCCAAGCCCTGCATGTTGGCCGCGACGCCCTGCGCGACGAGCGGAGCGTGTGTGATCGACAGCTGGAGCTGGTTGGCCACCAGCGGCTGCGTGACGTGGCGCTTCAGCAGGTCGATCTGGCGGGGCGTGTGGTTCGAGACGCCGAAGGCCCTCACCTTGCCCGCCGTCGCGAGTTCGTCGAACGCCCGCGCCACTTCCTCGGGTTCGACCAGCGCGTCGGGACGGTGCAGGAGCAGGATGTCGAGGTAGTCGGTGCCGAGAGCCTTGAGCGAGCCGTCCACCGACTCGACGATGTGTTCGTAGGAGAAGTCGAAGTACGGGCCTTCGCGGACGATGCCCGCCTTCGACTGGATGATCAGCTTCTCGCGCTGCGAGGCGGTCAGCTGCATGGCCTCGGCGAAACGGCGCTCACAGCCGTGCAGTTCGCTGCCGTACACGTCGGCGTGATCGAGGAAGGTGATGCCGGCGTCCATTGCGGCGGCAAGGAGTTCTCGTACCTCCGCGTCGCTCTTGTCCTGGATGCGCATCAGGCCGAGCACGATGTTCGGGACGACCATCTCGGTGCCGGGCAGCTTGAAGGTCTTCACGGTGGGTTCCTTGTCCGTAAGCGGTGCGTGGTGCCGGTATCGGGCGTCTCAGGCCGTCGACAGGCGGGAGATCTGCTCGGGAGTCAGCGTGACGTCGGTGGCGGCGGCCGAGTCGCGGATGCTCTCGGGGCGAGAGGCCCCGGGGATCGGCACCACCACGGGCGCGAGGGCGAGCTCCCAGGCCAGGGTCACCCGGTAGACGCTGACGCCCACCTCGTCAGCGACCTCCTGGAAGACGGAGTGCCGCGCCGAGAGCGCGGGCGCGCCGGCGATGCCGCCCAGCGGGCTCCAGGGCAGGAACGCGATGCCGAGTTCGGCGCAGTGTTCCAGCTCGCCCTGGCTTGAGCGGAACCCGGGCGAGAACTGGTTCTGGACCGAGGCGAGTCGGCCGCCCAGGATCTCGTTCGCCTCGTCGATCTGCTGCACGGTCGCGTTCGAGATGCCCGCCATGAGGATCACGCCCTCGTCCAGCAGGTCACGGATCGCACCGACGGAATCGGCGTACGGGACGCGCGGGTCGGGGCGGTGGAACTGGTAGAGGCCGATCGCCTCGACGCCCAGGCGTCTGGCCGACTCCTTGGCGGCCTGCTTGAGGTGGGCCGGGTCGCCGTTCACGGTCCAGCTGCCGTCACCGGGCCGCAGGTGACCGCCCTTCGTCGCGACGAGCACATCGCCCGCTCCCGGACCGTACTCGCGCAGCGCCCGGGCGATGAGCTCCTCGTTGTGTCCGACCTCGCCGGCGTCGCGGTGATACGCGTCCGCCGTGTCGATGAGCGTGACACCGGCGTCGAGCGCGGCGTGGATCGTCGCGATCGATCTGCCGGCGTCGGGCCGGCCCTCGATGGACATCGGCATGCCGCCGAGCCCGATCGCCGACACCGTCCGCCCGCCGATCGTGCGTTGCATCATCGAACGTCTCCTCCGGATGTGGAAGACAGAAGACAGGTGGCCCAAGCCTTCTCGTACGAAGTCGTCTCGCGCGGTCGTCTCGCGCGGGGGCTTCGCTCACCGAAGGCCTGCCTGAGCGAGCCTAGGAATCGATGATTCACAAGTCCAACAGTCGCTCGTCATGACATTGAGAAGCGGCATGGATGAATAAAGCGTGTGCTCGGGGAGGTCGTCGCGGCGCAGGCCGCGGGCCCGTCCGACGGACGGCCTCGGCGGGTTTCCGGGGGCGCCCGCGCGGGAGGGGGCCTCAGTGCCGCCCGGCCACCCGGTCCGCCACCCGGGCCAGCCGGGAGGAGCCGGTGCTCGGGCGGAGTCGTTCGCGCTGGTCGGCGGCGCGGTAGGTGGCGTACATGCCCTGGACGCCGAGCCAGCGGAAGGGCTCCGGCTCCCACTTGCGGACCTTGTGGTTCACCCACGGCAGCTCGGTCAGGTCGGTGCGGCCGGCCTGGCCGGAGTCGAGCTGGACGAGGTCGCGGAGGGTACGGGCGGCCAGGTTGGTGGTGGCGACGCCGGAGCCGACGTAGCCGCCCGCCCAGCCGAGCCCCGTCGACCGGTCCAGGGTGACGGTCGCGCACCAGTCCCGCGGCACCCCGAGCACCCCGGACCAGGCGTGCTCGACCCCGACACCCGCCAGGGACGGGAAGAACCGCACCAGGATCTCGCGCAGCGCCTCGACGGTCGCGGCCTGGGTGCGGCCGTCGTTGTCCGTCCGCGACCCGAACCGGTACGGCACCCCGCGCCCGCCGAGTGCGATCCGCCCGTCGGCCGTGCGTTGCGCGTACATGTACGCGTGCGCCATGTCCCCGAGGGTCTCCCGGCCCTCCCAGCCCACCGACGCCCACTGCTCCGCCGTCAGCGGCTCGGTGGCGATCATCGAGGAGTTCATCGGCAGCCAGGTGCGCTTCTGGCCCTTGAGGTTCGCGGTGAAGCCCTCGGTGCAGCGCAGGATGTAGGGGGCGCGGACCGTGCCGTAGGGGGTGACGGCGTGCTGGGGGCGGATCTCGGTCACCGGCGTGGACTCGTGGATGACGACGCCGAGTGCTGCCACGGCCGCCACCAGCCCCTTCACCAGCTTCACCGGGTGCAGCCGGGCGCCGTGCGGGGTCCAGGTGCCGCCCACCGCGTCGGCGACGCGGATCCGCTCCCGGGTCTCCCCGGCGCCGTACAGCTCGCGGTCCTTCTCGCCGTACGACAGCTCGTGCTCGTGGAAGGCCTTCAGGCGGGCCAGCTGGGCCGGGGTGGTGGCGACCTCCAGCACCCCGCCCTTGTGCAGGTCGGCGTCGATGCCCTCGGCCGCGGTGACCGCCACGACCTCGTCGACGGTCTCGTTCATGGCCTTCTGCAGGCGTACGGCGGCCTCGTGGCCGTGCAGCGCGGCGTACCGGTCGCGGCCGGCGACGCCGTTGTAGAGCCAGCCGCCGTTGCGGCCGGAGGCGCCGTAGCCGCAGAACTTCTGCTCCAGCAGGGTGACCCGCAGGAAGGGGGCGGCCTTCTTCAGGTAGTACGCGGTCCACAGGCCGGTGTAGCCGCCGCCCACGATCACCACGTCCGCGGAGGCGTCACCGGCGAGCGGCTCCCGTACCGCCGGGAGGCCGTCGTCCGCGTACCAGAAGGAGATGCCGCCGTTGACGACACCGCTTGCCGATGTGCTCATGACCTGGACGCTAACCCTTGAGGGCGGCCAGTGTCTCCTTCGGATTCCATGCTTTTCCGCGCCCTCCGGTCAGCGGCCGGCAGCCGAGACCGATCAGCGCGGCGACGAGATGTCCCAGGTCGGTGAAGGTGGGCGACTCGGTCAGCGGCAGCCCGTAGACCAGCAGCACGGCCACGACGTACGGGTACCGCCACGGCGTCGCGATCCGGTACGCGAGCACCGCGATCACCCCGGCCAGCGCGTAACTCACCCCGATGTCCAGGGTGTTGACCGCGGAGTGCGGGGCGATGCCGTCGTGGATCCCCTTCAGCAGCGCGCCCTCGCTGATCAGGGTGGCGAGGACGTGCGCGGCCACGCACACCACCAGCCAGCGCACCGTGCCCAGCCAGCGTTCCGCCGGCGCGTGGAACACGGTGTAGAGGAAGGCGTACGGCAGCCAGTGTCCGCCGTCGATCCACATCGCGCTGGCGACCAGCACCCGCACCGGGTTGTCCGACAGCTCCCGGATGTTGGTGGACCGCTGCCGCAGGAACTGCTGCTCGAACTGCGGCGACATGTGGTGCAGGGCGACGGTGGTCACGAAGAGAATCGCCAGCCAGATGTACGTACCGGGGGCGCTGCGGACGTACGCCCACACCCTGCCGCCGAGTCCCCGGAAAAATCCCATGAGGCGATTCACGCACGATCGTAACGGCGGGTGTGTGAGTGACATTCCGGATGAGCTGGTCACCTCAGAGCCCGGGGCGCGATGCCGTCCGGCGGCCGCGGCGCGAGCAGCCCACCGCTCCTCGCACCCGGTATCGGGCCGGGGCCCGTGCCCGGTGTGTTCCACGGGCCGTCGCCCAGGACCACGTCCGGGTCGAACATCACGATCACGCCGGCCACCAGCAGGGCCACCAGCGGTCCGGCCAGCATCACCAGCAGGAACGACAGCAGTCCCACGGACGACGGGGCGCCCGGCGAGACCTCGTGCAGCCGGACCGTGACGGCGGCCATGCCCGTGTAGTGCATGCCGGTCACGGCCATCGCCATGACCAGGCTCGCCCCGAAGGCCGGCCAGGCCCCACGCACCGAGACCGCCGCCCACAGGGCCGCGGTGGCGGCGACCACCGAGATCACCACGGACAGCACCACCTCCGCCGTCCGGTAGCGCACGGTCCCGTGCATCTCCAGGGCGGCCATGCCGACGTAGTGCATGGCGGCCACGCCGAGTCCGGTGAAGACGCCCGCCGCGGCCAGGTTCGCGGGTGCGGCGCCCCGGTAGCCGACGAGGAAGACGCCCAGGGCGACCACGACGATCGCGATCGCGAGGCTGAGCATCGTCCGCTTCGGGTCGTAGTCCACAGGGGTCTCCGCGACGCCGAAGCCGATCATGGCGATGAAGTGCATGGTCCAGATGCCGCAGCCGAGCGACACCGCGCCCAGCAGCAGCCAGCCCGCCCTGTGGCCCGGCCGGGCGCGGCGCAGCGACCGTGTGGTGCAGCGCAGACCGAGCGCCGAGCCCAGGCAGGCCATCAGATAGGCCGTGATCGGTGTCACGGCGCCGTAGTGGAAGTTGGAGACTGTGCCGTTCATGGGAGCACTCCCTGCTGGTGTCTCACCGTGTGGTCTCGGGTCGTGGTGACGTCAACGGCCCGGCCCGGGCGCGCGGTTCAAGCGGGACGTGAACCGGGTCCCGCGCGTCCGCCGTTGTGTCGGTGCAGGAGTGAGCGCCGGGGACACCGGTAGGCAGTGGAGAGGGGAGGCGGGGGCTCGGATGGCGCACAGGTCGTGGCTCGTGTTCGGGCTGGAAGGGCGGAGCACGCAGGACGTGCGGGATGCCGTGGATCTCGGCTACCGCCGGTTCGACGCGGCGGAGGGCTACGGCCGTACGACCGACGAACTGGCCGAGGCGGTCCGGGACAGTGGGGTGGACCGGGAGGGGATCGAGGTCCTCTACCGGTTCGACGTACGGGCGGACGAAAGCCGGGCCGACCTCAAGGCCAGGCTCCAGGAGGTCGCGGCGAGGTTCGACGGGCGCCTCGACGCCGCGGTGATCGGCAATCTCGACGCGCCCGAGGAACAGGTCAAGGAGGCCTGGGCGGTACTCGGCGAGTTGAAGGAGGAGGGGACGGTCCGGGAGGCGGGGGTCGCCGGGGTCGCACCCCGGCACGCGAACCTCCTCGTGGACCTCCGGCAGGAAGGGCGCGTCGGCGTCGTCGACTTCGCACCGGAGGCCGCCGGGCGGGGACAGGGCGCGGCGGAGGGCTGGCGGAAGAACCTGCTCGACGCGTTGGGCGGGGAGGAGGACCTGCGCTACTACAAGGTGGTGCGGGCACTGGGGGAGCTGCTGGGGCGGGCGGCGCAGACACCGCAGCAAGTGGGGACACCGCAGGCGTCACAGGGGCCGCCGGCGCCGTACGCGCCGTACCCGTCGTACCCGTCGCAGGTCCCCGCGCGGTCCACCCCAACCCCCGCCTCCGCCTCCGGCATCGTCCTCCGGAACGACGACACGCCCCTCCCGGACGGGGTCAGGGACCTCCTGGTCCCCCTCTACGAGGAGCCGGAACGGCTGCGGGCGGAGGTGCGGGCTCATGCGGCGGGCGGGGCCGTGGACCGGGAGGCGGTCAGCCGCTGGCTGATGGAGGAGCGCGGGTTCACCCGGGAGGAGTTGGAGGGCCTCACCGTGCCGGACCGGGTGGGGCTGCGGGGCGAGTACCGGGACCTGAGGCTGGCCGACGTGCTCGCCGGGCACCTGGGTCCGAACCCGCGGGAGCAGGCGGTGGCGCACGAACTCGGCTACGCCCTGCTGCACGACGCCGACACCTGGAAGGAGGTCCGGCCGGCGCTGAACACGGTCGCTTACCCCCCGGGGCCGTCGTCGGTCGCCGAGGCGGCGGCGTTGCGCGGTGTCAACACGGAGTCGCTGGGCCGGGGCCCGACCAGGGGCAGGGAGGAGGCCGCCGTGCGACCGCCGTCGCAGATCGCGTCGGTGACGACCTCCCGGACGCTGTGACGGCGGCTCACTCCACGTAGGGCGCCATCGCCGGGGGCTCCTTCTCCCGGTGGCCGTTCGCCTTGCAGCCCGCGAAGGGGCCGGACGGGTCGCGGAGTGCGGTCATGACGTGGGCGAGGTGGTCGCGGTGCCAAACGGCGGGACCGGTCAACCCGGCGGCGGCACCGGTCAGTTCCTGCCAGGACAGCCACAGGCCGTACAACTGGGCCACGGCCTCGCGGTGGAGCCACCAACTCGTGCACCAGGGGGCCGTGGAGGTGACCTCCCGGCCGTAGACCGGCAGCAGGAGATGGCGTACCCACTGCATCAGTCCGTGCAGGGCCTCGTCGTGTTCGGCGCCCGTCAGATAGAGGATGAAAACCGGCTTCTGCTGCTGTTGCCGGTGCTCTTCACGTTCTTGCTGTTCCTGTGTCGAGGGCATTCGAGGTACTCCGGTCCCTTGTGGTGTGGCCGTTTCACCCCGCACTACGACAAAGGCCGGCCGAGGGTTCAAGAGGATTCGGTTGCGTTGAACTCCGGAGCCTGCCAGACACGTTGTGGACTGCTGAGGTATCCCACAAAGGAGCGTACGCATGGTGGAGAACGAGGACGAGGAAATCCACATCGAGCTGGGCTACGGCACCGATGAAGAACAGGAACAGGATCAGCGGAATAAGCAGGCCAACAGTGCGGGAGGCCACGGCGACCTGCAGTTCCTCGGTGCGGACCGGCAGATCGTGCAGAAGCCGGCCGGGGGCCACAACACGGAGAACGAGTTCTACCAACGGGTCCGGAACGGGGACTACCCGGCGATGCGGGGTGTGGTGCCCGAGACATACACCGCCGACCAGGTGCGCACCACGCTGAAGGACGATCTGAACGAAGGCCAGAAGGCCGCTCTGGACGACAAGAAGTACGTGTACATGGAGAACATCGCGAACGTCCAGCAAAAGAAGATCCTGGACATGAAGGTCGGCTCTCAGACGACGAGCTACAAGGACAACACGGCGCAGCAGGGAAAGGACGCCCCGGAAGCGATCCTCAAGTCCATCAAGCTCAAATTCTTTGACATCGCCACCGGGTCCGCCGTCCGTAACTGGCGTGTGGTGGCAGGGGATGACGCCAACTCGAGTCGTACGTTGACCGGCATGAATTCCGAGAAGATCCTGAGCAAGTTCTCGGACGATCCCGCGGTGTGGCAGCAGATGGTCGACAAGATGAAAGGCATCAGGGACGCGGTGAAGACGACCGACATCGGTCTGGTCGCCTCCAGCGTTTTCACGGTCTCGGGTACGGACAAGCACGACGGAAAAGCCGTGGTGGACGCGAAGCTCATCGACTTCGCTCATGTCATCGACGCCGACAAGCCCTTCGAGGTCACCAAGAAGGGCGTCGACATGACGGACGCCAGGGACAAGTTCCGGGACAACTTCGTCACGGGGATGGACTCCCTGATCAAGACCTCGGAGAAGATCCTGCAGGCAAAGCAGACGGCCGCCGCCGCGAACCTGACCCCGGTCGGAACCCAGGACCTCCAGAACAGCGCCGGCTCCTCGAAGGCGTCCGCGTCGGCCAAGAACACCGTCCCGGCCTTGAGCACCGGCAACAACCAGAACAAACCACTCGGTCAGTGACACGAACGGGCGGGACCCGCACGGCGGGCCCGTCGGGCCGGGGTGCGCAGCGCGTCCTGGACCGGTGGGCCCGCCGCGTCCGTGCGGCCAAGTGAGCGTGAGGCAAGGGAGAGTCATGAACGGCGAGTTGGTCATTCAGGCGTTCGGCACGGCCACGGGGATCGGCTGTCTGGCACGCGCGGTGTACGAAGCCGTACTCGCGGCACGGTCTCGGCGGCCGGCGGTACGGCCTCGGCCGGGGCGGGCACGGCCGCTCCTCCCGGGGCGGTGGACCGACGGGGCGAGCCGGGGGCGGCGTGACGCCGCCCCCGGACGGCAGCCGTTGGGCGCGGCCTTCGCCTGGTTCGTGTCCTGCACGCTGGCCTTCGGCATCGCGGCCGCGGTCGGTCTGGCACGGTGACCGTCGGCCCGTCGGGCAGGACTTCGGGCCGGGAGCGGAACCCCGCTCCCGGCCCGTACCGTGTGGCCCCCGCTACGCGCCCGGCGAGGCCGGGGCCTCGTCCTCCTGCTCCGTCGGTTTCGTGAGCGTCACCGGCCCGGCCCCCAGCCGGGCCGCCGCCCGCTCGGTGATGGCCGCCGTCTCCGCATTCGCCGCCGCGGAGACGGGGCCCGCGTCCGGCTCCTTGTACCAGGGGCGCAGCCGGATCAGGGCCGGCCGGACACCGGTGGCGAGAAGCAGGGCCGTGCCCTTGGGAAGGGCGCGGATCCGGTCCGGCGGCAGCACCGACTCCTGGCGGTAGGAGTACGACCGCGAGGTGCCGTCCTTGCTGCGGGAGACGCTGGGGGTGCGCACGTCGTGCTGGCCCACCAGGGTGGAGATCTTCTGCACGAAGTCCGCGTCGTCCAGGCCCGCGCCGAGCAGCTTGACGGTCGCCGCGCTCCACAGCGCGTCCATGCCGGCCTCGCCCCACACCCGCGCCCCCTGCCGGTAACTCTGCAACAGCGTCACGACGTTGATGCCGCGGGAGCCGAAGTGCGAGTACAGGTCGGGGAGGTCGGAGATACGGCAGACGTTCGCCGCCTCGTCGAGGACCGCCGTCATCGGCGGGTCCAGCCGGCCACCCATCCGCTCCGCCGCCACCACACCGGCCCGCATGGTGGCGTCCGCGATGCCCGCGATGACGCCCGCCGCCGAGCCGCCGCCGTCCTTGGAGAGCAGGTAGAGGGTGTCGCGGCCGAGGACGTGGACGGCCGGCACGAACTCGGGCAGGTCCGGGTCCGGGGTCACCCAGGCCAGGATCTCCGGGTCCAGGAGACAGGAGACGGTCTGCCGGGCGGTCTCGTAGATACCGTCCCTGGTCTCCACCGCGCCCCGGACGGTGCCCTGCAACTGGTCGGCCATCGCCGGGAGTCCGGCGTCCCGCAGCAGGTCGATCGGGGTGCGGTCGGCCGGGTCCGCGAGCCAGGCCAGCAGCTCGCGGACGTCGACCCCGCCACGCGCGGCGGCCAGGAAGAGGGCGGTCAGGGTGTTCTGGGCGGCGGCGATCCAGAAGTCCTTCTGGGAGGAGTCGTCGTTGACCGACGCCACGAAGTGGCCGGCGAGCCGGCGGGCGCCCTCGATCGTCGTGCACTCGCCGAGCATGTTCCACCACATGCCGCGCGGGGTGTGCGCGATGCCCTGCGGGTCGAAGGTCCACACGGTGCCGATCCCGGCGCGGGCGGCGCGGGTGACGGCGTACACGTCGGACTTGTTCGAGGTCAGCAGCACCGGGCCCTGCGCGCGCAGCACCCGGGGGATCGCGATCCCGGTGGACTTGCCGGCCCGGGGGGCCATCAGGTCCAGTTCCACGTCCTCGTAGGAGGAGCGGAGTTCGGGTCCCGAGGGGGCGAGGTCGCCGAGGAGGTTGCCGGTCTCGTCCGGGTGCAGGTGGTCGCGGCCCTTCAGGGTGGGGCGCAGGTCGCGGGCGCGGGCCGCGATGCCCTGCGGGCACATGCTCGCCAGTTCCCGGCGTCCGGCCAGCCCGGAGGGCCGCGCCAGCCGCTTCGCCACCAGCCGTACGCCGATGACGACGGGCACCGCGAGCAGCGCGGGCAGTCCGACCAGACCCGCGTACACCGCGCCGGGCGGCGCCCCGGGCCACAGCCGGGCCGGGCCGTCGGCGACCAGCACCCTGACGGTGGACAGCGCGAACGGCGGCGCGCTCCAGCCGTGCCCGCTGAGCCCGGCGCCCAGGGTGCCGCCGCACCACAGCACCGTGAACACCAGCAGGGACACGGCGGCCACCGCGACGATCGCCCAGGACGCCATCTCCTGACCGCCCACGGCGGCGGACGGCCGCCCGGCACTCATGCGGGCCTCCGCAGCCGACCGAGCAACATGGTCGGCGGGTCGTCCAGGGGCGCGGCGCCCTGCGGGACGACAGCCTGTGGGGCGTCCTGCGGGACGGTCTGCGGGAGGGCCTGCGGGACGGTCTGGGAGACGGCCTCCACCGCGGCACCGGAACCGGCATCAGCCGTTCCGCCTGCCCCGATCGCCCCGAGGTCCACCACCCGGGGCGCCGTCACCCCGTTCGGTGTCCAGCGGGTGTTCGTGTCGTGGAGCCGGCGTTCCACGTCGGTGATGGCGACCCGGATCGGGATGCCGGGGCGGCCGCCGACCTTGATGAGGAAGCGGCCCCGGCCGGGCGGCTCCTCGTGGTCGCCGGACGTGCCCCAGCCGGGCGGGGACGACCAGGAGGAGACCAGTTCGATCTCCCGCTGGGACAGGCCCACGACCTTGCCCAGCTCCTCCATCTCCGCTCGCGGCAGACCCGCGCACACCACCATCCCGGCCCGCTCCACGAACCCGCGTGCCTTGGCCCGGTCCGAGTCCGTGCCCAGGGCCTCCGCGTCCTTCAGGGTATGGGTGATCTTCGCGTCGCCGAGGCCGAGCGAGCGGTTGAGGCGGGTGAGCGCGTCGATGCGGTCGACGATGCCGGAGGCGGCCCGCAGCGGTCGCCACAGTTCGTCGAGGACCGTGAAGAACCAGCGGCGGGGCGCCAGCCCGGCGTCCGCCAGCGCGTGCGCCGCGGCCACCGTGCCGAGCCCGTCCGACCAGGCGGCCAGCATCGCCGCGGCGGTCAGCTGGGTGTCCGCCTCCCCGATGCCGGAGATGTCGATGCACACGGCGGGCGCGTCCGGGTCGATCCTGGTGGACGTCTCGGAGGCGAAGGTGTCGCCGAGCGGGCCGTCCAGGATGCCCAGCAGGGAGCGGTGCAGCGGGTCCACGGCGTCCCGGTAGCGGGTGTCGTCGCCACGGTCCAGGGTCACCGCCCGCACCCGGTCCGGCCCCTCGGCCAGCACCCGCAGCAGATCGGGCAGGAGGACCGACCGGCCGGCCGGGGTGCGCTCGCGCAGGTGGTGCAGGACCGCGGAGAGCACCGACTGCTCGTGGTCGTCCATCGGACGGCCGCGCACGATGGTGATCAGCGCCGCCACCATGTTCAGGACACGGCCGTGTGTCTCGGCCTTGAGGACCTCGCCGGCCTCCCCGCCGATCCGGGCCGCCGCCGCGCCCATCGCGCCCGGGTCGAGGACGTTGATGCCGCCCCGCCCGCGCCCGATGGAGATCACCTGACCGCCCAGCGCCCGCACGGTGTCGGCGTAGTCGGGCTTGAGGTCGCCGAGGACCAGCGGTACGACCCCGGTCGCGGCGAGCCCGATCAGCATCCGGTTGACCAGCGTGGACTTGCCGAGTCCGGGCATACCCAGCATGAACAGGGACGGGTTGGAGATGTACCGGGCCCGGGTGAACCAGTTCAGCGGGTCGCCGCACACCGTGGCCCCGGTGAACAGGTGCTGCCCGAGCGGCACCCCGGTCATCGGCGAGCCGGAACCCGCCGCGAACGGCCACATGCCGCACGCCTGCACGGTGGTGGCCCGCCACATGGTCGGCGGGTCCATGTGCCCGACGCGCCCGCCACCGGGTCCGGCCCAGCCGCGGGCCGGCACGTACAGCCGGTCGGCCGGCTTCTTCTCGCTGTCGCGCCTGCTCACAGTGCCTCCTGCAACTGCTGCGGAACCAGGGTCTGCTCCCAGGGCAGCAGCCCCGCGGGAAGCGTGCAGTTGAAGGCGGCCGCCTGCATCCGGTCGGCGGCGCGCAACTGCACGCGCGCGGCGGCCGACAGGTTGCGCACGGTCACTCCGGCGTCGGCGAGTTCCGCGTCCGAGTCCACGGTGACCGTCAGCATCAGCGAGAACTCGACGAGCCCCGCACCGGCCGCCTCCTCCGCCGCCGCCTGCTCGGCCGCGCGCACCTCGGAGGCGGCGCGGGCCTGCACCATGCCCCGCCCGGAGGTCGCCATGAACTGGGCGCTGCGCCGGTCGGACTCCACGATCCGGGCCGAGGTGGCCGGGTCGATGGGCCGGTAGACCAGGGCGACCCGCTTGCGCCGGGTGCCGGGCGCCGCCTCCAGCAGCCCGCGCAGCACCGAGGACCGTACGGTGCCCCGCGGCGCCAGGGTCAGCAGCCAGGTCCGGGAGACGCCCGAGTCGTGCCGGTAGCTGCCGACGGTCTCGACCGCGGCGGCCGGACCGGCGTCCTCCCACTCCAGGCCGGTACCGCCGTGCTGGGCGCGGGCGTTGAGCACGTCGGGGGCGACCGCCGGGTCGTAGGCGACGCGGACGACCTCGGCGATGCGCTCCGCCGACAGCGGGTAGGCCGCGCCGCCGCCCGCGCCGACCAGCCCGCTCAGCAGGCCGGGGATCCGGATCGCGAGGTCGGTGAGGACATCGTCCGGGGTGCGCTTCTGGCCCGGCGGGACGCCGTAGGTGAGGGTGACGTACGTGTGCATCTCGGAGGAGGCGCTCGGATAGCGCTGGACGACCTCCTCCATCACCGCGCGGGCGGCGGGCGGGGCGTCGGGGGCGATACGGGGCAGCACCTCGTTGGCGAGCCGGGTGCCCGGGTCGGGGGCGGTCTCCACGATCACGGCCGCGCCGCGCAGCCCGGGTTCGTGGGCGAGCCGGGCCAGCCAGTCGCCCCACATCGCCACCCACACGTCGACCTGGTCGGGGTCGACCAGGGAGCCGCCGTCGGGGTCGCAGCCGAGGACGATCGTGTACTGGCTCCGGGCCGCGTGCCGCAGCACCCCGAACGGCCGGTCGTAGGCGTCCCGGCCCTCGTGCATGGTGACCTTGTTCAGCAGCCCCGGCGGGCGGAACCGGCCGCCGGGACGGCGGGAGAGCGGGCCCGAGACGTAGAGGTGGGCGCCCTTGCGCTTGCGGCGGCGCCAGCCGATCCGCAGGGTCATCAGCTGGTAGACGTTGCGGCCGTCCTGGGTCCGGACGGCGAGCGGGACCAGGAACAGCAGCAGCGGTCCGAGCACGACCAGCGCCGCGGTCAGCGAGATCAGCGACACCAGCAGGGTCAGGATCAGCCCGCCGAAGACACCGAAGGTGCCGACGAGCCCGAGCGGACCCAGACCCGGCCTGCGCGGACGGCGCCAGTTCCCGTAGGTGGGATGGGTGACGGCTTCCGTGGACATGGGAGGGGGGCCTCCTTCTCGTGTGAGGTGTGAGGTGTGAGGTGTGAGGTGTGAGGTGTGAAGTGCTAGGTGCGACTTGTGGTGCGTCGTGTGTGGGGCGTGGTGTGTGACGTGGAGCGAACCCGGCTGCGGGGCTCAGCTGTTGTGGCCCCGGTCGCCGTCCGCGTCCTGGACGGCGCCGGAGGCGACCCGGCCGACGAACTGCGCCGCGGCGACCGCGGCCGCCGCGGGCCCTGCCGCCGCCGCGGCACCGGCCGCACCGGCCGCGCCCGCACCACCCGCGGACCCGGCACCGCCTGCGGAGCCCGCACCACCCGCGGATCCGGTGGACCCCGCGGAGCCGGTCGAGGCGGCCGAACCCGTCGTGCCCGCGGCGCCGTTGCCGCCGCTCGTGCCGTTGCCGCCGCTCGCGCCGCCGGTGCCCGCCGCGCCCGAGGGGCCCGCCTGGCCGGCCCCGCCACCGCTGTCGCCGCCGCCCACCGACCGGGCGCCCGAGGCGAGCGAGCCGGCCGTGGACATCGCCACGGACATGGCGTTGCCACTGCCGAGCGCGGCCGTGGCGGGTACGACGAGTTTCAGCAGCGCGGGCAGCGCGATCGCGGACAGCAGCATCACGCCGATACCGGCGATGCGCTGGTTGATGTCACCGGTACCGTCCGCCCCGCCCTGGCCGCCCGCGGTGAAGATCGCCGAACCGGCGAACAGCACGAGTCCGGCGGCCGGCTTGTAGAGCAGCCAGGCGATCATCCAGCCGACGTGCTTGCGCCACCAGCCGCCGCCCCAGTCGGTCATCGAGGCGGCCGCGGCCAGCGGCAGCGTGCCCAGCAGCAGGATCATCACGCCGAGCCGCACGAAGAGCAGGATGGTCTGCACGATCCCGGCGACCAGCAGCAGGAACGCGAGGATCAGCAGCAGGAAGGACTCGATGTCGCTCTGGCAGCCGAAGTTGTTGAGCTGGTTCTGCGCGCCCTGGGCGAAGAGTTCGTCGGCGTACTGGTCGGAGAGCCGGGCCGCCGCCGTGAGGACGGTGGTGGCGGCGCCCGCGACCAGGATCATCCGGATGACGCCCTTGAGCGCGGTACGGCCCGCGTCCCCGCGCCGTTCCAGGGCCATCCGGGCGGCGGCGAAGAGCAGTGAGCCGACCGCGAGGTAGACCACGATGCCCTGTGTCTGGTCGTCGACCGCGCGGGCCGAGTCCTCCCCGGCCAGGGTCGGGATGGCGGTGGTGAGGCTGCCGAAAACCGAGATGGCGGCCGACAGCACGGCGTTGGCGATCCCCGCGACGATCGTGCCGATGGGGTCACCGAGGAAGTCGAAGAAGCCCTTGGCCGCGTCGGCGATCGGGTTGCCGGTGGTACAGGTCGCCGCCATCTCACGCTCCCCACAGGAGGAAACCGCCGGGGCCGGAGACGGTCCGGACGGGGGTGTGCAGGGAGCCGTCGGCGGCGGCCTCGACCTTCCAGTCGCCGTCGCCCCAGCGCAGCCCGACGTTCGTGGCGGCGTAGCCGCTGGCCGTCTTGATGAGCAGCGCCACCGTCGCGGCCGACTTCTGGTACGACAGCACGGAGAACCCCGCGTACGCGGCCGAGGAACCCGAGGCGCCCTGGGGGGTGTCGGGCACCGTGGCGCGCTGGGCGACGAACAGGTCACGGCCGCGGCCCGCGACCACCTGCATCCGGGCGACCGACCGCCAGGCGGGCCCGCTCATCTGGGACGGGATGACGTGCGCGGCGAGCGCGGCGCCGGTCGGGGTGTGCGCGAAGCACCACCACACCGGTCCGGTCGTCATGGTGGGGCCCGCCGAGGCGGAGACCGGCACCCGGGTGCCGGACAGGTCGCGCCACTGCACGTCGGTGGGCACGGCCGTGGGCGGCGCGGTGTCCCCGTCGCCGGTGTCGTCGTCGGTGGCGCAGCCCTCGGGGCGGGCGCCGTGCATGGTCGGCAGGGCCACCACCTGCCCGCCGCGCGCCGAGACCGGGCCGCCGCCGCTGCCCGAGCCGCCGCCCCTGGTCAGCGCCACGACGGCGGCCACGAACAGCACGACGGCGAAGAAGCCCGCCGACAGCTGCCAGCTGCGCTGCCGCCAGAACGGGCGCGGACCGTCCTCGGCCCACTGCGGACGCGGGACACGGGTCTCGTCGCGTGAGCCGAGGATGTCCTCGCGCGGGCCGCGGCTGTTCGCGCGTGGGCCGCGCCGGTGCAGGCCCGCTGGTTCCCGTCGTACCGGGGTCTCGTCCCGCCAGGGGACGCCGAAGCCGTCCTGACGGTCGTTCGCATGGTCTCGCATGAGGGTCGTCTCCCGCCGGCTCACTGGAAGACGAACTGGATCAGCGGGCCGGCGGTGGCCACCAGGACGCAGCCGCCGAGCACCATGCCGAGCCGGCCCATGTGCTCCGAACTCTCCCCGCGCTTGAGGGAGATGGCCATCATCGCGCCGGTGATCAGCACGCCGGCGACACCGGCCGCGGTGCCCGCCCAGGCGGCTATGCCCAGCACGGTGTTGACCTTGCCGGTGAGCTGGTCGGGTGCGTTGCGGGTGGGGTCGGGTACCGCGCCGTCGGCCAGCAGGACCGAGGCCGAGTGCAGGAGTGTGCTCATGATGCCCTCCGTGAATCATGATGAAAGCGGATGAAAGCTGATGAAAGGGGTACGGGTGGGCGTGCGGGGACGCGTCACCGCGGGTACGGGTGTGGGGCGGGGTCAGATGGACAGGTCGCCCAGCGCGGCGACCAGGGGGCCCGCCGAGGCCGCGATCACGCAGCCCAGCAGGACGAAGAAGACGCCCCGGAAATGCTCGCCGCCCTCGCCCGGGTCGCCGCGGCGGAGCTGGAGCGCCATCTGGATGCCGACGGTGATGAGCCCGGCGACGCCGCAGGCGGACGCGGACCAGGCGAGGATGCCGAGGATCTGGTCGCCGTCGGCACCCGGGTCGAACGCGGCCAGGGTGAGGGGCAGGGTGGCCGGGGCGGTCGTGGTCATCGGCCGCCCTCCTCGTCCCCCGGGCGTATGCCGATCAGTTCGGCGAGTGCGGAGAGTTCGCGGGGCAGGGTTTTCGGCCGGTCGCCCACCCGCCAGGCCGGCACCCACGGCACCCGCTGGACCGGCGCGACCGACCCGATGATCCGCACCCGGCGGGCCAGACTGAACGGCAGCCGTCCCGGGGCGTCCGCGACCAGGACCAGCGCCAGCAGGTCCAGGCCCCCGGGGGCGCGTCCCTCGCGCAGCGCGTTCAGGACCTGGGCTACCGCCTGGAGGCCGTCGGCGTTGGTACGGCCCACGACCATGAGGCGGCTCGGCTCGCCGGCGGCCGGGTCGGGCCACCGGCTCCCCGCGTCCATGCCCCCGAAGAGCCCCGCCAGCGTGCTGGCACCGGCCCCGCCGTGCGCCTTCACCCAGCACACGGTCCGCTGTGCGCGGCGGCCGGTCCGGGGCGGTCCGGACTCCGGCGGCGCGTTCCAGGAGGCCGCGGGATCGGGCACCGCCGGGGGCGGCGCCCCGGTCCGACGCCGATGCCGGCGGCTCTGCACGGGCGCGCCGGGCAGGGGGGCCGGTTCGGGCGCGGCTTCGGGCGCGGGCACGTGGGCCGGTGTGGGTGCCGACAGGTATGCCGGCATGGGTTCCGGTGCGGGCGCCGACAGGTACGCCGGCATGGGTTCCGGTGCGGGCGCTGCTGTGGCGGCCGGTGCGGGTGCTGCCGGTGTCGACAACGGCACCGGCACCGGCACCGGAACGGAGGTGGTGGGGGCGTCGGTTCCGCCGTAGGCGGTCGGGCCGCGTACCCAGGACTGCGGTCCCGGCGGAGTGGTCGGTGGAGCGGTCATGCGCGTGCCGCCTTGTCTCTCATGTCGTTGATGCCCATCCGGTTTCTCATGGTTTGAACCGGTTTGCTTTCCGGCCCGTTTGAGTCTCACGAGTCCGTTGGACCTCACAACGCACGGTCACCCCAGACGGTTCAAGGCACCGGCGGCCGGTTCCACGGCGGACGGCCGGAAGGGAGAAGGCACACACATGAGTTCAGGTTCGGAAGAGGGAACGGGCGACGGCGCCGACGGGGCGGCCTCGGCCGCCGTGCGCAACGCGCTGGCCGCATCCGGCTGCGGCTGCCTGCTGTCACCGGTGGTGCTGCTCGGCGGGGTGATCGTGATCATCGTCATCGGCGGCTTCGGGGTGATCCTGGCGCCCCTGATCGCGCTGATCACGGCGTTCGGCGGGGGCGGCGGAGGCGGCGGACAGCCCTCCGCGGACGACCTGATCGCGGTGTTCCAGGGCGACGGCAAGGGGGAGCTCGACCCCGCCGCCGTCCCCGCCGATCTCGTCGACCCCATCCAGAAGGCGGGCGCGCTGTGCGACGCGATCGGGCCGACGGTGATCGCCGCGCAGATCGAGCGCGAGTCGAACTTCAACCGGACCCTGGTCGGACCGGACGGCTCCCAGGGCATCTCACAGCTGCCGCCCGCGGTCTTCGCGCGGTTCGGCGAGGACGAGGACGGCAACGGCAAGACGTCGGCACTCGATCCGGCCGACTCGATCCTCGCGCAGGGCCGTTTCCTGTGCGATCTCGCCGGCCAGGCCCAGCAGCTCATCGACAGCGGCGCGGCGAACGGCTCCGTCCTGGACCTCGCGCTGGTCGGCTACGACCGGGGGCTGGACGCCGTCCGGCAGGCCCGGGGCGTGCCGAAGACCAACGAGGCCCAGGGCTACGTGGCCGGGGTGCGGGCCCTGCTGGCCAAGTACGAGGGCCTCGTCACGCCACCACCGTCGACGACCTCGCCGCCCGCCCCGCCGCCCGCTCCGGACAACCAGTGAAGTGAGGAGTACGACCATGGAGACCAACCACGGGGGCGACCGGGAGAACGGCGGTCAAGTCGACGTGTTCCTCTCCGACGACGGAGCGGCGCTCGTCGACAGTGTGCCGCTGTTCCCCGAAGCCGGCCGGTCCGTCCAGGAACTGGTCCTGGACCTGCTCCAACGGCAGGCACGGGAACGGGGGGCACCGGTCACGGCATGGGTGCACGACCGCCCCGGCGCGACCCGCTTCCACCTGGAGGTCGCCCCGGACGGCTCCAGCCACGTCCTCCCCACGACGCCCGCGCCCACGCCCCCGCCTCCGACGCCCGACCCCCCGCCGCCGCCTCCGACGCCCGACCCCCCGCCGCCGCCCCCGACGCCCGCGCCCCCGGCGGCCGTCCGCCCCGCTGCCCCCCTCGTCCCGGCCCCCCTCGCGGCTCGGATGAAGCGGCTCGTCGACGACGTGGCCGTGCGCGAGCTGGAGCAGGCGTACGAACTGGCGAGCACCCTGCGGAGGCGGCTCGCGCAGGTGGACGGCGGTACGCATCCGTACGTGTGGGAGGTGCGGGCGCTGGAATCCGTGCTCGCCCGGCTGCGCGACGGACGGCGGCAGACCGTCGCGCTCGCACTGGCCGTGGCCCGGGTCCGCTGCCGCGGCGGGGATCCGCGGGCCGCCGACGCCGTGGCCCGTGCCGCCGCGGCCTGGGGCGCCCTCGACGACGCGCGGGCCCTGCACGGTCACGGCCGTGAACTGCTCGGACTGTGGGATGAGTTGGCGCGGCGCGAGCTGCTGCCGCCGACCCATGCCGAGGTGGTGGCGGCGGTCCGCTGGCACCTCGACGGGGTCGTACACCAGGCGTCAACGGAACGTGGATCCCGGCCCGGCACACTCGGACCGGTTTGAGGGCCACCGTCAGCGGCTCTCGCCGCCGCACCCCGCCCAGGTCATCTCGTCGGAGCACGGAATTTCTCGGCCCACGGGGGTCGATCACACCGAGGAACGCCCATGAACCTGACTGTCATCGGATCGGCCGCCGCGGTCTCGCCCGAGGAACGGGCGCTGCACGGCCTCTACAAGGCGCACGGTCCCGCCCTGTACGCGTACGTCGTGCGGCTGGTCGGCGGGGACTGCCACCGTGCGGAGGACATCGTCCAGGAGACGCTGCTGCGCTGCTGGAAGAACGCGGAGAAATGGAACGGCTGGGCGGACCCCGCCGACGCGGCGCACGTGTCCGTGCGGCCCTGGCTGTTCCGGGTGGCCCGCAACCTCGTCATCGACGGCCACCGCACGCGCCGCGCCCGCCCGGTGGAGGTGGACGGCAGTGCCTGGCTCGGCGAGACGTCCGCCATGGTGGCCGGGACCGACGAGATCGACCGGATGCTCTCCGCGATGGTGCTGCGGGAGGCACTGGACGCCCTCTCGCCCGCGCACCGGGAGGCGCTGGAGGCGACGTACTTCGCGGACCGCACCACGCAGGAGGCCGCGGAGGCCCTCGGCATACCGCACGGGACCGTGAAGTCCCGGGTCTACTACGCCCTGCGCAACCTCAAACTGGCCCTCCAGGAACAGGGGATCTCGCTGGGCGAGGGCCCGCCGCCCCCGCCTCCGCCCCGGACCGGGCCCGCCTTACCTGGCGGTGGTCACGCCGAACGCGACCCCTCCTGAAGTTTCGCCGCCGCCCTCGCGGCACCGGACGGGCCGGTGCCCGGCGCGCCGGTCTCGCCCAGGGCGCGCAGGTCCTCCCGTACCTCCTCCGCCTCCGGGTTGCCCGCCTCGGCCAGCAGGGCGACGGCCCTCGACCAGGCCGTCTGCGCGGCAGCCGGGTCGCCGGCGGCGCGGTGGGTGGCCCCCAGGTGCCGGAGCGAGTCGGCCTCCATGTAGCGGTCGCCGATCTCCCGGAACAGTTCGACCGACCGCTCGAACCGCGGGACGGCCTCCTCGTACCGGCCGAGATGGTGCAGCGCGTAGCCGAGGCTGTCCTCCGCGGAGGCCAGGCCGAACAGGTCGCCGGTCTCCGCGTACACGGCAATGGCCTGCTCGCACGCGCGCAACGCCTTCCCGTGTTCGCCGAGCAGGATGTACGTCCAGCCGACCTCGTTGCGCACCCCCGCCTCGCCGTTGCGCAGCCCCAGTTCCCGGTAGAGCGCGAGGGCACGGGCGTAGTGGCCGAGCGAGACGTCGTGCCGGCCCGCCCGGTTGGTCTGGAAGGCCAGCGAACGGCGGGTGAGGGCCTCGCCGAAGCCGTCGCCGGCCTCCTGGAACAGCTCCAGGGCGTGTTCGAGCTGCCGCATGCCCTCCGCGCGGCCGAGCCGCAGCGCCGAGTAGCCCAGCCCGCGCAGGGCGTGCGCCTGGCCGACGCGGTCGCCGAGCGCGCGGGCGGCGCGCAGGGCGATGGCGTTGATCTCGACGAGGTCGTGGCTGTAGCCGAGGCGGTTGAAGTACAGGTCCAGCGCGCAGGCCGTGCGCCAGGCGTGCTCGTCGTAGCCGTGGGCCGCGGCGTGCGCGACGACCGCGCCGAGCACCTGCCGTTCGGTGCGCAGCCAGGTGGTGGCCTGCTTGCGGTCCTCGAACCGGGCCGGGGAGCTGCCCGGCACGGCTTCGGGCAGCGGCACCATCTCGTGGAACGGCCCGAGCACGGCGGCCGCGTGGTGGGCGGTGCGCAGATAGTGGTCGTGCAGGCGTAGCAGCGCGCGCCCGGTCGCGGAGTCCGCCGCCGCTGCCCCCGCCTCCCTCTCCACCCCCGCACCCGCACCCGCCTCTGCCTCCGCCTCCGCTTCCGCGAGTTCCGTCGCGTACGCGCGCAGCAGGTCGTGGAAGACGAAACGGCCCGGGGAGCGCTCCATCAGCAGGTTCGCGGTGGTGAGTTCGGCCAGCAGAGCACGGACCGCCCTGACCGGGACCCCGGCCAGGGCGGCCGCGGCCGCGCTGGTGAGGTCCGGGCCGGGATGCAGGGCGAGCCGGCGGAAGAGTTCCGCGGTGGTGGGCGGCAGCGCGCGGTAGGACCAGGAGAAGACGGCCCGCGCGTCCGTCTCGGCGTCGCCGCCGGCGAACGCGTCGAGGCCGCCGTGGTTCTCCCGCAGCTCGTCGGCGATGTCCGCGAGCCGGAAGCCGGGGTGCTGGGCGGCGCGCGCGGCGGTGATGGCGAGGGCCAGCGGCAACCCCGCGCACAGGCCGACGATGGCGTCCGCCGCCTCCGGTTCGGCCGCGACCCGGGTCGGGCCCAGCCGTCGTACGAGCATCTCGCGGGCCTCTTCGGGGGTCGGCGGGCCGAGCGCGAGCGGGTACGCGCCCTGCCCGGCGACCAGGCTGCTGAGCCGGGACCGGCTGGTGACGACGGCCAGGCAGCCGGGGGTGCCGGGCAGCAACGGCCGGACCTGCTCGGCGTCCCGCGCGTTGTCGAGGACGATCAGGACCCGGCGCCGGGCGAGGACACTGCGGTAGAGGGCGGCCTGGGCGTCGAGTCCGTCCGGTACCGAGCCGGGGGGCACGCCGAGCGCGACGAGAAACGTCTGCAGCGCGTACGAGGGGGGCATGCCGGCGCCGCTGGGGTCGTAGCCGCGGAGGTTGACGTAGAGGGCGCCGTCGGGGAAGCGGTCGGCGACGCGGTGGGCCCAGTGCACGGCGAGGCTGGTCTTGCCGGTGCCGGCCATTCCCTCCACGAGCACGATCGTCGCGCCGGCCGGCGGCCCGTCCTCGGGTAACAGCGCGGTGACGCGGTCGAGTTCGCTGCGTCGGCCGGTGAAGACCGGTAGGTCGGCGGGGAGTTGCGCGGGTTGCAGTGCCGCCGTGGGCAACGGCGGTGCCTGCAAGGGCGGTGGCCCGGCCGCCGTGTCCCCGGCGGGGCCCACGGCGCCCGGGGCGGCCGGTGTCTCCGGTTCCCCTTCCCCCGCCAGGATCCTGGCGTGCAGCGCGCGCAGCGAGGGCCCCGGTTCGATGCCCAGTTCGTCGACGAGGGTACGGCGGGTACGGGCGTACTCCTCCAGCGCCTCGGCCTGCCGGCCCGCGCGGTACAGGGCGAGCAGCAGCAGTTCGCACACGTTCTCCCGCAGCGGATGCGCGTCCCGCAGCGCGGCCAGCTCCGGCAGCACCGCCTCGTGCCGGCCGAGTTCGAGTTCCAGGCGCAGTCGGGTTTCCAGCATGCCCAGCCGGCGCCGGTCCAGATGGGTGCGCTCGGCCTCGGCGTACGGGCCGGGGACTCCGGCGAGCGGGGTGCCCGACCAGGTGCCGAGCGCGGTGCGGAGCAGGTCGGCCGCGCTGCCCGGGTCGCCCGCCGCGCGGTGCCGCTCGGCGCGGGCCACGTACTCCTCGAACGTGTCGAGGTCGCTGGAGACCGCGTCGGTGCGCAGGGCGTACCCGTCGCCGAGGGACACCACCAGCCGGGGCGGCTCGCCCGTCTCCCGCTCCGGTTCCAGGAGTTTGCGGAGGCGGGAGACATAGGTGCGCAGCACCGAGACCGCGCCTGGCGGCGGGTCGGTGCCCCAGACACCGGCCACCAGGTCGCCGAGACCGGCCGCGCGGCCCCGGCGCAGCAGCAGCCCGGCGAGGACGGCGCGCTGCTGGGGCGATCCGAGTTCCAGTTCGGACTCGGCCCGCCACGCGCGCAGGGGGCCGAGCAGCGAGAACCGGAGCGGATCCGTACCGGTTGCCTTCACAGGGCCGGAGAGTAGCGAGCGGATTGCGGAACGTCAGGCGGATGGTGCGAATTGGCCGGTCGGCCACAGGTCATCGGCGGGATTGTGCGGGCCGTTCCCGCAGGTCGAGGCACGGGCCAGGTCACGGTTCCAGGACCACCTTCTCCGATGGTCGCCCGGGTCTCCAGGGCCCGGTGATCCCTTCCGCCGACCAGCCGAAGACGAGGTGCCGGCCGCCCTCGTCGAGCAAAGGTGATGGCCGATCCGGCGGTCCGGCTCTTCGACGCTTCCGACTCTTCGGCCTCAAGTGCGCTTGAGGTCGAGGGCGGGCCGCGGTGATTGTCAGTGGGGGCCTGCACTATGGAGGGCATGGCGAGGACAGGGGCCGGTGGGGCCGGTGGAGGCAGGGTGAAGGGCGCGCGGCGACCGGAGGTGCGGCTGCCCGAGCTGGAGGCCTGGGGCGGGGGCGAGCTGGAGCCGGACGGGGACTACGACGGGCAGGCGTTCCGGGAGGCGGACTTCGCGGGGCAGGACGGGGCGGGCGCCCGCTTCATGGACTGTGCGCTGACGGACTGCGCCTTCGACGAGACGGGGCTGCGGCACGCGCGCGTGCTGGACACGGTCCTCACCGGGATAAGAGGTGTCGGCACCGATCTGGCCGAGGCGACCCTGCGCGATGTCGAGCTGGTCGACGCCCGGCTGGGCGGCACCCAGTTGCACGGTTCCGTCCTGGAGCGGGTGGTGATCCGCGGCGGCAAGATCGACTACCTCAACCTGCGCACCGCGAAGCTCAGAGACGTGGTCTTCGAGGGCTGCGTCCTGGTGGAACCGGACTTCGGCAACGCGGTGCTGGAGCGCGTCGAGTTCACCGGCTGCACGGTGAAGGCGGCCGACTTCAGGGGCGTGACGATGAAGGACGTCGATCTGCGGGGCGCCGCGTCCCTGGAGATCGCGACAGGGGTGGAGCGGCTGGCCGGAGCGGTGATCAGCATGTCCCAACTCCTGGACCTGGCCCCGGTGCTGGCGGCACAGCTGGGCATCCGCGTGGAGGATTGACCAACCCCGAGGGCAGCGCGCCCCACAGGGGCGCGGGGCCGTGTCGATGTGCGGCTACCGCCGCGTGGGCGCGACCATCCCCCACCTACCCGCGGCAGGCGCACCGCCCGAGGCACTCAGCTCGCCGGAGGCGCCGACGCCGCCTTCTTCCGCAGGCCCAGATGGTCGTCCGGATCCTGGAGCCGGTCCGGCTGGGCGGCGAGCATGCGGCGGACCGCCGGTTCCGGCATCCGGATCACCACCGGCCGGGGCAGGGTCAGCTCCCGTACGGCGGTGCCGGTACGGCCGGAGCGGACGCGGTTGGCCACCCGCGCCACCACCCGCACGTCCAGCGTGAACTGCACCAGCACCGAAGCGGACTTGGGTTTGTGCAGCGGCATCGAGCCGGACGCGTTCACCGCCGTGTCCGCCGCGCCGCCCGCGCCACCGGCGTTGCCCATCATCTGGTTGAGGCGGAACTCGTCGGCGTTGAGCAGTCCCGCGCCCGCGAGGCCGCGTGCCGACCGGCCGTGGTCGGCGGAGCTCAGGCCGTCCGTCTGAGTGGGCCGGGGGGCGTCCAGGTGGCTCTGCCCCACCGTCTCGAAGGTCATCTTGTCGCCGACGCCCAGGACCCGGCCGTCCCGCAGCCGCGCGTGCAGGGACGCCCGCAGGTCCTGGCCCTCCACCCCGGTGGCGTGCACCGGCGGCAGCTCCGCCCCGGCCGAGGTCAGCAGCGGCAGCGCCGCGATCAGCCACTCGGTGGAGACGGCCTCCTGCAGGGTGTACGCGGCGGCCTGGCCCTTGGACCGGAAGCGGTCGCCGCCGCCCGCCTCCCGGACCGCGGAGTCGACCAGCTCCCGTACCTGCGGTGCCCCCTGGAAGCCGTTCACCTGCGCCTCCATCGGCAGCCGCACACCGCCGGAGCGCCAGGTGCCGAGCGCGGCCGGGCGGCCGTCCCCCGGGCCGGGTGCCGGGGCCACCGGCCGGCGGCCGGGCGCGGTCAGCCGGCCGAGGGCGGCGAGGTCCTTGTCCAGGACGCGGTGGGTCACGGCCTGGCGGCCCAGCGAGACCAGCGCCAGCCGGCGGTCGCCGCGGTGCAGTTCGAGGGTCGCCTCGATCGGCACCCGCATCTTCGACGACTTCGCGGTCTTCGCCTCGGCGACCGTCTTCATGCCGAGCTGCCCGCGGCTCGCCGTGCCGGAGCGCCGCGAGCCGCCCGAGCCGGCGCCCAGCCCCGCCGCACCGCCCGTGCTCTTCAGCTGCCCGGCCCCGCCGTCCGGTTTGCCGGAGCCGGCGAAGATCCCCTCCAGACCGAGCGACACGCCCTCGTCGTGGGTGGCGGACTGCTGGGCGACGGCCGCGGTGATGTACTCCATGTCCCGGCCGTCGTCCGCCGCACCGTCGTAGGTGCCGTCGGCGAGCCGGTTGACCTTGAACACCGCCCAGTACGGGGTCTTGCGGCCGTCGAACAGCTCGACGGTGACCCCGCCGTCCATCGCGCCGGACAGCAGTCCCGCGCTGCCGTCGCGGTCCAGGACGCGCAGCAGGCGTTGCACGTTGTCGTTGCGGTCGGCCAGTTGCTGCCGGGGCAGCAGGTCGTCGGCGAGGGTCTGCTGTCCGCTCTCCGCGAGCCGGGTGCGCAGCCGGGCCAGCAGCGGCACGAAGTTCGGCAGGTTCTCGACCATGCCGAAGCCGAGGGGGAGCGCACGGGCGAAGGACGGACCGGTGGCGCGCTGCGGCGCGGCCGTCGAGGACCCGGCGGTGTCGGCGGCGCGCGACTGCTCCCGGCCCTCGCGTGCGGCACCCGCCCGGGAGCTCTCTGCCGGCCGCTGCCCCGGCTGCCGGGACGACGGCGTCATCGGCGCCGGTTCCGGGTCGAGCTTCAGCTGCCGGCGGATCGCCGCCGGCAGCTGCGCCTCCGTCAGCCACACCGCCGCCTCGGCCGGCAGGGTTCGGGCGGCCGTCGCCACGTAAGGGCCGCCGCCGGTGACCTTGACCTCGGCGACCATGGTGACGAGCAGGTCGCACTGGACCAGGTAGAGCGGCGCCTTCTTCGGGGTGTGGGCGTTGCGCTCGACCGTGCCGGACAGCGCCGCGGACCGGGCGTCGCCCCGGCTCGTGGTGCGGTTCCCGGACAGGCCCTGGCCCAGGCGCCACTCGGCGTCGTTCTCCGAGCCGGTGGCGCCGAACTGCCACGTGCTGGTGGTGCCCTGCCCCTCCTGGCCGGCCGCCTGGTGGCCGCCGAGCACGAAGGTCTCCGTGCCGGGACCCGCGCCCTGGTGCAGGAACTTCGGGTTGGTCAGCGTGAGCCGGGTGCCGACGGCCCCGTTCAGCGCGGCGAGCCGGCGCGGATAGCGCAGGTTCTTGACCACCCACCCGGAGGACGCGGCCTGCCGCAGCGATGCCGTGATGGCCTGCGGCCCGAACCGCTCCTCGATGGCCAGCCGCGGCGCGAGTCCCTCGGTCTGCAGCGCGGGATCCTCGCGGACGCCCTTGTTGCGGGCGGCCGCCTTGGACAGCAGCTGGAAGGCGAGGTCCCGGACGGCCTGGCCGTCGCCGACCGTCTCCACCAGCTGCCAGTCCCGCAGCGGCTGCCCGACCGACGGCCGGGGCACGAGGCCGGCCAGGTCGCCGATGCCCTCGGCGGTGACGGCGTGCTCGGGGCGCGGTGCCTGGGCCCGGCGCCGGCCGCCCACCGCGTCCTGCCGCCGCTTGCCCTCTTCGTCGAGGGTGAACTCGGTCGGCGTGACCAGCCGTACGTCCTGCTCGTCCAGGTGCAGTCCCGCCAGCCGCTTCGCCTCGGGCGTGTCCTGGCCGGGAGAGCCGGGGGTGAGAGCGCGGCCGAGCTTGCGCTGCCGGGAGGTCATGGTGACGTCGACGTCGAGGCGCAGGGCCGCCCCGAAGGTGCTGGCCTTGTCGGAGCCGTTGGTGAGGACGTCGGTGCGGGTGGTGGGGCCGGCCTGGTTGCGGCGGGTGCCGGTGCTGTGCTTCTCGTAGCGGGCCGAGCCGGTCAGGACGCCGGGGACGAGCCTGGCCTGCCCGAGCACCAGACCGCCGATCGAGCGCGAACTGCCGCGTCCGCTCTGCGTGTTGCCGGTGACGCCGGAGTGGCTGCGGACCAGCCAGTCGTCGGTGTCGCCGAGGTAGCCGGTCTCGCGGAGCTGCCCGCGGACGCGGATCTGCACGTCGTGGGAGTGCAGGGTGGTCTTGCGGCGCAGCCGCACCCGGATGCCGGTGGAGGTCAGCTGGTCCTTGTTGACCCGCAGGTTGGTCTCGGACAGGGCGGCCATCAGCTCGCGGTGGTTGCGCCGCTGGAGCGCGGCCTCCTCCTTGCCCGGCGTCGAGGCCACCGCGTCCGTACCGAAGGGGGGCAGGTAGCCGGCCAGCCGGGGATCGGTCGCGAACAGCTCCTGCACGGCCCGGACCATGGGGCGGGTGTCGAGTTGGCTGAGGGTGACGCTGGAGCCCATGGCGCCGAACGGGAGATGCCGCTCGACGTCGGCCTCGTCGCCGTTCTCGTCGGTCCGCTTCGGCTTCTTGATGAACTCCCCGGCCTCGGTGCCGGGCGGCAGCGGCAGCCCGAGCGACTGTGCCTCGTCGGCCCGCAGGCTCATCCACACCCGCATCGAGTGCCGGGCGACCCGGGTCCCGGGGCGCAGGATCATTTCGGCCGAGCGCGGCCCCGTGCCCTCCGCGGTGAACCGGACGGTCGCGAGGTAGAGCACCTTGTCGCCGCGCACCTCCGCGCCCTGGCGGCTGGAGACGGTCTGCTCGGCCACGGTGAACCGCGCCTTGCGGGCTCCCGCGACCGGCATGGCCGTACCCCGCACGACGGCGGCGTTGCCGACCGCTCCGACGCCGATGGCCGGGCCCAGGCCGCCGGTGAGGGCGCGTCCCTTGCCCGCGCTCTCGGTGACCGTGTGCTGGGTCTGCTGATGGGTGCGCAGCTGGGTCCCGCCGGTGCCCCAGGCGGGGGACATGCCGGTGATCTCGGCGTGCAGGCGGTAGCTGCCGGTGCTGCTGCCGTCCTTGGAGGCGAGGTCCTCGCCGGTGACGCCGTCGCGCAGCAGGCGGGGCATGTCCTCCAGGACGGTCGCGGTGGAGGTGGCGTCGTAGAGGCGGGAGCGGCCGGGGGCGCCGGGGGCGGTGAGTGAGGGGTGCAGGACGGAGGCGACCGTGTCGAAGAGCCCGCCGCCGCCCTGGTGCGGGGCGGCGGTGTCGGTGACGGCGACCGGGGCCATGGAGTCGGCGAGCGAGACGCTCCGGGCGGTGTCCGCGTCGACGGCCTGCGGAGCGGCGGGGGCCTGGGTGCCGGCCGGCACCAGGTGTTCGGTGGGCACGCGCTGGGTGAGGGCGCCCGAGCCGTGGAAGGTCTGCGCGTGCTCCGTGCCCTGCTTCCTGATCCGTACGCCGTACCGCACCTTGCGCGGTGCCTCGACCGAGCCCTTCTCGCTGCGCAGCACCCGGGGTTCGGCCACGTTGCGCTGGCTGCGGGACTCCCGGGAGGACTGCCAGGGCTGCGCGTTCACCAGGCCGGCGCCGCCCAGCCAGAGCCCCGGTACGACGGGCGCGAGACCGAAGGCCATGCCTCCGGCGCCCTTGCTGGAATTGCCGCTCGCGGTGGTCGCGACGGTGGTGGCGGTGTTGTGCTGGACGTCGACCTTGGTGTCCTTGCCCTCGGTGCCGTCCACCGCGGCGAGCGGCGCCCCGTCCGGGTCCGGGACGGTGTTCGCGAGCAGGTCCCCCGGGTGGAAGACGGGCGGCCGGTCGTCGGGGGCGCGGGAGACGGTGACCGTGACGTCGTACCACTCCTTGCCGGTCCTGCCCCTGACGGCGAAGGCGCGGCCCTGCCCGTAGAACGACTCGGGGCGTCCGGCGAGCTCGGCGCCGATCTCGGCGACGGTGCCGTCGCCGTGCCCGACGACGGCGGCCACCGCGTTCCGCACGAACTCGTGCCCGGTCAGGCCGTACGCCGTGGACAGCCCGGCGGCCTGGAAGTCCATCAGGTACGGGGGCAGCACGAGGCCGGGTTCGGTGCGTTCCTCCTCGACGGTGGCCACGGGGGCCACCGGCCTGCCGCGTACCGGCCGGGGCCGCGCGACGCCCTTGCCCTTCGCGTCCTGCAGCGCCAGTGCGGTGCGCGCGTTCCCCGCCTTCCCCTGGAGGGCGAGCATCGCGTGCTCCGTGGGTCCGACGGGCACGGTGGAGCCGATGGGCGTGGCGGTGGCCGGTGTCCGGGAGGCCTCGGGAGAGGCGTCCTTTCCGCTGTCGCCTGCCTGTTGCTGCGTCCGCACGGAGTCAACGTAGGCGCGGCCGGGACCGCCGGAACGCCTTCCGCGGACTCCGGCCCCACTTGTCACTTCCGCCTCGACAGGAGGTCAACTTCCATACACCCGGCGGTCGTTCAACCGGCAGGACGGGCCCGGCGAGGTCCGGGAAGGCTACGACACCCTCGGGAAGCGGGCCTGGAGCGTCCAGATCGCCGGATTGTCCGCCAGGTCCTCGTGCATGTCGGTGAGGTCGGCGAGCAGGTCGTGGAGGAAGT
The DNA here is from genome assembly GCF_042899865.1 of Streptomyces sp. NPDC013157. Lineage (NCBI taxonomy): Bacteria > Bacillati > Actinomycetota > Actinomycetes > Kitasatosporales > Streptomycetaceae > Streptomyces > Streptomyces sp. NPDC013157. Next base: position 253,458 of record NZ_JBIBAK010000009.1, on the reverse strand, counting down.
CCCGCGCCTCCCGGCGCAGTTCGGTGTGGGAGAAGGTGAGGGGCGGCTCCTCGGCCGGCATCCAGTCCGCCTCGATGTCCACCCAGCCGAAGCGGCGCTCGAAGAGCATGCGGTCGGTGGACTCGGTGAAGTCGAGTTCCGCGTGCTGGGGCCGGGCGGCCCGCGACCCCGCCGGGTCGCGGTCGATCCGCTCCACGATGTCGCACAGCGCCCAGGCGAAGTCGAGCACCGGCACCCATCCCCAGGCTGTGGACAGTTCCCGGTCCGCCTTGGTGTCCGCGAGGTAGACGTCCCCGCAGAACAGGTCGTGGCGCAGCGCGTGGACGTCCACGCGCCGGTAGTCCGTCTGGGGCGGGTCCGGGAAACGGTTGGAGAGGGCGTATCCGATGTCGAGCACGTGCCGATGGTGTCATGGCGTCCTACGATCGCGAGCGTGCCCCGATCGACCAAGAGCGTGCACCGACCGACCGCGAGCGTTCCCCGATCGGCCATGAGCGTTCCCCGGTACCGAATGGTCCTCCCGTCAGCCCTGCTCTGCCTCGCGTTGGCCGCGTGCGACGGCGGGGTCCACGGCACCCCGGGCGGCGCGGGCGTCCGCGACCCGTACTTCCCGAAGGCGGGCGACGGCGGCTACGACGTCGCCCACTACGGCCTGACCCTCGCCTACGACCCCGGCACCCGCCGCCTCACCGGCACCGCCGTCATCACCGCCCGCGCCACCCAGGACCTGACCGCCTTCGACCTGGACCTGAAGGGCCTGGACGTCGACGACGTCACCGTGGGGGCCAGGCAGGCCCGCTGGAACCGCGCCGGCCAGGAGCTGACCGTCCGTCCGCACGACGACCTGGAAAAGGGGGAGGCCTTCACCACGACCGTGCGCTACTCGGGCCGGCCGGAGACGCTCACCGACCCCGACGGCTCCAAGGAGGGCTGGCTGCGCACCGCCGACGGCGCGCTGGCCCTCGGTGAACCCGTCGGCTCGATGGCCTGGTTCCCCGGCAACGACCACCCCTCCGACAAGGCGTCGTACGACATCACGATCACTGTCCCGAAGGGCCTCCAGGCCGTCTCCAACGGGGAGCTGCGCGGCGAGACGACGGAGAACGGCCTGACCACCTACGCCTGGCACACCGCCGAGCCGATGGCGAGCTACCTCGCCACGGTCGCCGTGGGCCACTACACGGTCACCCGCTCCACTCTCCCCGACGGCCTGCCGGTGTACACGGCCGTCGATCCCACCCAGGCGAAGGCGAGCCGCGCGGTACTGGCGAAGCTCCCCGAGATCGTGGAGTGGGAGCAGCGCAACCTCGGCCCCTACCCCTTCTCCTCCACCGGCGCGATCATCGACCGCCCGGGGGACGCCGGGTACGCGCTGGAGACCCAGAACCGGCCCGTCTTCCCCGGCGCCCCGGACACCGACACCCTCGTCCACGAACTCGCCCACCAGTGGTACGGCGACTCCGTCACCCCGCGGACGTGGCGGGACATGTGGCTCAACGAGGGCTTCGCCACCTACGTCGAGTGGCTGTGGGAGGAGGACCACGGCGGGCGGACCGTCCAGCAGACCTTCGACAAGGTCTACGCCACCCGCGCGGACGACGCGACCCTCTGGGGTTTCCCGCCCGCGAATCCGCCGAGCGCCGCGTACATCTCGGAGCGGCCGGTGTACGAGCGGGGCGCGATGGTTCTGCAGAAGATCCGGCAGACGGTCGGCGACGACAGCTTCCGCGACATGATCCAGGGCTGGGCAGCCGCCCACCGCCACGGCAACGCGGACACCGCCGAGTTCACCGCGTACGTGGAGAAGAAGGCACCGGGCAAGGACTTCACCGCGATCTGGAAGGACTGGCTGTACGGCGACGGAAAGCCGCCGCGGCCCTAATCGCCGGTACTCAGCTCCTTGCGCAGCACGGCACACGGGCGCCCGTGCTGCCGGTCCGGACGGCGGCCGATCACCTCGTACCCCAGCGAGGTCCAGAAGGCGAGTCCCTTCGGGTTGTTCTCCAGCACCGCGAGCCGCACGGCGTCCCGGCCCGCCTCCCGGAACCGCCGCTCGACCTCCCCCGCGATCCGCCGCCCGTACCCCTTCCCGTGCTCCCCGGCGTCCACCATCAGCAGCCCGATCCACGGATCCGGGTCGGCCGGATCCGGATGCCGCGCCAGCGTGACGACCACTCCGACCAGCCGCCCTTCGGCCCGCGCCAGCAGCACCTCCACGTCCGGACTCGCCAACTCGTCGGCCAGCTCCGCGGCCACCTGCTCCGGCCGGATGTCGTCCGGGTCCGGGAAATCGCCGCTCAGCGCCTGGAACTCCCGGTTGGAGGCGTACAGAGCGGTGAGCTCGGAGAGGACCGGGGCGGGGATGTCGTGGTCGGGGGTGACGGGGACGGGGGCGAGGATCATGCCGGCCAACCTAATCTGGTATCTGAACCAACCGCCGGAGACGATGACGTCGCCGCCCTTAGGATCGAGCCCTCCGTAGGCTTGGCCGTGGACATGAAGAGCTTCTGCTGCGTTGACCAGTTCGTCGGCACGTCGTGAAACAGCGGCTGAGAAGTCTGACGGAGCAGTACGGGCGGCCTCTTCGGCTCCGAATGCGTACTCCCATTTCCAGCTCACGTACGCACTGCCCTCAGAGCCTCTTCGGTGATCGCGCTCATCTCGCGAAGGGCCTCCTGGGCGATGACCGGATCGCCGTGTTCAAGATCCTGCTCCGCCTGGGCGTACCGAGCGGACAGGTCTCGCCGACGAGCGATCTCGATCTCCTTGGCCCAGATCAGAACCCAGCTCTGCACCGGGCTGAGAGATTGCCACTCGACGGCCTTGGCGAAGGCCTCGTCTTTTGTCGCCTGCATCTCGTGCAGACGACCCGGTGCGACGACGGCAAGGGCCGCACGCAGGGCTTCCGGCGTCAGCTCGGGACGGGGGATCAACTCGTGCCCGTGGTCGGCCTGAGTGCTCATGCTGTCCTCCAGAGAGTGCGCCGGCCAGAGTATCCGGCCTGACGGCAGACAACAGGACAGAACGTGCGCGGGCTGGGGTGGCAGGCGGCGTGCGGTGGTCATGGTTGTGTCCTGGTGTCGGTGAGAGGACAGGGCGGAGCGGTGGTTGCCGATCACCACGAAGTCGGTGGGAGGTGTGGCTGGCGTTGTCGTGGAGGAGCCCGCCGGACCCCCGGTTCGGGTGCTTCTTGGCGGCAACGCGGGACTCGGCGCAGGAGGGCGCGCTAGGGTTTTTCGTATCCATCGGGAAGGGTCTGACTTCCTAGGTGGTCAGGCCCTCGCACGGGGATTGCCGTCCCGGCGAGGGCCGAAGTTTTTCTGCGGTTGGTGCACTGAACGTAGGGCACGCAACCCGCCTCAAAGCCAGTCGAGTTGGGCATATTCACTCGCGGGAGTGACGCTGCGCGACGGGCGGGAGGGGTGGGGCTTGGTGGGGTTGTTTCTCCCCGATTCGTTCCTTGAGTGGTGACGTCCCAAGGGACCGAAGTCCGCGTTTCCGGGCTACGGCGACACCCCGATCTCGGCCCACACGGTCTTGCGCGGCGAGAGCCCCGGTGCCACCCCCCACTTGTCGGCGAGCGCCTCCACGAGGACCAGGCCCCGGCCCGACTCGGCCTCCGGCGTAAGGGGTCGGGCATGCGGCAGGCGGTCGCCGCGGGTGTCCGTGACCTCGATCCGCAGGGTGTCCCCGACGACGTACAGCAGGAGCCCGAAGTCGCGCCCCGACACCCGCCCGTGCGCCGCCGCGTTCGCCGCCAGCTCGGCCACGATCTGCCGCGCCGGATCCAACGGCAGCCCCCAGGCACGCAGTTGCTCGGCGGCCAGTAGACGGGCCAGGCGGGCGCCACGCGGCGTGGGCGAGAACCGCAGGCTCATGTTGCGGACGGGGGTGGAGATTTCATCGTTCACGTCACTCAGCGTGGCCGGGCGTGCATACCGTGAACAGTGACGGAGCCCTTGCGTACGGTGACTGTCCGGCGCTTGTCCGGTGCTGTCCTGGCTGTCGGGAGCGTTCGTACGGGTAGAGGCGTCCGCGGGTACGGGCGTACGGCAGAGGGGGCGTGGGATGAGCGTGGACGGCGGCGAGGTGACCGAGCCGGGCTGGGAGGTCGACCCGGACGACGACTGGGGCGTGGCGGTCATCGCCACCGTGGGGCGTCAGCTGAAGCTGCGGCGCGAGGCGGTGGGGATGCGGGCCGCCGAGTTCGGGGAGGCGGTCGGCTATGGGGAAGACATGGTCTACAAGGTGGAGGGCGGCAAGCGGATTCCCCGCCAGGAGTACCTGAACCGGGCCGACGAGGTCCTGGGCGCGGGTGGGCTGATCTCGGCGACCTGGGAGGACGTGAAGCGGGTTCGGTATCCGAAGAAGGTGCGGGAGCTTGCCAAGCTGGAGGGGCAGGCGGTTGAGATCGGGGTGTATGAGTGCAACAGCGTCAATGGACTCTTGCAGACACCCGAGCACGCACGGGCCGTCATCTCGGCGGCCCAGCCGCCCTACTCACCGGATGACGTGGAGCGAATGGTGACCGCCCGTCTGGCTCGGCAGTCAGTCTTCGAGCGTGACCCGGCACCGTCCATCCACTTCGTACTGGAAGAGGCTGCACTGCGCCGTCCCATCGGAGGCACAATGGTGTGGCGAGGGCAGCTCGATCATCTGCTGGCGGTGGGCCAGCTACACAACGTCATGCTTCAGGTGATGCCGTTGAACTCCGAGGTCCACTCCGGTTTGGACGGCACCATCGAGCTGCTGAAGTTCCCGGATGGTACGGCGGTGGGACGCTCCTACGGCGCGTTCAACGGCCGTCCGACAACGGACCCGAAACAGCTCCGCATCCTTGAGCTGCGGTATGGCACCATCCGGGCGCAGGCTCTCTCACCAGGGGAGTCACTGGCCCTCATCGAGCAACTGCTGGGAGAAACATGATTCGCAAGGCACCCTCCGGGGACGCCTCCGAACTGGCGTGGTTCAAGAGCAGCTACAGCAGCGGCAATGACGGCGAGTCCTGCGTCGAAGTGGCCCTGGGATGGTTCAAGAGCAGCTACAGCGGCGGCACCAACGGCGAATCCTGCCTGGAAATAGCCCCCACCCCCACCACCATCCACATCCGCGACTCCAAGTACCGCGCCACCCCCGGCCCCCAGCTCGCCCTCGCCCCCTCCGCCTGGTCGGCCTTCCTGCCCTACGCGTCCGCGCACTGAGCTGACGCCGGAGCCCCCGGCCGCAACCACACGGCCAGGGGCTCCCGCACGGCGCAGCGTGCCGCGTCCGTCAGACGTTGACGCCGAAGTCCTGGGCGATGCCGACCAGGCCGGAGGCGTAGCCCTGGCCGACCGCGCGGAACTTCCACTCGGCGCCGTTGCGGTACAGCTCGCCGAAGACCATGGCCGTCTCCGTCGCCGCGTCCTCGGAGAGGTCGTAGCGGGCGATCTCGGCGCCGCCGGCCTGGTTGACGATGCGGATGTAGGCGTTGCGGACCTGGCCGAAGTTCTGCGAGCGGGTCTCCGCGTCGTAGATCGAGACCGGGAAGACGATCTTGTCGATGTCGGCCGGCAGGGCGGCCAGGTTGACGTTGATCGCCTCGTCGTCGCCGGCGCCCTCGCCCGTGCGGTTGTCGCCGGTGTGGACGATCGTGTTGTCCGGGGTCTGCTTGTTGTTGAAGAAGACGAAGTGGGCGTCGGAGTAGACCTTGCCCTGCCCGTTGACCGCGATGGCCGAGGCGTCCAGGTCGAAGTCCGTGCCGGTGGTGGTACGGACGTCCCAGCCGAGGCCCACGGTGACGGCGGTCAGGCCCGGAGCCTCCTTGGTGAGCGAGACGTTGCCACCCTTGGAGAGGCTTACAGCCATGGTCGGGGGTCCTTTCCCTCGTTTCGCGTACGGCCGTGCGGCGTACGGGCTTGAAGCTACAGCTACCGGTATGAACGCCACGAGGGGTACCGAAGGTTCCAGCTTCCTTTACCTTCTTTGCCAAACAGGTGATGAACGTTATTCGCGTGACGTGCGCCGGTCAGGCGCGCGACCATAGGGGCATGTCCGGTCCTTACGTCATCCGCGGCTCCGTCTCGCTCCCCGAGGCCGAGCTCCACTGGCGTTTCTCGCGGTCGTCCGGGCCGGGCGGCCAGCACGTCAACACCAGTGACTCGCAGGCGGAGCTCCGCTTCGACCTCGCGAACACCGAGGCGCTGCCGCCGGTGTGGAAGGAGCGGGCGCTGGAGCGGCTGGCGGGGCGGCTCGTCGACGGGTCGATCGTCGTACGGGCGTCCGAGCACCGTTCGCAGTGGCGCAACCGCGAGACCGCCGCCGTACGCCTCGCCGCGCTCCTCGCGGAGGCCACCGCGCCGCCGCCCAAGCCGCGCAGGCCGACCCGCATCCCGCGCGGGATCAACGAGCGCCGGCTGCGGGAGAAGAAGCAGCGCTCGGACACCAAGCGGGGGCGCACCGGCCGCGACTGGTCGTAACGCCGTCTCTGTGGCCTCCCGCCGAGGTCTGGGAGGGCGCGGTGGTGCAGCCGATCCCCCTGTCGGCATACGCAGTCGGGAACGAGGGTCTGTTCGTGGCGTGCGGCGACGAGGCCACCGGGCTCGCCCGCGGACCGCTCGCTGCCGGAACCCGGGGCCGCGACGGCGGACGAGACCTGGGGCGCCTCGCCGACAGCATCTGAGCTGCTGAAATCCTGCCGGGTGGCTGGTTCATGGCCGCACCGCGACGACTGCCCGGAGAACCGGACGGGCGTCAGGCGGATCACCGCCACCTTGGTCATGGCCTTGCCGGTCACTGCCGGGCCGTTCGCGATCGCGGTCGGACAACGGTTTCCGGAGCGGCCGGTCGGAACGTCGTTCCGCCGTCCGGGGGATCCGTGGGGTGCGACGGAAACGCTTACGGAATCCATGGGATGTGGCTACTATCTGCCACCAGTCGCCGGACTTTGGCGATTTTTTCCTCATGGATGCACCGAACGGTGGGGGGAGTGTCCCTAAGGTGACCGGATTTGGCGGGTTTGGTGGCAGGCGAACCAGGAGCATGGCCGCCGAGAACCAGCCATCGCATGGTGCTGTGCCGACGTCAGCTGACTTTCTCTCACAGCCGGTCGGGTCGGGCGGGAGCTCCCGTCGACTGCCCCTGCGTACCGTTCTGATCGTCCTCGTGCTCGTACCGAGCCTCGCGCTCGCGGCCCTGTGGGGCCTGAGCACGTACCAGCTGGCCACCCGCTGGCAGTCGGAGAACGCCCAGAGCGCCCTGACCGCCTCGCTGGGCCGGCCGTCGGCCGTCCTCTTCCAGTCCCTCGAAGAGGAGCGGCGGCTCACCGCGGAGGCGCAGGCCGACCCCGGCACCACCATCCACGGCAAGCTGGTCGCCGCGCGCGCGGCGACCGACAGGGCGGTGACCGGCTTCCGTTCGGTGGCGGACGAGGACACCTCGCACGGGCAGCAGGGGCTCGGCACGGCCCTGTCCGGAACCGTGCGCGATCTCGACCGGCTCGCCGCGCAGCGCCGGGCGGTGGACACCGGGTCGGCCGGTCAAAAGGCGGCGTTCGACTACTACAGCGGCACCGTCGAGTCGCTGATCACCGTCTTCACCGTGCTCGGCCACCGGAGCAACGCCGATGTGGCCTTGCTGGCGAACCCCTTGGTCGACCTCTACGGCGCCGCCGACAGGATCGGGCGCGAGGACGCTCTGCTCGGCCGCGACTGGAAGACCGGTCATCTGAAGGTCGATGAATACGACGTCTTCGTCGATGCCGTCGGTGCTCAGGAGTACCTGCTCCAGCGGGTCGCCCTCGGCCTCACCGGTGCCGAACGCGACGCGTACACAAAGATGACGTCCGCCAAGTCATGGAAGACCCAGCAGAGCCTGGAGGAGCAGGTCATCGTCGCCGGCCCCCACCACTCGCAGGGTGAGCTGGTGCTCGGCCAGATCCACACCCAATGGCGCGCAGCGGTGGACGCCAACCAGCCACTGCAGCTGAATCTGATCCTGGCCCGGGTCGCGCACCTGGACAAGGTCTCCGCCGACAGCGTCAGCCGGCTCCAGTGGACCCTGATCACCGTCAGCGCCATCGGCCTGCTCGCCGTGGTCCTGGTCGTCCTCACCACGTGGCGTCTCACCGTCCTCCTGCGCCGGCGCATCTACGCCCTGCGCGAGGAAGCCGTGGAACTCCAGCAGCGGCTGCCCGACGTGGTGTCCCGGCTGGAGCGCGGCGAGAACGTCGACGTGGACCGCGAGGTCCGGCTGGTCGAGCCCACCCCCGACGAGCTCGGCGAGCTCGGGCGGGCCCTGAACGCGGCCAGCCGCAGCGCCGTGGCCACCGCGGTGCGGCAGGCCGAACAGCACCGCGGCTTCGAGCGGCTGCTCCAGCGGATCGCCCGGCGCACCCAGATCCTCATCGGCCTCCAGCTGCGGAAGCTGGACGAGCTGGAACGCACGCACGAGGACCCCGAGGTGCTGGAGGGCCTGTTCGACCTGGACCACCTCACCGCCCGGCTCCGCCGTTACGAGGAGAACCTGGTCATCCTCGGTGGCGGCCAGCCGCAGCGCCGCTGGCGCAAGCCGGTGCGGCTGCTCGACGTGCTGCGCGCCGCGCAGGGCGAGGTGCAGGACTACCGCCGGATCTCGATCGACGTCGAGGAAGAGCCGTGGGTGTCCGAGCGGGCGGTGGGCTCGCTGGTGCACATCCTGGCGGAGCTGATGGAGAACGCCGCCGCCTTCTCGAAGCCGCCGACCCCGGTCGAGGTGCGGGCCGCGAGGGTCGGCCGGGGCGTCGCGGTCGAGATCGAGGACCGTGGCCTGGGCATGGAGCCAGAGCACTACGCCGCCGCCAACGCGCTGATGGAGGCGCCGCCGCAGCTCGACGTGATGACCCAGGCCGACGACGTACGGCTCGGCCTGTACGTGGTCGCCCGGCTGTCGGCGGGCCTGGGCCTGCGGGTGGAGTTGCGGCCGTCCGCCTTCGGCGGCACCCGGGTGGTCGTGCTGCTGCCGGAACAGGTGGTGGTGGAACAGCCCGGCACGGCGCCCCAGCCGGTCGCGCAGCCCCCGGAGGCCCTGCCCCACCTGCCCGGTCCGCGGCGGCAGCCGCACGACGCCGGTACCGGTCTGCGGGCGCCGTACGAGGGCGGGCGGCTGCCCACCCGCGCCAAGGGACACGCGATGGCGAACGTCACCGCCTCCGTTCCCCGGCCGCCGGACGAGAACGAGGCATCCCCGTCCCCGTCCCCGGCGACCGCGGCGCGGCCGCTGCCCCAGCGGGTCCGCCAGGCCAGCCTGGCGCCCGAACTCCAGATCCCGGCGAAATCGGCGGAGCAGGCGGAACTGGCGGAACTGTATGAGCCGGATCTCTGGACGACGGTCCCTGACCGGGCCGGCCGGTCCGGGGCCACGATCGGCGTGTTCCAGCGGCAGTCCCGGTTGGCCCGCGGCGGGGGCGACCCGGACGACGGCACCGCGGGCGGCGTCGGCGGGGCCTTGGACGACGGCACCGGTGACAGCGGCGATAGTGCCACCGGCTACGACATAGGCCGCGGCAGCGGCTACGGCAGCGGCGACAACGACGGCAGCGGCAACCACGACGGCAGCGGTGACGGTACCGGCTTCGGCGAAGGCAATGGCAATGGCAACGGCAATGGCGACGGCCATGGTGAAGAGCCCGCCTCGCCCGGCCGGTCCGGCTCTTCTAGGACGGATGATCGAGAATGACGCAGCGAACGACGGCCACTGACGTGGATCTGGACTGGCTCCTGGACGGGCTGGTCGACCAGGTCACGGGCACCCGGCACGCCATCGTGCTGTCGGACGACGGCCTGGTGATGAGCCGTTCGCGGACCATCGAACGCTCGGACGCCGAGCGGCTCGCCGCCATCGCCACCGGCCAGCAGAGCCTCGCCCGCGGTGCCGGGCAGCTCTTCGGCGGCGGCCCGGTGCACCAGGTCATCGTCGAGATGGCCGGCCTGTGGCTGTTCGTGATCTCCGCCGGCCGCGGCACCCACCTGGCGGTGACCGCCTCCCAGGAGGTCGACGCCGAGCTGATGAGTGTCGCGATGCACACCCTGGTCCAGCAGGTCGGCCAGCGACTGGGCACCGACGCGCGTACTCCGCCGTCCGATGACGCGGGGAGAGCCGGATGAGGCACTGGACCGAGGGGTTCGACGACGGTGACGCCGACGAGCAACTGGTCCGTCCGTACACGATCACCAGCGGGCGCACGACCCCCGAGCGATCGGATCTGACGCTGGTCACCCTGGTGGGGACGCTGCCCGAGGTCACCACACAGGCGGCGCTCGCGGTGCGCAGGATGCAGCCGGAGCACCGCACGATCCTCGGGCTCTGCCGGGACCCCAAGGCAGTGGTGGAAGTCGCCGCCAAGCTGGGCCTCCCGGTGTCGTTGACCAAGATCCTCATCGGCGACCTGGTCGACTCCGGACATATGTGGGCCCGTTCTCCGCAGCCGCTCAGCCGGGCCGGCGGCCTTTCCGACATGACGATCCTCGAGGCGGTGAGAGATGGACTACGCAAGCTCTGAGCACGCGTCGGGCCACGTGCCCGGCCCTGTGTCCGGTCGCGCCGCAGACCACACGGCGGGCCGTACGGACACCGCTCCGCTCGCGGTGAAGATCCTGGTCGCCGGCGGGTTCGGCGTCGGCAAGACGACCCTGGTCGGCGCGGTGAGCGAGGTCGCCCCGCTGCACACCGAGGAGTACCTGACCCGGGCCGGCGTCGGCGTGGACGACCTGGAGGGGGTGGACAGCAAGTTCACCACCACTGTCGCGCTGGACTTCGGGCGGATCACCATCAACGACGACCTGGTGGTGTACCTGTTCGGCACCCCCGGCCAGGAGCGCTTCTGGTTCATGTGGAACGACCTGGTCAACGGGGCGATGGGCGCGGTGGTCCTGGTCGACACCCGGCGGCTGGAGGTGAGCTTCGCCTCGATCGACTTCTTCGAGAGCCGCGGCATCCCCTTCGTCGTCGGCGTCAACTGCTTCCACGGGGTCCGCGACCGGACCGCGGAGGAGATCCGCGCGGCGCTCGCCCTCGACCCCCAGGTGCCGCTGGTGCTCTGCGACGCCCGCGACCGGGCGGACGGCCGCGACGTGCTGCTGGCGCTCGTCGACCACTTGATGGCCGGTCAGGCGGCCATGTACGGGTAGGCACGTCCTGAGACCGAGTGAGCGGCCGAGCACCGCCCTGGCCCGCGCGGGTGGACACGGGGCGCCTGGGCCGCCCACGCGGCGGCCGCGGCACGTGCGCTACCGCCGTGTGCCTGTCCGGGACGCCGCCGAGCGGCACCGGATTTCGCCCGACCTGCTCAGAGGGCCAGCACCCCCACCGGCTGGTCCCCGCTGACCTCGTCGGTCTTCCGGAAACCCAGCCGCAGGTAGAACGCCTCGGGGCCGCCGGGGCCCGCATGCCACGTGACGTACATCTCCTTGCCGCCCCGGCGGCGGAGCTCCGCGGCCACCGACTCCACCGCGAACCGGCCGTAGCCCCTGCCCTGCTCCGCCGCGTCGATGTTGAGGCGCCACAGGCCGGAGCGGAAGAGGGTGCCGTCGGCGCGCCAGTCGATGTCGAGGAAGGCCATCAGGAAGCCGACCGTGCGGTCTCCGTCGACGATCAGGCGGGGCCAGGCGACCCCCGCCGGATGGACGTACGCCTCGGCGAGGGACTCGGCGACCGGCTCGACGTTGTGTTCCTGGTCGGGCCGGACGCGAATGCGCAGTGCCGCCGCCAAATTCGCGGTGGTCACTTCTTCGAGGCGGAGCGGAGAAGACATCCGCGCACTCTAGAAGGGCCGTTCGGCAACTGCCCACGGAATTTACCGAAACGGACCGCGCGGTTTCATCCCAGCTGGCGGTAGCGGCCCCGGAAATACATCAGCGGCCCGCCTTCCGCGCTCGGCAGTTCGGCGGTGAGGACGCGGCCGATGACGAGGGTGTGGTCGCCGGCCGCGATGCGCTGTTCGGTGCGGCACTCCAGCGTGGCGAGGGCACCGCCGACCAGCGGGGCGCCGCTGGCCTCGCCGCGGACGTACGGGATGTCCTCGAAGAGCAGGCGGTCGCTGATGCGGCCCTTCATCGCGAACCGGCCGGCGATGTGCCGCTGGCTCTCGGTGAGCACGGAGACCGCCCACCGCGGCTGCTCGTCGAGGAGGTCGTCCATCCGGGAGCCCTCACGCAGGCTGACCAGCACCAATGGTGGGTCCAGGGACACCGACACGAACGCGGTGGCGGTCATGCCGACGTCCTCGCCGACCGGCGCCAGCGGGTCGTCCGGGTCCAGTGACGGCTCCTGCGCGGTCACCAGGACCACGCCGGCGGCCAGCCGGGACAGGGCGGCCTTGAACGCTTCGTTGCTCACCCCCACAGCATGCCCGGTGGCTTCTGCGGCGGCGGGGGAGGGAGTCTTCAGCACGCCGGAAACGCTAGTGTCGGACCCGGTGCGGTCACATCGGCCATCGGCCCGAGCCGGGTCCTAGGACCAAGGGCGGGGTGTGCCGCGGCGAAAGGCCGTAACGTGCATCATGTGCGCACACCCACAAAGGCTGTGTTCAGTAAACACACAGGGAAAACGCAGAAACTCCACGCAATTGTTCACGTTCTCCTGTGACTTGAGTCACAAGGGGCGTTAATTGTTGACCCTGTGTACCGAGTGGGCAGCGCGCTGTGATTCAGTGGCGGGGAAAAGTAGCGCCGAAGCAGACCCTTGATTCGCTGCGAGGTCTCGGGGGGAGGGCGAGCATGGAGACCGAGTCGGAGCCCTACGTCCGTCTTGCGTCCCTGCGACAGCTGCACCAGGTCATGGCCGACATGAACACGGCCCGCAGCCTGGCGGACACACTGCAGACCGTCGCCGACGGCGTCATCACCGCCCTCAACTACGAGATGGCCTGCATCAACCTGGTACGCCCCGCCGAGGGCGACCTCGTGGTCGCCGCCTTCTCCGGGAACTCCGCCGCCGAGGCCCTGATCACCGGCCGGGTCGGCTCCCGCGAGTCCTGGGAGCGGCGGCTGAACATGGGCGAGAAGTGGGGCGACCTCGTCTTCATACCGCACACCGAGGGCTGGGTCCTCGACGACGACGACGTCCCGCAGTGGTACACCGACGGCCCCGCGCCGCGGTTCGAGGACGAGTGGCACCCCTCCGACCGGCTCTTCGCCCCCATGTACACGCCCGGCGTCTCGGGCAGCTCCTGCGGCGAACTGCTCGGCGTGATCTCCGTCGACCGCCCGCGCAACGGCCGGCACCCCGGCGCCTGGGGCCGCGAGGCGCTGCAGATGTACGCCTTCCAGGCCGCGATCGCGATCAGCAACGCCCGGCTGCGCGCCAACATGCAGCGCGCCCTGGTCCGCCTGGAGCGCGAGCAGCAGGCGCTGCGGGCCAGCGAGGAGAGCTTCCGGCAGGCCTTCGAGTACGCCCCCTCCGGCATGGCGATAGCGGAGATGGGCGGCGACCAGCACGGCCGAATACTGCGCAGCAACGACGCCCTGTGCCGCCTCCTGGGCCGCCCCGCCTCCGCGATGCGCCGCTACTCCTTCTCCGACCTGGTCCACCCCGAGGACATCGGCACCCTGCTCCGTACCTCCGCCGAGGGCGGCCGCGCCGAACTCCGCCTGGGCCGCCGTGACGGCACCTACGTCTGGGTCTCGCTCCGCAACTCCGTCGTCGCCGACGCGGCCGACGGCCCCCGCTTCCTCCTCACCCACGTCGAGGACATAGAGGAACGCAAGCGCCGCGAGCTCCAGCTCGCCCACCGCGCCTCCCACGACTCCCTCACCGGCCTCCCGAACTCGGCGGAGCTGCGCTCCCGCCTCTCCTCCCGGCTCTGCCGGCGCGCCGGACACGCCGGGGAGCTGGAATCCCTGGACGCGGCCTACGGCCACCCCGCCTACGACGCCAACGGCCACGGCTTCGACTTCGCCGGCACGGCGGGCGGAACACAGTCGTACGACGGTGGCTACGACCACCACGTGCACACCGTCGCCCCCGAGGAGGGCCGCGACGACGGCGCCAAGGGGCTCGCGGTGCTCTTCTGCGACCTCGACGGCTTCAAGTCGATCAACGACCGGTTCGGCCACAACGCGGGCGACGCCGTCCTCATCGAGGTGGCCCGCAGGCTCACCCGGGGCGTCCGGGACGGCGACACCGTGGCCCGCCTCGGCGGCGACGAGTTCGTGATCCTCGCCGACGGCCTCGGCAAGGCCGACGCCCAGGACCTGGCCGTACGCCTGCGCAACGAGATCATCCAGCCGATCCGCGCCGAGGGCCGGGCCGTGCGGGTGGGCGCCAGCTTCGGCATCGGGTGGGCGCACTGCGGCATGACGGCGGACGAAGTCCTGAAATCCGCCGACGAGCGGATGTACGTAGAGAAACGATCTCGTCCCAAAGCACATCGCCGTGCCGGATGATCCGCAGGTCATCGTGCTGATGCGATCCGAGTCACCCGTTTGGCTCAGCCAGACCGGGTAGGCTCGACTCTCAATACCTGTACCGCATCCGCCCGCACCTGTTGAGGAGTACCAAGGGATGACGCCCGGCGACAACGGCGCGAGCACGCCCGAGGACGACGACCCGTTCGGCTACCTCTATGCCGATGGTCAGGCCAGAGGGGCCCAGCCGCCGTCCGGCTCCGGTGGCTACGGCTACCCGCATCAGGTCAGCAGGGTGCGCTCGGTGGGCGAGCGTACGTACGGCGGCCAGCAGCAGGCGCCGCAGCAGCAGTACGGCGGTCAGACCATCCCGCAGCAGCCGGGCACCGGCTACGGCCAGCAGCCGAACGCGGCGTACCAGGCCCCGGAGACCTTCCCCGGCGGCGCCCCGACCACCCGCACACCGGTACCGCCCGCGGGCCGCGGCCGTGGCCCCAACACCAAGGGCCTCCTCATCGGCGCCGTCGCCGTCGTCGCCGCCGTCGTCATAGGCATCAGCGTCGCGATGATGAACGGCAACGGGGACGACAACAAGGCGAGCAATGGCGCCTCCACCACCCCGACCCAGTCCGCGAGCGTGTCGCCGTCGCCGTCGAGCACGAGCTCGGCCGATTCCACGGGCGACATCCCGCCGATCGACGCGAAGGCCCTCCGCCTGGACGGTGGCGCCACGCTGGCGTCGGACGTGAAGGGCGCGAAGGCCGAGGGCGGCATCTACGTGACGAACCTCAACCAGACCGGCGCCGGTGTCACCTGGACGGTCGACGGCATCCCTGCGGACGGCCTCTACACCGTATTCGCGCACTACAGCGCGACACAGGACGAGGCCATGACGCTAACGATCAACGGCAAGGCGTTCGGCAGCAAGTTCCCGCTGAAGAACTACACGGGCCAGAGCGACCCAGCCAACGCCTGGACGACCAGCTACACGTACCCCACCCTCACCAAGGGCACCAACACGATCTCCCTCTCCTGCCAGAGCGGGGACAGCTGCGACGTCCTGCTGGACCAGCTGTGGGTGCAGCAGGGCAAGCACACGAACAAGGGCTAAGCAGCCGTCGTCCCACCGGTCACCGCGATCCGGCCCAGCAGCTTCTCGTAGGTGAGGCGGTCGAACTCGCCCGCCGCCGGGGCCCGTACCGTCGCCGCCGACAGGGCCACCGCGCGGGTCAGGCGGTCCGGCCAGGGAAGGTGTTCGACGAGGCCCGCCAGCAGGCCGGCGACCGCCGAGTCGCCGGCGCCGGTCGGGTTGCCGTGTTCTCGGGTGGGTGGGGTGGCGCGCCAGCGACCCTCCGGGGTGAGCGCCAGCAGGCCCTGGGCGCCCAGGGAGGCGACCACCGCGCGGGCGCCGCGGCGGCGGGCGTCCTGGGTGGCGCGGGCCGGGTCGTGGGAGCCGGTGAGTTCGGCCAGTTCGTCGGCGTTCGGCTTGACCAGGTCGGGGCGGGCCGCGACCCCGCGTCGCAGTGGCTCTCCGCTGGTGTCGAGGAGGACGGGGACGGCGGCGGACCGCGCGGTCTTTATCAGCCCGGCGTACGCCCCTACCGGAACCCCGGGCGGCAGGCTGCCGCACAGCGCCACCGCCGAGGCGCCGGTGAGCAGTTCCTCGTAGCGGTCGAGGAAGGCACCCCACTCCGCGGGCGCTATCTGCGGGCCGGGTTCGTTCAACTGGGTCGTGTCACCCGTCAGTTCGTCCACGACGGCGATGGTCCGGCGGGTCGCCCCGGCGACCGGCAGCAGCGCGTCCACCACTCCCGGCGTCTCCGCGAGGTGCTCCCGCACGGCCCGCCCGGTGGCCCCGCCCGCCAGCCCGGTCACCGTCGTCTCGTGCCCGAGCGCGGCCAGCACCCGGGCCACGTTCACCCCCTTGCCGCCCGGCCGTTCGGTCACGGCGGAGACGCGGTGCGAGGTGTGCGGGCGCAGGGCGCCGACCCGGTAGGTGATGTCCAGAGCGGTGTTCAGCGTGACGGTGAGGATCACCGGGCGACCTCCCTCGTGTATGCCCGTGTCATCGGTTGGGGGGCCTCGATCATGCCAAAGAGACGGCGACCGGCCTAGGGTCGCCGTCTCTCAACAGGGGGATGGATCAGGACAGTTCGGGTGCGATCACCCACGCACCCCGGCGCATCACGCCCTTCAGCGTGAAGTCCGCGTCCAGAACGAGCAGGTCCGCGTCCTTGCCGGGCTCCAGGGAGCCGACGCGGTCGTAGAGGCCCAGCAGCCGCGCCGGGTTGGCGGACAGGGCGGCGACGGCGTGCTCGACGGGGAGCCCGTCGACGGTGACCGCCCGCCGCAGCGCGCGGTCCAGCGTCAGCGTGGAACCGGCGATGGCACCGCCGTCCACGAGCCGGGCCACCCCGTCGGTGACCTCGACCTCCAGCGGACCGAGGAGGAAGCGGCCGTCACCGCTGCCGGCCGCGTCCATCGCGTCCGTGATGAACGCGACCCGGTCCGGACCCGCGTGGTGGAAGGCGAGTTGCAGGGCGGCGGGGTGCAGGTGCGTGCCGTCGTTGATCAGCTCGACCGTCACCCGCTCGTCCTCCAGCAGCGCGGCGATCGGGCCGGGCGCGCGGTGGCCGATCTGCGGCATCGCGTTGTACAGGTGGGTGGCGACCGTGGCGCCCGCGTCGATCGCCTCCACCGTCTGCTCGTACGTCGCGTCCGTGTGGCCGACGGCGGCGATCACGCCGTGCTCCACGAGCAGCCGTACCGACTCGATGCCGCCGGGGAGTTCGGTGGCGAGCGTGACCATCTTCGCGTGCCCGCGCGCCGCGTCGAGCAGCTTGCGGACCTCCGCCGGATCCGGGTCCCGCAGTAGCGCCTCGGAGTGGGCGCCCTTGCGGCACGGGGAGATGAAGGGGCCTTCGAAGTGGATGCCGGCGATGTCGCCCTGCTCGGCGAGCTCGGAGAGGAGACCGGCCTGGCGGACCAGGACGTCCATGTCGTCGGTGACGGTGGAGGTGACCAGGGTGGTCGTGCCGTGCGCGCGGTGCGTGCGGACGCCGGTGAGGATCTGCTCCGCGGTGCCGGAGCTGAAGGAGGCTCCGCCGCCGCCGTGGTTGTGGATGTCGACGAAGCCGGGCAGGAGCCAGTGGCCGGTGAGGTCGATGAGGTGGGCGTTCGCGGGGGCGTCGGCGGCGATTTTCGTGCCGTCGACTGCGATTCGGACGTCTTCGACCACTCCGGTGGGGAGGACTGCCCGGGCACCGGAGAGGACCAGTCCGTGGTCTGCGGGCTGCGGGTCCGTGGGGGCTGGTCGCGCAGTTCCCCGCGCCCCTGAAGGGGCGCTGTAGTGCGGCTCGGTCGCAGCCATCAGGGGGTTACCTCCGTAGTGGTCGTCGTCAACAGGTCCTGGGCGAGCAGGCCCGCCCCCAGGCAACCGGCCGTGTCTCCCAGTTCGGCCGGGACGATCGTCGGCAGTTTCTGGAACGTCACCCGGCGCTGCACCGCCTCCCGCAGGGGCTCGAACAGCACGTCCCCCGCCTCCGCCAGGCCGCCGCCGACGATGAGGACGCGTGGGTCCAGCAGGGTGAGGGCCGTGACCAGGCCGTCGGCCAGGGCGGCCACCGCCTCGTCCCACACCCGGACGGCGTTCGGGTCGCCGGACGTGACGGCCTTCGCGCAGTCCGCCGCGTCCGCGTCCGGGTCGCCGCAGGCCTTCGCCCACGCCTCGCTCACCGCGGCCGCGGACGCGTACCGCTCCAGACAGCCGCGCTGCCCGCACGGACAGGGGGCACCCTGCGGCCGTACGACGACGTGGCCGATCTCGCCCGCGAAGCCGTGCGCACCCGACTCCACCCGGCCGTTCAGGCCGAAGCCGCCCGCGATCCCGGTGCCGAGGGCCACGAAGAAGAAGCGGTCCGCGCCCCGGCCCGCGCCGAGCCTGCCCTCGGCCAGGGCGCCGGTGCGGACGTCGTGGCCGAGGGCGACCGGGATGCCGAGGCGGTCGGCGAGGAGGGCGCGCAGCGGGACGTCGCGCCAGCCGAGGTTGGCCGCGTAGACCGCGACGCCGGCCCGCTCGTCCACGATTCCGGGGACCGCGAGCCCGGCCGCGGACGCCGGCTCGCCGAGGTGCTGCTCGCCGTACGCCCGCAGCTCGGCGGCGAAGTCGAGGATGGCGGTGACGACGGCGTCGGGGCCGCGGTCCCGGCCGGTCGCCCGGCGGTCCCGGTGGAGCAGCTCGCCGTCCGGGCCGACCAGTGCGGCCTTCATTCCGGTGCCGCCCACGTCCAGGGCGATGACATGTCTCACGGGAACAGTGTGGCCCGTCTACCCGGGAGAGGTCTAGTCCACTTGCGTGGTGTAGACCTTATGGGTCCACATATTGAACGGCGAGACAGTTAGACAGGGGCAGTACACGTGCGGCGGCGTAGGGCAGGAATGATCGCGGTGGTGTCCGCAACGGGCATGACGGCGGTCCTCGGTGGGTGCGGGACGACGGGCTCCTCGGACGTCACCCTCAGACTCGTCGCCGCCGACTACGGGGACTCCGCCGCCAACAGCTCCCAGAAGTACTGGGACAAGCTGGCCGCGGCGTACGAGGCGCAGCACTCCGACGTGAAGGTCGACGTCACCGTCTACTCGTGGAACGACGTGGACCGCAAGGTCAAGGACATGGTCGCCGCCGGCAAGGCCCCCGACCTGGCGCAGATCGGCGCGTACGCCGACTACGCGGCCGCCGGCAAGCTGTACGAGGCCGGTGACCTGCTCTCCATCCCGGTCCAGGCCGACTTCCCCTCCCAGCTCGCCGAGGCGGGCCAGTGGAACCACGCGCAGTACGGCATACCCTTCGCCGCCTCCACGCGCGTCCTCTTCTACAACAAGACCCTCTTCTCCCAGGCCGGCATCACCACCGCGCCCACCACCTGGGACGAGCTCGAGGCCGACGCGAAGGCGCTCAAGGCGGACGGTGTGAAGTACCCGTACGCGCTGCCGCTCGGCCCCGAGGAGGCGCAGGCGGAGACCATGCAGTGGCTGCTCAGCGGCGGCAGCGGCTACACCGACGACACCGGCACGTACACGATCGACTCCTCGCAGAACATCGACACCCTCACCTGGCTCAAGGACGAGCTGGTCGGCAAGGGCCTGACCGGCCCGGTGGCCCCCGGCAAGCTGAACCGCGCGGCCGCGTTCACCGCCTTCGCCGACGGCCAGGTCGGCATGCTCAACGGCCACCCCACGCTGATCAAGCAGGCCGAGAAGAAGGGCGTGAAGTTCGGCGCGGTCCCGATGCCGGCCCGCGCCGGCCAGAGCACCAGAACCGCGTCCATGGGCGTCGCCGACTGGATGGCGGCGTTCAAGCAGAACGGCCACGCCAAACAGATCGGCGACTTCCTGAACTACGTCTACAGCGAGAAGAACGTCCTCGCCTTCTCCCGCGAGTACGGCCTGCTGCCCGTCACCACCTCCGCGTCCCAGGCGATGACGGACTCCACGCGGGCCGAGGACAAGCAGCTGCGGCCCTTCCTGGAGCAGCTGCCCACCTCGGAGCTCTACCCCGCGGGCAAGACCTCCTGGGCCGCGATCAGCGCCGACATCAAGAAGCAGATCGGTACGGCGGTGAGCCCGACCGGCGACCCGACCGGCGTCCTCACCCGGATCCAGGCCGAGGCGGCGACGGCCGACAGCCGTACGAGCGGGACCGGCTGAGCGTTACCGTTCTCGGCATGGACCGGCAAGAACTGGGCGTGCGCGAGCAGGCCATCCTCGCCCTCGAACGCCGGGGCTTTGCCAGCCCCGGCGCGAAGGAACGCGCGATACGCGAGGAACTGGACCTGGCTCCGGTGCGCTACTACCAGCTCCTGAACGCCCTGCTGGACGACGAGCGGGCGCTGGCCCATGACCCGGTGACGGTGAACCGGCTGCGGCGGGTCCGGGAGGCGCGCCGCTCGGAACGCTGAACCGGGGCGTTCTCGCCCCCGCCGCCCCTACCCGTCCCGTCCCCAGGGGGCTGCGCCCCCTTCGACCCCCGTCGGCCGTCTGCATCTGCCCGCCGGTGGGGGCTGGTGGCGTGGTTCCTACCCCCCGCGCCCCTGAAGGGGCGCTGCTGCTGACGGGGTGGTCGGATAGTGTCGGCTCATGGGAACCCACATCACGGAACCCCTCCCGACGCCGCGGACCCCGGCCGGGCGTGACGGCCTTGCTGCGCTTGTCTCGCGGCCCGGCTCCGCCCTGGTCGGTCTCGACTTCGACGGCACCCTCGCGCCGATCGTCGCCGACCCCGAGCAGGCGCGGGCCCACCCGGATGCCGTACCGGTGCTGGCCGCGCTCGCGCCGAAGGTGGCCGCCGTCGCCGTCGTCACCGGCCGCCCGGCCGAGGTGGCCGTCCGCTACGGCGGCTTCGCGGGCGTGCCCGGTCTGGAACACCTCGTCGTCCTCGGGCACTACGGCGCCGAACGCTGGGACGCGGCGACCGGCGAACTCACCGCACCGCCCCCGCACCCCGGCATCGCCGCCGTCCGCGCCGGACTCCCCGCCCTCCTCGACCGCGCGGGTGCCTCGCAGGGCACCTGGATCGAGGAGAAGGGCCGGGCGATCGCGGTCCACACCCGCCGCGCCCCGGACCCCCGGGCCACCTTCGAAACCCTCCGCGCCCCCCTCACCGACCTGGCCACCCAGCACGCCCTGATCGTCGAACCGGGCCGCCTCGTCCTGGAACTCCGTCCCCCGGGCATGGACAAGGGCGTGGCCCTGCGCGAGTACGCACGGCACATCAACGCCGGCGCGATCCTCTACGTCGGCGACGACCTGGGCGACATCCCCGCCTTCGCCGCCGTGGAGAAACTCCGCGAGGAGGGCGTCCCCGGCCTCCTGGTGTGCAGCGGCAGCACAGAGGTGACAGAGCTTGCAGACAGGGCGGACGTGGTGGTGGACGGTCCGGAGGGAGTCGTACGACTGCTGAGAAGCCTGGCCGCTCTGAGCGCTTCATGACTTGTAGCGCCCCGTACCAAAGCGCCCCGTAGGGGCGCTGGGGGTACCCCCGGCCGAAGGCTGGGGGAGGAACTGCGCGACCAGCCCCCACCGGCCCGCAGATCCGTCGCTACCGAACCGACCCGCCCAACGCCTCAAGCTGCTCAAGAAACCACCGCGCCGGCGGCAACGCCGTAGCGGCCTCGGCCAGCCTCTTGCACCGCTCCGCCCGCTCCTCCACCGGCATGGCCAACGCCAGTGCCAACGCGTCGGCCGTCCCCCCGATGTCGTACGGGTTCACGACCACCGCGTCCTCGCCCAGCTCCTCGTACGCCCCGGCCTCCCGCGACAGCACGAGCACACACCCCTCGTCCGACACCACGGGAATCTCCTTGGCGACCAGGTTCATCCCGTCCCGGATGGGGTTGACGAGCGCCACGTCGGCCAGCCGGTACGCCGCCAGCGACCGTGCGAAGTCGTCCTTGACGTGCAGGACCACCGGCGTCCAACCGGGCGTCCCGTAAGCGGCGTTGATCTCGTCCGCGACCCGCTGCACCTCCGCCGTGTAGTCCCGGTAGACGGCGAGGTCCTGCCGCGACGGGTACGCGAACGCGACGTGCACCACCCGCTCCCGCCACTCGGGACGGTCGTCGAGCAGCTGCCGGTACGCCAGCAGCCCCCGCACGATGTTCTTCGACAGTTCCGTCCGGTCGACCCGGACGATCGTCTTCCGCCCTTCCCCGATCTCCTCCCGAAGAGCGGCCATCCGCTCGCCGACGTCCGGCTCGTGCGACCGCTTCCGCAGGAAGTCCGCGTCGGCACCCAGCCCGTGCACCCCGATCCGGGTCCCGCCGGACGACGGATCGGCGGCCGGGATCCCCGGCCCCAGCACCGCATGACAGCAGTCGACGAACGCGTCCGCCCACCGCCGCGTCAGGAACGCCGCGTGATCGGCGCCCAGGATCCCGCTCAGCAGCTCCGCCGCGATGTCGTCGGGCAGGAGCCGGAAGTAGTCCGGCGGTGCCCAGGGGGTGTGGGAGAAGTGGCCGATGCGCAGGTCGGGGCGGAGCCGGCGGAGCGTCCGCGGGGCCAGCGCCAGGTGGTAGTCCTGGATGACCACCACCGCCCCCTGGCCCGCCTCCTGCGCCAGCGCTTGCGCGAAGGCGCGGTTGTAGGCCTGGTACGAACCCCACTGCCGCCGGAACTCCGCGTCGAAGACCGGCTCCAGCGGGGTCTGGTAGAGCATGTGGTGGACGAACCAGAGGACCGAGTTCGCGATGCCGTTGTACGCGTCGGCGAAGACGTCCGCGTCGATGTCGAGCATCCGGACCTGCTGCCCGCCGGTCTCCCCGGCCGGCAGCCTGCCGCCCTCGGCCCGCCGCACCGCCTCCCGGTCACCGTCGCCCAGTGCCGCGCACACCCACACCGCGTTCGCGTCCGGCCCGATGGCCGACAGCCCTGAGACCAGCCCGCCGCCGCCCCGTTTGGCGTGCAGCGAACCGTCTTCGCGCAGCTCGTACGAGACCGGGCCGCGGTTCGAGGCGACCAGCACCTCGGCACCGCCGGTGGAAGCCATGGGGGAAGCCATACGCCACAACCTAGCCCGGCCCGTAAACGCTCAAACGTACGGCCGCGCCCGACGCGCCGCCGTATACGGCCGTACGGCGAAGTCACGCCACCTTGCGCTCGGCGTACTCCGTGATCTCCACCATCGGCGGCCGTTCCTCCGTGTCCACCGAGTACGTGCGCGGTTCGAAGCCGTCCTCGCCCCGTTCGAACTGGGTGAGGGAGGGGCGGATCAGGTGGCCGCGGGCCAGCCGGAGCTGGGCCGTGCGGTAGATCGCGGCGGACATCCGGCCGAGGGCCTGGCCGTCCTGGTGGCGGTGCTTGCGGACGCCGACGTCGACCTGGGCGAGGGCGTCGAGGCCGACCAGGTGCAGGGCGTCGACCAGCATGCCGAGCTCCACGCCGTAGCCGACCGGGAAGGGGAGCTGCTCCAGCAGCGAGCGGCGGGCCGCGTACTCGCCGCCGAGCGGCTGGACGAAGCCGGCCAGCTGGGGCCAGTGCATGTTCAGCAGCGGACGGGCCATCAGCTCGGTGACCCGGCCGCCCTGTCCGGCGGCGCCGCCGAGCGGGCGGTCGTACATCGCCTTGACCAGGTCGACGTCCGGGTCGGTGAGGAGCGGGCCGACGATGCCGGTGACGAAGTCGGAGGAGAACTCCCGCAGGTCGGCGTCGACGAAGCAGACGATGTCCCCGGTGGTGACCAGGAGGGAGCGCCAGAGGACCTCGCCCTTGCCGGGTACGGCGGGGATGCGGGGCAGGATCGCGTCGCGGTGCACGACGCGGGCGCCGGCCGCCGCGGCGACGGCCGCCGTGCGGTCGGTGGAGCCGGAGTCGACGACCACGATCTCGTCGACGAGCGGCACCTGCTGCATGAGGTCGTGGCGGATGATCGCGACGATGTCGCCGACGGTCTCCTCCTCGTTGAGCGCGGGCAGCACGACGCTGACCGTCTGCCCGGAGGACCGTTTGGCGGCCATGATCCGGTGCAGCGGACGATCGGATACGGACCAGGAGCGGGTGGCCAGCCAGCGCTCGACTTCTTCCAGCACGGTCAGCGGCTCCTCACTGTCACGGCCACACGACGACGTGTGATCCATCTCGCGTTACGGACGACTCTCTCAACTGTCCTGGCCTTCGGTTACAGTCTTGAACAACGCCGATGACCATCGCATGTCCTGGGGTCACCCGGCGTCGACAACCGCATACCGCTCATCCAGAGGGGCAGAGGGATACGGCCCGTTGAAGCCCCGGCAACCCTCCAGTCGGTTCTCGTAGATCGCCGATCAGTGTCGATCGTCCGCGAGGCTCCCGGCTAGGGAAGGTGCCAAATCCGTCTCACGGCGAGATGCGTCGTGAGGAAGATGAGGAGAAAGGGCCTCGCCTCACATGGCTGTGCAGACTGTTGCAAGCACCACGGATTCCACCGTCGACCTCGGCCCCGCCGCAGCCCTCAGCTGCCGCGAGTGCGGTCACCGCGTGCCGCTCGGCCCGGTGTTCGCCTGCGAGGAGTGTTTCGGCCCGCTGGAGATCGCGTACGACTTCTCGGCGTACGACACCGAGGAGCTGCGGAAGCGGATCGAAGCGGGTCCCGCGAACATCTGGCGCTACGCGCCACTGCTGCCCGTCCCCGCGGACGTGGCGACCAAGCCGAACATCAACCCCGGCTGGACCAAGCTCGTCAAGGCCGACAACCTGGCCCGTGAGCTCGGGGTGACCGGCGGGCTGTACGTGAAGGACGACTCCGGCAACCCGACGCACTCCTTCAAGGACCGCGTCGTCGCCCAGGCCGTCGAGGCCGCCCGCGCCTTCGGCTACACCACCCTCTCCTGCTCCTCCACCGGCAACCTGGCCGGCGCGGTCGGCGCCGCCGCCGCCCGGGCCGGCTTCCGCTCCTGCGTGTTCATCCCGCACGACCTGGAGCAGGGCAAGGTCGTCATGGCCGCGATCTACGGCGGCGAGCTCGTCGGCATCGAGGGCAACTACGACGACGTGAACCGTTTCTGCTCCGAGCTGATCGGCGACTCGGCCGGCGAGGGCTGGGGCTTCGTCAACGTCAACCTGCGGCCGTACTACGCGGAGGGCTCCAAGACCCTGGCGTACGAGATCTGCGAGCAGCTCGGCTGGGAGATCCCGGACCAGCTGGTCATCCCGATCGCCTCCGGCTCGCAGCTCACGAAGATCGACAAGGGTCTGCAGGAGCTGATCAAGCTCGGGCTCGTCGAGGACAAGCCGTACAAGATCTTCGGTGCCCAGGCCGAGGGGTGCTCGCCGGTGTCGGTGGCCTACAAGGAGGGCCACGATGTGGTCCGCCCGCAGAAGCCGAACACCATCGCCAAGTCCCTCGCCATCGGCAACCCGGCCGACGGGCCGTACGTCCTCGACATCGCGCGGCGCACCGGCGGCGCGGTGGAGGACGTCACCGACGAGCAGGTCGTCGACGCCATCAAGCTGCTCGCGCGGACCGAGGGAATCTTTGCGGAAACCGCCGGCGGGGTGACGGTTGGAGTCACCAAAAAGCTCATTGAGAATGGGTTGATTGATCCGGCGAAGTCGGTCGTTGTACTCAACACTGGTGATGGGCTGAAGACGCTGGACGCAGTGGCGGGGACTGGACTCACCGCGACCATTCGCCCGAATCTGGAGTCTTTCCGCGAGGCCGGGCTCGCCTGAGTCCCCCGAGAAATAGGGCGTTGCCCAGACCGGAGGTAAAAACGTGAGCGTCACCGTTCGCATCCCCACCATCCTGCGCACCTACACCGGTGGTCAGGCCGAAGTCGCCGCCGAGGGCGCCACTCTCGGCGAGGTCATCTCGGACCTGGAGAAGAACCACACCGGGATCTCCGCGCGGGTTCTCGACGACCAGGGCAAGCTGCGCCGGTTCGTCAACGTGTACGTCAATGACGACGACGTCCGCTTCGAGCAGGGCCTGGAGACCGCCACCCCGGACGGGGCCGGCGTCTCCATCATCCCGGCCGTCGCGGGCGGCTGACCTGCCGACCTGCTTGACAGGCTGATCGAATGACCGAACATTACCTTCGGTAACGCCGATCACCGACTGTTCATCTGATTGCCCCCTCCGTGAGAGAAGCGGAGGGGGCAATTCTGTGTGGTTGAGCGCGGTAGAGTTGGGGAACACGGTCCCGATCTCCAGGTCGGGAGCCCCGTATTCGATACCGCGAGCCCGACAAGAAGTAGCCAAAGTGTGCGGGTTATATGCGGCTTTTGTGGCCTTTATGGGGTCCGACTTGCCCTGAATTCGGCCGAATTCTTGCTACATTCCGGACCCCTTCCGTCCAGAATTCTCGTCCGATTGACCTGTTGCAGACGGCAGTTGGACAGATACATTCAGCCGCGGTCGACGCGTTCCGGCGCACGCCCCCAACCAATGGGGGGTGAGGTCTGACCCGGATCCGCGAAGTGTGGATCTGTGCAAGGGCCAGTAATAGGGGAGTTAGGCATGGCTCAGGGCACCGTCAAGTGGTTCAACGCGGAGAAGGGGTACGGCTTCATCGCGGTCGACGGTGGTGCGGATGTTTTCGTCCACTACAGCGCGATTCAGATGGACGGCTACCGCACCCTGGAAGAGGGTCAGCGGGTCGATTTCGAGATCTCGCAGGGCCAGAAGGGGCCGCAGGCGGACATGGTCCGGCTGGCGACCGGCTGAAGCACGCGCCGACTGACAGCGACGTTCTTCTGTACTTCTTCGAAGGGCTCGTGCCTCCCGGGGCACGGGCCCTTCGGCATGCCCGGCGCATGCCCGGGGGCCTGACTCCGGGGGCCGATCCCCGGGAGGCGCTTGCACTCGGCATGGGCGAGTGCTAATCATTGGCGTTAGCACTCTGAAGGTGAGAGTGACAACGAAGGACCGGGTCGGTGAGGCCCGCAGGCCGGGTGGGGCAAGGAACCCACGGGTCGGCGAGCCGTCCGTCGCGGGCGCGGGCGCGGTCCGAAGACTCACCCCCAGTCCTGGAGGGACCACTTCACATGGCCAAGATCATCGCGTTCGACGAGGAGGCGCGGCGCGGCCTTGAGCGCGGTATGAACCAGCTCGCCGACGCCGTCAAGGTCACCCTCGGCCCCAAGGGCCGCAACGTCGTCCTTGAGAAGAAGTGGGGCGCCCCCACGATCACCAACGATGGTGTGTCCATCGCCAAGGAGATCGAGCTGGAGGACCCGTACGAGAAGATCGGCGCCGAGCTGGTCAAGGAAGTCGCCAAGAAGACGGACGACGTCGCCGGTGACGGTACGACCACCGCGACCGTTCTCGCCCAGGCCCTGGTCCGCGAGGGCCTGCGCAACGTGGCCGCCGGCGCCAACCCGATGGCCCTGAAGCGCGGTATCGAGAAGGCCGTCGAGGCGGTCTCCGGTGCGCTGCTCGAGCAGGCGAAGGACGTCGAGACCAAGGAGCAGATCGCCTCCACGGCCTCCATCTCCGCCGCCGACACCCAGATCGGCGAGCTCATCGCCGAGGCCATGGACAAGGTCGGCAAGGAAGGCGTCATCACCGTCGAGGAGTCCCAGACCTTCGGTCTGGAGCTGGAGCTCACCGAGGGTATGCGCTTCGACAAGGGCTACATCTCGGCGTACTTCGCCACCGACATGGAGCGTATGGAGGCGTCCCTCGACGACCCGTACATCCTGATCGCCAACTCGAAGATCGGCTCCGTCAAGGACCTGCTCCCGCTCCTGGAGAAGGTCATGCAGTCGGGCAAGCCGCTGCTGATCATCGCCGAGGACGTCGAGGGCGAGGCCCTGTCGACCCTGGTCGTCAACAAGATCCGCGGCACCTTCAAGTCCGTCGCCGTCAAGGCCCCGGGCTTCGGCGACCGCCGCAAGGCGATGCTGAACGACATCGCCATCCTCACCGGTGGCGAGGTCATCTCCGAGGAGGTCGGTCTCAAGCTGGAGAACACGACCCTCGACCTGCTGGGCCGCGCCCGCAAGGTGGTCATCACCAAGGACGAGACCACCATCGTCGACGGCGCCGGCTCCACCGAGCAGGTCCAGGGCCGGGTCAACCAGATCCGCGCCGAGATCGAGCAGTCCGACTCGGACTACGACCGCGAGAAGCTCCAGGAGCGCCTGGCGAAGCTCGCCGGTGGCGTCGCCGTCATCAAGGCCGGTGCCGCGACCGAGGTCGAGCTCAAGGAGCGCAAGCACCGTATCGAGGACGCCGTTCGCAACGCGAAGGCGGCCGTCGAGGAGGGCATCGTCGCCGGTGGTGGCGTGGCCCTGCTGCAGGCCTCCCAGGTCTTCGAGAAGCTGGAGCTGGAGGGTGACGAGGCGACCGGCGCGCAGGCCGTGAAGCTCGCCCTCGAGGCCCCGCTGAAGCAGATCGCCGTCAACGCCGGCCTCGAGGGCGGCGTCGTGGTGGAGAAGGTCCGCAACCTCACCCCGGGTCACGGCCTCAACGCCGCGACCGGCGAGTACGTCGACCTGGTCGCCGAGGGCATCATCGACCCGGCGAAGGTGACCCGCTCTGCCCTGCAGAACGCCGCCTCCATCGCCGCGCTGTTCCTCACCACCGAGGCCGTCATCGCCGACAAGCCGGAGAAGGCCGCCGCGGCCGCTCCGGGCGGCATGCCGGGCGGTGACATGGACTTCTGAGCCTGAGGCTCGGATGTTCTGACGCAGCACCGAGGGCGGCACTTCCTGTTCGACAGGGGGTGCCGCCCTTCGCTGTGCCCGGCGGGCTTCGGCCGTTGTGCCGGGGGCGGTCCGGTGGATCCTGCCGCAGACGCGGGGTCTGGCACGCCCTCCCTCAGAGACGGCCACCGCTGCTTTCCAGCGACTTGATCCGCCGGCCGGCGCCTAGCGCGCGAGGAACGGCCCCAGCGCCGCGGTGAGTTCGAGGGGTGTGTCCAGTGCGACGAGGTGTCCGGCGGCGGCGAACTCGACGAGGGTGGCGTCCGGGATTCCGGCGGCGTACCGGCGGGCGATGTCCCGGAAGTCGGCGGTGTCGAGCCCGCCGATCCCCACCAGGGTGGGGACGGAGATGGCGGTGATGTCACCGGCCGTGGTGCCCTGGGAGTGCCTGCCCACAACGTCCTGGTTCACCAGCGACGTCCGCAGCGGGCCGCGGAGTTCGTCGGCGAGTCCGGCGGCGACGTCGTGCCACCCGCGGGCCGGCCCGCGCAGCCACATGTCCAGGTTGACCTGGACCGCGGTGTCCAGGTCGCCCGCGGCCAGGGCGGCCGTCTCCGCCTCGTCGTACGCGACCATCTCCGCGGACCAGTCGTATCCCGGCCAGGGCGGGGCGAACAGTGCCAGGGAGTGCACCCGGTCCGGCTGGACGAGCGTGAACTCCACGGCCACCCGGCCGCCCCAGGACGCGCCCACCAGCCGGACCCGTTCGAGGCCGAGGTGGTCCAGGAGGCGCCGCAGGTCGTCGGTCTCGTCGAACGGCCCGGTCGGGGGCGCGGACTCGCCGAAACCGCGCAGGTCGTACCGGACGACCGTGTGCCGGGCCGAGAGGGCGGGCACGACCGCGTCCCACATGCGGTGATCCGCCACTCCGGCGTGCACGAGCACGACCGGCGGCCCGTCACCGTCGACGACATAGGAAAGGTGGCCGAGATCGTCGGCGAGCGTCAGCATCCGCAGATGCTCGCAGGGCGCCGGTGGGGCCGCCACCCGATAGGGCGGCGCTTCGTGGCGGGGGTCACACGGCTTCGGCGTCGGAGCGGGAATGTGCGCGTCCGGACAGATCGTTGTGCACGGATGCGCACTCGATGCGTGTGCACATACCGTTCGGTCTACGAACTCGGGTGCCACCACCCCAGGTACTCGACCTACTCACGAGGAGCCCCCCACGTGACCGTCACCACGCCTCCGGCCTCCCGCGCGGCCGAGATCCTCTCCCGCCCCATCGCCCTGAACGGGCTCACGGTCCCCAACCGGATCGTGATGGCGCCGATGACCCGCTACTTCAGCCCCGGCGGCGTCCCCGGTGAGGACGTGGTCTCGTACTACTCGCGCCGGGCCGCCGCCGGTGTCGGGCTGATCGTCACCGAGGGGACGTACGTCGGCCACGACTCGGCCGGAGACAGCAGCCGCGTCCCGCGGTTCCACGGCGAGGAGCAGCTGGCGGGCTGGGCGAAGGTCGCCGAGGGCGTGCACGCGGCCGGCGGCACGATCGTCCCGCAGCTGTGGCACATCGGCATGGTCCGCCAGCAGGGCCAGCCGCCGTTCGCGGACGCTCCCGCCGTCGGCCCCTCCGGCGTCCGCCTGGACGGCACCGAGGGCGAGGGCAGGGCCATGACCCAGCAGGACCTGGACGACGTGATCCGCGCGTTCGCCGAGGCCGCGGCCGCCGCCGAGCGCATCGGCTTCGACGGCGTCGAGCTGCACGGCGCCCACGGCTACCTGCTCGACCAGTTCCTGTGGGCGGGCACCAACCGCCGCACCGACGCGTACGGCGGCGACCCGGTCGCCCGCACGAAGTTCGCGGCGGAGATCGTGGCCGCCGTACGCGACTCGGTCTCCCCGGAGTTCCCCGTCATCTTCCGCTACTCGCAGTGGAAGTCCGACAACTACGACGCCCGCCTCGCGGAGACCCCGGAGGAGCTGGAGGCGATCCTCACCCCGCTGGCCGCCGCCGGTGTCGACGTCTTCCACGCCTCCACCCGCCGCTACTGGCTCCCCGAGTTCGAGGGCTCCGACCTCAACCTGGCCGGCTGGACCAAGAAGCTCACCGGGAGGCCCACCATCACCGTCGGCTCGGTCGGCCTCGACGGCGAGTTCCTCAAGGCCTTCGTCGGCGAGGGCTCCGGGACCAAGGGCATCGACGACCTCCTCGACAGCCTGGAGCGCGAGGAGTACGACATGGTCGCCGTCGGCCGCGCCCTGCTCCAGGACCCGGAGTGGGCGGCGAAGGTCCTCGCCGGCCGGGCGGACGAACTGAAGCCGTTCGACGGGGCGGCGCTGAAGACCCTGAGCTGACCCCGTCCGGTCCGCCCTCGGGTCAGCCGGCGATGCGGCCGAAGAACCCGAGGGCGACCGCGTAGGGCGCCACGAGCAGGAGCACGGGGCGCAGGGCGCTCCGGCGCTGCTCACCCCCGCGCACCCAGGTGTCGTACGTATAGACGAACGCGCCGGCGACGCACCCGCCCACGTACGCCGTCGTCAGGAAACCGAACACCCTGCCCCACTCCCCGACCACGGCGACCACGGCCAGCACATGGCCCGCGACCGCCGCACCCGCCCCGACCCAGGTCGTGGGATCGTCCTGAACCCGCCAAGGGGCGGCGTCTCCGCGCCCCCGGCCGGTGAGCCTGGTGAAGAGCGCGTAGCCGATCGCGGGCAGACCCGCGAGTGTCAGCAGGGTGGCCCACGCGGCGGCGGTGTCCGCGGAGACGGTCACAGCCACCCCGCGATGCTCATGACCACGGCGACCACAAGCTGCACCGGCAGCGACAGGAGGCCGAAGAGCAGGGCGCCCCAGGGCGCGGCGTCCGCCGTCACGCCCGTGTGTTCACCGAGGGCCCAGCCGCCGACGGTGGCCAGCAGGGGGATGAGGGCCAGTACGACATGTCCCGTCGTGAACAGCGGGACCACGTCGAGCACCATCAGCACCCCCACCCCGGCCCGGACGCCCCGCACCTCGCGCGTCTCGGGGCGCCCGACGTGCATCACGCCGTAGATCGCGGAGTGGACGAGGGCGACGAGGGTGCAGACGATGGCCACCTCCGAGGCCCGGTCGCCCAGGGTCGCGAGGAAGTCGCCGTGCACCAGGCCGTCCAGCAGGTCCCCCGCCGCGGTGAAGGCGGACATCCCGAGGGTGATCAGCAGAGAGACGCGCAACTGCCTGAGCAGGCCGCTCATCGGCGCTCGCCCGTCGCACGGGTCGCGTGTCCCGCATGTCTCGCGTGTCTCGTCACGGCTCGGCTCTCCGGTCGGCGGCTCACTGTTGAGGTATGGGACGTCAGGAACCTGTGAGGGCATCTCCCGGGAGCGGTCCCAAGGCGCGGTGCTGACCTGCCCGAACGTCTCAAGTGGGGTGCGGGGCCAACCCACTTGGTGCGCGTACTTCGTTATGTGCTTGTGACGGCCGCGGGTGCCCCCGTCCCTGCCACGCGGACAGGCCACTTCTCGGCCTGGGCCCTCCCGGTTACCTTCGACCCCATGAGCGACGCCTTCCGCCTGGCCACCCCCGCCGATCTCGACGCCATCGTGACCACCCTCACCAGTGCCTTCTTCCACGACCCGGTGTGGGGTCCGGTCTTCCCCGACGAGAGCCGGCGGGCCGAGCAGGCGGCGGTGCTGTGGCGGGTCTACGCCACCTCGGCGCTGCGCTACCCGTGGACGTTCGTGACGCCGGGCGCGGAGGCGGTGGTCGTGTGGATCCCGGCGGGCGGCGTCGAGCTGACCGAGGAGGAGGAGCGGGAGCGGCCCAGGCTGATGGAGCGGGTCGCGGGAGCCGGAGTGGCGCGTGCGGTCGAGGCGGCCGAGGCGAGCTTCGGGGCGGCCCACCCCGACGAACCCTTCTTCCACCTGACCATCCTCGGCACCCGTGCCGACCACCGGGGCAAGGGACTCGGCATGGCCCTCCTGTCCGACACCCTGACCCGGCTCGACGCCGTGGGCGCGGCCGCCTATCTGGAGTCGACCAACCCCGCCAACAACCGCCGGTACGAGAGCGTCGGCTTCACCCCGTGCGCCGGGATCACCATGCCGGGCGGCGGGACCGTGACCGGCATGTGGCGCCCGGCCCGCTGACGGTCCTCTCCCTGGCCCGCATCCGCAACCGCCCCCTAACCTGCGGAAGATGAGGATCCTGCATCTCTCCGACACCCACCTGGACCGCACCGACGCCCCCAACGCGCGGGGCGTCAACGCCACCGCGTCGCTGCGGCTGATGCTCGACGAACTCCGCCATCTCCAAGGCCTCGACGCGGTCGTCGTCACCGGCGACCTCGCCGACGACGGCGCGGTGGAGGCGTACACCGCCCTGCGCACACTGATCGGCGCCTTCGCGCGGGACCGGAACATCCCGGTCCTGTGCACCACCGGCAACCACGACGAGCGTGAGGCCTTCGCCAAGGTGCTGGGCAGCGGGCATCTGAACGCCGACGGCACCGACCGCGCCGAACTCTCCTTCGACTCGGCCGAGCGGGCCGCGGTCAGCACGGTCGGCGGCCTGCGCTTCGTCACCCTGGACTCCCTCGTACCGGGCAAGGTCCACGGCCGCCTCGGCGCGCCCCAGCTGGAGTGGCTGCGCGAGGTGCTGCGCACCCCAGCCGAGCACGGCACGGTCCTTGCCTTGCACCACCCGCCCGTCGCCCTGGAGATGTCGCCGATGCAGCAGCTCTTCGGGCTGCGCGATCCCGGCGACCTGGCGGCCGTGGTCCGGGGCGCCGACGTACGGGTGATCCTGACCGGCCACTACCACACCCAGCTCTTCGGGCTGCTGGAGTCGGTGCCGGTCTGGGTGACGCCCGGGGTGGTCAACCGGGTAGACCTGACCGTGGCACCCGGCGGGGAGCGGGCGGTGCGCGGGGCGTCGGCCTCGCTGGTGGAGCTGGGCGGTCCGGCGAGCCCGATGTTCCACACCTTCCATGCGCGCGATCCACGGGCGCATGAGACGGTGTACGAGATCGGCGAGGCGGAGGCCAGGGCGTTCATGGCCCGGCACGGCTGACCTGGATTCACTCCAACGGGTGAGGTGTGTTCGGCACTCGTGCGAAGTGCCGGGCGTTTCACCAGTGACCGGCTGTGAAACCGGCAGCGGCCAGTCGCAGGAAGTGGCAGCAACCAGCCGTCGAAAGCGAGCGATCATGATCACGAACGAGTCCGCCGGGCAGACGGCCGCCACCGAGGGTCCCGTCGTGCGTACCGGCGCCGGTGCCGTGCGCGGCCTGCGGGAGGACGGCCTGGCGGTCTTCCGGGGGATACCGTTCGCCGAAGCTCCGGTGGGAGCGGCCAGGTTCGCCGCGCCGCGGCCGGCGCGCCCGTGGGACGGGACGCGTGAGGCGTACGCCTTCGGCCCGCCGCCCCCGCAGGACCTGGGCATCCAGGGGCGCACGGGTGTCCTGGAGGCCCCCGAGGGCGACGACTGGCTGACGGTGAACGTGTGGACGCCCGCCCCGGACCCGGCCGCCCGCCGTCCGGTGATGGTGTGGATCTACGGCGGCGCCTACAAGCTGGGCCACTCCGGCAGCCCCGGCTACGACGCCCAGCACGTCGCCCGCGACGGCGACGTGGTCGTGGTCTCCCTCAACTACCGCGTCGGCATGGAGGGTTTCGCCCAGATCGAGGGGGCGCCCGCCAACCGGGGCCTGCTGGACCAGGTGGCGGCGCTGGAGTGGGTGCGGGAGAACATCAGGGCGTTCGGCGGCGACCCTGACCAGGTCACGGTCTTCGGCGAGTCGGCGGGCGCCGGGTCGGTGGCGTCCCTGCTGGCGATGCCGAGGGCGCGCGGGCTGTTCCGGCGGGCGATCGCGCAGAGCGTCCCGGGCACCTTCTTCTCCCCCGACCTGGCCGAGGACATCGGCAGGGCCCTCGCGGCCGAGGCCGGCCTGCGCCCCACGGTGGCCGACCTGGCGACCACCGACCCGCGCCGGCTGACCGGGGCCGGGCAGGCGCTCGGTGTCAAGATGCCCCAGTACGTGGACCGTTGGGGCCAGATCGCGCCGACGGTGACCCCGTTCTCCCCGGTGGTCGACGGCGAGGTGCTCCCCAGCACCCCCTGGCAGGCCCTGGCCTCCGGCTCCGCCCGGGACGTGGACCTCCTCGTCGGTCACAACCGCGACGAGTTCCGCCTCTTCCTGGTCATGAGCGGGATGTACGGCAAGATCACGGAGGAGCAGGCGACCGGCGCCCTGCGCCTGTTCGCACCGGGCGGTGCGGCGGGCGACCATGCCTACCGCGCCGCCCACCCCGACGCCTCGCCGAGCGACCTGTACGAACGGGTCCAGACCGACTGGCTGTTCGCCATACCGTCCCTGCGTCTCGCGGAGGCACAGACCGCGGGCGGCGGCCGGGCCCACCTCTACGAGCTGACCTGGGGCGCCCCGGGCAACGACGGCCTCCTCGGCGCCTGCCACGGCCTGGACATCCCGCTCCTCTTCGGCACGTTCGAGGCGGACCTCGCCAACCTCCTCTGGGCGGGCACCGTCGTCACCCCCGAGGCCAGGGCCCTCTCCGCCCGCTTCCGCACCGCGTGGACGTCCTTCGCGGCCACGGGCGACCCGGGCTGGCCGGCCTACGACACCGAGGCCCGCACCACCCAGGTCCTGGACACGGCCCCCACGGTGACGGCGTACCCGGAGGAGACGAGCAGGCGGCTGTGGGAGGGGTACGACTTCAGCCCCTCACCGCTGCTCGGCTGACGGTACGGTGATCCGCTTCTCGAACCAGTGGTGGGCGTACGGCTCGTCGTTGAATGCCGGGACCTCCTGGAAGCCGTAGGAGTGGTAGAGGTTGATCGCGGAGCTGAGTGTCTTGTTGGTGTCCAGACGCAGGGTGTCGTAGCCGTGCCCGGCCGCCTGCGCCTCCAGCTCGGTCAGGAACCGGCGGGCGAGACCGAGCCTGCGGGCCTGCGGGGCGACCCACATGCGCTTGATCTCGGCCGGTGCCCCGGGCGGCAGCTTCACCCCCGCACAGCCGATGGGCTCGCCGTGCAGCCGGGCGACCAGGAACAGGCCGCGTGGCGGCCGGAGTTCGCCCGCGTCGGGCAGCAGGCTGCGCGCGGGATCGAAGCCGGTGTCGAAGCGCTCCTGCAACTCGGCGAAGTAGGCCAGCAGGCAGTGCCGGGCGTCGGGATGGTCGGGGTCGACGACGTCCAGGGTGACCGTGCCGGCGGTCAGCAGCCGGTCGACCTCGGCCATGGCCGCGACCAGCCGGGCACGCTGCTCGGCATTGAGCGGCTGGAGCATCGAACCGGCCAGGTCGTCGCTGCGGTCGTCG
Source organism: Streptomyces sp. NPDC013157 (assembly GCF_042899865.1). Classification (NCBI taxonomy): domain Bacteria; kingdom Bacillati; phylum Actinomycetota; class Actinomycetes; order Kitasatosporales; family Streptomycetaceae; genus Streptomyces; species Streptomyces sp. NPDC013157. The sequence goes on along the minus strand of NZ_JBIBAK010000009.1, from coordinate 217,660 downwards.
AGCAGGGCTCGCTCCGCTCGGCCCTTCTCGGTCAGCCGCACGGTACGTACCCGCCTGTCCTGGGGCTGCGGCTCCACCGCCACCAGGCCATCCGCCTCCAGGGACCGCAGCAGTCGGCTGACGTATCCGGAGTCGAGCCCGAGCCGCTCCCGCAGCCGCCGCACGTCATCGCCCCGCTCGCCGATCTCCCAGAGCAGCCGGGCCTCGCCGATCGGCCGGTCACGGCCCAGATAGCGGTCGTGGAGCACGCCCACGCGCTCGGTGACGGTGCGGTTGAACCGCCGTACCTGGTCGATCTGTGCAGCATCCATTCTCTGACTTTAGTCAGAGAGTGCCGGAAGGGGCAGCGGTGTCCGCCTGCCGGTACAGGTCAGGGCAGGATGGAGTCGACGTAGCCGCCGTCCACCCGGAGGGCGCCACCGGTGGTGGCCGAGGCCTGGTCGGAGCTGAGGTACACGACCATGTTCGCGATCTCCTCCGGCTCGATCAGGCGCTGCAGCAGTGACTGGGGCCGGTGCTCGCGCATGAAGACGCGCTGGGCCTCGTCCCAGGGCAGGTCGCGGTCGACGAGCTCGTAGACGAAGTCCTCGACGCCTCCGGTGTGGGTGGGACCGGCGATCACGGAGTTCACCGTGACGCCCGTACCGGCGGCCTGCTTGGCGAAGCCGCGGCCCACCGCGAGCAGCGCGGTCTTCGACATGCCGTAGTGGATCATCTCCGCGGGGATGACGACCGCCGAGTCGCTGGCGATGTACTGGACGCGCCCCCAGCCGCGTTCGGTCATGCCCGGCAGGAAGAGGCGGGTCAGCCGCACCGCGGCCAGGACGTTCACCTCGAAGTAGCGCCGCCACTCGTCGTCGGTGATCCGCAGGGGGTCCTCGGCGCCGAAGATCCCCAGGTTGTTGACGAGGATGTCCACCTGCGGCAGCGCCTCCGCGGTCCGCCGGGCGCCCTCCTCGCCGGTCACGTCCGCCGCGACCGGCACGAGATCGGCCCCGGGCACCTGTTCCTTCAGCCGGGCCACGCTCTCCTCGACGCGTCGCGCATCCCGGCCGTTCACCCCCACCCGGGCCCCGGCCCGGGCCAGGCCGACGGCGATCGCCGCGCCGATGCCCTGCGTGGAGCCGGTGACCAGTGCCGTGCGCCCCGTCAGATCGATCCTCATCCCGCTGGACCCCTTCCGCGCGTGTGTCTCCGCTCAGGTACCCGGACGGGCGCTCCGACACAAAGGGTTCGGGCGTTCAGTGCCTGGATGGCGGCACCGGCCGCTACAGATTGCCCAGCGGCTCGATGTCCACGTGCACGGGAGTGCCCCAGACCCGGAGCACCTCGTAGTCGGTGAACTCATGGACCAGCCGGTAGGCCATCGCCGGCCGGGACCCGCGGCGCTGGGCGGCGAGGTACAGCTCCGCCTCGCGCCGGTCGCGCCGGGGGGTGCCGCACAGCTCCCACTCCCGGCCGTTCCACGCCTCCGGGAGCCAGCGCTGCTGCGGCTGCGGCCGGTCGGCGCGCACGCCGTACCGGGACATGGCGGGCCCGGCGGCTTCCTCCGGCACGGGCCGGGGCCCACCCGCGAACTCCGACCGCCGCGCGGCCCGCCGCCGTGTCTCGCACAGCAGGCACAGATCGGGGGCGCTCTCGTCCACGGGCCCCTGCGGATGCTCGGCGCACCGGGTGGTCGGCGCGGCACTGCTGACGCTCTCCTCCAGCAGGTCGAGCGCCCGCCGCAGGTCGTCCTTGACCTCGTGCAACTTGCCGTCGGTCGTGTCTCCGGTCAGGGCCTCCCCGTGCTCACCGAGCAGACGAAGGGCCCGGCCCAGGGCGGTGAGCTGGGAGTGGTTCATGGGGACCAGGGTTGCACAGGGCGCTGACAACACCGCCGGAACGTTTCGAATGCGATGCGAGGTGCTGCGACCGACTCCGGGCACGCAGACCGTGACGGCGTCGCGCCACTGGCCGGTGCAGGTTGCCGAGGCGAAGCCGGATGCTCGCAGCATGGTGTGGGGCAGGGCGCGATCAGGCTGCCGGGTGGGCGGTGAACGTGACTTCCTCGCGATCGTCGTCCAAGGCGATGCTGAGGGAAGCGTCCAGGGCCACGGCCAGGCGCCGCGCGTCTCCAATCCATGTGCCGGACCGCATTATGTCGCCAACGGCGTATCGCTCTTCCTGGACTGGGCCCACCGAAACGGGTGATGCGGAGCCCGAGGAGGCGGTTTGCGGTGCTCGGCGTCGGGTGGACGGGACGCGGCACGGACCGTCGCCTACGCTTCACGTGTAGGCCTTTTGTCCCGTATCGGGGAGATCTGTCATGGATGGTATCGCCGACCTGGGCGGCACACCCGGATGGGGTCCCGTCCGGCCCCCGGTGCGTGACGAACCGGTCTTCGCGGAGCCCTGGCAGCGCCGGGCCTTCGCGCTGGCGATCCTCTCCGGTCGTGTCGCGTCCGGCGGTGTCAACGTGGACGCCTTCCGGCACGCGCTGGAGCGGCTGGACCGGGCGGCCTACTTCGACGACGGCTACTACGGCCGCTGGCTCAACGCCGGGGAGCTGATGCTCCACGACAGTGCCGTCCTCGCGCCCGGCGCGATCGACGCCCGCGCCCGCAACCTGCGCGGCGAACACGTCACGGAGCCCCCGAGCCCCGAGCCCCACCGGCCCGACTACGCGCCGACCGCCGAGGGCTCGCTGCGCACGGTGGACACCGCGCCCGCCTTCACCGTCGGCGAGCGGGTACGGGCCCGCGCCGCGTCCGTGCCCGGACACACCCGGCTGCCGCGCTACGCCCGCGGCCACACCGGCACGGTCCAGGCCGTACAGCCCGCCTCCGTACTGCCGGACACCAACGCCCACTTCCAGGGCGAGAACCCGCAGTACGTCTACTCGGTGCGGTTCGACTCCCGCGAACTGTGGGGCGCCGACGCCGAACCCTTCGCCCTCACCGTCGAGATGTACGAGAGCTACCTGGAGGCCGCCGCATGACCACCGCCGGATCCGGCGAACGCCCGCCCCCGGCCCTGCGCACCGAGGCGCTGGAGCAACTGCTCACCGAACGCGGCCTGATCGACCCCAGGGCGATGGACGGGATCATCACGGAGTACGAGACCAACGTCGGCCCCCTCAACGGCGCCAAGGTCGTCGCGAGGGCCTGGACCGACCCGGAGTACCGGGACCGGCTGCTCCGGGACGGCACCGCCGCCATCAGGGAACTCGGCTTCTCCGGTCCCCAGGGCGAGCACATCGTCGTCGTGGAGAACACCCCCACCACGCATCACGTGGTCGTGTGCACGCTGTGCTCCTGCTACCCGTGGCCGGTGCTCGGCCTGCCGCCCAGCTGGTACAAGGACCCCGCCTACCGCGCCCGCGTCGTGAAGGAGCCCCGCCGGGTGCTGGCCGAGATGGGGCTCGCACTCGACGGCGACGTGCGGATCACCGTCCACGACTCCACCAGCGAGGTCCGCTGGCTGGTCCTGCCCGAGCGGCCGGCGGGCACCGGCCACCTGTCCGAGGAGGAACTCGTGCCGCTGGTCACCCGGGACGCGATGGTCGGCGTGGCCAAGGTGACGGCCCCATGACCGCGCCGCTCGACATCGAGGGCCCGGCCGCGCCGCCCCGCTCCAACGGCGAACTCACCTTCGCCGAGCCGTGGGAGAGCCGCGCCTTCGGCATGGCCGTCACCCTGTGCGAGACGGGCGTGTTCACCTGGCCGCAGTTCCAGGGAGCGCTGATCGCCCGCATCGCGGCCGCGCCCCGCGACGAGCCGTACCGCTACTACCAGTTGTGGCTGGGCGCCCTGGAGGACGTACTCGCCGGCCTCTCCGTCGTCTCCCCGGACGACATCACCGCACGTGCCCAGACCCTGGCGCGGCGCCCTCGGGGCCACGACCACGGTTCTTGACACCGTCGACGAAGGCCGACCAGGTTTCCGGGAGGAAGGTGAGGGTGGGGCCGTGGGGGGCGGTTTTGGAGTCGCGGACGGGGATGAGGGTGGGGTGGGCGGCGGTGACTTCGAGGCAGTTTCCGCCGCCCTGGCTGTAGCTCGACTTGATCCACGTGGTCGCGCTCAGGTCGTGGTTAGGGGTGTACCTCATGGGCGTAATCCTGCGCCAACGCCTCGATCAGGGCTAGCGACTTCTCTTGCGAAAGTGCCGAGGCAACGAGCAGATCGAACAGGAACCTCAGTTGGGTGACCGTGGCGGGGTCATCCTCCAGGCGCCCACTGCGCACCGCTTCGAGGTAGGCCAGCGGAGGGGCATCCTCGAACTCCATCAGCTTGAGGGCTCCCGCCATGCCCGCGTGCGCACCCGCACTGAGCGGCAGCACCTGCAGGATGACCCGGTTGCGACGGGACAGGTCGGCAATGTGGCGCAGGGCTTCCGCCATGACTGCGCGGCCGCCGGTTTCCCGGCGCAGCGCCGCCTCGTCAAGCACGGCCCACAACAACGGTTTTGTCGGACGGTCAAGCAGGCGGATCCGCTCGATCCGGCCTTCCGTCCACTCCTCGATGGTCTCTTCCGACGCGGTCGGAGCGTAGGCGCGGTTCACGATCCGGGCATACGTGGGCGTCTGCAACAGCCCGGGAATCAGGAGAGGTGCGTATTCCCTGATCGCCGTGGCTTGAGCCTCGATCTCCGCTACGTCTGCGAAGTGATCCTCATATTTCGACCTGGCCGCCGCCTTGCAATTCCGCTTGAAGAATCCGTCCGTCTCCAGGACTTCGTCCAGCAGGCGGGCGAGGTCCGGCAACATCCGCCGAGTCCCTCCCTCCAACTGCCCGATGTAGGAACCGCTCACGAACACCAACTGGCCCAACTCCGCCTGGCTCATCCCCTTCCGCTCGCGCGCATGCCGTAACTCCGCCCCCAGCAGGGCGCGCGGCGACGACGACGGGTCCAGGTCCTTGGGTCCTGACATGGGCCACTCCCTGTCTCAACAGCCGAAGTTGTTGGGATGCCGTATCTGGCCAGGTTAGAGGCGCGCCCGACACGCTGTGTGGCGAACCGGGAACTCAGCGTGGAGGTAGGGAATGGTGCTGCGACCCACCGAAGAGGTTGTGGAGACGTTGCGGTCGGCCTTGCGGGGTGCCGGTGTCGTGCTGCCCTCGCTCTGTGTCGACCCGGTGACCGGCGCGAGCGACGAACCCTTCGCTCTGGTCGAGTTGGGGCGGTGCAACGTGCGGGTCGCGGAGCGGCTGGCGTCGGTGGTCCGGGGAGAGCGGCCGCCGTTCGGGACGTTCGTGACGGACGTACGGGACGGGCGGATCGGCGAGGTCAGGGGGCACGTCGGCGGAAGGGTCCGGTTGCGGCCCGTGGCGGGTGGGCGGGAGTGGGACTGCCCGCCCGAGTCGCTGGAGCCGGCGCCGGCGGACGACGTGCTGCGGGCGCAGGTGCGGCGGGTCAACGAGGCCCGGCGGATGCCGTGTTGAGAGGCCTGGTCACTTGCGTTTGCCGGCGAGCAGCCTGGCGGCCTGCCGGCGGTGTTTCTTGCTGAGGGCGGTGTCGGTTCTCAGCTCGCGCAGTACCGGCTGTGCCAGTTGCGCATCGTGCCACAGGAGCCGCTGCGCGGCCCAGAGGCGGTCTTTGGTATCCAGTTCGGGGTCGCAAGCGAGCCTGGTGAGCAGTTCGCTGGTACCGCTGGGGTCGATGTCCGACAGATCTGCTGCTGCCTGCACACGCTCGAAGCCGTCGACCGCGGGGTCGAGGGCGAAGGCGCGCAGCAGCGTCGCTCCCTCGGTAGGCGCGAGTTCCATCAGGGCCTGTGCTGCGTAAAGACGGTGATGGGTATCCGCGGTGTGGTCGGCGACCAGGGAGCGCAGGCGTTCGGCAGCAGTCCCGGGGGCGATCCTGGCCAGCACACGTGCTGCCTCCAAGCGGTGCGGGCCGTCGAGGGAGGTGTCGAGGGCGAGTGCCGGGGGTGGTTCGATACCGGCGATCTGACCGATTTCGGCCGATATGAGCATCGCCTCTCGGCGGTAGTAGCTGCTCAGGGTGGTGTCCTGGGCGAGTTCACGGAGGTGTCCGATGCTTTCTGCCGGAGAGAACCGGATCAGCTCCTTCGCTGCCTTCAGACGGCTGAAGTCGCCCATTGCGGGGTCATGGACGAGTTCCTTGAGCAGGGCCGCGCCGTCCGTCTGGACGATCTGGAGGAGTGTCTCAGCCGCGATCATGCGGATGATTCCGGCCAGGGACTGATCGCGGGCAGCCTGGCGGAGCAGGGTCACGGTACGGCTGATGATGTGCTTGGGCAGAGCGGTTCCCATCTCCACCTGTTGGGCCAGGAAGAGGTAGCCGTCGAGTCCCGCCCGCCGGGAAGCCATCCCTCCCAGAAACTTCTCCTTCAGAGGATGGTCGTCGGGTGTGAGGTCGAGAAGGAAACCGGCGAAAGGGTCGTCCCCGGGCGGTATCCAATACGTACTGAACCACAGCCGTGGACTGACCCCCATGGCTTGGTGCTTGAGCAGGGGAATGAGCCGAGCCCGACGGACGAAGGCCTTCCGGAAGACGACGCCCAGCCTCTCCTCGTCGTCGACGACACGGCGCGCACCGAAGTACTCCACCAGCGTCCGATGGGTGAAGACGAGGTCGTCCGAGCGCCGGGTGAGCAGTCCGGTCCCGCACAGGACCGACGCCAGGAAGTCGCGCCAGCGCCGCTCCGGCACCGCGGCGGGCCGTTTCGCGGACGGGTGATGCCGAACGATGTCGAGGGCGGGCCGGTCCGGGTGGTCCGTCAGGAGCAGCTGGTGGGCCAGGTGGGCGAGTAGGGCCTGGAGGCTCTCGACGGTCCGTTCCGCCCCGGCCTCGGCCTCGGAGCCGTACTGGCTCATCGCGGCCCGGGCCTGTGCCACGGCGCCGGCGGCGTACTGCCGTTCGTGCAGCAGCTCGACGAAGTTCCGGTAGATCTCGCCGCGCCCGCGGGGCAGCGGCTCTCCGGGGTGCTCGGCACGGAGCTGGCAGAGCATGGACATCGTCAGCGGGACCCGGGCGAGTTCGGTCAGCCCGGCGGTGCCGAGGGCGGCGGTGAAATGCGCTGCGGTCGGCTCGGGTTCGGGGACGCCGAGGGCGCGGAACCAGCCGGTCGCGACGCGTTGCAGGTCGTGGGTGTCGAACGGCTCCAGCTGGTAGCGCGGGACCTGGGGGCCGAGGAGCCCGGATTCGGTCTCGGGTACGGGACGGCCGGCCACGATGAACGTGTACTGGCCGCCGGCGTGGGCCACGGTCCTGAGCACGTCCTCGCGGCCGGCGGGGTTCGTGATCTCGTCGAGGCCGTCGACCAGCACCAGCCAGCCGCGCCCCGGACCCGGAGCGTCCGCGAAGAAGGCGTCGGGCAGGGGACGAGTGAGGCCGTACTGGCGGAGCTGTGCGTTGACGGCGTCGACGAGTGCTCTGCTGAGCGGAGCGCCCTGAAGGGCGGCCGCGGACACCAGGACCGGCGCGTGGGTTCCGGCGTCGGAGCCGTCGAGCCACTGGGTGACACCGTGGGTGAGCCAGGTACGCAGCAGGCTCGACTTCCCGCCGCCCGGCCCGCCGACCACGAGACAGGTCCCGTCACCGGTCAAGACCTCGTCGGCCGGCTGCGGCGGGGACACGGCGAGCGGCCCCTCCGCCCTGAACCCGGTCTCCCTGCTCCGGTTCTCGACCGGGAACTTCTGGCGTACGACCTGCTGCCGCACGTAGATGTGGGCCAGCGGTGGCATGATGCCGGGGACGACTCCGGGGTACGGGTGCTCGACGGCGGCGAGCCGGGCGGCGCGCAGGTACCGGTCCAGGTCCGTTCCCACCTGGCTCAGCCGGGGACGCCCGCCCCCGTGGTCCTCCAGCAGCTCGGCGAACCCAGGTTCCCCGACGAAGGACCGGGCCGGGCACGCGTGCAGCCGGCGGTTCCCGAACGCCACGTCGTCATGGATGACCACCCCCACCAGAAGGTCCCGGCAGAAGACCGCGCTGCCCGAGGCACCCGCCCAGGCTTTCGTACCGCCCGGCGCGGGCCCCTGGTCGAGGACATAGAGGTCCTGGTCGCCGCTGCCGCCGCCCAGCACGGGCAGCTCGCCCCGCAGATGCTCGGCGCGGCGCCGGCCGTGCCCCGCCGAAGCCCACGGGAAGCCGAGCGCGTCGTACGGCAGCGGATCCTCGCCCACCGGGCGGCCCCAGCGCACCGTGTCGCCCGGTACGACGACCGGATCGTCGAGCAGCAGCAGGGCGACATCGAGACCGTCGGGGTGGGTCCAGCACACCGATGCCCTACTGCGCCGTGTCTCGTCCTGTGGATGCCCCACCCGCACATCGATGCATGGCCAGGTGGTCCCCCCGTCGTCCTGGGCGACGTGGCGGGCCGTCAGTACCAGGCGCGGTGCCACCAGGTACCCGCTGCCGACGCGGCGGAACCCCATCTCCTCCCCGCCCCGGACCAGGGCGAGCCGTCGCCGGTCCACCTCAGTCTTCGTCGTCCCACGACCCGGACTGCGCCCCGCTGATCTCGGGGCTGCCGCCGCCGGTCGCCCGGTCCTTGATCAGGAGTTTGAGCGTCAGCTTGTGCGACCGGGCTGAGGAGTGTCCGGCACTCGCACCCACCGTGGCCACGCCGAACTGGAGCTTCCCGTCCCCCTTGACGTCGTCGCGCAGTTCCAGGAGCAACTCCAGCTGGGCCTCCTGGATCTCGAAGGCGAACTGTTCGTGCGTGCCCCGGTCCTGGGCCTCGTACAGTTCCTGCCGCAACTCCTCGATGGCTGCGGCCAACCCGATCGTCGCCACGACAACTCCCCCTGAATGCACGCCTCGTCCCCGAAAGTGTTCCCGCCACAGTGTCAGGGACCGCTGAATCGGGCCAACTTCTGTGCGCCGGCTGTCACTCGACCAGGCGGTGTCAACGATTCTGGCGACAACTCATCGACTTCACAGCAACCCCTCAGTAACCGCTGTTGCACTCATGCCCGCACGAGCCGCCCAGAGAAGAGACGGAAGTGAAGCGAGCGAAGCGCAGAACGGTAGTCATGGGGCTCACGGCGGCCGCCGCGGTTCCGGCGGTCGGGTTCGCGACGGGCGCGCAGGCCGCCACCCGGGCGACGGCGGGCACGTCGTCGGCCACGGACCCGGCCACGGAGGCCACGGACTCGGCCCTGGTCTTCGACCCCACCGCCTACACCGAGCTGACCACCAGCATCACCGACACCGCGGGCACCGCCCACGACGTGACGTACCGCTTCTACCAGGTCAGCAGCTACGTGGCGAACCCGGTGGACGCCACGTACCAGGGGCTCAACGTCAGCGTTCCGGTGTCGGTCGACGGGGTCGCCGTGGACGCGACGCACGCGCCGGTGCTGCTCGCCAACAACGTGGGCGGGTACATGCCTTCGTCGGTGGCGGGCGCGACCGGGATCGGGGGCGGCGGGGGTGCCGGCGGGCCCGGGGGACCCGGTGGTCCGGGTGGGCCCGGCGGTGGGGGCAGCGGGCCGAACCGTACGATGCTGGCGCTGCTCGCCGGGTATGTCGTCGTCGAGCCGGGGGCCCGGGGCCGTACCCTCGTCGACGCGAACGGCGTCTACTAGGGCTGTGCGTCCGCCGCCATCGTCGACCTCAAGGCGGCTGTGCGGTACGTGAGGTTCAACCGGGGGCCGATACCGGGCGACGTCGACCGGATCGTCTCGGCCGGGACCAGCGCGGGGGGCGCGCTCTCCGCACTGCTCGGCTCCTCCGGCGACAGCCCTCTCTACGCGGAGGAGCTGGCGGCGCTCGGCGCGGCCGACGCCGGTGACGCGGTGTTCGCGAGCGGCGCCTGGTGCCCGATCACCGACCTCGAACACTCCGACATGTCCTACGAGTGGTACTGGGGCGGCAACCCGCTCGCCGACGGTTCGAGCGTCGACGCGACCGTCTCCGCCGACCTGAAGGCGCAGTTCACCGACTATCTGGCCGGGCTGCGGCTGACGGCCCCGGGCTTCGGGCGGCTGACCGACCGCAACCTCGACGAGTACCTGGTGAGGACCCACCTGGAGCCGTCCGCCACCCGCTACCTGGCCGCCCTGTCGGACACCGACGGGGACACCTACCTGGCCGTGAACACCTTCATCACCTGGGACGGCACGAACGCCGCCTTCTCCTGGGCGGACTTCCTCACCCACGTCGGCGCCCGCAAGAAGAACGCGCCCGCCTTCGACGCCTTCGACCTGTCGACCCCGGAGTGCAACGAGTTCGGCACCGGCACCACCGCCACCCGTCACTTCACCCGCTACAGCCTGCGGCACGCGGAGGGCGACAGCGCGCGCCTCGACACCGACATCCCGAAGAAGCTCGACCAGATGAACGCCATGTACCACGTGGCACAGCAGGCCAACCCGGACCGGGCCCGGCACTGGTGGATCCGTCTCGGCACAAAGGACAGCGACACCTCGCTCACCGTCGCCGCCAACTTCGCCGCCAGGCTGGAGAACCTCGGCGACGACGTCGACATCAAGTACTACTGGGACGCCGGGCACGGCGCCGACGACGACCCCGGTGACTTCATCACCTGGATCTCCGAGGTGACGGGTCACCCCGCTCACCCGGTTCAACCGGAACACCCGCGCCGCTGAAGCCGACGTACGTCGCCAGGAAGCCCACGGCGTAGCCGGTCAGCAGGCCGCCCGCGTAGACCGCCGCCGCCAGGGCCGGGCCCCTGTTCCCCGTGAGCAGGGGGAACAGGGCCCAGCCCGAGGGGCCGATGGCGGTGGCGCCCACCCGGTCGCCGAGGACCGCGAAGAACCCGACGAAGGCCCCCCCCGCCGCCCCGCCCGCGCAGGCGGTGAGGAAGGGGCGGCCGAGGGGGAGCGAGACGCCGTAGATCAGGGGCTCGCCGACGCCCAGCAGGCCCGCCGGGAGCGCCGACCTGATCGTCGTACGGAGCTGCGTGTGGTGGCGGAGGCGGGCGTAGACGGCGAGGGCCGCGCCCACCTGGCCGGCGCCCGCCATGGCGAGGAGGGGGAGCAGCACGGTGTAGCCCTGCTGCTGGATGAGGGTGGTGTGGATGGGGATCAGGGCCTGGTGCAGGCCCAGCATGACGAGGGGGAGGAAGAGGCCGCCGAGGACCAGGCCCGCGAACGGGCCGGTGGTGGCGAGCAGCCAGTTGGCCGCGGTGCCGATGGCGGAGGAGACGAGACCGGCGGTGTACATGAGCCCGTAGAGCGTGGCGAGGCCCGCGACGAGGACGGTGACGGTGGGGGTGAGGAGCACGTCGAGGGCGTCCGGGACGCGCCCCCGGCACCACCTCTCGACGCCGACCGCGAGCAGCGCCGCCGCCAGGGCCCCGAGGACCCCGCCCTGACCGGGCGCGAGCGGCACCCCGAAGGCCGTCACCTTCGCGACGCCCGGATAGACGACGACCGCCGCGACCGCGCCCCCGAGGACGGGTGTCCCGCCGAACACCTTCGCCGTGTTGTATCCGACGAAGACACTGATCAGGGCCATGAAGCCGGAGGCGACGGCGGCGAGGGCGGGAGTGAGCCAGGGCAGCCAACCGGCGTTCACGAGGAGTCCGTTCAGACCGGCGAGGACCCCGCAGCCGATCAGGGCCGGGATCAGCGGCACGAAGACGTCGGCGATACGGCGGAGGGCGGTCTTGAGGGGGGTCGCGTTGCGCCGGGCACGGGCCGCTTTCAGTTCGGCGCCGCGGGCGGCGAGGTCCGCGGCGTCGTGATCGGGCCGACGTCCTCGGGCGCGGGTGCGTCGTGGTTGCTCGCGCAGTTCCCCGCGCCCCTTCGGGGCGCGTCGCGGTGACGCGCCGCCAGACCGGATGCCGCCTGGGGCGGGGCCGTCCGGAGACGGGCCGCCTTGCAGGGGGTCGCCCGACTCGAAGTCGCCCGACCGGGCGTCGCCCGGCGCGCGACCGGCCGTCGCGGCGGCGCCGAGCAGTGTTTCGAACTCGGCGGTCACCGCCACCACCGCACCCGGCCCGATCACCACCTGGAGGGTGTCCCCGTCGGCCACCACTCCCAGCACCCCGGGCACCGCCCGCACCGCCTCCGCGTCGACCCCCTCCCGGTCGGCGATGCCCAGCCGCAGCCGGGTCATGCAGTGGGCGACGGAGGTGACGTTCCCGGGGCCGCCGACCAGGGGCAGCAGCGCGGCGGCGGTGTCGTACGACGATCTCTGCACCCCCCGAGCGTGCGCGTCAGCCGCCCGTCGCGGTGAGCGCCGCGCGCAGATGACCGCCGGTCTCCTCCAGAAGGCGGGCTGCGGTGGGCCCGTCGACACCGGCCAGGATCACCAGGACGGCGGGTTTGACCTCGCCGTCGGTGGCGGTGAGGGCCGCCTCGATCTCGTCGTCGGACGCGCCCGTGGCGAGCGCCACGATCCGCCGCGAACGGGCCCGCAGCTTCTCGTTCGAGGCGCGGACGTCGACCATCAGGTTCCCGTAGGTCTTGCCGAGCCGGATCATCGTGATCGTCGACAGCATGTTGAGGACGAGTTTCTGGGCGGTGCCGGCCTTGAGGCGGGTGGAGCCGGTGAGCAGCTCGGGGCCGACGACGACCTCGATCCCGTGCTCGGCGGCGGCCGCGAGCGCGCTGGCCGCGTTGCAGGAGAGGCCGACGGTCAGGGCGCCCAGGGCGCGGGCGTGCTCGACGGCGCCGACGGCGTAGGGGGTGCGGCCGGAGGCCGAGACGCCGACGACGGTGTCGGCGGCGCCGATCCCGAGCGCGTCGAGGTCCGTGCGGGCCAGCTCCGCCGAGTCCTCGGCCCCTTCCACGGACGTGACCATGGCCGCCGGCCCGCCCGCGATGACCCCGACGACCTGACCGGGCCGGGTGTTGAAGGTGGGCGGACACTCCGAGGCGTCCAGGATCCCGAGCCGCCCGGCGGTACCGGCCCCGGCGTAGACCAGCCGGCCGCCCTGGGCCATCCGGGCGGCGATGGCGTCGATGGCCGCCGAGATCTGCGGCAACCGGAGAGCCACCGCACCGGCCACCCCGGCGTCCTCACCGTTCATGAGCCGCGCGATGTCGAGGGTGGGCAGCGTGTCGATCCCGGCGAGCTCGGGCCGGAACGCCTCGGTGGTGAGGGCTTCGAGTTCGGTGCGGAGCGTGTGATGTTCGGTGGTCATCGGCAGACGGCTCTTTCCAACGCGGACGAGTGCATCAACTCAGGGGCGCGGGGACTGCGCGACCAGCCACTACGGGCCCGCAGCCGTCCCACAACAGTCAGTCCCACGGTCTATCGAGGCACATTCCGGTGTCGATGAGCCAACGCCTCGTACGACGCCGCCAACGCCGGCGCAGCCGCCTCGTACGTCCGCTGCGCCACCCCCACGAACAGACAGTCCACCACCAGCAACTGCCCGGTCCGCGACGACATCGCCGCCGGCCGCAACTCGCTCTCCCGCGCGGTCGACGTCGTCAGCACGTGGTCGGCGTACTGCGTCACCGACGACCCCGGCCGCCCGGTGATCGCGACGGTCGTGGCCCCCCGTTCGAAGGCCACCCGCAGCGGCTCTATGACGTCCCCGGTCGACCCGGAGTGCGTGATCGCTATCGCCACGTCCCCGGCCCGCAACTGCACCGCGTTGGTGACCGCGAGATGCGGATCGCTGTGGGCGTGCGCTATCAGCCCTATCCGCAGCAGCTTCTGCGTGAGGTCCTGGGCGACCAGCCCCGACGCCCCGATGCCGTACACATCGGTCCGCCGCGCCCCGGCGAGCGCGCTGACGGCGGCCCCCAACTGCACCGTGTCGAGACCGGCCGCCGTGTCCGCGAGGGTCTGCTGCTCGTCGTAGGCGAGCTTCGCGACGACGTCGGCGATCGGGTCGTCGACGGCGATGTCGGTGGTGATCGCGGGCGCCCGCCCCGACTGCTGCTGCGCGGCCAGCCCGGCGAGGGCGAGCCGCAGGTCGCGGTAGCCGGGGTAACCGAGCAGCCGGGCGGTGCGGACGACGGTCGCCTCGCTGGTGCCGGTGAGTTCCGCGAGGCCGGTGACCGTGAGGGCCGCGCAGCCGGCGGGGTCGCTCGCGACGGCCTCGGCGACGCGCTGCATGGAACGCGTCATGGAGGGCGCCAAGGTCCGCACCTTGGCCGCGAGGGCGGCGGGAGCCGGCGGCGCACCGCCGCTTCCGTGGCCGCCGAAAATTTCCTTCACGTTCTCGGTCACCCTTGAAAGATATTTTCGGTTCGGGTACCGGTCAAGACCGCGCACAATAGGACCATGGACCCGGTAAGCCCTTTGGAACAGGCGTTGCACGCTGCCCGCGCCCTCGTGCTCGCCGACCTGGTCGCGGGCGAGGTAGCCGAGGCGGACGTGGTCTCGCTGGTCGAGGACTCCGTCGTACAGCGCCGCTGGTGGGTCGAGCAGTGGCCGGAGGGCGCGGGGTACGTGGCGGGCCTGGTGGCCCAGGACGTACAGGACGCGCTCCTCGGGCGGTACGGCCGCTGGCCGCTGTGCCCGGTGTGCGGCTCCGGCGACCCGCACGCCCTGGACGTCGAACCGGAACTCGGCCCGGACCCGCACTGGGTGTGCCACAAGGCGGGCGTGAAGGTCGCCTCGGTCGGTTCCCTCGGCAGCTCCCTCGGGGGCGGGACGGCCTCCTCATGACGGAGTTCTCATGACGGTGTACATCGATCCGCCGAACTGGCCGGGCCACGGCCGGATGTGGTCCCACCTGGTCAGCGATGTCTCGTACGCCGAACTGCACGCCTTCGCCGAGGACATGGGCGTACTGCGCCGCGCCTTCGAGCGCGACCACTACGACATCCCCTCGCACCGCTACCCGGACGCGGTCCGGGCCGGTGCCGTGGAGGTCAGCAGCCGCGAGGTGGTGCGGCTGCTGCACGGGGCGGGGCTGCGCCGGCGCAAGAGCGACGTGCCCCGCCGGTAACGGCCCTCCTGCGCCCCTACGGCGCTCTACTCCGCCCGCAGTGCGAAGGCCAGCTCCTTCTCGCCCTCGCCCACCTTGCCGAACCCGGCGCGGGTGACGACCGCCTGGGAGGCGGTGTTGGCGGTCTCGACGGTGGCGAACAGGGTGCGTACGTCGTCGCGGGCCAGGGCCCAGTCGGCCAGGGCGCGGAGCGCTTCCGTCGCGTAGCCGTGGCCGCGGGCGGCCTCGACCAGGTCGTAGCCGATCTCCACCCGGCCCTCCTCGTCCGGGGCGGAGTGGAAGCCCATGCCGCCGACCGCACGGCCGTCCGCCCGGCGGACCAGGGCGAAGACGCCGAACTCCGGTCGGTGGACGCCCCCTTCGTACGCCTTGAGGAGGAAGCCGGCGGCGTCGCGGGTGCCCTCGTAGGGGCCGCCGTCGATCCACTCGAAGCCGCCGTCGCCGCCGATGCGCAGGTCACGGGCCTGGGCGGGGCGGATGCCGACGAGGTCGAGGCGCTCGGCGGGGATGACCAGGTTGTTGTGCCAGCGCCAGTCGGTGACCGGGGCGCGGCCGGGCAGCTCGCCGCGGCCGGTGGCCCACAGCAGGGTCGGCCAGGCGGCGGGGCCGGGCTGGACGTGCGGGAACAGCCAGGCCAGGACGGACTCGGCGAGTTCCTCGGAGGGCCGGTAGCGGAGCCCGAGGCCGGTGGCCATGTCGTGGGTGTGGAGCAGCACTTCGGCGACGCCCATCGCGGCGAAGCCGGCGCGGTCCGCGCTGCCGAACGGGAAGGGGTGGAAGGCGCGGACCTGGCGGGAGGCGGTGCGGACGGCGGCGGCGAGCAGGGCGCCGGTCGTCTCGATCACGTGCAGCAGGCCGGAGTTGTCGGTCCCGTCGTCGAGCCTGAGCTCGAAGGGCACGTACGCGTCCTGGGCGCGCCCGGCCAGGTTGGCGGCGTACGCGACGAGGTCGTCGGCGACGTGGACCGCCGTGTCGTGGCAGTTCCAGTCCAGCCGGCCGGCCGGCACCTCCGTCCAGTCCCTCGCCACCGCGGGCCGCAGCGCGGCCGCACAGCCCGCGACGGCCTCTTCCACCTGGTCCCCGCCCATTTCACGCATGGGCCGCACCCTAGGACGCCGGATCGTCGGCGGTCGACAGCATTTCCAGCTCCGCGGCGAGGTTGTAGCGGGCGGTCGGCTCCCACTCGGTACGGCCGTACGGCGTTCTGAACAGCCGGGGCAGGTCCAGGAGTTGGCGCAGGATCGCGGAACGGCCCGTGCGGAAGGCGTCGTTCGGGACGAAGTGGTACTCCTCGCGTACCTCGGCGGTGTAGGCGGCGTACGCGGCGGGCGGGGCGGCGAGGATCGCGAGGTCGGCGTCGCACAGGACCTCGCCGTCGCGGTCGCCGGGGGCCGGGTCGTGGGTGACGGTGAGCCGGACCAGGCGGGCCACCTCGGCAGTCTTCCCGGCCGAGATCCCGGCCTCGGGGAGGGCGCGTTCGGCGAGGCGGGCCGAGCGCTCCTCGTTCTCCGACCGGTCCGGCAGGTAGACCGCGTCGTGGAACCAGGCGGCCAGCCGGACCAGGTCCGGGTCGTCCGCGTACTCCGCCAGTACGTCGATGCGGTCGAGGACCGCCGTGAGGTGGGCGACCGTGTGGTACCGGCGCTGGGGCTCCTGCCAGCGGCGGAGCAGTTCGTCGGCGTACGGGTCGGGGTCGGGGTGACGGGAGTCGTCGTCGCGCGCCATGAGGAGGGCGTCCCGCCAGCGGGAGCGGAGATCGCGGAGATCGGCCATGTGCCCATTCTCCCGCCCGCCGCCGACATCCCCCTAGCGTGGGAGCCATGACTGCTGCTGACCACGTACGCGACCCCCTGCTGCCCGGCCGACTCCTCACGGTCGAGCGCGACACGCTGATCCCGCTCCTCCGCTCCCGTCCGGACGCGGACTTCGCGCTGCCGACCGCCGCGTGTCCCGGGTGGACGGTGCGGGACGTGCTCGCCCACTGCTCGGCCGCGCTGGTCCGGGTGGTGGAGAGCCGTTTCGAGCCCGGGGCGTTCTCGCCCGAGTCGAACGACCGGGACATCGCCGAGCGCGCCGACTGGACCAACGCCCGGGTCCTCGACGAGCTGGAGCGCGGGATGACCGAGGCCGGGGACGTGATCGCGGGACGGGCCGACGGAGCGCTGGACCGGATCGCCCTCGGCGAGTGGGTGCACGCCGGTGACGTCCGCGACACCCTCGGCGAACCCGGCGCCTACACGGGCGCGGGCCTGCCCCACGCGCTCTCCCTGCTGGCCCGGGTGACCCGGGAGCGGGGCCATCTGCGGCTCCACGCCGACCTGGACGACGTCGACGAACCGCTGCAACTGGGCGAGACGAGCGGCACCCGGACCCCGGCCCGCTTCATGGGGGAGGCGGCGACGCTCGTACGGCTGTACACCGGGCGGTCGCCGGACGGGGCGGCGTACGAGCTGATGGGAGCGGAGGCGGCGGAGCTGAACCTCTACGGCTGAATGCGGCCGGTGCGTGACGGGGGTGGTCTCGCGGCCGTCGGTGTTCCCCGCGTACCCTGGATTGGACTAGACCTCCGGACTAGACCTCTTGCGGGAGGCGGCCGGGGTGCACGGGGAACACCACGGAAGGGGCCCTATGAGCACGCGTGCAGTCCTGGAGGTGATCGCCCTCGACACCGAGGACGCGGTCGCCGCCCAGGCCGGAGGCGCGGACCGCCTCGAACTGGTCACCGACATGGCGGCCGACGGGCTGACCCCGCCGCCCCGGACCTTCACCGCGATCCGGGCCGCCGTCGACATCGACCTGCGCGTGATGCTGCGGCTGGCGGACGGGTTCGCCGCGGGCGACGCCGACCGTCTGGTGGGGGTGGCCGGGGAGCTGCGGGCGGCCGGGGCCGACCAGTTCGTGCTCGGGTTCCTGGACGCGGAGGGCGGGGTGGACCTGGACGCGGTGGAGCGGGTGGTGGCCGGGCTGGACGGCTGCCGCTGGACCTTCCACCGGGCCATCGACCGGGCCGCGGACCGGGACGCCCTGCGCAAGCAGCTCGCCGACCTGCCGGGCCTGGACACCTACCTCACGGCGGGGGCCGCGGAAGGCGTGGACGAGGGGCTGCCCCGGCTGCTGGCCGAGGCGGGGCGGCGCGGCGAGCCGGGGTACGAGCAGACGCTCCTGGTGGGCGGCGGCCTGCGGCTCGATCACGTAGCCGAGCTGCGGGCGGCGGGCATCGAGGCCTTCCACATCGGCGGCGCGGCCCGGCCGGCGGGCTGGGACGGGGCCGTGTCGCAGGAGGCGGTGCGGTCCTGGCGCCGGGTGCTGGACGGGGCCGGGGGCGCGGCACCGCGTTGATGCGCGGCGTGGCGGAACCCGGCCCGTGAACGGGGCCGGGGTCCTCCGCCGAGGTCGCGGCGAGCGTGGCCGGCAGCGCGGCGCCGACGACCGTGAACAGGTGGCCGTGCAGTACACCTGTGCGCCCGTTGCGCTGGGCGTCGGTCACCTGCACAGTCGACCGTCTCGCACCACATCAAGATCATGCGCGCGGCGGGGCTCGTCTCGACCCGGGCGGTCGGCCGCAACCGCCACGTCCGGCTGCGCCGCCCGGACCTGGCCGCCCGCTTCCCCGGGCTGCCGGACGCCGTACTGAAGGCCCTGCCGGAAGGGGAGCAGGCGGGCCGGCGCCCGGGGACCCGTGCGTCAGGTCAGCTGCGTCGGCAGCGGGGCCGTGTGGGTCACGATCAGGCCGGAGACGGCTCGGGTGAGGGCCACGTACAGGCGGCGCAGGCCGGTGCGTTCGTCCGGTTCGCCGTCGACCACGGCCTGGGGCTCGTCGAGGACCACGTAGTCGTACTCCAGGCCCTTGGCCAGTGACGCCGGGACCAGGGTGAGGCGGGTCTCGGCCGTGGTCTCCTCGCCGGGGGCCAGGTGGCCGATGCCCGCCGCCGTCAGCGCCGCCGCGAGCTCGGGCACGCGCGCGTCCGCCGCGATCAGCCCCGTCGAACCCTCGTTGCGGAGCAACTCCTCGCACGCGGCGACCACTTCGGCGGTGTCCGTGACGGGCCGGAGTGCGAAGAAACCCGGGTTCTCACGGACCGAGGCGACCGGGGTGAGGCCGGGGGCGATGTGCGGGAGGAGCCGGGAGGCGTAGGTGATGACGTCGGTCGGGACGCGGAAACCCGCCGTCAGTTCCTCGATCACGCCGTCGGTCTTGCCGAGGTGGGACAGGGCCTCGGCCCAGCTCCGCGTCGCCCAGGGTGTGGTGCCCTGCGCCAGGTCGCCGAGAACGGTCGCCGAACCGGTGGTGCAGCGGCGGCCGACCGCGCGGTACTGCATGGGGGAGAGGTCCTGCGCCTCGTCGAGGACGACATGGCCGAGCGAGTGGGTGCGCTGGACCAGGTCCGTCGTCTCGTCGATCAGCACCGCGTCCGCGGCCGACCACCTGGCCGCCTTGACGCCGCGCACCGGCTTCGCCCAGAGGATCGTCTTCTGCTCGTCCTCGTCGAGGATCCCGGCGGCGTGCTCCGCGAGGAAGTCCGCGTCCGTGAGCAGGCGCAGCACGAGCTTCGCCGGGTCGACCGGCGGCCAGACCTGCTTGACGGCCGCCTTCACCGCCGCGTTGCGGGCCACCGAGTCCTGCACACGGTCGTCGGGCGCCTCTCCCGCGCGTTCCATCTGGACCAGCACGGCGTGCGCGATGCGCTGCGGCAGGGCCTCGCGCGCGGCGCCGTACCGGATGCCCCGGTCCAGCAGCTCGCGGACGATGTCCTCCAGTTCGTACGCCGGGACCCGCCAGCGCCGGGAGCCGCGCACCACCACGACCGGTTCGGTGGGCGGCGTGACGTGCGCGTAGACGGCCCTGCGCAGGACCTCCGCCATCCGGGCGTCGCCCTTGACGACCGCGGCGGGGGCGTCGTCGGTGCCGCGGATGTCGACGTCACGGGCCACCAGGTCGTCCACCGTCGCCTGCTGCACGGCCAGCTCGCCCAGCGCGGGCAGCACCTGCTCGATGTAGTGCAGGAAGGAGCGGTTCGGCCCGATGACCAGGGTGCCGGTGCGGGCCAGCCGCTCCCGGTGGGCGTAGAGGAGGTACGCGACCCGGTGCAGGCCGACGGCCGTCTTCCCGGTCCCCGGGCCACCCTGCACGCACACCGTTCCGCCGAGCCCGCTGCGCACGATCTCGTCCTGCTCGGGCTGGATGGTCGCCACGATGTCGCGCATCGGGCCGACGCGGGGGCGCTCGATCTCCTGCTGGAGCAGCTTGCTGGTGCGGGCGGCCTCGGCGGGGTCGGAGAGGTGCTCGTCCTCGTACGCCGTGATGTCGCCGCGGGTGTACCCGAAGCGGCGGCGCAGCGCGACGTCCATCGGGTCCTTCTTGGAGGCCCGGTAGAACGGCTGCGAGACCGGCGCCCGCCAGTCGATGACCATCGGGTCGCCGTCGTGGTCGTGCACGTGCCGGCGCCCGATGTAGAAGCGCTCGCCGTACGCACCCTCGGCCTGGTCGGCGCCGGGGGCGTGCAGGTAGTCGAGGCGGCCGAAGAACAGCGGGGTGTCGCTGAGGTCGGCCAGCGCCTTGATGCGCTCCTCCATCTGGCGGGCGAGGACCTCGGCGTTGACCCAGTTCGCGGTGACGTCGCTGATGTCCAGCGACTCGACGTCCTCGCGCATGGCACGCAGGGCGGCGCGGGACTCGGCGAGATGGGACCGTTCGCGGGAGAGGGGGTCGGGGAGGGGGTCGGGGAGGGGGCCGGGGTGCGGGTCCGTCAGCGGGTCGTGGGCGGGCGTGGACAAGGGGGTGCCTCCGAAGGCCTGCGGGTCGATGGCGCTCAGGTGTGGGTGGCGCACAGGTGGCGATCAGCCGACCGGTTTCCGTCCGGCAACGTAGGGGCGGCCCGTAGGGCCTCGGTTGAGGGTGGGGGTGGGAGACGGGTGGGCCGCACTCCGGGGAAGGTGGCGGGCAAGAGCGGAGATTGTAGTGAGGTGGGGGTGGGGGAGGCCAATGGATTTCCTGAAGCACCCGCCCCGCGACCCCTAGGGGATGCGTCACCCCGAGGGTGGGCCGGAGGTGGGGGACGGCGTCCATCGGGGGGTGGACCGGGGGGTGCCGGAAATTGGACCCGTGGACCGATGCCGTACCGACGCCCGAAGTTCCACCATTGAGACATGAGCGCAGCAACCATCCACCCAGCCCCCAGCAGTCCCCCGGGCGCCACAGCCCTCGACGGAGTCCCCCGACCCCACCACCGCCTGGGCGACGCCCTGCGTGCCGTCAAGGTCTTCGTCAGCGCGGCGTTCAGCGTCGCGATACTCGGTGAGTACGGCGAGGAAGCAGGCATACGCCGCAAGTAACGGCATAGTGTCACCCCCGTGCCGAACCGGACGGTGACGTCACCCCCCGCCGCCTCCTCCCGCTCACCTCTGCCTCTCCTCCTGTCCCTCTCCTTACTGACGGTCTCCCTCTGCTCCTTCGCCGCCCTCTGCATCCTGCTCCGCGCCCCGATGGCCGACCTGTTGGTCTACCGGGCCGAGGGCGAAGCCGTGGTCCACGGCGGTGATCTGTACGGCTTCACGGTCACCGAGTGGCGGCTGCCGGCGACGTATCCGCCCTTCGCGGCGGTCCTGTTCGTCCCGACGATCGGGATCCCAGTCCCGGCCCTGAAGGCCCTGTTCCTCGCGGGCAACGCGCTCCTGCTCGCCTGGCTCCTCGCCCTCTCCGCCCGTCTGGCCGGCCGCGCGGCACCCCTCCCGCTGCTGTGCGCGGCGACCGCACTCGCCCTCTGGCTGGAGCCGGTCTTCCAGACGCTGCTCTTCGGCCAGGTCAACCTGGCGGTCACCGGCCTGGTCCTGTGGGACCTCATCCGCCCGCCGGGCGCCCGCGCCAAGGGCCTGGCCCTGGGCATCGCGGCGGGCGTCAAGCTCACCCCGGCGATCTTCATCGTCTACCTGTTCCTCACCGCACGCAGAAAGGAGGCAGCCACCGCGACGGCGTCCTTCACGGGCACGGTCCTGCTCGGCGCCCTGCTCCTCCCGGCGGCCACCGTGGACTTCTGGACGCGACGCCTGTTCGAGACCGGCCGGGTCGGCAAGGTCTGGATCATCGACAACCAGTCGCTCCAGGGCCTGGTCGCCAGGGCGACGGGCACGGCGGCACCGGGCCTGGCCTGGGTGCTCCCGGCGGCGCTGGTGGCGGCGGCGGGCCTGTGGCTGGCCACCCGCGCCCGTCGCGTCCACGGCTCCGACCGCTGGGGCATCCTGCTCACCGCGTTCACGGCCCTGCTGGTCTGCCCGATCAGCTGGTCCCACCACTGGGTGTGGTGCGTCCCGCTGCTGGCGGTTCTGCTGGCCGAGGGGCGAACCCTCCTCGCGGCTTCGGCGGCACCGGTCTTCACGGCCCGCACGATGTGGCTGGTGCCCCACGCGGGCGACCGCGACCTGCACCTGCCGGGGTGGCAGCAGCCGTGCGCGTCGCCGTACCCCCTGCTGGGGCTGACGTTGCTGGCGGGCGCCGCGGTCGCCCTACGACGGCGGAGCGGCACCCTGCGGGACAGTCGGCCCGGCGCCGCCCCGCCAGGCGGCTCTCAGCCCTCCGCGAGCAGCTCGTCCGCGTCCATGATCCGGTAGGCGTACCCCTGCTCCGCCAGGAACCGCTGCCGGTGGGCGGCGAAGTCCTGGTCGATCGTGTCGCGGGCGACGACGGAGTAGAAGTGGGCCTGGTGGCCGTCGGCCTTGGGGCGCAGCACCCGTCCCAGCCGCTGTGCCTCCTCCTGCCTCGACCCGAAGGTGCCCGACACCTGGATGGCGACCGTCGCCTCCGGCAGGTCGATGGAGAAGTTGGCGACCTTCGAGACGACCAGCACGCTGATCTCGCCCTCGCGGAAGGCGTCGAAGAGCTTCTCGCGCTGGGCGTTGGAGGTCTCGCCCTTGATGACGGGGGCGTTCAGGTGCTCGCCCAGCTCGTCGAGCTGGTCGATGTACTGGCCGATGACGAGGATCTGCTGCCCCGCGAAGCGCTTCACGATCGCCTCCGTGACCTTCCGCTTGGTCGCGGTGGTCGCACAGAAGCGGTACTTCTCCTCGGTCTCGGCGGTGGCGTAGGCCAGCCGCTCGGAGTCCGTCAGGTTCACCCGCACCTCCACGCAGTCGGCGGGTGCGATGTAGCCCTGCGCCTCGATCTCCTTCCACGGAGCGTCGAACCGCTTGGGCCCGATGAGGGAGAACACGTCCGATTCCCGGCCGTCCTCGCGCACGAGGGTGGCCGTCAGCCCCAGCCGCCGGCGCGCCTGCAGGTCGGCGGTGAACTTGAAGACAGGAGCCGGCAGCAGATGGACCTCGTCGTAGACGATCAGACCCCAGTCGCGGGAGTCGAAGAGTTCCAGGTGCGGGTAGACGCCCTTCCGTCTGGTCGTGAGGACCTGGTACGTGGCGATCGTGACGGGCCGGATCTCCTTCCGCGTCCCGCTGTACTCACCGATCTCGTCCTCGGTGAGACTCGTCCGCTTCACCAGTTCGTGCTTCCACTGCCGCGCGGAGACGGTGTTGGTGACGAGGATCAGGGTCGTCGACTTGGCCTGCGCCATGGACCCGGCGCCCACCAGGGTCTTCCCGGCCCCACAGGGCAGGACGACAACCCCGCTCCCGCCGTGCCAGAAGTTCTCCACGGCCTGCTTCTGGTACGGCCGCAGCGCCCAGCCGTCCTCGGCGAGCTCGATCGGGTGGGCCTCCCCGTCCACGTACCCGGCGAGGTCCTCGGCGGGCCAGCCCAGCTTCAGCAGGGTCTGCTTGATCTGCCCGCGCTCGGAGGGGTGCACGGCGACGGTGTCGGGGTCGATCCGGGCGCCGACCAGCGGGGTGATCCGCTTGGAGCGCAGGATCTCTTCCAGGACCGGCCGGTCGGTGGTGGTGAGCACCAGTCCGTGCGCCGGGTGCTTGCTGAGCGTCAGCCGCCCGTACCGGTCCATCGTCTCGGCGATGTCGACCAGCAGCGCGTGCGGCACCGGATAGCGGCTGTACTCGACCAGCGCGTCCACGACCTGCTCGGCGTCGTGCCCGGCCGCCCGCGCGTTCCACAGGCCCAGCGGGGTCACCCGGTAGGTGTGGATGTGCTCCGGCGCCCGTTCCAGCTCGGCGAAGGGCGCGATCGCCCGGCGGCAGTCGTCGGCCCGCTCGTGGTCGACTTCCAGGAGCAGTGTCTTGTCGGACTGGACGATCAACGGACCATTCACGCGCTGCACCCTTTCCGTTCGGCCCGTGCGGCCATCGCCATGGCGGCCATCGTCACGGGCCAAAGTTCCAGTGTGCCTCATACGCGAACGATCACCTTCGCCGTTCGACGGAACGTGCACCGCCGGTGACCGGCTTCTGGAGATGCCTGATCGTCCGGTGCAACCTTGGGTCCGTTTCGGGTGTCATGTCCGAGGGGGCCACGGACGGGCGTGGCCCCGGTGGGGAGGCTGGGGTGACGTCCGTACGCATCTGGGGTACCGGCGCGGGGGCCGTGGTGGTGCTGGTGGCGACCGGGGTGTGGGCGCGTGGGTCGAGCGCGGTGGACGCCGGGCTGTGGGCCCAGGTGCGTCCCGCGATCGAGGCGCGGCTGGTGACGGAGATGACCGGGTCCGGGTACGCGGAGACCGACGAGCCCGCGCTCAGGGCTCGCTGGTTCTGCCGGGCGGAGGCCCTGGAACTGGAGGAGAGCGGGGGCCGGGTGCGGGCCGGCATCGACACGCTGTGCCTGGAGTACGGCGCTGACGGCGGCACCCTGATCGAGTGCAGCGGCGCGCAGACACCGCAGGTGGTCCGGCTGGTACGGGATCCGGCGAACGGCGGTTTCCGGGTCCTCTCCGCGCAGGAGCCGCCGGACGGCGAGGGCTACGGGGAGTGGGAGGAGACCCACTTCCGCCCTTACGCTGCCGCTCGGCTCGACCGGGAGATGCCGTCCGCCGGTCTGCGGGCTGCGGCCCGCGCCCACTTCGGCCTGCCGGCCGGGGCGCCGGTGCGGGACTGCTAGCCGGGCCGCCGAACTGTGAAGCGCCCCGAGCTGAAGCGCCCCGAAAGGGGCGCGGGGCCGTGCCGATATGCGGCTGCCGCCGCGTGGGCGCGACCGGCCGCGACGGCGCCGCGGACAGTCCTCCGACGCACCGGCGCGGGACTGTTGGCCCGAGAGTGAGGCGCCCCGAAAGGGACGCTGGGGGTACCCCCGGCCGAAGGCTGGGGGAGGAACCGCGCGACCAGCCACGACGCAGCTGCAGCCGAACGACGGCACATCGCGGCTTCCCCAGCGGGGCGCTTCAGCCCTCCGCGAGCTCTGCCACGCCCGTCACGCGGTGCAGGGGATAGGTGCGGACTTCGTCCGCCGTGTGGTCGTACGCCGTGACGAAGCCGCCCTCCACGCGGATCGGGGCGATGACGCGCTGGCTGGCGGTGCCCTCGGCGTTGACGTAGCCGATCCAGAGGGTGTCGCCGGTGAGGACGGCGGCCTGCATGGTGGCCAGGGTCTCGGCGGCGGTGGTGCGCGGGAGTTCGCCGCCCCTGACGGCGGCCCCGGCGGCCCCGGCGGACTTGCGCGGGGTGGTCGCGGCGAGGTCGCCCGCGCGGATCGCGCGGATCGCCGCCGCGAGGAGGGTGGAGTCCGGTGGCGGCGGGCCGTCCGGGACCGGCTCGGGGGCCGTCCGGGGCGGGGTGCGGTGCGCGTGGGCGCGGGTGATCAGGACGTCGCCCTCGGCGGACTCGGCGGCGGGCGCGTAGCCCATCGCGCGCAGGCCCTCCAGGAGGGCGGCCGGGTCGGCCTGGGTGGCGAGCACCGTCGGGGCCAGGCGGCGCAGGCGCAGACCCGACGCCCGCTTGTCGGCCATGATCTCGTTGAGGACGGTGTCGTCGTCGCAGCGGACGTACGCCGAGGCCGCGCCCACCCGCAGGTGTCCGTGTCTGCGGGCCACGTCGTCGATCAGGTACGCGAGCGGCTGCGGGACCGGCGTGCGGGAGTGCGTGGCGAGGAACGCGTGCAGGTCGGAGGCGGTCTGGCCGGCGTCCAGGGCGCGGCGGACCGAGGCGGGCGTGAAGCGGTAGACCGTGGCGCCGCCCTTCGACTCGACGTCGGCGAGGATGCCCAGCGCGTCGGCGAGCGGGCGGCGCAGCGGGCCCGGGGCGACCGCGGTCAGGTCGGCCTGGAGCAGGACGTGGTCGAGGGGTTCGGGCAGGAGCGGGGCGAGCAGCCGGCCGGCGGCAGCGGTGGCGACGGCCTGCTCGGGCGGGGAGAGGGGTTCGAGGGCGGGGGAGAGGTGGTGCCGGTGCACCGGGAGCTTGTCGCCCGGCCCGGACGGCTCCGCGGCCTGCCCGGGCGTCTTCTCCGCGGCCGGTGCGCCGAGGAGCGCGCGGCCGTGTGCCGACAGCGCCCCGCGCCCGGTCACGCCCAGCAGCTCGGCCTCGGACAGGGTCCAGCGGGCCAGCCGGGTGCGCAGGTCGTCGCCGTGCTGCTGCGGGCCGCGCAGCGGGCGTTCCCAGCGCAGCCGGGCCAGCACCGATTCGGGGGCCGGGGCGGCGCCCTCCGGGAGCGCGGCGAGGAGAGCCAGGACCCGGTGCCGTACCTCGGGGGCGGCGGAGCGGTCGAGGCCGGGGCCGAGCGCGGACAGGGCGCGGTCCTTGGCGTCCCGGCCGCCGACCAGGCCGGAGGTGCGGGTCGCGGTGAGCCAGGCCTCCGCCAGCTGGGCCCAGCGCTCGGCCGGCGGGCGGTCCAGCCACTCGTCGTAGGCGGGGGTGGCCGCGAACCGTTCGTCGGCCTCGCCGTCGGAGGCGAGCAGCCCGGCCGCGCAGGCCAGCTCGACCCAGAAGGCGGCGACCGGCTCGGGCACGTCCAGGGCGACGGCCGTCCGCTTGAGGTCCCGGACGCTCAGGCCGCCGGCCCGCAGCACCGCGGGACCGCCCTCGTCCCAGTCCTTCAGCAGCTCCTCGACGGTCGCGAGGGTGGTGTAGGCCTGCCCGGCCGCGGTCGCGTCCACAACCTGTGGACGGTGGGCGGCGGCAGGCTCGACGGCGGGCGGCACGGGCTCCGGTTCGCGGTGGGCGCGGCCCTCGCGCAGGTGCAGGGCGACCTCGCGGGGGAGGACCACGGTGCCGGGCGCGGTCGGCAGCAGCAGGCCGCGGTCGAGCAGCCAGCGCAGGTGGGCGGCCGGTTCGGGGGTGATCTGCCCGTACGGCGGCCCCCAGACCAGCCGGGCGAGGACCTCGCGGGACTCGGCGGGCGCTGCGGCGAGCAGCTTCGCCATCTTCTTCCGGTGGCCGAACAGCTTGGTGAGCGCGTCCACCGCGGAGACCGAGTCGTGCGTGGAGGGCAGCCCGGCGGCGGCCACGATCTCCTGGATCCGGCCCGGCGACATCCCCGAGGTGGCCTCCCGGACGGTCGGGCCGAGACCGGTCGGCGACGGGTGCTGCGGGGACGGGGCGAGCACCTCGCGGGCGGTCCGCACCAGCCGCAGCCGGTCGTCGTCGCCCCACACCAGCGCCTGGTCGCGGAGCGCGGCGACGGCCCGCGGCAGCTCGCCGGCGACGGCCGCATCCCCGCCGTCCCCGGCCATCAGGCCCAGCAGCTCCTGGTACGACGCCGGGTCGCCGGCCACCGCCAGCGCCTCCGCGGTCTGCAGGGCGAAGCGGTCCAGCCGTTCCAGGGCACGCAGCACCGAGGCGCGGGTGCCGGCCCGGGTGGCCAGTTGGGTCAGGTCGGTGGGGACGGGGGTGATGAGGTCGGGGCGGGCACGCAGCAGTACGGCCAGGGAGGCGTCGTCCCTGGCCCGAAGCGCCTCCGCGAGGGAACGCGGCGGGGTGGCCGGGTTGCTCATCCGACCCACGGTAGCGGGTGCGGGCCGGGCACCGGGATCACCTGTCCCGCGGCCGTTTCTGTGTAAGGGGCAGCCACGGGGCGAACGGAACGTTGCGGAGATGTCCGGCGAATGGATTTCAGGGGGAGGATCACGGCACCTCTGGCAACACCCGGCACCCGGTCGTCACCCTGGGCTCCCTGACCGCCGCGCGATGTCAACAACGCGGTGGACACGGCGATTCGGGGGACTGGACGTCGGCGGCATGCCGCCCACCCTCGAAGGCGTCGAGCAGGGCACCTACCCGTACCGGCAGACCGAGTACGCCTGCACCTATGGCGAACCGCCCGCCGGTTCCATCGCCGCCTTCCTGCGCCACCTCACCGACCAGGACGGCAAGGACATCCTGCGCGAGTACGGCAACCGCCCCTGCTCCGAGACCCGCTACCCGCTGGTGTGCAGGCCGACATGAGCCGTGGCCTGCGCTACCGTCGTTCCGGCGGGGTAATCCAAGGCAACGTACCGGCCCCGGAGGGGACTTCGTGGGTATCGAGAGCGATCAGGTCGTCTACGAGTATCTGAGCCGGGTCGGGGACATCGCGCACCAGCGCCAGTTGTCGTCGGCCGAGCGGATGCGACTGGTCTCCGGGCTGCGCAACGACATCGACCGGCAGCGGGCGAAGGCGACCGTCGACAGCCCGGCCGCGGTACGGCGCATCCTGGACCGGCTGGGCACGCCCGACGAGGTCGTCGAGGCGGCGGGCGGTACGACGGCGAGCGCCGCACCGCAGGCGCCGTCGGGCGCGGTCCCCGTCCAACGGGACGCGGAGCCCGCGGCACCGGCCGAGGACCTGCGGCGCGTCGTACCCCGCCCCCGGCCCGCGGAGCCGGACGGCGCGGCGGCGCCGCCGGACTGGTGGCGGGTGGACAGCAGCCCGTTCGGGGACGGCGACGGCGTGCCGGGGTTCGTCGGCGGGGTGGAGATCCCGGAGCTGCTCAGCAGGCCCCGGCTGCGGAAGGCGGAGCCGCCGGAGGACGAGCCGGAGGAGGCCGCCCCCGCCGTGGAGGAGGCCGCGCCGTCCGGACGACGCAGACTCCGCGTCGTCCCCCGCCCCGCCACCGGCTGGAGCAACCCCCTCCTCCTGCTCGCCGCCGCCGCGCTCGTGGTGGGCGCGGTCCTCGGCAACTGGTTCGCGCTCGTCCTCGGCTGGGCCATCGCCTACGGCTCCCGGCGGCTCACCCCGGCGGAGACGAAGCTGGCGGTGATGTGGGTACCGGGGCTGTCCGTCGCGGCCGGGCTGGTGTGGCTGTGGGGACGCAGCGCGGGGCGGTGGGGCGCGCCGATCGCCCAGGGCCAGATGAGCGGTGCGGTGGGAGAGACATGGCCGTGGGTGGTACGGGGCGCTGCGCTGGCCTCGGCCGTGTATGTGGTGTGGCGGTCCCAGAAGGCGCGGTAGGGGAGGTCCGGCGCGGCAGGGGGGCCGGTTGTCGGGCGGCTGGAGGTACCCCCAGTGCCCCTGACGGGGCGTTGCGCCTGGCCTCGGCCGTCCATGTGCGGTGTGGTCGCGAAGATCGCGGCAGGGGTGGGGTGGCCGGTTGTCGGGCGGCTGCGGGCCGGTCGCGCAGTTCCTCCCCCGGCCTTCGGCCGGGGGTGCCCCCAGCGCCCCGGAAGGGGCGCTGCCCCGGCCGTTTCTTTCCGGCCGGCGCCGGTAAGCGTCCCCACCCCGGCCCCAGCCCCCACCAGCGCCAGCGTTCCCCGCGCACCTCAGCCCCCGCCCCCGGCGTCCCCCCACCCTGCACAATGGCGCATATGACTCCTCGCCCCCTCACCGTCGGTTTCGATCTCGACATGACGCTCATCGACTCCCGTCCCGGAATTCACGCCACCTACCTGGCGCTCGCCGAGCGGACCGGGACGTACATCGACGCCGATCTGGCGGTGACCCGGCTGGGGCCGCCGCTTGCCGAGGAGTTGGTCCACTGGTTTCCGGCCGAGCGGATCGCGGAGGTGAGTGATCTGTACCGGGCGATGTATCCGGAGATCGCCATCGCGGCGACGCCCGCCATGCCGGGTGCGCGCGAGGCGATCGCGGCCGTGCGGGACGCCGGTGGGAAGAGCGTGGTGGTGACCGCGAAGTACGAGCCCAACGCGAAGCTGCACCTCGGCCACCTCGGCATAGTCCCGGACGCCGTCGTCGGCGACCTGTGGGCCGAGCAGAAGGCGGTGGCGCTGCGCGAGCACGCCGCGGGCGCGTACGTCGGCGACCACGTCGGAGACGTACGCGGGGCACGCAAGGCGGGAGCCCTGTCGGTGGCGGTCGCCACCGGGCCCTGTGACGCCGGGGAACTGCGCGCGGCCGGCGCCGACGTGGTGCTCGCCGACCTCACCGAGCTGCCCGCCTGGCTGGCCGGCTACCGGGAGGACGCCTCCCGCGCCTGACGGCGTCCGGCCGCGACCGACTGGAGCACTCCGGCGGCCGCGACCAGGAAGCCGACGCCCATGAGCATGCTCAGCAGGTACATGTACGTCGGAAAAGGCTTCGCACCGAGGAACAGCGGTATCACGGTGACGAGTGTGGCCACCGTACCGATGAAGAAGACCACGGCTCCGGCACGGACCAGTCGGTCACCGGGCCCGGCGGAATTCGCTTGGGTTTTGTCACGCACTCGACCAGGGTAGTTCCCTGCCCGAAGGAACAACCGGGCGACGTCTTGTCACGCGCCCGAAGACCATTAGCCTTGGTACCGGCGGGTCGTGGTCGACCCGCCCGAGTGCTATCAAGGCCCGTTCCAGAGCTGTTGCATTCAGAAGTTTTCCGAGCAGTTTCCGACGAGATACGAGGACGAGGACAGACGTGCCTACCGGCAAGGTCAAGTGGTTCAACAGCGAGAAGGGCTTCGGCTTTCTCTCCCGCGACGACGGCGGTGACGTCTTCGTCCATTCCTCGGTTCTCCCCGACGGGGTCGACGCACTCAAGCCGGGCCAGCGCGTGGAGTTCGGCGTCGTCGCCGGTCAGCGCGGTGACCAGGCGCTGTCCGTGGTCCTGCTCGACCCCACCCCGTCGGTCGCCGCCGC
Organism: Streptomyces sp. NPDC013157; assembly: GCF_042899865.1. Lineage (NCBI taxonomy): Bacteria > Bacillati > Actinomycetota > Actinomycetes > Kitasatosporales > Streptomycetaceae > Streptomyces > Streptomyces sp. NPDC013157. Next base: position 186,963 of record NZ_JBIBAK010000009.1, on the reverse strand, counting down.
CCAGCGCAAGAAGCCGGACGAGCTGGCCTCGATCGTGCAGGACCTGACGACCCTGCTCGAAAACATCACGCCGATGCTGGAGCGCGGCCGTTACCCGGACAAGGCCGCCGGCGCGAAGATCGCCGGGCTGCTGCGCGCGGTCGCGGACCAGCTGGACGTGTAGCCGTGCGAGAGGCATATGCCTCTCGGAAGCGGGTAAGTCCCGTGCGTTTTTCTAGGGGAAATCGAGTGCGTGCGGGCCGAGGGGCGGGACGAGTCCCTCGGCAGCCGCGCGGGTGAGCAGTCCGCGCACCGCCGCGTAACCGTCCTCGCCGAGTTCCGAGGTGAACTCGTTGACGTAGAGACCGATGTGCTGGTCGGCGACGGCCGGATCCATCTCCTGGGCGTGCGCCATGACATACGGCCGGGAGACCTCGGGATCGTCCCAGGCCGCGTGGACGGAGGCACGGATCGAGTCGGCGAGGCGGGTGAGCGCCTCGGCGCCCAGCGAGCGCTTCGCGATGATCGCGCCCAGCGGGATCGGCAGGCCCGTCGTGTTCTCCCAGTGCTCGCCCATGTCCGCGAGCTTGTGCAGGCCGTAGTTCTGGTACGTGAAGCGCGCCTCGTGGATCACGAGCCCCGCGTCGACCTTCCCGTCCCGCACGGCCGGCATGATCTCGTGGAACGGCATGACGACGATCTCGCCCACGCCACCGGGGAGGGTGTCGGCGGCCCAGAGGCGGAACAGCAGGTAAGCCGTCGACTTCTCGCTCGGCACGGCGACCGTACGGCCGGTCAGGTCCGTCCCGGCCTCCCGGGTCAGCACCAGCGGCCCGCAGCCCCGCCCCAGCGCGCCCCCGCAGGGCAGCAGCGCGTACTCGTCGAGGACGTACGGCAGCACGGCGTACGACACCTTCAGCGCGTCCGACTCGCCGCGCTCGGCCATGCCGTTGGTGATGTCGATGTCCGCGAAGGTCACGTCGAGCGCGGGCGCGCCCGGGATCCGGCCGTGGGCGAGGGCGTCGAAGACGAAGGTGTCGTTCGGGCAGGGCGAGTACGCGATGCGCAACGGGTCAGCGGTGGTCATGTGCGTTCCAACTCTCCAGGGCGGGCACGAGCTTCCCGAAGGCCTCGGTCAGGGCGGCCAGGGCGTCGCCGATGCGCCAGGCGGCACGGTCGCGGGGGCCGACGGGGTTGGAGACCGCGCGCAGTTCCAGCACGGGCACGCCGTGCGCGGCGGCCGCCTCGGCGACGCCGAAGCCCTCCATGGCCTCGGCGAGGGCGCCCGGGTGCCGGGTCCGCAGTGCGGCCGCGCGGGCGGCGGTTCCGGTCACCGTGGAGACGGTGAGTACCGCTCCAGGGCGGGCTCCGGTGGCCTGAGCTGTAACTCGTACGAGTGAATTTGGTGGGCGGTGACTGACGGTGCCGAAGCCCAGTTCGGTGACCGGCAGGAACCCCTCGGCCGTCTCGGCGCCCAGATCGGCCGCGGTGATCTCGTCGGCGACGACCAGGGAGCCGACGGGGGCCTCCGGCTGGAAACCGCCGGCGATCCCGGCGGAGACGACCAGCGCGTAGGGGCGGTCGTCGAGGGCGGCGGCGGTGAGGGCGGTCGCCGTGCCGGCGGCGGCCAGGGCCGGACCGACCCCGGCGGCGAGGAGGTCGTACCCCCCGGCGGTGCGCAGCAGCGTCGCGGCCGGCAGCCGTACCTCTTTCGGACGGGTGAACGCCCGGGCCACCGCGTCCCGTTCCGCCGGGACCGCGGTGGCTACGAGGATCCGCGCGGCGGACGTGGTCAGGCGTCCTTCTTGAGCTTGAAGGACCACAGGCCCAGCACCGACTTGTCGCCCTCCTTGATGGAGACCAGGGTCGAGTTGCCGGAGGCGCCGTACTGGGCGTTGAAGAACACGCTGCCCGGGATCGTGCGGTAGGTCTTGGTGCTGGAGTCGGTGAGCGCCTGACCGTTCATCAGGATCGTCCAGCCGTTGTCCGCGATCTTCGGGTCGACGCCGAAGCGGACCGTGTCGTCCGGGTCCACCTTGATGGACTTGATCCCGGTGTCCTTCAGACACTTGGTGAGGGATTCCGTGTCCAGGGCCTTGCCGTCGTTGTAGCAGGTGGCCTCGGAGTTGACCGAGTTCGTACCGACGGTGATCGTGGCGATCGGCGTCGGCTTGTCACAGGCCGACAGGACGAGCAGTCCGGCGGAAACGGCGCCGGCGGCGGCGACGACGCGGCGGCGTCGCGAGCGGGATTGCAGCGTGGTCATGGCCGAAGGCTATCGGGCGCTCCGGGCCGTCTCCCCATGTGGGGTACGGCGTGCCCGGTTCGTTACGCCACTCGCGGGCGGGTGCCGTGCCGGGCGGAGCTGAGCAGGCCGCGCAGGGTGGCCAGCCAGCCGGCCGCCACGATCGCGGCGGCGACCACCAGTCCCAGGGTGCCGTTCAGCGGCATCACGATGCCCACCGCGCCCCCGAACACCCAGGCCACCTGGAGCAGCGTCTCCGAGCGCGCGAACGCGGACGTGCGCACCAGTTCCGGCACGTCCCGCTGGATCAGCGCGTCCAGCGAGAGCTTGGCCAGCGCCTGCCCGAAACCGGCCATCGCCGCCAGCACCGCCACCAGGAAGGCGCCGAAGAACAGCGCCGCGACGATCGCCGTGCCGAGCACCAGGGCCACCGCCGCCACGATGATGATCTCCGGCGCCCGGGAGCGCAGCCACGACCCGACGGCCGTACCGAGCGCGTTGCCGGCGCCCGCCGCGACCCCGACGATCCCGAGCGACACGGCCGCGCTCTCGCCGGTCAGCGGGTGCTCGCGGAGCAGGAACGCCAGGAAGAAGATCAGGAAGCCGGAGAGGCACCGCAGCGCGGCGTTGGCGCCCAGGGCGTGGGTGACGGCGGGCCCGACCGTCCGCAGTCCCGGCCGCCTCGTCTCCTTGCGGAGCGGGCCGTGCAGGTGCTCCTCGTCGGCGGCGAGCAGCGCCACGTCCTCGCCCTTGGCGGAGTCGACCTTCGGGGGGAGGGAGAAGGAGAGAAAGGTTCCCGCCACGAAGATCACGAAGGCGCCGTAGAGCGGCCACGGGTCGCCGATCGCGTGCAGCCCGGCCCCGACCGGGGCGGCGACCCCGGTGGCGAGCAGCCCGGCGAGGGTCACCCGCGAGTTGGCCTTCACCAGCGAGAACCGGGGCGGGAGGAGTCTGGGCACGACGGCACTGCGCACCACGCCGTACGCCTTCGACGCGACCAGCACCCCGAGCGCGGCCGGATACAGCTCCAGGCCGCCGCCGGCCACCGCGCCCGCGATGATCAGCGCGAGCAGCGCCCGGGCGAGCATCGCACCGGCCATCGCGGCCCGCCGGCCGTGCGGCAGCCGGTCGAGCAGCGGGCCGATGACAGGGGCGAGGACGGTGAAGGGCGCCATGGTGATGGCGAGGTAGAGCGCGACGCGGCCGCGGGCCTCGTCGGTGGGCACGGAGAAGAACACGGTGGAGGCGAGCGCGACGGTGATCATCACGTCCCCCGCGCCGTTGACCGCATGCAGTTCGATCAGCTTCCCCAGCCCGGACTCGCCGGCGCCGTGCGCGTGGGTGGCCTTGCGGATGCCGCGGGCGGTACCGGTCACCGGCAGGTGCAGGGCACGGCCGACCGAGCGGACGGCACCGCGCATCCGGCCCGCACCGCTACCGACCCCGACGGTGCGTTGGGGTGACCTCGCGGTTGCCACGTGCTTCATAGTGCCCTGAGAGTGCAGTTCCTAGTGCACTTTGTGACCAAGCGAGTCGCAGGGACGCCGGGGGCAGGGGGGTTCGCTCACCGGCGCTGGCCGGGTGCCGCTGCGCCCACCCGTGTCGTCCTGCGGCACGCCTGCCCGCAGCCGGGTGGGACGCGGCTGGACAGCGCCCGGCCAGGGGCGCTGGGGGTACCCCCGGCCGAAGGCCGGGGGAGGAACTGCGCGACCAGCCCCCACCCACCCGTACCCGTCCCACAACCGGCCACCACCCCAGAACACACCTCCACCCGCACTCAGAACACGCCCCCACCCGCGCCCCCGAAACGCACCCCCCACCCGCACTCCGAAACGCTCCGCCACCCCACCCCCGTCGGCTCTCCCCCACCCCGCTCGCACGCCGGACTGTCCCCCACCACCGGCGACGGGGTAGCGTGCGTATCTCAGCCATAAAGCAGAATGGATGGCATAGGTGCGCCCGAGCGCGATCGGACGCGGACGTCGATGCGGCCCACAGGTCCGCTCCGTCCGCCCCACCGCCGGAGGCAACCGCACTCGTGAGACGGCGTAGGAGAGAAGCGATACCTGTGAGCGCAGCGACAACGCGAAGCCGCACCCCCGACCGTCTGTGCGCCGAGGCCGTCGACCTCGCCCGTGGGGCCGCCGAGGAGGCCGCCGCACCGGGGGTGGTCGGCGAGCACGCCGGAGCGGTGGCCGAGGGCGATCGCGTGGTCACGCACTTCTTCGAGTGCAAGGAACTGGGGTACCGCGGCTGGCGCTGGGCGGTGACGGTGGCCCGCGCCTCCCGCGCCAAGGTCGTCACCCTGGACGAGGTGGTCCTCCTCCCCGGCCCCGACGCCCTCCTCGCCCCCGAGTGGGTGCCGTGGAGCGAGCGGCTGCGCCCCGGCGACATGGGCCCCGGCGACCTGCTGCCCACCGAGGCCGAGGACCTCCGCCTGGAGCCCGGCTACACCGGCGAGGACGGACCGGAGCCGAACTCCCCGATCTCGGCGGAGATGGAGGAGCTGGCGGAGGCGGAGGACGCCGAGGTCACCGCGGGCACGCCCGCGCACCTGCCGACGGTCCCCTCCCGCGGCACCATCGCCTCGGTCGCCGAGGAACTCGGCATGCGCCGCGCCCGGGTCCTGTCCCGTTACGGCCTGCACATCGCCGCCGACCGCTGGGAGGATGCGTACGGCGCCAAGACCCCCATGGCCCAGGCGGCCCCCGCCACCTGCGTGAGCTGCGGCTTCCTCACCCCCATCGGCGGCTCCCTCGGCCAGGCCTTCGGCGTCTGCGCCAACGAGTTCTCCCCGGCCGACGGCCGGGTCGTCTCCCTCTCCTACGGCTGCGGCGGCCACTCGGAGGCCGCGGTCATGCCGAAGCCGCCCCAGCCGGCCCCGCCGGTCATCGACGAGACGAGGGTCGACCCCTTCCCCCTCCGCCCCGCCTCCGACTCCGGTTCGGTACCGGCGACGGAGGACGAGACGTCGGCGGAGCTGGGCCACTCGTAGCCGACACCGCTTCGGCCGAGCCGCCCGCGATGTGCGGGCGGCTCAGAGGCCCGGGTACGTGGCCTGGACGACGTGGACCCGCCGGGCCCCGGTTCGGGTGCTTCCTGGCGGCAGCGCGGGGCTGGGCGCAGGAGTGCGCGCTGGGTGCGCACCAGGGTCTTCCGTATCCATCGGGAAGCGGTTCTCTTCCTGGGGGGGGGCAGGCCCTCGCCGACAACCTGCCTCGAATACGGCCCACTTGGGCATATTCGCTCGCGGGAGCGGCCCTGGTGGGGGTGCTTTCTTCTCTTCGTCCTTCTTCAGCGGGCGGCGTCCCTCGCGACCGACGCCCGCGTTTCCGGGCTGCGGGCCTTCTGCCACGGCGGTGCCGGAGACCGTCCCCGGCCGCCAGCAGGAGCCTGCCGGCCGCCGCCGTGAGGGCGGTCAGGAGGGCGCCCTGCGTGCCGTGGAACTCGGCGAGGGCGCCTGAGACGGTCTGGCCGACGGCTGTGCCCAAGGGGCCGCCGGTGCACAGGACGATGTCTCCATCGGGCAGGTCGAGGAGACGCGCCACCCAGCCACCAACGCGCCGACGAGCCCGATTCTGGGCGCCAAGGTACGGCAGCCTCGGGGGCGGCAATCGGCCCGGGGCGTCGGGTCGGGCGATCGGTCGGATGGTGCCGCGATGTGCCGCGATGTGTCGTCGGTCGCCCGCGGCGCCCTCGTGGCCGGTCGCGCCCGTGCGGCGGTGGACGCGCGCTGCGCACCGCCCCGTGCCGCTCGGGGGTGCCGGACAGCTCCCTGGGCCGCCCCCTGGGCCGCCCCCTGGGACAGCTCCCGCAGCCGCCGAGCGCCTGGCGCCGCGACCAGTCGTTCGTTTCTCGGCCAGGCGAGTCGGCTGGGCGGACGGGCGACCCCCCGGCGCGCGGTACCTTCGTCCTCACGTCGACTTGGAGAGTGAACGTGAGCAAGTTCGTGCGGCCCGCCGCCGAGGGCGCCGACCCCTTCGGCACCGCCCGCCTGCGCCGCGGTGTCCTCGACGCCTGGGCCACCAGCCCCGCCCGGTTCCGGGAGGACGCGAACGCCGAGGAGGACCTGGTCCTCGGGGGGTACCGGGACCGGCTCGTCGTGGAGCTCGCGCAGAACGCGGCGGACGCGGCGGCACGGGCCGGTGTGCCCGGACGGTTCCGGCTCACCCTCCGCGACGGCGTCCTGTTCGCCGCCAACACGGGCGCCCCGCTGGACGCGGCCGGCGTCGAGTCCCTCTCCACCCTGCGCGCCTCCGCGAAGCGGGGGGACAGCGAAGGGGCGGTGGGGCGGTTCGGCGTCGGGTTCGCCGCCGTGCTGGCCGTGACCGACGAACCCGCGGTAGTGGGGCGGCACGGCGGGGTGCGCTGGTCCCTCGCCGAGGGGCGGGAGCTGGCCGAGGAGACCGCCCGGCACAGCCCGGGGCTGGGGGACGAGATCCGCCGCCGGGACGGCCATGTGCCGCTGCTCCGGCTGCCGTTCGCCGCCGAGGGCACCGCCCCGGACCCGTACGACACGGTCGTGATCCTGCCGCTGAGGGACACCGCGGCCGCCGATCTCGCCGAGCGCCTCCTCGACGCCGTGGACGACGCCGTGCTCCTCGCCCTCCCCGGGCTGGAGGAGGTCGTGGTCGAGACCGCCGACACCGTACGCACCCTGCGCCGCCGCACCGACGGCGCGCTCACCGTCGTGGAGGACTCCCAGCAGGGCACCACCCGCTGGCGTACCGTCTCCGCGCACGGCCCGCTCACCCCCGACCTGCTCGCCGACCGCCCGGTCGAGGAGCGGCTGCGGCCGCACTGGTCGCTGACCTGGGCCGTGCCCACGGACGCGCAGGGCGCCCCCGACCGGCCGCGCACCGCCGCCGTCGTGCACGCCCCGACCCCCAGCGACGAGCCGCTCGGCGTGCCCGCCCTGCTCATCGCCTCCTTCCCCCTCGACACCACCCGGCGGCACGCCGCCCCCGGCCCGCTCACCGACTTCCTGGTGCAGCGCGCGGCCGACGCGTACGCCGAACTCCTCGCCGACTGGCGGCCGGTGGGGGAGGGGATCATCCACCTGGTGCCCGGCCCGCTCGGCAAGGGCGAGCTGGACGGCGCGCTGCGCCAGGCGATCCTGGAGCGGCTGCCACGCACCGCGTTCCTGCCGCCCGCCGTGGAGAGCGACGACTCCGACCTTCCGGAGGCGCTGCGGCCGCGTGACGCCGAGATCGTGGAGGGGGCGGGGGCGGAGACCGTCCGGGTCCTCGCCGAGGTGCTGCCCACGCTGCTGCCCGCCGGTCTCGAACGCCGCGTCGAGCTGCGGACGTTGTCCGTCGCCCGGCTGCCGCTCGCCGACGCCGTCGACCGCCTGGCCGGTCTGGAGAAGGACCCGGACTGGTGGTGGCGGCTCTACGACAGCCTCGCGGGCGTCGACCCGGACCGGCTCTCCGGCCTGCCGGTGCCCTTGGCGGACGGGCGGACCACGATCGGTCCCCGGCAGGTTCTGCTCCCCACCGCGGACGCGGCCGCCATCGACCCCGAGGTGCTGGCCCGGCTCGGTCTCAAGGTCGCCCACCAGGACGCCGCCCACCCGCTCCTGGAGAAGCTCGGCGCCCTGCCCGCGAGCCCCCGCGCCGTCCTCACCACCCCGCAGGTACGGGCCGCGGTCGCGGCCTCGCTCGACGACGAGGGGGGCGCGCTCTGGGAGGAGGACGCCCCGGACGCCGAGGAGCTGGCGGAGACCGTGCTCGCGCTGGTCCGGGACGCCGGTCTTGAGCCCGGTGACGAGCCGTGGCTGGGCGCGCTGGCACTCCCCGACGAGGACGGCGAGCTGGCCCCGGCCGGTGAACTGGTCTTCCCCGGCAGCTCCTTCGCCCGGGTCATCAGGGAGGGCGAACTGGCCTCCGTGGACGCCGAGTTGGCCGAGAAGTGGGGCGAGGGACCGCTCGCCGCCTGCGGGGTGCTCGCGAACTTCGCGCTCGTCCGCGCCACCGACGTCGTCCTGGACCCGGACGAGCTGGAGCCCCGCGAGGGCGACTTCGCGGAACCCGACGACGCGGGCCTCCTCGACGCCGTCGACGTCTGGTGCGAGGACATCCTCGACCGCTTCCCGGACACCCCCGTGCCGCCGGTCGCCACCGAGCTGATCGCCGTCCGCGACCTGGACCTCGTCGACGAGGACCGCTGGCCCGAGGCCCTCGCCCTGCTCGCCCAGCCGCCGCTGCGCGACGCCCTCACCCAGCCGGTCCGCATCCTGCTGCCCGACGGCACGCACGAGGTCGTACGGCCGTACACCGCGTGGTGGCTGCGCGGGCACCCGGTCCTCGACGGCCGCCGCCCGGCCGGCCTGCTGGCGGCCGGCGGCGACCCGCTGCTGCGCGGCCTCTACGAGGAGGCCGACGCGACCGGCTTCGAGGACGAGCAGGTGCTGCGCGCGCTGGGCGTACGGACCTCGGTGGCCGCCCTGCTGGACGAGCCGGGCGGTGCCGCCGAGCTGCTCGACCGCCTCGCCGACCCGGACCGCTCTGTCAGCGGCGCCCAGCTGCACGCGCTGTACGGCGCGCTGGCGGACCTGGACCCGGAGCAGGTGACCCTTCCCGACGAGGTGCGGGCGGTGACCGACGGCCGGGTGGAGGTCGTGGACGCGGCGGACGCGGTGGTCGTCGACTCGCCCGACCTCCTGCCCTTCACCTCCGGTGTCCCCCTGCTCCCCGTACGGCCGTCCCGGGCCGCCGAGCTGGCCGAGCTGTTCCAGGTGCGGCGGCTGAGCGAGTCGGTGACGGGTTCGGTCGACTCGGAGGGCACGGAGCACGACGTCCCGGATGCGGTGCACGTCCTGCTCGGCCCGCGCACTCCGCAGACGTACGTCGAGCACGAGGAACTGGTGGTCGACGGCGTCGAGATCGACTGGCGCCTCACCGGCGACGGCGTCCTGCACGCCGCGACCCTGGAGGGCGTGGCGGCCGGTCTGGCCTGGGCGGCGGGCCAGTGGCCGCGCCGCTTCGAGGTGGCGGCCCTCCTGGAGGACCCGTCCCGGACGGAGGAGCTGGCGCGGGACCGCTGGTTCGACTGAGCAGCCGTACGACAGAACCCACCCGCCACAGATTCAGCGCAGAACTTTCAAATCCCGTACAACCCTGGTTCTCCGGCGGAGGTCTGATCGGGCGAGTCATCCAGACTCCCCGATCACTTCCATGGGGGAACGCATGCGCACACGCGCCACTGTGGCCGCCGTCTCCGGCGCCCTGGCACTCTCCGCTTTCGCGATGCCGGCCGCGCACGCCGCCGGCGGCTCGTCCTTCGGTACCGACGCGGCGAAGCTCTTCGCGGCCGCTCACTCGGCGTCCGGCAAGACCGCGTACACCGCCACCACCGCGGACGACGACGTTCCGTACGCCATGGACGTCACCTTCTCCAACGTCAAGATCGCCAAGGCGGTCAAGGTCGGTACGACCGCGCACGTCGCCACGTCGGTCACCTACACGCTGACCCACGGCGCCGATGTCGACATCACGGCCGCGGACTTCTTCTCGGGCGCCTACATCTACAAGGGCTCCTACGACGACCCGGCCAACTTCCTGATCGGCGACGACCCGGCGAAGTGCACGGCCACCTCGGCGACCACCGCCAGCTGCAAGGGGAACATCGACATCTACCCGGGTGACGGAGAGCTGTTCAACTCCGACGCCGGGCTCTGGCACGCCGGTGCCCTGGCCATCGCGTACAACGGCCAGGACCCGGCCAGCGCCGACTTCGACATCACCAAGGTCGGGTACGCCGACCAGGGCGCCCTCGGCAGCACCCAGGTCCAGCGCCTGTCGAAGCTGACGGTGAACGCCGCCCCGGAGCCGGTGAAGAAGGGCGCGACCATCACGGTCACCGGCAAGCTGTCCCGCGCCAACTGGGAGGACGGCAAGTACCACGGCTACACCGGCCAGTCCGTGCGGCTGCAGTTCCGCAAGAAGGGCAGCACCACGTACACGAACGTCAAGGGCATCAAGACGTCCTCGACCGGCACGCTGAAGACGACCACCAAGGCGACGGTGGACGGTTACTACCGCTTCTCCTTCGTCGGCACCGCGACGACCCCGGCGGTCAACGCGACGGGTGACTACGTCGACGTGAAGTAGCGGCACCGGGAGTAATCCCAAGGAGACGTAATCCGGTCGCAAAGGAAGCAAAATCTGGCCGGATTACGTCTCTCTCGTACAACCTCGCTCACCCCTCGTGGATCTGATCACCCGAGTCAACAGACTCCCTAGATCACTTGGGCCTCGCGCCCACTGTTCCCACTGGGGAATTCATGCGCATTCGTGCCACTGTGGCCGCCGTCTCCGGCGCCCTGGCCCTCTCCGCCCTTGCAGTCCCGGCCGCGCAGGCCGTCGGTGACTCGGGCACGCCGTACACGCTGAACGCCAGTTTCTCCAACGTCTCGATCGCCAAGGCGATCAAGGTCGGCACCTCCGCCGAGGTCACCGTCAAGTACACGTACAAGCTGACGCACGGCGCCGACGTGGACATCACCGCGAAGGACTTCTACACGGACGCCTTCCTCTACAAGGGCTCCTACAGCGACTCGGCCCCCGAGCTGTACGGCGACGCCGACTCGGCCACCTGCACCGCCACCTCCTCGACCACCGCCACCTGCGCCGGGGAGATCAACATCCACCCGGCCGACGGCGACCTGGAGAGCGTCTGGGCCGGCAGCTGGAACGTGGCCGCCGAGGCCGTCGCCTTCAACGGGCAGAGTCTGTCCAACCCCGACCTGAGCAAGGTCGGCTACAAGGACCAGAGCGGCCTCGCCACCACCCTGGTCCAGCGCGCGTCCAAGCTGACCGTCAACGCCGCCCCAGAGCCGGTGAAGAAGGGCAAGACGATCACGGTCACCGGCACCCTGACCCGCGCCAACTGGGACACCGGCAAGTACGCGGGCTACGGGAGCCAGTCGGTCAAGCTCCAGTTCCGCAAGAAGGGCTCCAGCACCTACACGACGCTGAAGACCATCAAGACGTCCTCCACGGGCGCCCTGAAGACGACGACCACCGCGACGGTGGACGGCTACTACCGCTACTCCTTCGCCGGCACCACCACGACCCCGGCGGTCAGCGCCACGGGCGACTACGTCGACGTGCAGTAGGCAGCGCCCTCAGGGGCAGCGCCCCGTAGGGGGCGCTGGGGGTCCCCCGGCCGAAGGCTGGGGGAGGAACTGCGCGACCAGCCCCCACCGGGCCCGCGCAGTCCCCTCAGACCGCATCACACCGGGAACCTCCGCTCCACCCACTTCCAAAGAAGCTCCAGCACCGCCGACCCCACCACGGCCACGCCGACGGCAGTCCACGGCATCGCCACCCCCACCAGCTTCAGCGCGAAGAAACTCTGCAGCGCCGGCACGGCCAGTACGAACACGAAGGCCACGCCCATCGACGCCACCAGCGCCACCCGCCACCAGGTGTACGGCCGCGCGATGATCGCCAGCACCCACAGCGAGACCAGGAACAGGGTCAGGGTCGCGGCACTGGTCTCGGCGTCCAGGGACCCGGTCCCCGTGTAGTGGTGGCGGGCGACCAGGTACGTCACGAAGGTCGCGACGCCGGCCACCACACCCCCCGGGATCGAGTACCGCATCACCCGGCGGACGAAGTGCGGCTGGGCCCGTTCCTTGTTCGGCGCCAGGGCGAGGAAGAAGGCCGGGATGCCGATCGTCAGGGTCGACAGAAGCGTCAGGTGCCGGGGCAGGAACGGGTACTCGACCCGCCAGCAGACCACGAGCAACGCGAGCAGCACCGAGTACACCGTCTTGACCAGGAACAGCGTGGCGACCCGGGTGATGTTGCCGATCACCCGCCGCCCCTCGGCCACCACCGAGGGCAGCGTGGCGAAGCTGTTGTCGAGCAGGACGATCTGGGCGACCGCCCGGGTCGCCTCGGAGCCCGAGCCCATCGAGACACCGATGTCGGCGTCCTTCAGGGCGAGTACGTCGTTCACGCCGTCGCCCGTCATCGCGACGGTGTGCCCGCGCGACTGCAACGCGCCCACCATCTCCCGCTTCTGCTGCGGGGTGACCCGTCCGAAGACCGTGCCCGAGTCGAGTGCCTCGGCCATCCCGTCCCGTTCGGCCGGCAGCCGGCGTGCGTCCACCGTCGTACCGCTGAGGCCGAGTTTCGCCGCGACGGCGCCGACGGACACCGCGTTGTCACCGGAGATGACCTTGGCGCGGACGTCCTGGTCGGCGAAGTAGCGGAGGGTGTCCGCGGCGTCCGGGCGGAGCCGCTGCTCCAGGACCACCAGCGCGGTGGCTTCGGCGCCCTGCGCCACCCCCGGGTCGTCGAGGTCCCGGTCGGCGCGGGCGAGCAGCAGCACCCGCAGTCCCTGCTCGTTGAGGCGAACGGTTTCGGCCAGTGCCGGGTCGTCGGCGCCGAGGAGCACGTCCGGCGCCCCCAGCAGCCAGGTGCTCAGCTCCCCGTCGCCCTCGCTGAAGGTCGCCCCGCTGTACTTGCGGGCGGAGGAGAAGGGCAGCGACTCCACGCACCGCCAGTCCTCGCTGTCCGGGTAGGCGTCGATGATCGCCTGGAGGGAGGCGTTGGGGCGCGGGTCGGACTCGCCGAGCGAGCCCAGCACCTTGCGTACGTACGTCTCGTCGACGCCGTCCAGCGCCCGCAGCTCGGTGACGTCCATGCCGCCCTCGGTGAGGGTGCCGGTCTTGTCGAGGCAGACGGTGTCGATCCGGGCGAGACCCTCGATCGCGGGGAGCTCCTGGACCAGGCACTGCTGGCGGCCGAGCCGGATCACGCCGATCGCGAAGGCGACGGAGGTGAGCAGGACCAGGCCCTCGGGGACCATCGGGACGATGCCGCCGACCGTGCGGGCGACGGCGTCCTTGAGGCCGTTGTTCTTCACGGCCAGCTGCGTGGCGACCAGGCCGATCGCGGCCGGGACCATCATCCAGGTCACGTACTTGAGGATGGTCGAGATACCGGAGCGCAGCTCGGAGTGGACGAGCGTGAACCGGGACGCCTCCTCGGCGAGCTGGGCCGCGTAGGCCTCCCGGCCGACCTTCGTCGCGGCGAAGGCGCCGCCGCCGGCCACCACGAAGGAGCCCGACATCACCTGGTCGCCGGGGTGTTTGACGACCGGGTCGGCCTCACCGGTGAGCAGCGACTCGTCGATCTCGAGGCCGTCGGCCTCCGCGCAGACCCCGTCCACGACGATCTTGTCGCCGGGACCGATCTCGATCAGATCGCCGAGCACGATCTCACTCGTACTCACTTCGACGGCGGCCCCGTCCCGGCGCACGGTCGGCCGCGACTCGCCTATCACCGCGAGCGAGTCCAGGGTCTTCTTCGCCCGCCACTCCTGCACGATGCCGATGCCCGTGTTGGCGAGGATCACGAAGCCGAACAGGCTGTCCTGGATCGGCGCCACGACCAGCATGATCAGCCACAGCACGCCGATGATCGCGTTGAACCGGGTGAAGACGTTCGCGCGCACGATCTCGCCGAACGAGCGGCTGCTGCGGACCGGTACGTCGTTCACCTGGCCGCGCGCGACCCGCTCCGCGACCTCGGCGGTTGTCAGGCCGGTCGCCCGCACGGGCGCCGGCAACGGTACGGGATGCACAGGGTCGAGCTCGGCGCCCGCGTCGATGTGCTGCATGCATTCGACGGTACGTGCGGATTTGCGCGTTCACCTGCCGAGTGCCCGGAAGATCCGACCAGGGGAGGACCGAAGTCGTGCGCAGGTTGTAGACACCGGGACCCTTTGCCCACCCGCCCGCCCGACTCGGCCCCCCGAAAAGCGGGGCCGACCCTCCGGCCGCCCCGGCGTCCACGGTCGAGTCCTGCTCCGCGTTCCCGTCGGGTCGTCCGGTGTTCGAGGGCGCGAGGCCCGGCGTGTGTTCCCTTCGGTTCCGCCCGGCGCCCGAGGGGGCGCTTCTGGCCGGCCTCGCGGTGATGCCCTACTCGGCCGTCGCCCGGTGCGCCTTGATCGCCGCGTCGCGTCGCTTCACGTAGTACACGCCGATCAGGCCGAGGCCGCCGCCGGCCAGGCAGGTCCAGATCCACCAGGTGTGGCCGTGGTCGGAGTACCAGCCGTAGAAGGGGAGCTGGGCGAGGAAGAGGACGAACCAGATGATCGTGCCGCCGATGATCGTCGGGACGACAGGGCCCTCGAGGGGCTCCGGTGCCTCGTGCTGGGGGGTCCACTTCGCCATGGCGCTCAGCATACGCACCCCAAGGGTCTACGCGCGGAGATAGCGATCTAGACATCATACGTTCATACTGAAACCGTTTGTGTCTGACTACTTCTTATCGTAGGAACCTACAATGTCGAGCCCGGCTTCCACTCAGGCCCCCGCCCCCGAACAGCCGGGTGCGACCCCCGCGTACGGCGCGCTGGATCGTTACTTCAAGATCTCCGAACGGGGCAGCACCCTGGCCCGCGAGGTGCGCGGCGGCTTCGCCACGTTCTTCGCGATGGCGTACATCATCGTGCTGAACCCGATCATCCTCGGCAGCGCGAAGGACATGTACGGCCACCAGCTCGACCACGGTCAGCTGGTCACCGCCACGGTCATCACCGCGGCCTTCACGACGCTGCTGATGGGCGTCATCGGCAACGTCCCGATCGCGCTCGCCGCCGGCCTCGGCGTGAACTCCGTCGTCGCGCTCCAGCTGGCCCCCCGGATGTCCTGGCCGGACGCCATGGGCATGGTGGTGCTGGCCGGCATCGTCGTGATGCTGCTGGTCGCCAGCGGTCTGCGCGAGCGCGTGATGAACGCCGTCCCCTACAGCCTGCGCAAGGCGATCTCGATCGGTATCGGCCTGTTCATCATGCTGATCGGTCTGGTGGACTCCGGCTTCGTCACCCGCATCCCGGACGTCGCCCAGACCACCGTCCCGCTCCAGCTCGGCGCCGACGGTCACCTCAACGGCTGGCCGGTGCTCGTCTTCGTGCTCGGCGTGCTGCTGACCCTCGCGCTGATCGTCCGCAAGGTCTCCGGCGCGATCCTGATCTCGATCGTCGCGATGACCGTGCTCGCGCTGGTCATCAACGCCGTCGCGCACGTGACGACCTGGGGCCTGACCGTCCCGAAGTGGCCCGGCAACCCGGCCGCCACCCCGGACTTCGGCCTGCTCGGCAAGGTCAGCCTCTTCGGCGGCTTCGGCAAGGTCGGCGTGCTGACCGGCATCCTCTTCGTCTTCACGGTCCTGCTGTCCTGCTTCTTCGACGCCATGGGCACGATCATGGGCGTCAGCGACGAGGCCAAGCTGACCGACGCCCAGGGCTACATGCCGGGCATCAACAAGGTCCTCTTCATCGACGGTGTCGCGGTCGCGGTCGGCGGTGCCAGCTCGTCCTCCGCCACCACCTGCTTCGTCGAGTCGACGGCGGGCGTCGGCGAGGGTGCCCGCACCGGCTTCGCCAACGTCGTCACGGGCGGCCTGTTCGCCGTGGCGCTGTTCCTCACCCCCGTCGCCACGATGGTCCCGTCGCAGGCGGCCACCCCGGCGCTGTTCGCGGTCGGCTTCCTGATCCTGGCCGGGTCGATCAAGGAGATCGACTGGTCCGACTACACGCTGGCGATCCCGGCCTTCGTGACCATGGTCATGATGCCGTTCACCTACTCGATCACGAACGGCATCGGCATGGGCTTCATCACCTTCGTGGTGCTGCGCCTGGCGGCCGGCCGGGCCAGGGAGATCCCGGTCGCGATGTACGTGGTCTCGGCGGTGTTCGCCTTCTACTACCTGATGCCGGCCCTCGGCCTCACGTGACCTCCCGGGGTCAGGTGACCTTCACCTGGTCGCCGTAGAACCTCTCCGTCTCCTCGACGGCGGCCGAGAACCGCTCGTCGAAGTCGTCCCGAATGAGCGTCCGGACCACGTAGTCCTGGACGCTCATTCCTCTTTTCGCCGCATGACACCGGAGCCGTTCGAGCAGCTCCCCGTCTATACGCAGGCTGAGCACACTGGTCCCCATGCATACGAGGGCGCCACATCCGCGCGCCCGGTGCGTCACTTTCCGGATCCAGCTCACTCGTAAGGGTGATGCGATGTTTTCTGGGGGTGCCCCCAGACCCCCGGATTCAGTGGCCGAGGTCACGGGCATGTCGGCGCGGCGGAGTGGTCTTTAGATAGAGTAATGAGTTACTCTAAAGAACATGCCGGACCTTACCCATGGCGACGACGCGGCCGCCGTGAACTCCCTCCGCTCCGCCGTGATGCGACTCTCGCGACGGCTCAAGCACCAGCGGGTCGACGAGTCACTGAGCCCCACCGAGATGTCGGTGCTGGGCACCCTCTCCAACTGCGGCCAGGCCACCCCCGGTGAGCTGGCCCGCAAGGAGCACGTCCAGCCGCCCTCGATGACCCGCATCGTGGCGCTGCTGGAGGCCAAGGGCCTGGTCCGGCTGGAGCCGCACCCCGAGGACCGGCGCCAGAAGGTCGTCACCAAGACCGAACAGGCCGAGGCGATGCTCGAGGAGAGCCGCGCCAAGCGCAACGCGTTCCTGGCCGGCCTGGTCGACGGCCTCGACGAGGACGAGTGGGCGAAACTCCGCGCCGCCGCCCCCGTGCTGGAGAAGCTCGCACACCTGTAACAGCCGATAGAAGGAGGAGGCGAATCCGTTTGAGTACGGGACCCGGAACACCTTCCGCCCCCGCACCGACCGCCCCTACTACCCCCGCAGCCCGTAGGTCCTCGATGTTCAGCTCGCTGAAGGTCAGGAACTACCGGCTGTTCTTCGCCGGCCAGGTCGTCTCGAACATAGGCACCTGGATGCAGCGCATCGCGCAGGACTGGCTGGTCCTCAGCCTCACCGGCTCCGCGACCGCCGTCGGCGTCACCACCGCCCTGCAGTTCCTGCCGATGCTGCTCTTCGGCCTCTACGGCGGCGTCCTGGTCGACCGCCTCAACAAGCGGCGCGCCCTCCTCGTCACCCAGACCTCGATGGCCCTGACCGGCATCGCGCTGGCGCTGCTGACCCTCTCCGGCCACGTCCAGGTCTGGCACGTCTACCTCGCCGCCTTCGCCGTCGGCCTCGCCACGGTCGTCGACAACCCGGCCCGCCAGTCCTTCGTCTCCGAGATGGTCGGCCCGGACCAGCTGCAGAACGCGGTCAGCCTGAACTCCGCCAACTTCCAGTCCGCCCGCCTGGTCGGCCCGGCCGTCGCCGGCCTCATGATCACCGGCGTGGGCACCGGCTGGGCGTTCCTCTTCAACGGCCTGTCCTTCGTGGCCCCCCTCGTCGGCCTGCTGCTCATGCGCGCCCGTGACCTGCACGTCGTCCGGCGCGCCCCGAAGGGGAAGGGCCAGCTCAGAGAGGGCCTGCGCTATGTCGCCGGCCGCCCGGACCTGACCTGGACCATCATCCTGATCGGGTTCATCGGCACCTTCGGCTTCAACTTCCCGGTCTACCTCTCCGCCTTCGCGGACGACGTCTTCCACGCGGGCGCCGGCTCCTACAGCCTCTTCAACACCCTGATGGCGGCCGGCTCCCTGGCCGGCGCCCTGCTCGCGGCCAGACGCGGCACGGCCAAGCTGCGCGTGATGCTCGCGGCGGCGGTCGCCTTCGGCGGCCTGGAGCTGGTGGCCGCGACCGCGCCCTCCCTCTGGCTGTTCTCCCTGCTCATGGTCCCGATCGGCATGTTCGGCATGACGGTCAACGTCACCGCCAACACCACCGTCCAGATGGGCACCGACCCGGCCATGCGGGGCCGGGTGATGGCCCTCTACATGATGGTGTTCATGGGCGGCTCACCCATCGGCGCCCCCATCGCCGGCTGGATCACGGACACCTACGGCGTCCGGGCGGGCCTCGCCGTCGGCGGTGCGATCGCCGCGGCCGCGGCGATCGGCATCGGCCTCGTCCTGGCCCGGGTCGGCAACCTCCGCCTGTCGGTCGGCTGGCACGGCGGTCACCCGCGGGTCCGTTTCGTCCCGAGAGAACAGCAGGAAGAGCTCGCACCGGCCGCCTGAGACAGGTACGGCGGCGGGAGCCGGCCCGGAGGCGGACTACAGCCTCCGGGCCAGCACCTGTCCCGGCCAGTCGTCGTCGCCCGGCACGCTGACGGTGAAGGTCTCGGTCGGGGTGAAGCCGTTGCTCTCGTAGAAGGCGACCAGCTTGCGGTCGTCGCCCGCGTAGCAGTCGACCCGCAGCAGCGAGATCCCGGCCCGGCGGGTCTCCGCGGCCGCGTGGGCGAGCAGCGCGGCGCCGGTGCCGGAGCCCTTGAACCGGCGGTCCGAGGCCAGGATGTGGATGTACCGCTCGGGCTCGTCGACGGGCGCGAGGTAGGGGCCGGGCGCGTCGGTGAGGGTGAGGGTGGCGGCCGGGACGCCGTCGTACTCGGCGATGTAGGGGCTGCCCTCCGCGAAGTACCGGGTGATCATCTCCACCGCCTTCGGGTTCTCGGACCAGGGAGTGGTGCCCCATTGCCGGGTCCGCCCCTGGGCCGCCAGCCACGCCACGGCGCTGTCGAACATCCCGAGGACCACCGGGATGTCCTCGGCGCGGCCGTCCCGGATCCTGATCTTCCCGTTGGTCTCCGTGCTCTCCATGCTCTCCATGCAGCGATTCACGCCGCCGTACGTCCCGCGCGCAATCGTTTTTTTGGCAGGGTTGCCTCCATGAGACTCTTCGCAGCCGTGCTGCCCCCGCCTGAGGTGGCCGCCGAACTCGCCGCCGAGGTCGACCGGTTGAAGCGGCTGCCCGGCGCGGAGGCGCTGCGCTGGACCGGCCGCCCCGGCTGGCACTACACGCTCGCGTTCTACGGCGAGGTCGACGACGACGTCGTACCGGCCCTGTCGGAGCGCCTCGCCCGCGCCGCCCACCGCACCCCGCCCTTCGCGCTGGCCGTCGCGGGCGGCGGGCAGTTCGGACACGGCAGGGCCCTGTGGGCCGGGGCCGAGGGCGACCTGGACACCCTCCGCCTGCTGGCCGACCGCACGGAGGCGGCGGCCCGGAAGGCGGGCCTGCCGATGGGGGAGCACCGCCGCTACAAGGCCCACCTGACGGTGGCCCGCAGCCGGGACGC
The DNA here is from genome assembly GCF_042899865.1 of Streptomyces sp. NPDC013157. Classification (NCBI taxonomy): domain Bacteria; kingdom Bacillati; phylum Actinomycetota; class Actinomycetes; order Kitasatosporales; family Streptomycetaceae; genus Streptomyces; species Streptomyces sp. NPDC013157. The sequence continues at coordinate 167,727 of NZ_JBIBAK010000009.1, read as the reverse complement.
GGTACAGGTACGGCCGTACGTCGCGCTGCTCGCGGAGTTCGCGAGCCGGGCCTGGACGGTCGGGGAGCTGGCGCTGGTGCGGAGCAGTCTGCCGACGTCGGGGGTGCCGGGCGAGCAGCCGCGGTACGAGGTGGTCGCCCGCTGGGAGCTGGGGGCGGCCGGTTAGGCTCGTTGCCGTGGACCCGAAGACCAGGAACCGGATCATGGCCGGTGCGCTCGTGTTGTTGTTCGTGGTGGTTGCCGTGGCCTCTGCGATGAGGTGAGGGCCGGCTGGGGAACTGCGGCCGCCGTCGTCGGCCGCGGGCCGTCGGTGGCTGGTCGCGCAGTTCCCCGCGCCCCTGACGGGGCGCTCACCCTGACGGAACTGCCAACGGAACTACCAGGCGAAGGCCTCCGGGGAGGGGCCCGGGCCCGGGAAGATCTCGTCCAGGCCGTCCAGCAGGTCCGCGCTCAGTTCGAGCTCCACGGCCCGCAGCGCCGACTCCAGCTGCTCGGCGGTCCGGGGACCGACGATCGGGCCGGTCACCCCCGGACGCGTGAGCAGCCAGGCCAGGGCGGCCTCGCCCGGCTCGACGCCGTGCTTGTCCAGCAGGTCCTCGTAGGCCTGGATCTGGGCGCGGATGGTGGTGTTGGCGAGGGAGTCGGCGGCCCGGCCACTGGCCCGGCGCCCGCCCTCGACCTCCTTCTTGATCACACCGCCGAGCAGGCCGCCGTGCAGCGGCGACCAGGGGATGACCCCGAGGCCGTACTCCTGCGCGGCCGGGATGACCTCCATCTCGGCACGGCGCTCGGCGAGGTTGTAGAGGCACTGCTCGCTGACCAGCCCGATGGTCCCGCCGCGCCGGGCGGCGATCTCGTTGGCCTGGGCGATCTTGTAGCCGGGGAAGTTGGAGGAGCCGACGTAGAGGATCTTCCCCTGCGTGACGAGGGTGTCGATCGCCTGCCAGATCTCCTCGAAGGGGGTCCGCCGGTCGACGTGGTGGAACTGGTAGACGTCGATGTAGTCGGTCTGCAGCCGCTTGAGGCTGGCGTCGACCGCGCGCCGGATGTTCAGCGCGGAGAGCTTGTCGTGGTTGGGCCAGGCGTCGCCGTCGGCGGCCATGTTGCCGTACACCTTGGTGGCGAGCACGACCTTGTCGCGCCGGTCGCCGCCCTTCGCGAACCAGTTCCCGATGATCGATTCCGTACGGCCCTTGTTCTCGCCCCACCCATAGACATTGGCCGTATCGAAGAAATTCAGCCCCGCGCCCAGCGCGGCATCCATGATGGCGTGACTGTCGGCTTCGTCGGTCTGCGGTCCGAAGTTCATGGTGCCGAGGACGAGTCGGCTGACCTTGAGTCCGGTACGTCCGAGCTGCGTGTACTTCATGGTCACCCAGCCAACGGCGTGGAGTGCGCTCTAAGCAAGGACCTGGAGTCAGTTGGCCGGAGGTTCCGCGAGGAGGCCCACGTCGACCGGGCAAGCGCGCCCCGTGGTGCCGGAGTCGCCGGTCGGCTCCCCGGCGGGAGAGCTAGTCGCTCGGGAACTCGTCGGTCTTGAGGACGAGGTCCACCACCGTGCCGGTCAGATCGATGTCGGTGCCGAAGTCCACCCGCGTCTCGGTCGTGTAGTCGTCGCCCTTGGGGTTGGTGTAGACATGGCAGCGGCGCTGGCAGGGGTCGGCGATCGGGTGTCCCGCTGTGGCGACATGAAGACGGTCCCCTCGACGATCTCGACCTTGTATCCCTCGGGGGCGGGCATCTTCTCGATCTGCTCGAACAGCTCGTCGAGCGTGATCTCGTCGTCGCTCTTGGCCATCGCGATCCTGTCTTCGAGGACGGTCATCCTGGCGCTCCTCCCCGGCTGCTCTCCGCACGGGTGCAGCCGCGCGGTTCAACGATACGCAGGGTGACCGGGGAGCGGCCGAATTCGGTCAGCTCGTTCCGGCCGTGTACTCCCCGCCCAGGTCCCAGCCCTGCCACATCGCCTCCGCGAACGCCCCCGCGATCCGGTGCTCGCCGCTCGCGTTCGGGTGGGTGCCGTCGTAGGTGTCCGTGTGGATGTCGTACGAATCCGGCGGCGCGGCCATGAGGACCGGGGAGCGGGGCTCGTCGAGGTCGGCCGCGGTCTTCGCCAGGAGTTCGTTGAAGAGGGTCACCTGTTCCGCGAACGGCTCGTCCGTCGTCGCGCGGATGTTCGGGATCACCGGCAGCAGCACCAAGTGGATGCCCGCGTCGGCCGCCCGTGCGTTCGCGACGAAGGTCCGTGCGTTGGCCGCCGTCTGCTCCGCGTTCGTGTAGAAGCCCAGGTCGATCAGGCCGAGGGAGACGAGGAGGACGTCGGCGCGGCAGGAGCGCACCGCCTCCCCGATCAGCGGCGCCATGTGCAGCCAGCCCTCGCCCCAGCCGGCCAGGTGGGCGCGCGGGAAGCCGGGGTCGGCGTAGGCGTACGAGGTGGGTGCCTCGGCCTGTTTGTCGTACAGCGTCTCGCGGGGGCCGACCAGCGTGAACGGGCCGCCGTACGTCGCGCACAGGTGCTGCCACATGCGGTACCGCCATGTGTGCTCGCCCGCGCTGCCGATCGTCATCGAGTCCCCGACGGGCATGAACCTGAGCATCCGCTCATGATGGACGATCAGCGGGAGCGGCGGGGTGTGAGGACCGACACGTCCGCCGCGTTCGGACACAGCGCGGGATGGCAGGCTTGGGCCCATGCGTCCACGATCGCTCGCCCTCCTCGCCGGTGTCCTGCTCACGGGTGCCCTCGCCGCCGCACCCGCCTCCGCCGCCGACGGCGCCGGTGACCGGGGATTCACGATCAAGGACCCGCGGATCGCCGAGTCCAGCGGTCTCGCCGCCTCCCACCTGCACCCCGGCATCTACTGGACGCACAACGACAGCGGCGACGGCCCGTACATCTACGCCGTCGACAGCGCGACCGGGAAGACCGTCGCGAGGATCACGCTCAGCGGCGTCGGCACGCCCCGGGACGTCGAGGCCATCTCCATCGGCCCCGACAACCAGATCTACGTCGGCGACATCGGCGACAACCTCGACGGCAGCTGGCCGTACGTCTGGATCTATCGGCTGCCCGAGCCGAAGAAGCTGGTCGACCAGACCGTCCGGGCCACGCAGTACGTCGTCAAGTACGCGAACGGCGCCCGGAACGCCGAGTCGCTCGTCGTCCACCCCAAGACCGGGCGGGTGTACATCATCGACAAGAAGGAGGACGGCGGGCACCTGTACGAGGGCCCGGCGACCCTTTCCCCGACCGGTACGAACATCTTCAAGCCCGTCGCCGCCGTCGACCTGTGGGCCACCGACGCCGCCTTCTCGCCCGACGGCACGCAACTCGCCGTACGCGGCTACTTCGGCGGCATCTACTACGACTGGAACGGCGGGAAGATCAAGCGCGAGGGGCGGCTCGACGTGCCGCTCCAGAAACAGGGCGAGTCGATCACCTACTCCGCCGACGGCACCAAGCTGATGTACGGGAGCGAGGGCGCCGACAGCCCGGTGCAGGCCCAGGACGTGCCGGGCGGGTCGGGCAAGGCGTCGCCGTCGGCCGGCGGCGGTTCGGCCGCCGGGAGCGACGGCGGGAGCTCCCCGAGCGCCGGGGCCAAGGTCGGTGCCGTCGCCGTCGGGATCGCCGTGCTCGCCCTCTTCGGGCTGCGGCGGCTGCGGCGCCCGTCCGCGCGCCGGCACTGAGCGGGCGTACGGCCGCCCGCCGGACGTCACTCTTCCGGCTCACCGGCGGGGCGGCGGCCGTCAGGCCCGTGCAGGCTGGAAACCGTCCCGCGGGACGGGGGCGGCAACACGCGACCGGGTCCCGCCGCACGGAACGGGAGCACCCATGCGCCGTAACGCCCTGCGCCTGGCCGGGAACGTCTGCCTGCTCACGGCCGCCCTGGGCCTGACCGTCCCCGCCACCGCCGTCCCCGCCACCGCCGTCCCCGCCACCGCCGTCCCCGCCACCGCCGGCACCGCCACGGCCGGCACCGCCACGGCCGGGCCCGCCCGGACGGCCCGGGCCGCCGCCGTGCCGCAGGTCCGCTCGGTCAGCCTGCCGATCAAGGGCGTCTTCAGGGGCCCGAGCGAGAACATCGCCGTCACGGGCACCCTCGACGTCTCCGTCATCACCCTTCCGAAGGCCGCCGGCGGCGGCACCGCCCAGATCATCAGCAGCCTGGACGACACCACCGGCACCGGCGACCCGAGCGGCCACCCGTACGACCTCGTCGGCGCGCACCGCGACGACCTGCCCTTCTCGGCGGCGGCGACCACGACGCTCAAGGTCGGGCCCGCCTTCCTGCTGGTCTCCCGCGCCGTGCCGCCCAACCCGGTCGTCCCGCCCAACCCGGTCCGGCCCGTCACGGTCTCGGTCACCCTCGGCAGCACCGGCGCGATCGGCGCCGTCACCGTCACGGTCGGCAACCCCGACACCTGACGACCGACGCGAGCAGGCCGAGCCGCCGCACGTCTTGACGTCATGACGGTGTCTCAGTTTCCTGGGAGGTACGCGGTGCATGGGAGCGCTCCCATGGTTCCGGGGCCGCGCCTTTCCAGTGGGACTCCGAGAGGAACAGGCACATGTTCCGCTTACGCAGCCTGCGACGAGCGCTGTGTGCTGCCGCCGCCGCGCTCCTTCTGCCCCTGTCCGCCGGCCTCGCCGGTGCGACAGACGCCGCGCACGCGGCGGACGCCCCCGGCGCCGGCTACTGGCACACCAGCGGCCGGCAGATCCTGGACGCGGCCGGGCAGCCGGTCCGGATCGCCGGGATCAACTGGTTCGGCTTCGAGACCGCCAACTACGTGGTGCACGGCCTCTGGTCGCGCGACTACAAGAGCATGATCGACCAGATGAGAGCGCTGGGCTACAACACCATCCGGCTGCCCTACAGCGACGACATCTTCAAGAGCACGACCGTGCCCGACAGTATCGACTTCAGCAACGGCAAGAACGCCGACCTGCAGGGGCTGAACTCGCTCCAGGTCATGGACCGGATCGTGGCCTACGCCGGGCAGGACGGGCTCAAGGTCATCCTCGACCGGCACCGGCCGGACGCCGGCGGCCAGTCGGCGCTCTGGTACACCTCGTCCGTCCCCGAGTCGACCTGGATCGCCGATCTGAAGGCGCTCGCGGCGCGGTACGCGGCCGACCCGACCGTCATCGGCATCGACCTCCACAACGAGCCCCACGATCCGGCCTGCTGGGGCTGCGGGGACGCCTCCCTCGACTGGCGGCTGGCCGCCCAACGCGCCGGGAACGCCGTCCTGTCCGTCAACCCCGACCTGCTCGTCTTCGTCGAGGGCGTCCAGACGTACAGCGGCGTCTCGGGCTGGTGGGGCGGCAACCTGATGGGCGTCGGCCGGTATCCGGTCCAGCTGTCCGTGCCGAACCGGGTGGTGTACTCCGCCCACGACTACGCCACCAGCGTGGCCCAGCAGAGCTGGTTCAGCGATCCCACGTTCCCCGCCAACATGCCGGGCGTGTGGGACTCGTACTGGGGCTACATCTTCAAGCAGAACATCGCGCCCGTGTGGGTCGGCGAGTTCGGTACGACGCTCGCCTCGACCGTGGACCAGAAGTGGCTGGCCGCGCTGGTGAGTTACCTGCGGCCGACGTCGACGTACGGTGCCGACTCCTTCCAGTGGACCTTCTGGTCCTGGAACCCCAACTCCGGTGACACCGGCGGGATCCTGAAGGACGACTGGGTGACCGTGGACACGGTGAAGGACGGGTACCTGGCGAGCGTCAAGGCGCCGTTGTTCCCGGGCACCGGGGGCGGGGGAGGAGGCGGGGGCGGTGGCGGCGGTACGTCCGCCTCCTGTGCGGCCTCCTACGCCGTCAGCAGCGACTGGGGGAGCGGGTTCAACGTGGACGTGACGGTCACCAACACCGGTTCGACGGCGACCGGTTCGTGGACGGTGACCTGGACCTGGAGCGGGGCGCAGAAGGTCACCACCATGTGGAACGCGTCGTACACCCAGAGCGGGGCGACCGTGACGGCGGTCAACGCCTCCCACAACGGCGCGATCCCGGCCGGCGGGTCGGCGAGCTTCGGCTTCGGGGGCGCTCCCGGGGGTGGGGGTGTGCCTGTGGTGACCTGTACGGCGTCGTGAAGCGGCGGCGTGGTGCGGTGGCGTGGTGCGGTGGGCGTCACCCGGGTGGCGGACCGTGATGCCCGAAATACACGGCTCCGGGGAGCGGTGCCGCAGGCTGTTCCCGCCGGCCGTCGACAGGGGCGGCCGGGCACCGCACCACGACGGCTGATGGAGCTGACATGTCCAACGTGCCCGCCGACCTCCGCTACACCGACGACCACGAGTGGATCCGCACCGAGGCCGACGGCAGCATGACCGTCGGCATCACCGACCACGCCCAGAAGAACCTCGGCGACATCGTCTTCTTCGAGCTGCCCGAAGTCGGCAGGAAGATCCAGGCGGGTGAACCCGTCGGCACGGTGGAGTCGGTCAAGGCGGCGTCCGACATCTTCAGTCCGTTCGACGGCGAGATCGTCGCGATCAACGAGGACGTCGTCGACAGCCCCGAGGAGGTCAACGCCGACCCCTACGAGATGTGGCTCTTCAGGATCAAGGCCAAGGGCGGGGCGTCCTCCAACGGGCTGCTCGACGCGAAGGCGTACGCGAAGCTCGTCGAGGGGCAGTGAACGCCCGAGGGGCGCCCGGTGCACCCGCCCCGGGCGCCCCTCGTCGCTCCCGGCGCTCAGCCCCGCACCGGCCTGACCGCGTGCCGGCGGCGTGGCTTGGGGGCGTCCAGCAGGCTGACGCCGTTGTAGACGCGGCTCCGGATGAAGAGCGCGGGAGTGACGGCGAACGTGACGAAGATCGAGACGATGCTGACGGGGAACAGGGTCGGCAGCGACTGGCCCTCGGGCAGGGTCTTGCCGCCCTCGTGGACGGCGTAGGCGAAGGCCGCGAAGAAGGCGACCAGGCAGAGGGCGGCCAGGACGCCGAAGACGACCCTGGTCCGGCGGGCGTGCGCCTCGGTGCGGACCTCGGCCAGCAGGGACGCGTCGCAGACGGGGCAGGTGAGCTCCACGGTCTGCTTGCCGGACTGCGGCCGGCGTACCCGGAAGACGTTGTCCTTCCAGGTGATGCGCCGGGTACGGACGAGGAAACCCGTGACCTTGTCGCTCAGGATGTGGCGCACCCCTACCTCGACGGTGCCCGGTATCGGTCTGTTCATGTGCGCGTGGATCTCCTTCGTCGCATGGGGCACACAGTGTCCGGTGTGCGACGAAGGAGACTCAACTGCCCGCGGAAGGCTTTGCCTTGATCATGCCTTCCGGGTAAACCAGCAGCTTGTTACGGGAGTTGCCGGGCAGAGTCGCCGAGCCCCTACAGCTTCTCGATCACGTAGTCGACGCACTTCGTCAGCGCCTCGACGTCCGCCGGGTCGATCGCCGGGAACATCGCGATGCGCAGCTGGTTGCGGCCGAGCTTGCGGTAGGGCTCGGTGTCGACGACGCCGTTGGCGCGCAGCACCTTGGCGACGGCGGCCGCGTCGATCTCGTCGGCGAAGTCGATCGTGCCGATGACCTGCGAGCGCTTGGCCGGGTCGGCGACGAACGGGGTGGCGTACTTGGACTCCTCGGCCCAGGTGTACAGACGGGTCGAGGAGTCCTTCGTGCGGGCCGTCGACCAGGCGAGGCCGCCCTGGCCGTTGAGCCACTCCAGCTGCTGGTCGAGCAGGAAGAGGGTGGCGAGGGCCGGGGTGTTGTACGTCTGGTTCTTGCGGGAGTTGTCGATCGCCGTGGGGAGGCTGAAGAACTCCGGGACGTGGCGGCCGGACGCGTGGACGCGCTCGGCGCGCTCGATCGCGGCCGGGGAGAAGACGCCGATCCACAGGCCGCCGTCGGAGGCGAAGGACTTCTGCGGGGCGAAGTAGTAGACGTCGGTCTCGGCGACGTCGACCGGGAGGCCGCCGGCGCCGGAGGTGGCGTCCACGAGGACGAGCGCGCCCTCGTCGGCGCCCGCGACCCGCCTGATCGGCATGGCGACACCGGTGGAGGTCTCGTTGTGCGTGAACGCGTACACGTCGACCCCGGCCTCGGCCTGCGGCTCCGGGTGGGTGCCCGGGTCGGAGGCGATGACGGTGGGCTCGGCCAGCCAGGGGGCGAGCTTGGCGGCCTTGGCGAACTTGGAGGAGAACTCGCCGAAATTGAGGTGCTGCGACTTGCTGTCGATCAGGCCGTGGGTGGCGACGTCCCAGAAGGCGGTGGAGCCGCCGTTGCCGAGGACGACCTCGTAGCCGTCCGGGAGGGAGAACAGGGCGCTGATGCCCTCGCGGACCCGGCCGACCAGGTTCTTGACCGGGGCCTGGCGGTGCGAGGTGCCCATCAGGGAGGTACCGGTGGCGGCCAGCGCGTCCAGCGCTTCCGTCCGCACCTTGGAGGGGCCAGCGCCGAAGCGTCCGTCGGCGGGCTTGATGTCAGCGGGGATCTGGATGTCAGCCACGGGGTGAGGTTAGCCGGTGGGGGAAACCTGGGCGAAACCTCGTCCGTCGGGTGAGACGCGTGCGGGTGCGCCTGCGCGGGGCGGGGCACGGGGCCGGCGTGCGCGCGAGCGGGTCGTATCGCCGGGCGGGCTGGTTGAGTGGACGCATGTCGGAATTCTCGGAACTCGAGGCGGAGCTGCGCAGTGCCGTCCGGGGTGAGGTCGGCTTCGATGTCACGTCCCGGGCGCTGGTCACCATGGACGCGTCCAACTACCGGCGGGTTCCGGCCGGGGTCGTGGCCCCCCGGGACGCGGACGACGTGGCGGCCGTACTGGAGCTGTGCCGGCCCCGTGGCGTACCGGTGGTGGCCCGGGGCGGCGGCACGTCGATCGCGGGCCAGGCGACGGGCACGGGCGTGGTCCTGGACTTCACCCGCCACATGAACCGCCTGGTCCGCCTCGATACGGCCACCCGTACGGCCGTCGTCCAGCCGGGTCTGGTCCTCGACCGTCTCCAGGAGGCCGCCGCCCCGCACGGCCTGCGCTTCGGCCCGGACCCCTCCACGCACGGCCGCTGCACGCTCGGCGGGATGATCGGCAACAACTCCTGCGGGTCGCATTCGGTGGCCTGGGGGACGACGGCGGACAGCGTCCGGGAGCTGCACGTGATCACCGCGCGGGGGCGGCGGCTGCGGCTGGGGCGGGACTGGGCCGGGGCACCGGACGGCCTGCGGGAGCTGGCCGAGGGGGAGCTGGCGCGCCTGCGCACGGGCTTCCCCGACCTCCCCCGCCGTATCTCCGGCTACGCCCTGGACGCCCTCCTCCCCGAGAAGGGCGCGGACGTCGCCCGGTCCTTCTGCGGCAGCGAGGGCACGCTGGGGATCCTCACGGAGGCGACCGTACGGCTCGTGGCGGCGCCACGCGCGCGTGCGCTGGCGGTGCTCGGCTACGGCGACGAGAGCGCGGCGGCGGAGGCCGCGGCCGGGCTGCTGCCGTACGGCCCCCTCACGGTCGAGGGCATGGCGGCCGACCTGGTGCCGTCCCCGGCCGGACTGCCCCGGGGCGGCGCCTGGCTGTTCGTCGAGACGGGCGGGGAGACGGCGGCGGAGGCACGCGCGCGTGCGGAGACGGTCGTCCGGGCCGCGGACGTCCTCGACGCGCTGGTCGTCACCGACGCGGCCGGGCAGCGCGCGCTGTGGCGCATCCGCGAGGACGCCTCCGGTACGGCGACGCGGCTGCCGGACGGCAGTGAGGCCTGGCCGGGCTGGGAGGACTGCGCGGTGCCGCCGGCCCGCCTGGGCGCGTACCTGCGTGACTTCCGGGCCCTGCTGACGGCCCACCACCTGCGCGGCACGCCGTACGGCCACTTCGGCGACGGCTGCATCCACGTCCGTATCGACTTCGACCTGCTGAGCGAGGCCGGCGTGGCCCGCTTCCGCCGTCTCTCGGAGGAACTGGCGGACGTGGTGGTGGCGCACGGCGGCTCCCTGTCCGGGGAGCACGGGGACGGGCAGGCGCGAGCGGAACTCCTCCCGAGGATGTACGGCGCGGAGACGGTGGCGCTGTTCGAGCGGGCGAAGGGGGTGTGGGACCCGGACGACCTCCTGAACCCGGGCATGCTGGTCCGCCCCGCCCCCCTGGACACGAACCTCCGCTTCGCCGTCCTCCCGCGCGAGCCGATCCCCGTCGCCTTCGGGTACCCCGCCGACGGCGGCGACTTCTCGGCGGCGGTCCGCCGCTGCGTGGGCGTGGCGAAGTGCCGTACGACCGAGCCGTCCGGCGCGGCCGTCATGTGCCCGTCCTTCCGGGCCACGGGCGAGGAGGCGCACTCCACGCGCGGCCGGGCCCGGCTGCTGCACGAGATGCTGGCGGGCGAACTGGTGACGGACGGCTGGCGCTCGACGGAGGTCCGCGACGCCCTCGACCTCTGCCTGTCCTGCAAGGGCTGCCGGTCGGACTGCCCGGTCGGGGTGGACATGGCGACGTACAAGGCGGAGTTCCTGCACCACCACTACGCCGGTCGGCGCCGCCCGGCCGCCCACTACAGCATGGGCCGGCTGCCGAGGTGGCTGCGCCTGGTGGCCCGGACCCGCACGGCACGGCTGGTCAACGCGCTCGTCTCCCTGCGCCCCCTGGCGGGGCTCGCCAAGCGGCTGGGCGGGATCGCACCGGAGCGGCGGATCCCGCGCCTGGCGGCGGAACCGTTCAGCCGCTGGGAGCGGCGGCGGGAGCGCGGGCGGCTGCGCGCCTGGCGGGCGGACGCGCGGGCGGGACAGGAGCCGGACCTCCCGAGGCGGCCGGCGTTCCTGTGGCCGGACACGTTCACCGAGCACCTGTCGCCCTCCGTGGGCCGTGCCGCCGTACGGGTCCTGGAGGCGGCGGGCGTGGGGGTCGTGGCACTGCCGACCCGGCCGTTGAGGGCGCGGCGATCGGCCGACGGCGGGCTGGAGGGCTACGGCATGTCCCTGCTGAATCCGCGCCGGACCCGCGCCTGCTGCGGCCTGACGTATCTCTCGACGGGCCAACTGGACCGGGCCCGTGCGGTGTTGCGCGAGACTCTGGACCTGCTGGAGCCGTTGCTGCTGCCGCCGTCGGACGTGGACGCCGCCGAGGGGCGCGGGGCGGAGCCGGACGCGAACCCTGGCCTTGGCCCTGACGCTGACCTTGACCCGGAGCCGGAGCCGGAGCCGGAGTCCGAGTCGGGTCCGGAAGACGGATTCCCGGACCCCCCGCCGTTCGTCGTCCTGGAGCCCAGCTGCGCCGCCGCTCTCCGCAGCGACCTGCCGGAGCTGCTCCCCGACGACCCCCGGGCGGCCCGCCTCGCCGCGCGCGTGCTCACCTTCGCGGAGACACTGGAACGCCTGGCCCCCGACTGGACCCCGCCCCGCCTGGAGCGTCCGGTCACCGGCCAGACCCACTGCCACCAGCACGCGGTCCTCGGCGACGCCCCCGACCGCCGCCTCCGCGAGTCCGCCGGCCTCACCGGCGCCCTCGCCGGCGGCTGCTGCGGCCTGGCGGGCAACTTCGGCTTCGAGAAAGGCCACTTCGAGGTGTCGAGGACCTGCGCGGAGGAACAGCTCTTGCCGGCGGTACGGGACGCGGAGCCCGGCACGGTGATCCTCGCGGACGGCTTCTCCTGCCGGACCCAGCTGGAGCAGCTGGCGGGGGTGCGGGGGCGGCATCTGGCGGAGGTGCTGGCGGAGGGGCTGGACGGGGAGGGGAAGTGAAGTGACGGGGAGACGGTAGGGGAAGTGACGCGCGCCGGGAGCGGGTTCGGCATGCGCCATCGGGTGAGTGCGCCTGGTGTGCCGGGTGGCATGCTCACCGAACCGCTCGGAGTCCGAGCCGGCCTGTCCCCCGGATGCCGCCGACACGCTCTCGCCCACCCGCGCGCCGAAACGATTCCCGGCGGGCGTGCGTCTGTTGTTCTTGATGCCGACGCCACCGGTCCCGTGGGCCGCCCTGGCCGCGGCCCCGTCCGTCGTTCCGGCCGGTCGGCGTCGTCAGTGAGCCGTCGCCGACCTGTCCAGGAGCTCCGCCCATGACCGCAGTCCTTCGCCTCCGGCCCATCTCCCGTGCCGAGCATCTCGCCTTCGCCGGGTCCCGTCCTTCCGTGAGCCATATGCAGCTGCCGTCCTGGGGGGACGTGAAGCCCGACTGGGAGGCCGAGAGCCTGGGGTGGTTCGACGTGGAGGGGCGGATCGTGGGGGCCGGGCTGGTGCTGCTGCGGGCGGTGCCCAGGGTGAAGCGGTATCTGGCGTACCTGCCGGAGGGGCCCGCCATCGACTGGCACGACCCGGAGCCGGAGCGGTGGCTCGACCCGCTGCTGGCGTATCTGAAGGGCCGCGGGGCGTTCGCGGTGAAGATGGGGCCGCCGGTCGTCGTACGGCGGTGGAGTGCGGAGGCGGTGAAGGAGGCCGTCGCCGATCCGGCCGCCCGGCGGCTGGGGGACACCGAGCCGACGTCGTACGACGCCCGTGGCGCCGGCCTCGCCGAACGGCTGCGCCGCGCGGGGTGGCGGCAGGCCGAGGCGGGCGGGGAGGAGGGGTTCGCGGCCGGGCAGCCCCGGTACGTGTTCCAGGTGCCGTTCGCCGGGCGGTCGTTGGAGGACATCCAGCGCGGGCTCAACCAGCAGTGGCGGCGCAACGTGAAGAAGGCGGAGAAGGCCGGGGTCAAGGTGGTGCGCGGCGGGTACGAGGACCTGCCCGCCTTCTACGGCCTGTACACGGAGACCGCCGAGCGCGACCGCTTCGTCGCGCGCCCTCTCGCCTACTTCCAGCGCATGTGGACCGCGCTCGCCGCCGAACACCCCGACCGCATGCGCCTCTACCTCGCCCACCACGACGGCGACGTCCTCGCCGCGGCCACCATGCTCACCGTCGGCGACCACGTCTGGTACTCCTACGGCGCCTCCACCAGCCGCCGGCGTGAGGTCCAGCCCAACAACGCCATGCAGTGGCGGATGATGTGCGACGCCCACGAACTCGGCGCCGCCGTCTACGACTTCAGGGGCATCACCGACACCCTGGAGGAGTCCAACCACCTGCTGGGGCTGCTCCGCTTCAAGGTGGGCACCGGCGGCGAGGCCGTCGAGTACGTCGGAGAGTGGGACTTCCCGCTCAACAGGCTGCTCCACAAGGCGTTCGACCTGTACATGGCCCGCCGCTGAGGCCTGCCCGGGGTGCGGCGAGCGCCTGCCCGGGGCTCCTTCCGCTCAGCTTCATAAGGTGGCTCTCAGGTTCATAAGAGAACTCTCAGGTTCGGGGTCGTTATACAGCCGTTACATAGGTATTCACAGCGCCTGCTTGCCGTTTTCGGGCCGACTTTGCCGTTGCTTGGGAACTGGGCCGTGTAAGTTCTTCGATGTCGGGCGGCGGGGATTGCCGAGGATGACGATCCAAAATCCCCGGACGTTGCCCCAAGAGAATTCTCGTACCATCCCGCACCACTTGCACTTCGAACTCTCAAGGAGTCGGAATGAGCCTCAAGAAGCTCGCCCCGCTGCCCCCCAAGCCCAAGAAGCAGCTGCCCCCGCCGCCGCCGAAGCCGAAGAAGCGCGCGCCGAAGCCGGCTCCCAAGCCCATCCCCGGCGACCGGGACAACTGAGTAGGCCGTAAAAGGACCGACGGTTCTCCGTCGGTCCTTTTACGCTCCTGTATGTCGGTGATTCCAGCGTCGGAGAGCGGAGGTAGTGCGAAATGCGCGCGAAGGAGAGCGAAGACGCGGAATACGAGTACGAAGTCGCCGACTCGAAATACGAGGCCGATGAAGAGGAGCGCGACGACGAGGACGAGTACGAGGACGAGTACACGCCCACCATCCCGGCCCGCGTCGCCTTCCGCCGCTTCTGGCCGCTGACCCGGGGCCTGCGCCGCTGGCTGGTGATCGTCTGGGTGTGCACGGTGATCGCCGCACTCGCCGAGACCGAGGCCATCCTGCTCTTCGGCGACCTCACCGACCACGCGCTGCAGAAGGGCTCGCTCAGCGCCTTCTGGAGCCCGGCCGGCAAATGGCTGGCCATCGCGATCGTCGGCGCGATCGTCGCGTACGCCGGCAACTCCCTGGCCGCCTGGACCACCGAACGCTTCGTGATGCGGCTGCGCGAACACGTCTTCGACCACGTCCAGCAGCTGCCCCCGCACTTCTTCCAGCGCCACCGCCAGGGCGACCTGCTCTCCCGCCTGACCAGCGACGTCGAGGCCATCGAGACCATGGTCGTGTCCGGGCTCGTCGGCGCCGCGTCCGCCCTGTTCAGTGCCATCTTCTACGCGGCCGCCGCGTTCTGGCTGCGCTGGGACCTGGCCGCCGCCACCTTCGTTCTGGCGCCCCTGTTCTGGCTGGCCGCCCGCCGCTTCTCCGGCTCCATCAAGGACGTGTCCAGGGAGGGCCGGGTCGCCGACGGCGCGATCACCTCCGTCGTCGAGGAGTCACTCGGCAACATCGTGCTGACCCAGGCGTACGACCGCCGCGACGCCGAGCGCCGGCGCCTGAACGAGGAGGCGGGCGCCTGGTTCCGCGCCTCCGTGCGCTCCACCCGCCTCAACGAGGCCTACGAACAGCTCGTCCAGGTCATCGAGACGGTCTGCGTCCTCGCCGTCATCGGCATCGGCGCCTGGGAGATCTCCACCGGCCGCATGACCCTCGGCCAGCTCCTCGCCTTCTCCGCCTTCCTCGGCTACCTCTACCCGCCCGTGCGCGGCCTCGCCCAGCTGGGCCTCACCGTCACCGCCGCCACGGCGGGCGCGGAACGCCTGATCGAGATCCTGGACGTGCGGCCGTCGGTCACCGACCCCCGCCGCGGCACCGGCACCGCCGCCGGCCGCCCGGACGGCGCCGTCGAGGTCCGCGACGTCGGCTTCCGCTACCCCGGCGCCGACCGGACCGCCCTGGAGGGCCTCTCCTTCGCCGTCAGCCCCGGCGAACTCGTGATCATCACCGGCCCCAGCGGCGCCGGCAAGTCCACCGTCTCCAAAATGCTGCTCCGCTTCTACGACCCGGACAGCGGCGAGGTCCTCCTCGACGGCATCCCGATCCGCGACTTCCCGTTGGCCCGCCTGCGCGAGTACATCACCCTGCTCCCCCAGGAGACCCTGGTCCTGCACGACACCGTCCGCGCCAACATCGCCTGCGGCCGTCCCGGCGCCAGCGACCAGGCCATCGAGGACGCGGCGAAGGCTGCCGACGCCCACGACTTCATCGTCCGGCTCCCCGACGGCTACGACACCAGGGTCGACCCCAACTCCGCCCGGCTCTCCGGCGGTCAGCTCCAGCGCCTGGCCATCGCCCGCGCGATCCTGCGCGACGCCCCCGTCCTCGTCCTCGACGAGCCGACCACCGGCCTGGACGCGATGGCCGCCCGCCGGGTCGTCAAGCCGCTGCGCCGCCTGATGGCGGGCCGTACGACCATCATGATCACCCATGACCTCAACCTCGCCCCCGACGCCGACCGCATCCTCGTCGTCGACGGCGGCCGCATCGTCGAGACCGGCCGCCACGACGAACTCCTCGCCCGCGGCGGCGCCTACTCCCGGCTCCACCGCTCCCAGAACAACGCGGTGATGGACACCGGAGAACTGCGGCTGCCGCTCTTCGTGGAACAGGGCGGCGCGGTCCCGGCGGCAGAGACCGCGGGGACCGTGGGGGCGGGGGTGCCCGAGGTCTCCTACGCGGGGGCGCAGGTCGACGGGGACGGCGGGTACGCCTACCAGCAGCCGCACGGGAACCTGTACGACTACCACCACGACGTGTACGCAGCCGCGGCACTATGGCCCCAGCCCGCCTACGAGGCCCACATGGGGCCGGCCCACGTGGAGGCGGTCCATATGCAGGCGGCCCATGAACAAGCGGCCCACATGGAGGCCGACTACGGGGCGAACGTACCCACCGCACTCCCCGACGGCCGCCCCCTGTTCCGTGATGAGGAGCCCTGGCCGGGCATCTGAGCCGCCCGCGGTGAAGGCGTCGTGCAGGGCGTTGTAGTCGCTGTCCGGGCCGCCCGCGGTCAGCGGAGGTGGACGAAGGTGCGCGGTGAAGTGGCCTGAAGTCGGCAGAGTGACGTGTATAGCTGGTCAGGCCGAGACCGGAATCTGCAAGCCGCCTTATGTGGAGCGCCGCCGCCTCGGCCGGCACGGAGGCGGACGCGGCCACCCAGGCCGCGGCCAAGCGGGCCCCCGCCGACGCCGCACCGGGTCTGCCTGAGGCCGTCGTCGCCAACGTCAGGGCCCGTGGACTCGAAGATCTAGTCGAGTTCTGCATCAGAATCGCCTTGTGGCGCGTGCGCCTCGGAACCGGCCGACGCTCTCAAGCCTGGCGCACCGATCACTTATTCAGTCCCGTACGACCCCGCCTGAGGTAGTGCAGCGAAGGAAGTGCTGGCCAGATACGTCAAACGGGCCGGTGGCGGCGCGTGAGGCGTCACTGACGTGCGAAGAACAGAACGAGAGAGTGAGAAGCTAGTGAGCAAGCGCGGATTCGGCATACCGCCGAAAGCATCACCGGACGTCATCGCCGCACGAAATGCACTGGCTGACAAGGTGTGCCGGGAACTGGAACGGGGCGGGCTTCCCGTCCATCGGGGCGACGTCGAAGGCGACTCGTCACCCGAGACGTCCGGCACGCGCGTGCACGTCGACCCGTCCACCGGTGGTGGCGTCTTTGTCGAATGGCGTACGGGTGAAGATCTGAGAGCCGCTGCTGTGGAGATTCTAGAGAGGGGCGACTTCTCAAGCATCCCTTCGGCGCTCCGGCATTACGAAACTGTCGTTCAGTGCATGGCCGATGCTCTCGCGGGAATTCTGGCCTCGGCGGGATTCGAGGTGGAAGGGGCCGATCCGTACACACACGGGAGAGCGGTTTTCGTCAAGGGCATCCACGCATGATGCGCCCCTGATTTCCGACGTCAGGTTGCCGAAGCCGAGTCCCCACGGCTTCGGCAGCCTGGCCTGCGACCGTGTTCGGCGGACCGGGCTGTTGTGTGATGGTGTCTGCGCCGGCTTGCCTTCCTGGGGTCAGAAAGGCACACCAGCTCGCTTGGCCAGCCGTGTCAGCCTCGGGTTGCTGCGGCGGTGCAGTGAGGTCAGCACGCGCATCAGCTCCTGGCTCGTCGGGTGGACGCGGGCCATCTCGGGGGCGATGTTCCAGGCTTCTTCGAGGGCTTCGAGGGCGGAGTCCCGGTCGCCCAAGGCCAGGTGCGACCGTCCCAGGTTCATGTGGAGCGGACCGATGCGGGTCGCGGGCAGTGAGGTGCCTTCCCGGATGAGGTCGTCAGCCGTGTCCAGCGCTCGGCGGTGCTGGTCCATGTCGGAGTAAGTCGAGATGACGTGGGTGGCGGTCTGGTCCGGCCCGAAGTGGATGCCGTGCTCGTCGGCGTCCGTGCCGTACTCCTCGGCCGTCCGCCATGCCGCCCGGATGTGCTCCCCAGCGGCGGCCTCGTCCTTGAGCCGACCGGCCAGGGTGAGCCCGCGCAGGTGCAGGATGCCGAGGCCGAACGCGCGGTCGCGTCCCTCAAGCGTCGACTCGGCCTCCACGATCGCGCGGTCAACGATCGCCAATCCGCCCGCGAAGTCCCCTGAGTTGAGAAAGGTTCCGGCCTCGTCACGGGCGGCCACCGTGGCGGCGATCGGGTGCGCGCGCTCCGAGGCCAGCCTCTGCTTCATGACGGCCAGTTCGGCCAGGTGCATCCACCGGAACCGGGCCGCCAGCCAGTACACCACCGAATAGGTGTCGGCGACCCGGGTCCACGCGTCAGGCGACTGTGTGGCATGGGCGTAGTTGGTCGACTTCGCCAGTAACCCGGGCAGCTCCTGAAGGACCGCCCCCAGCTCGGTGCGGTAGCGGAGCTCGTTGAGCCGGGCCAGTGCGCCCGGGAGGTCCTCAGGATGCGGTGGCGGGGCGTCCGGGATGTCGAAGCGCCGGATGGCGTAGTTGAGCGTGGCCAGGCTCGCCTCGTCCGTCTTGGCGACGGGCTCCGTGCCCAACAGCTCATCGAGAGTCAGCCCCATGGCCTGTGCGAGGGAGGCTGCGATGCCTTGCGTGAGGGCTCGGTCGCCGATCTCGATTTTGCTGAGCAGGGAAACCGACACGCCTGCCCGTCGGGCAAGGGCGACCTGGCTGAGGCCGCGTGCCTTGCGGCAGACGGCGACGTTCGTACCGGGTCCGGGAATCCTGATCGCGCTCATCCTGTACGTCTTCCCCGCTCGACGTCCGTTGTGTCCCATCGTCTCACTCCGCCCCTCCCGCACCCGGACGTTGTGCAAGAGCTGTGCAAGTTGGCTTCGCACTGCGGCAGTTCTCTTGGGTGACACACGTATGCCCAGCTGGGACGAGGATGCATGACACGGGTTGAGAAGCCAGCCACGACGCTCGATCACGGCACCCTGCCGTATCCGCAGGGCACGCTCGTCGAAGACAGAACCTCGGGACGCACCGGCGAGCTCCAGGGCGTGATCGAGGAACGCCTCAAGGACACCGGGCGGGTCATCAGCCGCACCGCGTACATTCGCCCGCGAGGGGGTGGCATCGAGTGGGGCACCCCTTTGGACCACGTCCGTCCCGCCGGGACCGATTAGGTGTCCCTACGAAGCGCGCGGCCCTCGTCGTCCCCGGTGACGTGATCGGTTACGAGGGCCGGTGGCGAAGGGTGAAGACGGTGACGGCCGCCTGGGGGCCGATGGGCGGCCTGGCGATCGTCCTCACCTGGGAGGAGGGCGGCACCGCACGCTTCCCCAGCGGGGACGAACTCCTCCTCGGCGAGCAGGACGCCGACTGACCCCGACTTTCGCGGGTGAGCGGTGCGCATGGGCACGTCGTCGGCCGCTGAGGCGTTGTGCAGGAGCTGCCATGGGGGCCGGACGTATGGAGGCGCGGATATATAGAGAGACCGACTACGGCTCGCCCGTCCCGACCACACTCCCCGACGGCCGCCCCCTGTTCCGCGATGAGGAGCCCTGGCCGGGCACCTGAGCCACCACGGACAGGCCGCACCTCTGGTGAGTGTCCGTCACATCAGCCTTGTTACACACCTATTGCACAATGGATCTTCAAGAATTCTCCATGTTGTTCGTAGGCTGCGTACGCCAATGGGCCCGGCCGGGGCGACTCGCCGGGCCCCTCGCGATCCGAGGGGGATTCACATGCGTATACGTGTCGCGGCCACCGCTCTGTCCGGTGCGGTCGCACTGTCCGCGCTCGCTGTTCCGGTGGCCGCCCAGGCGGCGTCGAGCCCGAGCGCGAAGGCGCAGCTCAGCTCCTTCTCCGTGAGGTCCGCGCACGCCGGGCACGCGGCGAACTCCGCGCAGACCGTCCGGCCGAAGACCGGGATCGGGACCATCACCTTCTCGAAGGGTGTCGTCAACGGCGGCAAGGACATCGTCCTCGGCACCACCACCAACAAGTCCGTCACCGCGACCTACACCGCCACCAGCTCCAGCGGCGTCGCGCTCACCGAGGCCTTCCTCTGGCAGGGCACCGACCCCTCCAGCACGGACACCATCACCGGCGCCCTGGGCACCGACGACGACCCGATCTGCACCGAGTCGACCACCCAGACCGGCGTCTACAGCTGCAAGGCCGTCTTCAACATCCACGCGGCCACCGACATGAAGAACAACGGCGCCGCCGGCACCTGGAAGCTCGCCATCGGCGGCTACGACCTCAATGCCAGCGCCAGCTTTGACGACAACATCGGCACCGGCAAGATCAAGAAGGCCTCCAAGCTGACCGTCGACGCCACCCCGGAGCCGGTGAAGAAGGGCAAGACCATCACCGTCACCGGCAAGCTGACGCGCGCCGACTGGAACACCGGCAAGTACTCCGGCTACGCGTCGCAGAAGGTGCAGCTGCAGTTCCGCAAGAAGGGCAGCACCACCTACACCACCCTCAAGACCATCACCGCCGGTACCGGCGGTGCCCTCAAGACCACCTCCAAGGCCACCGTCGACGGCTACTACCGCTACTCGTTCGCCACCAACGCCACCACCGGCGCCTCGACGGCGACCGGCGACTACGTCGACGTGAAGTAGTCTCCGGCGCCGCTTGAAGATTCGTTTCACTGCCGTTCGGCCTCGCCCTGCAAAGGGGGCGAGGCCGAACGTGTCGTCCTCGGGGCCAGCTCGCGGTAAGACAAGGCGGATCGTGAGCGAGCCACCGCATGTCCCGGGGCCCCGGTACGGCAATCAGCCGTCCCGGGGCCTCGGCGCTCAGGGCCGTTCCAACCGACGCCCTGGGTACCGTCGACGCCTCGACGCCTCGACGCCTCGGCATCTCACCATCCAGGACAGCCCCATAAAGGGTTCACGCGCCTGTCAGAGTCCATTACCCTGGACTGAGAAGTGCATCGTAATGAACAGCGACTCTCCTGGACCGCCCGTGACCACCCCCAGCACCTCACAGCCGACGTCGACGCCCACGGTCGCTTCGGTGTCCGCGCCCGCCGCCACCGGCGCCACCGGCGCACCGGGCCGGTTCGGCTCGCTCGGGCCCGTCGGGCTGGTGCTGGCCGGAGGGATCTCCGTGCAGTTCGGCGGGGCCCTCGCGGTGACCCTGATGCCCCGGGCGGGCGCGCTCGGCGTGGTGACCCTGCGGCTGCTCGCGGCCGCGGTGATCCTGCTCGTCGTCTGCCGGCCGCGGCTGCGCGGCCACTCCCGCACCGACTGGGGCACGGTGATCGTCTTCGGCATCACCATGGGCGCGATGAACGGCCTCTTCTACGAGGCCGTCGACCGCATCCCGCTGGGCCTCGCCGTCACCCTCGAGGTGCTCGGGCCGCTCGCCCTGTCCGTGCTGGCCTCCCGGCGCCTGATCAACGCCCTCTGGGCGGGACTGGCGCTGGGCGGTGTCTTCCTGCTCGGCGGCGGGGACTTCAGCGGCCTCGACCCCGTGGGTGTCGGCCTGGCCCTGGGCGCCGGCGCCATGTGGGCCACCTACATCATCTTCAGCGCCCGCACCGGCCGCCGTTTCCCGCAGGCCGACGGTCTGGCCCTGGCCATGGCGGTCGCGGCCCTGCTGTTCCTCCCCCTGGGCATCGCCGGAGCCGGCAGCAGGCTCCTGGACCCGACCACCGTCGCCCTCGGCTCGTCGGTCGCGGTCCTCTCCTCGGTTCTGCCCTACACCCTCGAACTCCTCGCCCTGCGCCGCCTTCCCGCGCACACCTTCGCCGTCCTCATGAGCCTGGAACCGGCCATCGCCGCCACCGCCGGCTTCCTCGTCCTCGGCCAGGCCCTGTCGGCGACCCAGGCGGCCGCCGTCGCCCTCGTCATCGCGGCGAGCATCGGCGCGGTCCGCTCCCAGGTGGGACGCGGCCGGAAACCGGTGGTCGCCGCCCAGCCGGAGCCGGCGGTCGCCGCCGTCCAGCCGGAGCCGGTCGTCGGCACTCAGCCCGACGGGAACGGCAGCGCGTCCTGATAGCCGTTCGCCGGGCGCTGGATCTTCTTCACGGTCTGGGCGTCCAGCGCGACCGGCGCGGACTTCGTGCCCAGCTTCCCGCCGGGATGCCAGTTCCCGGTGACGGACACCCAGGTGTTGGCGGCCGGGATGCTGTCGCTGTAGATCCGCACCTTCACGGACTGCGCGTCGGCCGCGCAGCAGGAGATGATGATCCGGGTCAGGTCCCAGCTCCCGCCCCCCGCGACGGGCGTGACCAGCCCGCTCATCTCCACCGTCCGCGCCTTGATGGCCAGCGAGCGGTCCTGCTGCACCCGCGTGGTGAAGTCCGTGAGCGTGATGGGCAGCGGCGAGGTCTTCGGCAGCGGATCGAAGCCGTCCTGCTCCGCGATGACCTTGGCGGGCTGCCGGGCCGCGGTGTACGCGCCGAGCGCCGGCGGGGCGTAGAAGAGCAGACTCAGCGCGGGGAGCAGGAGCAGCCAGGCGACCCGGGGGACGGTCGAGTGGTCGTGACCGTGGTGCTCCTCCGGCTCCTCGTGTGGTCCGGCGACATGTGCGTGGGCGCCATGTGCGTGGCCACCGTGCCTGCCGTGCCCCTTCCGCGCGTCCCGTCCTTCCCGCATCGCCGCCTCCACGATGCCCAGCACCAGCAGCACGAACCCGGACGCGATCAGCAGCGGCCGCATCCCGGGCTTGACGTAGCGCAGGCACAGGTCGGTGAAGAGGGAGGCGTGCAGCAGGCCGAGGCCGCTGAGGACCAGCAGGGTCACCTGAAGCGGACGTCTCACAGCAGCGCTCCTCCGACCAGCACACTGCACAGGACCGCGACGACCGTCGTGGCGGTCGAGAAGCGGGCGGCGAAGGCCCGCCCGAACGTGCCCGCCTGCAGCGCGATCAGCTTGAGGTCCACCATGGGGCCGACCACCATGAACGCCAGCCGGGCGGTGGGCGAGAAACCGGTGAGCGAGGACGCCACGAACGCGTCCGCCTCCGAGCACACCGCGAGGATGACCGCCAGCGCGGCCAGGAACAGCACCGACAGCCAGGGCGAACCGGAGAAGGTGTCGAGGACCGACCGCGGTACGGCCACGTTGAAGGTGGCCGCGGCCATGGCGCCGACCACCAGGAAACCGCCGGCCTGGAGGAAGTCGTGCTGGAAGCCGCGCCGGAACTCCGTCCAGCGGTTGTGCCCCGGCTGGTGCCCGGTGTGCCGTACGGCGGGCCGCAGCCACTCCTCCCGGCCCAGCCAGAGCCACAGCCAGCCCATCACGGCCGCGGTGACCAGAGAGGCGAGCAGCCGGGCCAGCACCATGAGGGGGGTGCCGGGGAAGGCGATGGCGGTGGCGGTCAGCACGACCGGGTTGATGGCGGGCGCGGAGAGCAGGAACGCGAACGCGGCGGCCGGGGTGACCCCACGCCCGATCAGGCTGTTCGCCACCGGCACCGACGCGCACTCACACCCTGGCAGCACGACCCCGGCGACCCCGGCGACCGGAACCGCGAGCGCGGGCCGCTTCGGCAGCAGCCGGGTGAACACCCGCTCCGGTACGAACGCGTTGATCGCCCCCGACAGCGCCGTACCGAGCAGCAGAAACGGTGTCGCCTGCACGATCACGGCGAGGCACACCGTCTGCCAGGCCTGCAGCGCGGCCTTGCTGACGCCCTGGCCCGCGAGGAAGAGCGCGGTCCCGGGCAGGACGGCGGCGGCCACGAGGAGAAGGGGCCAGAAGCGGGGAGGTTCACGCGGGGGCGCGTCCTCGATGCCCGCGTCCACCGGGTAGCCGCCTGGCCCGCCTGCCGGGGGTGCCACGACGGCGGTCGTCCGCGCCCCGGTCGTCCGCGCCCCTACGGCGAGTTCATCTGTCCTCCGCACGCCCCGCACGCCTCACACATCACTCCATCGCCGGATGTTCGCATCGAACATATGGCATGCGGTCCCCCTGCCACGACGGCTTGTGCCAAGGATTGCCCCAGGGTGACTCCAGATGTCGCCAAGGAGAGCCGGCCGCGGCTCTCCCAAATTCATGCAAGCGTGCTTGATTGTTTCCGGCCCCGCTGCCATGCTCCCCCCCATGTCCGATCCGACGCCCGTCATCGACGACCTGCGTGAGGAGAGTGCGGAACTCGACCGGCTGGTAGCCGAGTTGGGAACCGAGCAGTGGGCTCTCGCCACCCCCGCGCCCCGCTGGACCGTCGCCCACCAGATCGCCCACCTTGCCTGGACCGACCACTCCTCGCTGCTGGCCGTGACCGATCAGGACGCCTTCTCCCGCGAGGTCGAGAAGGCGCTGGCCCAACCCGGGGACTTCGTGGACAACGGGGCGGAGGAAGGCGCGGCCAAGCCCCCCGCCCGGTTGCTGGCCGACTGGCGGGCCGGGCGCGAGGCCCTGGACCGGGCGCTGCGCGCGGCGCCCGCACGGGCCCGTTTCCCCTGGTACGGCCCCCCTATGTCGGTCGCCTCCATGGCCACCGCCCGGCTGATGGAGACCTGGGCGCACGGCCTGGACATCGCCGACGCGCTGGGCGTGACCCGCACCCCCACCGACCGGCTCCGGCACATCGCCCGACTCGGCGTCCGCACCCGCGACTTCGCCTTCGGCGTGCACGGACTGCCCGTGCCGTTCGAGGAGTTCCGCGTCGAACTGACCGCCCCGTCCGGCGAACTGTGGGCGTACGGCCCCGAGGACGCCGACGACCGGGTCACCGGCCCGGCCCTCGACTTCTGCCTCCTGGTCACCCAGCGCGCCCACCGCGCCGACCTCGCCCTCGAAGCCGCCGGCCCGGACGCCGACCGCTGGCTGGACGTCGCCCAGGCCTTCGCGGGCCCGCCCGGCCCCGGCCGCACCCCGAAGGGCGGCACCCCGTGACCCTGCGCATAGGCAACGCCTCCGGCTTCTACGGCGACCGCTTCGACGCGCTGCGCGAGATGCTCACCGGCGGCGAGCTCGACGTCCTCACCGGCGACTACCTCGCCGAGCTGACCATGCTCATCCTGGGCCGCGACCGGCTCAAGGACCCCGGCGCCGGATACGCCCGCACCTTCCTGCGCCAGCTGGAGGACTGCCTGGGACTGGCCCAGGAGCGGGGCGTGCGGATCGTCACCAACGCCGGCGGCCTCAACCCGGCCGGACTCGCCGACGCCGTACGGCAGCTGGCCGACCGGCTCGGCATACCCGTGCGCGTCGCACATGTGGAGGGCGACGACCTCACCGCCGCCCACCCGGGCAGCCTCGCCGCCCACGCCTACCTCGGCGGCTTCGGGATCGCCGCGTGCCTGCGGGCCGGCGCCGACATCGTGGTCACCGGCCGGGTCACCGACGCGGCCCTGGTCACCGGGCCCGCCGCCGCCCACTTCGGCTGGGAGCCGGGGGAGTACGACCGGCTCGCCGGCGCCGTCGTCGCCGGGCACGTCCTGGAGTGCGGGACCCAGGCCACCGGCGGCAACTACGCCTTCTTCGCGGACGCAGGAGCCGCTGCGGGAGCCGGCGCCGGGGCCGGCCGCGACCTGAGACGCCCCGGGTTCCCGCTCGCCGAACTCCACGAGGACGGCAGCTGTGTCATCACCAAGCACCCCGGCACCGGCGGCTTCGTGGACGTCGGCACGGTGACCGCCCAGCTCCTCTACGAGACCGGCGGCGCCCGCTACGCGGGCCCCGACGTCACCGCCCGCCTGGACAGCGTCCGGCTCAGCCAGGACGGCCCGGACCGGGTACGGATCGAGGGGGTCCGGGGCGAGGCCCCGCCCCCGACCCTCAAGGTCGGCCGCAACCGGCTGGGCGGCTTCCGCAACGAGGTCGTCTTCGTGCTCACCGGGCTCGACATCGAGGCGAAGGCCGCGCTGGTGCGGGAGCAGATGGCCGACGCCCTCGCCAAGTCGCCGCCGTCCGGCACCACGTGGGAGCTGATCCGCACCGACCGCCCCGACGCGGCCACCGAGGAGACGGCCAGCGCGCTGCTCCGGCTCGTCGTACGGGACCGGGACCAGGAGACCGTGGGCCGGGCGCTGACCGGCGCCGCCGTGGAACTGGCGCTCGCCAGCTACCCCGGCTTCCATGTGCTCGCCCCACCCGGGAAGGGCGCACCCTACGGGGTCTTCGAGGATGTGTACGTCCCCCATGGCGACGTGCCCCATGTGGCCGTCCTCCATGACGGACGACGGATCCCCGTGCCGCCGGCCCAGGACACCCTCGTACTCCAGGACCCGCCCGCACCACCCCTGCCCGAGCCGCTCCCCGCCGCCGGCCCCACCCGGCGGGCGCCCCTCGGGCTCGTCGCCGGGGCCCGCAGCGGGGACAAGGGCGGGAACGCCAACGTCGGCCTGTGGGTGCGCTCGGACGAGGCGTGGCGCTGGCTCGCGCACACCCTGACCGTGGACACCTTCCGCCGTCTCCTCCCGGAGACCGCCGAGTTGCCGGTCACCCGGCACCTGCTCCCCCACCTGCGCGCCCTCAACTTCACCGTCGAGGGCATCCTCGGCGAGGGTGCGGCCGCCCAACACCGTTTCGACCCCCAGGCCAAGGCCCTCGGCGAATGGCTCCGCTCCCGCCACCTGGACATCCCGGAGGCCCTGCTGTGACGGTCATCGAGACCACCCTCGACACGCACACCCCCGACCACCGGGCGAACCGCGACGCCATGCTCGCCAGGCTCGCCGACCTGGAGGCCGAGCACGCCAAGGCCCTCGCGGGCGGCGGCGCCAAGTACGTCGAACGGCACCGGGGGCGCGGCAAGCTCCTCGCCCGCGAGCGCATCGAACTCCTCCTCGACCCCGACACGCCCTTCCTGGAGCTGTCCCCGCTGGCCGCCTGGGGCAGCGAGTACGCCGTCGGCGCCTCGCTGGTCACCGGCATCGGGGTCGTCGAGGGCGTGGAGTGCCTCATCACCGCCAACGACCCGACCGTGCGCGGCGGCGCCAGCAACCCCTGGTCGCTGAAGAAGGCCCTGCGCGCCAACGACATCGCCCTCGCCAACCGGCTGCCCTGCATCAGCCTCGTCGAGTCCGGCGGCGCCGACCTGCCCTCCCAGAAGGAGATCTTCATCCCGGGCGGCGCCGTCTTCCGCGACCTCACCCGGCTCTCTGCCGCGGGCATCCCCACGATCGCCGTCGTCTTCGGCAACTCGACGGCCGGAGGCGCCTACATCCCCGGCATGTCCGACCACGTGATCATGGTCAAGGAGCGCGCGAAGGTCTTCCTCGGCGGACCGCCCCTGGTGAAGATGGCCACCGGCGAGGAGAGCGACGACGAGTCCCTGGGCGGCGCGGAGATGCACGCGCGCGTGTCGGGCCTCGCCGACTACTTCGCCGTCGACGAACCGGACGCGCTCCGCCAGGCACGCCGCGTGGTGGCCCGCCTCAACCACCGCAAGGCCCACCCCGACCCCGGCCCGGCGGAACCCCCCAAGTACCCGGCCCACGACCTTCTCGGCATCGTCCCGGAGGACCTGAAGATCCCCTTCGACCCCCGCGAGGTGATCGCCCGGCTCGTCGACGCCTCCGACTTCGACGAGTTCAAGCCGCTGTACGGCAGCAGCCTCGCGACCGGCTGGGCGAGCCTGCACGGCTACCCGGTCGGCATCCTGGCGAACGCCCAGGGTGTGTTGTTCAGCCAGGAGTCCCAGAAGGCCGCCCAGTTCATCCAGCTGGCCAACCAGCGCGACATCCCCCTCCTCTTCCTCCACAACACCACCGGCTACATGGTCGGCAAGGAGTACGAGCAGGGCGGCATCATCAAGCACGGCGCGATGATGATCAACGCGGTCAGCAACAGCCGCGTCCCGCACCTCTCCGTCCTCATGGGCGCCTCCTACGGCGCCGGCCACTACGGCATGTGCGGACGCGCCTACGACCCCCGCTTCCTGTTCGCCTGGCCCAGCGCCAAGTCGGCCGTCATGGGCCCGCAGCAGCTCGCCGGCGTGCTCTCGATCGTCGCCCGCCAGTCGGCCGCCGCGAAGGGCCGGCCCTACGACGAGGACGGCGACGCGGCCCTGCGCGCCATGGTCGAGCAGCAGATCGAGGCCGAGTCCCTGCCCAAGTTCCTGTCCGGGCGGCTGTACGACGACGGCGTCATCGACCCGCGCGACACCCGCACCGTCCTCGGCCTGTGCCTGTCCGCCATCCACACCGCCCCCTACGAAGGCGCACGCGGCGGCTTCGGCGTCTTCCGGATGTGAGGGACCACGTGATTTCCACCCTGCTCGTCGCCAACCGCGGCGAGATCGCCTGCCGGATCTTCCGCACCTGCGCCGGACTCGGCATCCGCACGGTCGCCGTGCACTCGGACGCCGACGAGAACGCGCTCCACGCGCGCGTGGCCGACACCGCCGTACGGCTGCCGGGCGCCACGCCCGCCGACACCTACCTGCGCGGCGACCTGGTGGTGAAGGCCGCCGTGAGCGCCGGCGCGGACGCCGTGCACCCCGGGTACGGATTCCTCTCCGAGAACGCCGACTTCGCGCGCGCCGTCATCGACGCCGGCCTGGTCTGGATCGGGCCGCCCCCGGAGGCGATCGAGGCGATGGCGTCCAAGACCCGTGCCAAGGAGCTCATGGGAATCGCCCCGCTCGGCGAGGTCACCGACGCCGACCTGCCGGTACTCGTCAAGGCGGCCGCCGGCGGCGGCGGGCGCGGCATGCGCGTCGTGCGCCGCCTCGACGAACTGGCCGCCGCGCTGGAGGGCGCGCGCGCCGAGGCCGCCAGCGCCTTCGGCGACGGCGAGGTCTTCGTCGAGCCCTACATCGAGCACGGCCGCCATGTGGAGGTGCAGATCCTCGCCGACACGCACGGCACGGTCTGGCCGCTCGGCACCCGCGACTGCTCACTCCAGCGCAGGCACCAGAAGGTCATCGAGGAGGCACCGGCACCCGGGCTCCCCGAGGGCCTGGTGAAGGAGCTGCACGCACTGGCCGTGCGCGCCGCGCGCTCCGTCGCCTACGCCGGCGCGGGCACCGTCGAGTTCCTCGTCGCCGACGGCAAGGCGCACTTCCTGGAGATGAACACCCGCCTCCAGGTGGAACACCCCGTCACCGAAGCCGTGTTCGGCCTCGACCTCGTCGCCGAACAGATCCGCGTCGCCGAGGGCCACACCCTCCCCCTCGACGCCCCACGCGCGCGTGGCCACGCGATCGAGGCCCGCCTCTACGCCGAGGACCCCGCCCGCGACTGGGCCCCGCAGACCGGCACCCTGCACCGCCTCGCCGTACCGGACAGCGTCCGCCTGGACACCGGCTACACCGACGGCGACGAGATCGGCGTGCACTACGACGCGATGCTCGCGAAAGCCGTCGCCCACGCCCCCACCCGCGCCGAGGCCCTGCGCAAACTGGCCCACGCCCTCGACCAGGCCACCCTGCACGGACCCACCACCAACCGCGACCTCCTCGTCCGCTCCCTGCGCCACGAGGAGTTCGCGACGGCCCGCATGGACACCGGCTTCTACGACCGCCACCTCACCGAACTGACGGCGCCCACCGCCGACCCGCACGCCCCCCTCGCCGCCGCCCTGGCCGACGCCCACGGCCGCTCCCCCTTCGGCGGCTGGCGCAACCTGCCCTCCCAGCCCCAGACCAAGCGCTACCTGATGGCAGGCGAGGAGCACGAGGCCCGCTACCGGCACACCCGCGAAGGCCTCACGGCAGAGGGCGTACGGGTCGTGCACGCCGGCGCGCGTCTCGTCGTACTCGACATCGACGGCGTACACCGCAAGTTCGAGGTGGCGCGGTACGGCGACCGGATCCACGTCAACAACACGCCCCTCACCGCCCTGCCCCGCTTCCCCGACGCCAAGGCTCAGTTGGCACCGGGGTCGCTGCTGGCACCGATGCCGGGAACGGTCGTACGGATGGCGGAGGGGCTGGAGGTGGGGGCGACGGTGGAGGCCGGCCAGCCCCTCCTCTGGCTGGAGGCGATGAAGATGCAGCACCAGATCACAGCGCCGGTCACGGGCACGCTGAGCGAGCTGCGAGTGGTGCTCGGCCAACAGGTGGAGCCCGGCTCCCTGCTGGCGGTAGTACAAGCGCCCCTTTAGGGCCGTTGGGGGTACCCCCGGCCGAAGGCTGGGGGAGGAACCGCGCGACCAGCCACGACGCACCCGCACCCGAAGGAGCCACCATGAGCCCCCAAATCGAAACCGACGAACACAGGGCACTCCGCGCAGCGGTAGCCGCCCTCGGCGCGAAGTACGGCCGCGACTACATCACCCGCACGATCGCCGAAGGCCGCCCCCCGACCGAGCTCTGGCAGGAGGCCGGCAAGCTCGGCTACCTCGGTGTCAACCTTCCGGAGGAGCACGGCGGCGGAGGCGGCGGCATCGCCGAACTCTCCATCGTCCTGGAAGAGCTCGGCGCCGCGGGCTCCCCGCTCCTCATGCTCGTCGTATCGCCCGCGATCTGCGGCACCGTGATCGCCCGCTTCGGCACCGACGAACAGAAGCGGGCCTGGCTGCCCGGCCTCTCCGACGGCACCCGCCTCATGGCCTTCGGCATCACCGAACCCGACGCCGGCTCCAACTCCCACCGCATCACCACCACCGCCCGCCGCGACCCGGCGAGCGGCGACTGGCTCCTCACCGGCCGCAAGGTCTTCATCTCCGGCGTCGACATGGCCGACGCCGTCCTGATCGTCGGCCGCACCGAGGACGCCCGCACCGGACGCCTCAAGCCCTGCCTGTTCATCGTCCCCACGGACGCCGAGGGGTTCCAGAAACGCCTCATCGACATGGAACTCAACGCGGCCGAAAAGCAGTTCGAACTGACCCTGGACGACGTACGACTGCCCGCCGACGCCCTCGTCGGCGACGAGGACGCGGGACTCCTCCAGCTCTTCGCCGGCCTCAACCCGGAGCGCATCATGACGGCCGCGTTCGCGATCGGCATGGGCCGCTATGCGCTCTCCAAAGCGATCGAGTACGCGCGCGACCGTACCGTCTGGAAAACCCCCATCGGCGCCCACCAGGCCGTCGCCCACCCCCTCGCCCAGGCACACATCGACCTCGAACTCGCCCGCCTCATGATGCAGAAGGCGGCCCACCTCTACGACGCGGGCGACGACATCGGCGCAGGCGAGGCCGCCAACATGGCGAAGTACGCGGCAGGCGAGGCCTGCGTGCGGGCCGTCGACCAGGCCGTGCACACCCTCGGCGGCAACGGACTCACGCGGGAATTCGGGCTCGCCTCGTTGATAACGGCCGCGCGCGTGGCTCGTATTGCTCCGGTGAGCAGGGAGATGATTCTCAACTACGTCTCCCACCAGACCCTCGGCCTGCCCAAGTCGTACTGAGGCCCCACTCAGGTCCTGCGCAGGCCGTACTGAGGCCCGAGGCCGCCTTGGAGGAACCGTGTTCCGCAGCGAGTACGCAGACGTTCCGCCCGTAGAACTCCCCATCCACGACGCCGTGCTCGGCGGGGCCGCCGAGTTCGGCGACGCGCCCGCCCTCATCGACGGCACCGACGGCACCACCATCACCTACGCACAACTGGACCGGTTCCACCGGCGGATCGCCGCCGCACTCGCCGAGGCCGGCGTCCGCAAGGGCGACGTACTCGCCCTGCACAGCCCCAACACCGTCGCCTTCCCCACGGCCTTCTACGCGGCCACGCGCGCGGGCGCCTCCGTCACCACCGTGCATCCGCTCGCCACTCCCGAGGAGTTCGCCAAACAGCTCAGGGACTCCGCGGCCCGCTGGATCGTCACCGTGTCACCGCTCCTGGAAGCCGCCCGCCGGGCCGCCGAACTCGCCGGCGGCGTAGCGGAGATCTTCGTCTGCGACAGCGCACCCGGACACCGCTCACTCATCGACATGCTGGCCAGCCAGGCCCCCGAACCGCAGGTCGACATCGACCCCGTCGAGGACGTCGCCGCACTGCCGTACTCCTCCGGCACCACCGGCGTCCCCAAGGGCGTGATGCTCACCCACCGGCAGATCGCCACCAACCTCGCCCAGCTGGACGTCTCCGTCCCGTCCGGCCCCGGCGACCGCATCCTCGCCGTCCTGCCGTTCTTCCACATCTACGGCCTCACCGCCCTCATGAACGCGCCGCTGCGCAAAGGCGCCACCGTCGTCGTCCTGCCCCGCTTCGAGCTGGAGACCTTCCTCGCCGCGATCCAGAACCACCGCATCACCGGCCTGTGGGTCGCCCCGCCCATCGTCCTCGCCCTCGCCAAGCACCCACTGGTCGAGCAGTACGACCTGTCCTCCCTGAAGTACGTCATGAGCGCCGCCGCACCCCTGGACGCACAACTCGCCACCGCCGGCGGGCAACGCCTCGGCCTGCCGCCCGTCGGCCAGGCCTACGGCATGACGGAACTCTCCCCCGGCACCCACATCGTCCCCCTCGACGCGCTGCGCGAGGCACCGCCCGGCACCGTCGGCAAGCTCATCGCCGGCACGGAGATGCGCATCGTCTCCCTCGACGACCCGCACAAGGACCTCGGCATCGGCGAACCCGGCGAGATCGCCATCCGCGGCCCCCAGGTCATGAAGGGCTACCTCGGCCGCCCCGACGCCACCGCCCACATGATCGACGCCGACGGCTGGCTGCACACCGGCGACGTCGGCCACGTCGACGCCGACGGCTGGCTGTACATCGTCGACCGGGTCAAGGAACTCATCAAGTACAAGGGCTTCCAGGTGGCCCCCGCCGAACTGGAGGCCCTCCTGATCACCCACCCGGGCATCGCCGACGCCGCCGTCGTCGGCGCCTACAACGAGGACGGCAACGAGATCCCGCACGCCTTCGTCGTCCGCCGGCCCACCGCCGACGACCTCACCGAGAACGAGACCATGCTCTACGTCGCCGAACGCGTCGCGCCCTACAAACGCGTCCGCAAGGTCACCTTCATCGCCGGAGTGCCCCGCGCCGCCTCCGGGAAGATACTCCGCCGCGAACTGCGCGCCCTCACCAAGACCACGGAACCCGAGGAGCGCCCATGACGTCGATCGGAACGCTGATCGGACGGACACACGCGCGTGCCGTCACCACCCTCAGCCTCGACGCCACCACCACCCGCAACGCCCTGTCCGCCGCCCTCGTCGCCGGACTCGCCGAGGCCCTCACCGACTGCGCCAAGGACCCCGACGTCCGCGCCGTCGTCCTCACCCACACCGGTACGACGTTCAGCGCCGGCGCCGACCTGCGCGACCCGCCCGACCCCGACGCGCTCGTCGGCCTCCTCCGCCAGATCGTCGAACTGCCCAAGCCCGTCGTCGCCCGCGTCACCGGCCACGTCCGCGCGGGCGGCCTCGGCCTCCTCGCCGCCTGCGACATCGCCGCCGCCTCCACCGAGTCCACCTTCGCCTTCACCGAGGTACGCATCGGCGTCGCCCCCGCGGTGATCTCCCTGCCCCTCCTCCCGCGCACCGACCCCCGCACCCTCGCCCGCTACTACCTCACCGGCGAACGCTTCACCCCGCCCGAGGCCGTACACCTGGGCCTCCTCACCACCACCGCCGACGACGTCGACACCGCCCTCGCCCCCGTCCTCGACGGCCTCCGCCGCTCCGCACCCCAGGCCCTGGCCGCGACGAAACAGCTGCTCACGGCTAGGGTGCTGGAGACATTCGACCGGGACGCGGCCACCCTCACCGCACTCTCGGCCAGGCTCTTCTCCTCCGACCAGGCCCGCGAGGGGATGACGGCCTTCCTCGAACGACGGGACGCGGCGTGGGTGGTGTGAACACGGGTGGGAGCACGGCGGTGAACACGGTTGTGAGCACGGCGGAACGCGCCCCGAAACAGGACCGCAGCCGGGCCACCCGGCAGCGGCTCCTGGAAGCCGCCGTGGCCTGCCTCGCCGAACACGGCTGGACGGGCTCCACCGTCGCCGTCGTCGCCGAACGCGCCGGCGTCTCCCGGGGCGCAGCCCAGCACCACTTCCCGACCCGCGAGGACCTCTTCACGGCCGCCGTCGAATACGTCGCCGAGGAACGCTCCACGGCCCTGCGCGCCCTGTTCCCCGAGGGCACCACCGGCGACCGCCGGGCAGCCGTCTCCGCCATCGTCGACCTCTTCACCGGCCCCCTCTTCCGCGCCGCCCTCCATCTCTGGGTCGCCGCCTCCAACGAGGACCAGCTCCGCCCCCGGGTCACCGAACTCGAAGCCCGCGTCGGCCGCGAGACCCACCGCATCGCCGTCGACCTCCTCGCCGCCGACGAAACCCGCCCCGGCACCCGCGAAACCGTCCAGGGCCTCCTGGACATGGCCCGGGGCCTGGGCCTGGCCAACCTCCTGACCGACGACAAGGCGCGACGGGAGCGAGTGGTGGCCCAGTGGGCGGCACTGCTGGACGAGACGCTGGGCTGAAGCGCCCCTTCAGGGGCGCTGGGGGCACCCCCGGCCGAAGGCTGGGGGAGGAACTGCGCGACCGGCCACGATGCGCCCGCAGTCGCTCACGCACCCCAGCCGGCCCCCTCAGTGGGCGATATCCGCAAACCCCCCGATGTCCTGAGGCTT
This sequence comes from Streptomyces sp. NPDC013157, assembly GCF_042899865.1. Taxonomy (NCBI): domain Bacteria; kingdom Bacillati; phylum Actinomycetota; class Actinomycetes; order Kitasatosporales; family Streptomycetaceae; genus Streptomyces; species Streptomyces sp. NPDC013157. The sequence goes on along the minus strand of NZ_JBIBAK010000009.1, from coordinate 133,962 downwards.
CCGCACCCCCGGCCCCACATACCGCGCCGACGGCCGCACCAACCGCCCCGTCCGCTTCTGCTCAAGAATGTGCGCCGACCACCCCGCGGTCCTCGCACACGTGAACATCGACGTGAACATGTGCGCCGGCACCTCCGCGAAGTCCAGCATGATCGCCGCCCAGAACTCCACGTTCGTGGCCAGCACCCGGTCCGGCCGCCGATTGTGCAGCTCCTCCAGCGCCGCCTTCTCCAACGCCTCCGCGATCTCGAACCGCGGCGCTCCCAGCTCCCGCGCCGTCCGCCGCAACACCCGCGCCCGCGGATCCTCCGCCCGGTACACCCGGTGCCCGAACCCCATCAGCCGCTCACCACGGTCCAGCGCCCGTTTGACGTACCCCACCGCGTCCCCGGTCCGCTCGATCTCCTCGATCATCCCGAGCACCCGCGACGGCGCACCCCCGTGCAGCGGCCCCGACATGGCCCCCACCGCACCCGACAGCGCCGCGGCGACATCGGCACCCGTAGAGGCGATCACCCGCGCCGTGAACGTGGACGCGTTCATCCCGTGCTCGGCAGCCGACGTCCAGTAGGCGTCCACAGCCGCCACATGCTTCGGATCCGGCTCCCCCCGCCACCGGATCATGAACCGCTCGACCACCGAGTGCGCCTTGTCGATCTCCCGCTGCGGCACCATCGCCAGCCCCTGCCCGCGCGCCGACTGGGCGACGTACGACAGCGCCATGACCGCGGCCCGCGCCAGGTCCTCCCGGGCCTGGTCGGCATCGATGTCCAGGAGCGGCTTCAGCCCCCACACCGGCGCCAGCATGGCGAGCGCCGACTGCACGTCCACCCGGATGTCACCCGAATGGACGGGGATCGGGAACGGCTCGGCCGGCGGCAGCCCAGGATTGAACGCCCCGTCGACGAGCAGCCCCCACACGTTCCCGAACGAGACGTGCCCGACCAGATCCTCGATGTCGACGCCCCGGTACCGCAGGGCGCCGCCCTCCTTGTCCGGCTCGGCGATCTCCGTCTCGAACGCGACGACTCCTTCGAGCCCAGGCACGAAGTCCGACATGGGGCGGCTCCTCAAGGGTGTAGGCGGAGGCAACTGCACCATAACCCCGAGTGCCAGAGATGGGGAGCCCAGCGGCACTCAGTGCCACCATGGGTATGCGTCACATGTGCCCCGGCCCCATATGTGCATACGGCAAGATGACCGCGTGACCGACCGCGACGCCGCCGCCTCCGACGAACCCATCCTCGACCCCGCCGCGATGCGCAAGCACTACCGGGCCGAGGGCCTCGAAGAGCACGACCTGGCCGCACACCCCATGGACCAGTTCACCCGCTGGTTCGAACAGGCCGCGCGGGCCGCCGCCGACGGCATGATCTACGAACCCAACGCGATGGTCATCGCCACCGCCGACGCCGAGGGCCGCCCCAGCTCCCGAACGGTTCTCATGAAGCAGTACGACACCCGCGGCTTCGTCTTCTACACCAACTACGACTCTCGCAAGGCCCAGGACCTCGCCGCGAACCCGTACGTCTCGCTGGTCTTCCCCTGGCACGCCATCGCCCGCCAGGTCGTCGTCACCGGCACCGCCCGCCGCACCGGCCGCGACGAGACCGCCGCCTACTTCCGCACCCGTCCGCACGGCTCCCAGCTCGGCGCCTGGGCCAGCGCCCAGTCCACGGTCATCTACTCCCGCGCCGAACTCGACGCCTCCTACGCGGAGCTCAGCGCCCGCTACCCCGAGGGCGAACAGGTCCCGGTCCCCCCGCACTGGGGCGGCTTCCGCATCGCGCCCCAGACCGTCGAGTTCTGGCAGGGCCGCCAGAACCGCCTCCACGACCGCCTCCGCTACGTCGCCGACCCCGCCGGCACCTGGCACGTGGAACGCCTCAGCCCCTGACGCCCCAGGGACCTACCGGCCCTGAAAACGCAGACGACCCGCGAGCTCGGGTCCCTCCGCCTGACGGCGGAGAAGCCGGCCGGACGTACCGGCGAGCTCGCGGGTCGGGTGACTGCTTGGGATTGGGCCGGCTGAGTGTTTCGAGCACACTCTGGTCCGGCACCGCACATCGTGTGGTGGCGAGCCGCTAGCCCGCAGCCACCTCGCGCGTCCGGGTTTCACTCATTTACCCGATCACCTCCTTTCGGCGTACTCGCCACCCTAAGAAGCTCCTGGGACGGACTCAACTGTTTTTTGGAGATGCTTGCGGAGACGCTTCACGCTGGGTGCTGTAGCCGTACCCGTCGCCCCGCTGTGGAAGTCGCAGATGCCAGTGCGAGACATTGAGGCGGCCCTGGGGCGTGGCCGACGGACAGCGCGTCGAGGGTGTGTGTCTTGCCGAGGCCAGTCGCCACGCGGTTGGCCATGGTGAGGTGGCCGGGGCAGGCATGTGGGGGTCGGCCCGATTTCCCTGCTAGGTGACCGAGCCTCACCGCTTGCGGGCCAGTATTTGCACGGCCTGCGACTGGTGGCCGTTCATCGTGGTGATCTTGATCGGGCGCTCGTCCACCAGGTCGAAGTCGGACAGGAGGGTGTGCAGCTCAGAGATGTCGTGGTGTCGGCAGACCGCGCCGTCGTCGGTGGTGAACACCCCGTAAGGGGTGTTGAACCGGTTGGCGTGGGTGGCGTAGCGATTCCGGTTTCGTTCGTCGTCCTGCAGGACCATGTCGCTGACGTAGAGCAGCCCGCCGGGTGTCAGGAGGCGGTTGAGCTCGGTGAAGAGTGCTTGCTGGGTGTCGTCGTCCGGGATGCAGGTCAGCACGGCGAACAGCAGGACGACATCGAAGGTCTCGGGCTCGGATGGCAGTTCCGGTGGGGACGAAAGGACCGTGAACCGCAGGTCCGGCCTCAGTCGGCGTGCGCGTGCGATCAGTGTGGGAGAGGGGTCCGCGCCGGACACGTCGGAGAAGCCGTGTTCGCTCAGTTCGGCGGTGACGCGTCCGTATCCGCAGCCGTAGTCCAGGATCCGCGCGGTCCGGTTGACTTCGGTCAGCCAGGTGAGGTTCACGGGGTGGGTGAACGTCTTCGTGGCTCCGGCGCCGTCCCAGTACGCGCTCTGATTGCCGAGATCCTTCATGCGCGTGCAGCGTACGGCTCCGTGGTGCTTTCCTGCGGTGCTGGTTGATCGGTTTCTGAGTCGGAGGGTGCGGCGTGAGCGGGTTCCGGGTGGGGCTTGTGGGCGGGGACGAGGCGCTGGAGGAGTGGCTGTATGTGCACAACGTCGTCGTGCCGCCTGCTGCGATGTCGGTCGGGGAGGCGCGGGAGCGGCTTGCGCGTGGGTATCGGCTGGAGAACGCGTACGACGGGGAGGTGCTGGTGGGGTGTTCGACCGTGCGGCCTGTCGTCGGTGGGGTGGTGACGGTGATCGCGCGGGTGTTGCCGGAGTTTCGGCGGCGGGGGTTCGGGGCGGCCTTGTACGAGCATGCGCTCGGGTACGCGCGTGTGCAGGGGGCCGAGGTCGTCGAGACGTGTGTGCTGGGCGTCAACGAGGACGGGTTGCGGTTCGCGCGGCGGTACGGGTTTGCCGAGGTGGAGCGGTATGTGCTCGACGGGGAGGGGGACGAGTGGGTGGATCTGCGGCTCGCGCTGTGAGGGGGCGGCGGGCGGTGGGTTGCAACGATTCCTTCAATCTTGCGGGAACACAGTGTGGGCTGCGTCACGTTCGAGTTGAATGAAGGGCAGTGAGTGAGCCTGATGGGGGTCCAGGTGAGTGCTTCCCGGCGTAGTGGGGCCACGGACGAGTTGGGGCCCGACGAGCCCGAGCCGGAGTCGGAGCGGGATGTTCCGGAGGACTCGGGTGGTTCCGACCTGCTCGCGGCGCTGCTCGACGGCATGGACGCGGCACTGTGTGCCTTCGACGCGGACGGTTTCGTCACGCACTGGAACCGCGAGGCCGAGCGGATTCTGGGGTGGACGGCGGCCGAGGCGGTGGGCCGGCACGGGTTCGCCGGGTGGGCGGTGCGGGAGGCGGACGCCGACGAGGTGGAGGGGCGGCTGCTGTCGGCCATGCATGCCCCGGGGCGTCAGGTGCACGAGTTCGCGCTGCTCACGAAGGACGGCGGACGGGTGCTCGTACGGACGCAGTCGGCGGCCGTGCGCGGGCCGGACGGGAAGCCGGCGGGGGTGTACTGCGCGTTCAGCGAGGTGCACGCGCAGATCGACCTGGAGCGGTCGATCGCGCTGAGCGAGGCGCTGTTCGAGGACGCGGCCTGGGGTGTGGTCGTCGTGGACGCGGATCTGCGGCCCGCCGTGGTCAACGCGTATGCCGCGCGGGCGCTCGGTACCGGGCGTACGTCGGCGCTCGGGCGGCCGCTGGGGGAGTTGCTGGCGCTGGGTGTCGAGGACCTGGAGAGCGCGCTGACGCATGTGCTGGCCGAGGGGGCGCCGCCCGCGCCGGCCGAGATGTGGCTGAGCGTGCGGACGCCGGAGGGGGAGCAGCGGCGCTGCTGGCGGTCGGGGTTCCTGCGGCTGGCGTCGCCGCTTGCGGAGGAGCCGGTGCCGCTCGGGGTCGGCTGGCTGTTCCAGGACGTCACGGAGGCCAAGCACGCCGAGCAGGAGGCGGCGATGCTGCGCTTCCGGGCCAACCAGCTGCATCGTGCGGCCCGTGCGGCCGCGGAGTGCGAGGACCCGGCGGAGGCGGCCACCGTCCATCTGGACTTCGCGCTGGCCGGGTTCGCCGACCATGCGGTGATCGACCGGGTGGTGGGCGGTTCCCGGGCCGACGGTGAGGTGGGGCCGGTGCGGCTGGTGCGGATCGCGGCCACGCCGTCGGGGGCGCCGGGGCCGAGCATGCTGACGGGCGCGGCGGGGCTGCCGGTGCGCTACGAGGAGGGGCATCCGGCGTTGCAGTGCGTGGCGCGGGCCGGGAGTGTGCGGGCGGATGCCGGTTCGGTGCCGCTTGACCGGGCGAGGGCCTGGGCGCTGGAGCGGCAGTGGCCCGGGGACGCGGTGCACGCGTTGTGCGCGGTGCTGCGCAGCCGGGGGCGGACGCTGGGTGTGGTGACGTTCCTGCGCGGGGCGGGCCGCAGCCGTTTCGAGCGGGCCGACGCGACGTACGCCGAGGACGTGGGGGTACGCATCGCTACCGCGCTGGATCTCGCCCACCTCGTGAAGGACCGGCAGCAGTAGCGGCCGGCGGCTTCATTGCCGGTAGAAGATCCGGTCGCGGTACTCCTCGAACACGCGGGCGTTCCATTCGTGGCCGCCGTCGACGTTGCCGGAGCGCAGCAGCGGGGGTTCGGTGCCGCGGTCGGCGAGGGTGGCGGCGGTGGTGGCCAGGACCGCCTGGAGCAGGGCGCTGGTGACGACCGTGGAGGCGGGTGCGAAGGGGGCCGGGATGGTGTCGAGGGTGAGCTCGGCGTCGCCGACGGCGATCTTCGAGTCGAGGACGATGTCGCAGTGGTCCTTGAGGTAGGTGCCGGAGGTGTGCCGGGAGGTGGTCTCGCCGGCGTACGCGACCGATGTGACGCCGATGACCTTGGCGCCGCGGTCGCGGGCGCTGATGGCCATCTCGACGGGCAGGGCGTTGCGGCCGGACAGGGAGATGATCACGAGGGCGTCGCCGGCGCGCAGGGGTGAGGTGTCGAGGACGGCGGTGGCGAGTCCGTCGACGCGTTCGAGGCGGGAGCCGAGGGTGGCGGGCATCACGTCGACGCCGACGAGGCCGGGGGCGGCGAGGAGGTTCATGAGGGCGAGGCCGCCGGCGCGGTAGACGACGTCCTGGGCGGCGAGGGAGGAGTGCCCGGCGCCGAAGGCGAAGAGGCGGCCGCCGGAGGTGACGGTGTCGGCGAGGAGGGTGCCGGCCGCGGCGATGGCCTCGGCCTCCTCGTCGCGGACCCGTTGCAGGAGGCCGATGGCGGCGTCGAAGAACAGGTCGGCGGGCGTGCCGTCGCTCATGCGGTGCCCCTTCGCAGCGTCAGCGTCTGTGTCTCTGTGTCGCGGATCACCCTCAGGTCTGGACCAGTGTGGTGTCAATACGGCCGGTGGTTCCGTGCGACTGCCCGCGGCTGAAGGAAACGGCCGGGACAGCGCCCCTCAGGGGCGCGGGGAACTGCGCGACCAGCCCCCACCGGCCGGCGGGCGAAGGACGGCCCGCGCCCCCGTTCCTCCGGTGTCCCCCGCTTGTCAGTGGGATCCGGCAGAATTGGTTGCAGGGCCAGCGCACGCCGCCGGGGCTTCCGGCAGAGGTAATCGAGGGGCACGAATGTCCGGACTGATCGACACCACGGAGATGTATCTCCGCACCATCCTCGAGCTCGAAGAGGAAGGCGTCGTCCCCATGCGCGCCCGCATCGCGGAGCGGCTCGACCAGAGCGGGCCGACGGTGAGCCAGACGGTGGCGCGGATGGAGCGGGACGGTCTGGTGTCCGTCGCCACCGACCGGCACCTGGAGCTGACCGACGAGGGGCGCAGGCTGGCGACGCGTGTGATGCGCAAGCACCGGCTCGCCGAGTGCCTGCTGGTCGACGTGATCGGCCTGGAGTGGGAGCAGGTGCACGCCGAGGCGTGTCGCTGGGAGCACGTGATGAGCGAGGCCGTGGAGCGGCGCGTCCTGGAGCTGCTGCGGCACCCGACCGAGTCGCCGTACGGCAATCCGATCCCGGGCCTGGAGGAGCTGGGCGAGAAGGACGGCGCGGACCCGTTCCTGGACGAGAGCATGGTGTCGCTGGCCGACCTGGACCCGGGCGCGGACGGCAAGACGGTGGTGGTGCGCCGGATCGGCGAGCCGATCCAGACCGACGCGCAGCTGATGTACACGCTGCGGCGGGCGGGTGTGCAGCCCGGTTCGGTGGTGAGCGTGACGGAGGCGGCCGGCGGGGTGCTGGTGGGCAGTGGCGGCGAGGCGGCCGAGCTGGAGGCGGACGTCGCCTCCCACGTGTTCGTCGCCAAGCGCTGAGCGCCGGAACCGGAGCGCCGTCGAAGCCGGAGCACGGTCGAAGCCGGAGCGCCGTCGTAGTCGGATGATCATTCAACTTCCGTTTCCTGTGCGGGAGTTGGCCCTTGCCTTCGGTGCCCCGCCCCGGTGTGTCGAACGCGTCGAATCCAAGATTCAGTGTGCCGAATCGCAGCGCCGGAACGTTTCGCGTGCAAGGCTGTCGCGAGAGGCATATGACCTGAGGGGGGCGGGGAGGATGTGCCGAAGACGTGGGATTGGCCCCGGTACCTTTCGGTACCGGGGCCTGTCCTCCCCAGTGCTGACCCGGAGCCCCGAGCTCTCAGGGTCATCCCCTCGGACCGTTTTCCCCGAGCGGTCCGCCCCCCGCAGAACAAATCCCCCCGCCGGCGCCGATCATGCCTGGGCGGGGGTCACTCGAATGAGGGGTGTTGACCGCAGGAACCCGATTTTCGAATAGGAGTTCGATAGTCTGCAGCGGTACCGGAGCACCACGAAGCGATACGAGGCGACACTAGGCACGCGGAGCTAGGGGGGTGCCAGGCCCATGGCACGGCGCATCGACGTGACAGGAGCCGGCGGCGTACACCTCGCCGCCTGGGAGTTCGCGGACCCGCCCAAGGCGGAGGATCCGGCCCACTCGTCTCCCGGTGTGCTGTTACTGCACGGCCTGATGGGCCGCGCCTCGCACTGGGCGTCCACCGCCCGCTGGCTCGCCGACCGCCACCGTGCCGTCGCCCTGGACCAGCGCGGCCACGGCCAGAGCGACAAGCCCCCGCAGGCCGCCTACACCCGCGAGGCGTACGTCGAGGACGCCGCGGCCGCCGTCGAGCAGCTGGACCTCGCCCCGGCCGTGCTCATCGGCCACGCCATGGGCGCGCTGACCGCCTGGCAGCTCGCCGCGAAGCGCCCCGAACTGGTGCGGGGCCTGATCATCTGCGACATGCGGGCCTCCGCGCTCGGCGCGGCCTCGCAGCGCGAGTGGGCCGACTGGTTCAGGTCGTGGCCCGTTCCCTTCGCCACGCTCGCCGACGTACGCAAGTGGTTCGGCGAGGACGATCCCTGGGTGGAGCGGCCGAACCCCGCGCGCGGGGAGTTCTACGCCGAGGTGATGCACGAGTGCGCCGACGGCTGGCGGCCCGTGTTCGATCCCGACCGGATGCTGAGGTCCCGGGAGACCTGGGTGTACGACGCGCACTGGGAGGAGCTGGCCCAGGTGCCGTGCCCCACGCTGGTCGTGCGCGGGGTGGACGGCGAGCTGGGGCGGGCGGAGGCGCAGGAGATGGTCCGGGTGCTGCCCCGAGGGGAGTACGCCGAGGTGGCGGACGCCGGGCATCTGTTGCCTTATGACCGGCCGGAGGCTTGGCGGGCGGCCGTTGAGCCGTTTCTTGATCGGGTGGGGGAGTGAAGGGCGCCTCTGGGGGAGGGAGTGCGGGAGGTTCGGCGGGTGCGGGTGCGGGTGCGTGGTGGTTGCTCGCGCAGTTCCTCCCCCAGCCTTCGGCCGGGGGTACCCCCAGCGCCCATTACGGGGCGCGGTGCTGCAGCTAACCCTTGCTGACGGCGAGCAGGATCTCGGGCAAGCAGGCCGCCGTGCGCGGGGCCGCCGCGCGCAGTCCCGCCCACGTGATCGTCGCGCCGTAGGCCGCGCCCACCGGCAGCAGCAGCCAGGTCCACTCGTCGCCCCCCGCGCTGACGTTCAGTGCGATCGTCAGGGCGATGACGGGTGAGCACAGCAGGGCCGCCGAGACCATGCCGCCGAAGATCGCGATCCAGGCGAGGCCGGCCTGGCCGGGGGCGACGTTCTTGTGGCCCTCCTGGGGGATGGAGTACGGGAAGCGGGCGGAGGTCCAGGCGCCGGTCGCCAGCATCGCGCCGAGCAGGGCGAAGGAGAGGCCGAGCACCTCGGGCAGCCGGGGCCAGTCGCCCAGCAGGGCCGTGGTCAGGACGGTCACCAGCGTGGCGTACGGCAGGGTGATCAGCAGCAGGGCCAGCGCCCGCCCGCGCAGTTCGGCGTAGGCGTCCCGCGGGGACGAGATGGTCGTCGCCACCATCCAGAAGGCGGAGGTGTCCTGCCCGAACTGGTTGTACATCTGGATGCCGAGCATCCCGGCGGCGAAGCACGCGAAGTAGATCGACCCGGTGCCCTGCAGGGCATTGAAGACGGGCACGATCAGGCCGATGGCCAGCGAGGTCACCCAGGCGGCCTTGGTCTTGGGGTCGCGCCAGACGTAACGCAGGCTGCGCGCCATGACCGTACCGGTGCGCCCGCCGGGCAGCCGCCGCCCCAGACCGCCGCCTTCCGGTGAACGGCTCCGGGTGGCCGCGTCGGGCGCCTGGAGCGTGGAACCGTCGGGTGAGGTCATCAGCCGGGTCAGCGTCCGGGCCCAGGCGCCGACGAGCAGCACCAGCGCGGCGAGGGACAGGGCGAGCTGGAGGACCGCCGTGCCGTACGATCCCTCGCTCGCCGAGTGCACCGCGCCGATCGCCGACGCGGGCGGCAGCCACCGCACCACGTCGGCCACCGGCGCGAGCCGTCCCAGTCCGGCCGAACCGAGGCTCTGCGCGCCGAAGTTGACGAGCTGCGCCCCGACGGCGATGACCAGGCCGCTCAGGACGGCCAGGTCACGTCCCTTGCGGCTGCTGAGCAGCCGGACGTTCGCGGTGGCCACGGCGCGCGCGAGGGCCACGCAGACCAGCAGGGCGAGGGCCACGGCGACGACCGCGACGCCGTAGCCGGCCGCACCGTGCGCCACCGACACCGCGCAGCCCACCAGCAGCACCAGGCTGAACAGCGGACCGATGCCGACCAGCGAGGCGGCCAGCAGGGCCCGTACCAGCGGCCGGGGCCGCAGCGGGAGCATCGCCAGCCGGGTCGGGTCCAGGGTCTCGTCGCCGCCCGGGAAGAACAGCGGCATGAAGGCCCACCCCAGCGCCAGCACGGCGGCCCCCAGGACGGCCACCGCGTCCGCGTGCGCGTGGCCGCGCAGGAGGACCAGGCCCAGCAGTTGCAGGGCCGCGAACAGCAGCGCGGCGACCGCCGACGCGACGAACGCGGCCCGCCGGCCGCCGGACTGCCGCAGCCCGTTGCGCAGCAGCGACAGCTTCAGCCGTACGACGGTGGCGGTCACGTCGGTCATCGGGCCGCCCCGCCGCCCAGCCAGTCCAGGTCGGAGGCCGCGTCCCGCCCGCTCGCCCCGACGAGTTCGAGGAACGCGGCCTGGAGGTTGGGATGCGCCCCGCGTACTTCTTCCAGCGTCCCGGTCGCGCGGATCCGGCCGGCCGCCAGCACCGCGACCCAGTCGCACAGCGACTCGACGAGCTCCATGACGTGGGAGGAGAAGACCACGGTCGCGCCGGAGGCGGTGTACCGCTCCAGGACGCCGCGGATGGTCTGCGCGGACACCGGGTCGACGCCCTCGAACGGCTCGTCCAGGAAGAGGACTTCGGGGTTGTGGAGGAGAGCGGCGGCGAGCCCGATCTTCTTGCGCATGCCGGTCGAGTAGTCGACGACGAGTTTGTGCTGGGCGCCGGCCAGGTCGAGCACGTCGAGGAGCTGGGTGGCCCGCTTGTCGACCTCGGCGCCGGGGAGGCCGCGCAGGCGGCCGGAGTAGCCGAGCAGTTCGCGGCCGGAGAGCCGCTCGAAGAGCCGGAGGCCTTCGGGGAGGACGCCGATGCGGGCCTTCACGGCCACCGGGTCCCGCCACACGTCGTGGCCGACGACCTCGACGGAGCCCTGATCCGGGCGGAGCAGTCCGGTCACCATCGAGAGGGTGGTGGTCTTGCCGGCGCCGTTGGGTCCGACGAGCCCGACGAACTTCCCGGCCGGCAACGACAGGTCGATCCCGCCGACGGCCACCTGCTGCCCAAACCGTTTCCAGAGCCCACGAACACGTACGGCATCGGTCATGGATGAACCCTAAGGGGGCGGCGAGGTTTCGAGGGTGCGGGTGGGTGGGGGCTGAGGCGGGGGGTGTCGCTTACCGGCGCCGGCAGGGTGCCGCTGCGCCCACCCGTGCCGCCCTGCGGCACGCCTGCCCGCAGCTGGGCAGCTGTGAGAGGGGCGGCTGGACAGCGCCCCGTAATGGGTGCTGGGGGTGCCCCCGGCCGAAGGCTGGGGGAGGAACTGCGCGAGCAACCACACGCGACCTGTACTCGCGCACACACCGCACCCGGCAGCCCCATAGGCGCCCTACCGATCCCTCCCGCACGCATACGCCAACGGCGAGATCAGCTCCTCCGCATCCGGCAGCCACCGGTTCGCAGCCGTCGGCCGGCACGCCCACTGCACGGCCCCCCGCGACCCGTACCGCGTCGGCGGCGCCGGCACGTACGCACCCTCGCCCAGCGCCGTGAGGTCCAGCGACGCGGGCGACCAGCCCAGCTTGCGGACCAGATCCGGAACCTTCACCGACGCCCCGGGAAGAACGAAGAACTGCATCCGGCGGTCGGGCGTCAGGGTCACCGGCCCCAGCGTCAGCTCCATCCGCTCCATGCGCGCCAGCGCGAGAAACCCCGCCGTCTCCGGGACGGACAGCGCGTCGAAGGTACGTCCCGTCGGCAGCAGGATCGACGCCGTCGGCTGCTTCTGCCACATCCGGCGCGCCACCGTCGCACTGCCGGTGGCCTGCGTCGCCCAGTCCGGGCGCGCCGCGTGCGCGCCGGGCGCGACGCACGCGACCTCACCACAGGAACAGCGTTGCACCCCCTCGACCGCTTCCAGCCAGGTGCCGGGGAAGACGTCCCAGTGGCGCTCCTCGGCGTAGCGTACGGCGGTGTCCAGCAGCGATTCCCCGCGCTGCTTCGGAATCTGAGCGGCTTCGGCGCCGACGATCGTCTCTTCCACGCTCAACACAACTCCCGCACCCACCTGGAGTTACGGGCGTAACGCGCGCGGGGGAGGAGCATCTTCTCCGCAACTGGGGCGCATGGATGCATGTGTGGGGGCGCGCAGGAGGAACCGGGGCGTGAGCGGGTAGTCACACGTGGGGGGTCGGTGGCGGTCGTCCCCGCAATTCCGCTGCCTTTACCCGGCAATCCTCGCATGTCCCGCATTTTCGGTATGTCCGCTGGGCAGTGATCGCAAAGGCCGGATCTTTTCCCTACAGGGAGTTCGCAGGGGGTACGCCATGGCCGCAAGGCCGCTTGTCGCGCGGCAGCCGAACGAACGGTTGCAGGCGCTCATCCAGGAGGCGGGGTGCTCGAACGCCGGGCTGGCCCGCCGGGTCAACATGTGCGGCGCCGAGCACGGTCTCGACCTGCGGTACGACAAGACGTCCGTGGCGCGCTGGCTGCGCGGCCAGCAGCCGCGGGGCCGGGCGCCCGCGATCATCGCCGAGGCGCTGGGGCGCAAGCTGGGCCGTACGGTCACGATCGACGAGATCGGCATGGCCAACGGCAAGAACCTCGCGTCGGGCGTCGGTCTCCAGTTCTCGCCGACGGTACTGGGGGCCATCGAGCAGGTCTGCGAGCTGTGGCGCAGCGACGTGGGGCGCCGGGACTTCCTGTCCGGTTCGTCGGTCGCCGCGTCCGCGCTGGTGGAGCCCAGCCGGGACTGGCTGATCTCGGCGCCGGACGCGCAGGTGGCGCGGCAGGCGGGGCCGCGGGTCGGGCAGTCGGACGTCGCGGCGGTGAAGGCGATGACGCAGGCGCTCACCGACCTCGACCACCAGTTCGGCAGCGGGCATGTGCGCCCGGTCGTCGTGCACTACCTCAACAGTGTCGTGTCCGGGCTGCTGGCCGGGTCCTACCGGGAGTCCGTGGGACGGGAGTTGTTCGCCGCGGTCGCCCGGCTCACCGAGCTGGCCGGGTACATGGCCGTCGACACCGGTCAACCCGGGCTGGCCCAGCGGTACTACATCCAGTCGCTGCGCCTCGCGCAGGCGGCCGGCGACCGTGGCTACGGCGGCTACGTGCTCGCGTCCTCCATGAGCCACCTCGCCGCGCAGCTCGGAAACCCGCGCGAGATCGCCCAGTTGGCGCGGGCGGCGCAGGAGGGGGCGCGGGGTCGCGTGACCCCCCGTGCGGAGGCGATGTTCTTCGCGGCCGAGGCCCGCGGCCATGCCCTGCTGGGCGATGTGCGGTCGGCTCAGGTGGCGTCCGGGCGGGCGGTGTCGGCGATGGAGGCGGCCGATCCGGCGTCCGGGGACGACCCGGCGTGGATCAGGCACTTCGACGAGGCCTATCTGGCCGACGAGTTGGCGCACTGCCACCGCGACCTGGGCCAGGCCGAGGCGGCCGCCCGGTGCGCGCAGCAGTCGCTGGACGGGCACCCGGAGACCCGGGCGCGGCGCCGGGCGATCGGCTATGTGCTCCTCGCCACAGCGCAGGTGCAGCAGCGCGAGATCGAACAGGCCTGTGCCACCGGGACGAAGGCGGTCGAGCTGCTGGAGACGGTCCGCTCCAACCGGGGTGCCGAGTACCTGGAGGACTTCCAGCAGCGGTTGGAGCCGTTCCGGGACGAACCCGTGGTCAGGGAGTTCGGAGCGCGTCTGGATCTGCAGGCGGCCGCATGAATTCCTGCCCCGCGGTTGCGTGAACATGTGGGAAACCACGCCTTGTCGCGCAAGAAGCGGCATGTACAGCGCACCGCGGGGCGGTTTTGTTACTGCTGTCACAGGGAACAAGATCGCGCCCTTGGCTGCGTGGCACCCTGCTGAGGTGACCCGGTAGCGTGAGCCCGATTCACAAGGTCCCCCATTAGTAGGAGTCCCGGTGACGCAGAGTGGACAGGGCGAGCCCGCGCGCGAAGGCATCGTGCTGCCCTCCGACGGTGGCGAGCCGCTGCTGCCGGGTATGACGGGCGGACCCGTCCCCGCAGCGCAGCCGCCCGCGCCGGCCGCCGCGCCGCCCGAGGGCCAGTCGTGGGGCCAGCCGTGGGGCCCCGGCCACCAGCAGGGCCCGCAGCCCCAGCAGCCCGGCCAGGGCTGGCCGCAGGCGGCCGGCCAGGAGTGGGCCGCTCCGGAGCAGCTCCCGGCCGCCTGGAGCGCCCAGTCGCACGCGGCCCAGTCGCAGGCCGCCCAGCCGCATGCCGCCCGGCCCCACACCGACCAGCCCCAGGCCCAGGCCCCCGGCGCCGGTCCGCTCCCGCCGGAGGGAGCGCCCGCCCCGTCGTACGGCGGCGGCTACGAGCAGTCGTACGGCTACGGCGCTCCCCAGCCCCAGCAGCCGTACGGCGCCCCGCTGCCCCAGGCCCTCGGCCAGGACCCCTACGGCGCTCCGGGCGCCGCGCTGCCGCCCGCCGTCCCGCAGGGGGGCCACGGCGGCTACGGCGGTGCGCTGCCGCCCGCCGACGAGGGCGCCACCCAGTTCCTTCCGCCAGTGCCGCCCGCGCCGGTGGGCGAGGGCGCCACGCAGTACATACCGCCGGTGCCGGCGGCCTCCGAGGGGGCCACCCAGCTCATACCGCCGGTGGGTCCCGGGGCGCTGCCGCCCGAGATGTCCCACGAGCAGACCACCTACCTCGGCGGCCCGCCCGCCCCCGCGGCGCACGCCGACGCCGACGCCACGCAGTACATCGCGCCGTACCCGGCCGCCGGCCCGCAGGACGGCGGCGCCGACCGGCAGCCGCCCGCCGAGTTCGACAACCTCTTCCGCAGCGCGCCCGGCGGCGAGCCCCCGGCCGCGTCCACGGCCCAGCTGCCGCGCTTCCAGCAGCAGCCCCAGAACGGCGCCTACCAGCAGCCGCCGGCGTACACCCCGCCCCCGGCGTCCTACGACCATGACGACGACGGCGGCCGCGGTGGCCGGGGCGGCAGGTCGAAGGTGCCGCTGATCGCGGCCGTCGGGATCGGCATCGCCGTGCTCGGCATCGGCGCCGGGGCCCTGTTCAGCGGGGGCGGCGGGGGCTCCGGCGACGCCGACAAGACGGTGGCCGCGTCCGCCCCGGCCTCCGACGGTTCCTCGTCGGCCGCGGCCGACCCCGCGAAGGCGCAGGCCGTCGCCCTGGACAAGCTGCTCGCCGACAGCGGCAGCAGCCGGGCCTCGGTGATCAACGCCGTCGCCCAGGTCAAGCAGTGCAAGAACCTCGACGGCTCCGCATCCGACCTGCGCAACGCCGCCCAGCAGCGCGCCGACCTGGTCACCCGGCTGTCGAAGCTGTCCGTCGACAAGCTGCCGGACAACGCCGAGCTGACCGCCTCCCTCACCAAGGCCTGGCAGGCCTCCGCGAACGCCGACAACCACTACGCGGCCTGGGCCGACCAGGCCAAGGGCAAACACGGCTGCCGCAAGGGCCAGGCCCGCACCACCGGCCAGACCGCCGCCGGCAACCGCGAGAGCGGCACCGCCAGCAGCCAGAAGGTGAAGGCGGCCGCGCTGTGGAACACGATCGCGAGCAAGTACGGACTGACCCAGCGGCAGCCGACCCAGCTGTGACCACGGCCGGCCGGCGCGCGCGGGTGCGCGTGCCGGTCAGCTCAGGTCGGCGTTCTCCAGGATCTTGGTCATGTCGAGGGCCTGCTTGTTCGCCGACTGCAGCAGGCCGCTCTTGACCGTCTGGACGTTCACGTCGGCGTTGACCAGCCGGGCGAAGCCGGCCGCGGCCAGCTTGCCCTGGTAGGGCCAGGACAGGGACGGGGTGAGGCCGCCGGTGGAGACCTTCAGGCCGTCGTTGAGGGTGTGCCGCACGCTGTCGGCGCTGACCTCGCCGTCGCCGATCTTCTCCAGCGCGGCGGTGAGGACCTGGTAGGCGATCCAGGTGGTCTGCACGCCGGCGTCGGCCGGGTCGATCCGGTTGTCGCCGAAGGCCTCCTCGTTGATGACCTTCTTCATCTCGTCCCAGCGCGAGTCCGAGGCCACCGGGTACCAGCCGGTGATGTACGACCCCTCGTACGGGCCGCCCGCGCCGCCGGTGGAGTTGATCACCGTCTGGTCGACGCTGCCGACCTCGGCGGCCGTCTTCACGGCCGGGCGGCCCTGGCGGGCCCGCTGGAAGCTGTCCATGAAGGTGGCCGTGTGGTCACCGAGCTCGGGCACCACGCAGCCGGTCTTCCCCGAGTCCGAGCTGGCGCTCTGCAGCGCCTTCTGCGACTGCTGGTCGTACTCGGTGAGGTCCTCGGCCGCGAGCTGGTCGATCGCCTTGGCGTGGCCGGCCGCCTGCAGGCCCGAGTCGAGCAGCTGGGGCAGCTGGTCGCCGGCGATGCTGTCCGGGCGGACCAGGGTGACGGGGCCGCAGGTGTCGGCCAGGGCCTCCCCGAGCCCGGCCAGCAGGGTGAGCGAGCCGCCGTTGACCGGGTAGGAGACGGGGCTGGTGAACTCCTCGTTCGACGCGCCGTAGCCGCCTATGTAGGGAATGGCCGCGCCCTCCAGCGGGGCGAAGTAGGAGTCGCCGAACTGGCTGTAGGAGCCGACCACGGCGACGACGTTCTCGTCGACCGCGCGCTGGGCGCAGTTCGCGGCGCCCACGCTGGAGTTGTGGTCGTTGCAGGTGACGAGCTTGAGCTTGTGGCCGTGGATGCCGCCCTGGGAGTTGACCCACTTGATGTAGGCGGAGGCCATGGCGGGCATGCCGGGCTTGTTGGTGGCGCTGGTTCCCTGTGGCGCCCAGGTCATGACCTTGATGGAGTCGTCCGTCGAGGCCGACAGCCCCGGGACGACGCCGCAGCCGGCCGCGAGTGAGGCACAGGCCGTCATGGCCACGACGGAGAGAGCGGTGGCTCTGACGCGCCGGTGGGCCGCGGAAGGGATGCTGCTGGGGGTGGTGCTTGAGGTGGGGCGCCTGCCGGTCATGGACACGCACGATTCCGCCACATCGCTAACCCGGAAGTGACCCATGGTCAACGAGGGGTGACGTACAGGTGAATTACGGGGGTGTTGTTAAAGGTGTGTGACGAGGAACGTACGATCGACGACCGTGCAAGGTTCGGAGAACTCTTCCCGTCGCGGCCGTCGCTCCTCCACCATGGGCGGCATGCCACTCAACGACATGCCGTGGTGGCGCTGGCGCAGCAATGTGCGCTCCGCGCTGCACATGCTCTCCGACCCGGACTTCCAGCGGAACGTCTGGCTGGCCGGGCAGGAGGGGTACGGGGACGTGACCGACGCGGTCTACCGGCTGGTCGAGGACACCTGGCTGGACAACTGGTCCGCGGAGAAATACGTCGGGACGATATTCCGCGACTCGCAGGAGGCGGCGCTCGTCGACACCGCCGTGCTGCGGGTGCTGCGGATCATGCACCAGGTGGGGCCGGACGCGCAGGTCTCCGCGTACCTCGACCACCAGGGGTGGCCGGACGCGGTCCGGGCCGCCCGGGACGCGCACATACGCCTGGCGGCGAGCGACGGCGACGATCCGGACGTCCCGCCGCGCAGCCTCGACGTGCTGCAGATCATGACCCGGACCGCCTGAGCCGCCGGTCCGCGTGGCGGACAGGGACCGCCGGGGCGGGCGGGGCATGAGATTCTGTGGTGCATGACCGATCAGTCCACCCGAGCCCAGGCCGCCCCGGCCGACCAGTACGTCCTCACCCTCTCGTGCCCGGACAAAAAGGGCATCGTGCACGCCGTGTCGAGCTATCTGTTCATGACCGGCTGCAACATCGAGGACAGCCAGCAGTTCGGGGACCACGACACGGGTCTGTTCTTCATGCGCGTGCACTTCTCGGCCGACGCGCCGGTGACGGTCGACAAGCTGCGGGCGAGCTTCGCGGCGATCGGTGACTCCTTCCACATGGACTGGCAGATCAACCGGGCCGACGAGCGGATGCGCATCGTCCTCATGGTCAGCAAGTTCGGCCACTGCCTCAACGACCTGCTCTTCCGCGCCCGTATCGGCGCCCTGCCGGTGGACATCGCGGCCGTGGTCTCCAACCACACCGACTTCGCGGAGCTGGTGGACTCGTACCACATCCCCTTCCACCACATCCCGGTGACGAAGGAGACGAAGGCCGACGCCGAGGCCCACCTGCTCGACCTCGTCCGCGAGGAGAACGTCGAACTGGTGGTGCTGGCGCGCTACATGCAGGTCCTCTCGGACGACCTGTGCAAGCAGCTGAGCGGCCGGATCATCAACATCCACCACTCGTTCCTGCCGAGCTTCAAGGGTGCGAAGCCGTACCACCAGGCGCACGCGCGGGGCGTGAAGCTGATCGGTGCGACGGCGCACTACGTCACGGCGGACCTGGACGAGGGCCCGATCATCGAGCAGGAGGTCGAACGGGTCGGCCACGACGTCACCCCCGACCAGCTGGTCGCGATCGGCCGCGACGTGGAGTGCCAGGCGCTGGCGCGCGCGGTGAAGTGGCATGCGGAGCGCCGCATCCTGCTCAACGGCCGGCGGACGGTCGTTTTCGGCTGAGGGCACTTTTCCGTGCGGGGGGTTGGGCGTCGCCCGAGGGGCGGGGGGTTCTGTGAGATGGCGGCTGCGGGGGGTTCGTGGCTGGCCGCGCAGTTCCCCGCGCCCCTGAAAAGACGGGGCTGCGCCCCGCTTTCAGGGGCGCGGGGACTGCGCGAACGGCCCCCACCCGGCCGCAGTCGGCCGTACGGCGGAAACCACCCCGCCCCGTGGGCGAACGCTCCTACATCCGGCTCAGGCTCGCGGCAGCGAACAGTACGTCCCTGATCGCGGCCCGATCCCCCAGCTGACCCGCGGCCGCCTCCTCCGGAGGGACGTGGCCCGCGGCCAGCCGGCAGAACTCCACGTCGTCCAGCGCCACGTGCGCCACCTCGAACTCCGCCGAGCCCACCGCCCCGGGCGAGTCCAGCGGGATCACCCACTCGCCGCCGCCGTGGCCCTCGATCTCCAGCCGCAGGCTGCGGCCGGGCCGTCCCGCAGGGACCAGGTGGGGGGTCTGGCCGGGCGACGCCAGCCCCGCCCGTCGGCGCTCGGCCAGCACCGCGGGCAGCATCCGGGCCGCGAGGTCGATCATCCGGTGCAGGTGCCTGGGGGCCGGCGGCCCGTAGGGATAGTCCACGGCCTCCGCGATGTCCTCCGCGTGCACCCAGCACTCGAAGGCCCGGTCCAGCATCGCGTCGTGCAACGGCAGTTCGAAGTCGCCGTACGACACCCCGAGGCGCCCGGCGCCGCCGCCGGTGAAGGAGACGGTCTGCACCAGCCGGTGGCTCTGCTCCCGCCAGGGCACCCGCACCGCACGCGTCGGCGGGAAGTGCGAGGCCTGCCAGAACGCCTCGGTACGGGCGGCCGGGCCCTGTGCGCGGGACTCCCCGAGCGGGTCGTCCAGGCCCAGCGCCGTCGCCACCAGCCCGTCCACGGTCAGCAGATGCGCGATCACGCCGGCGACCGTCGTACGGCGGGACGCCGCCGCCTCGCCGTCGAACCAGCGCAGCCGCACGGGCGTGTGCCACTCCGCGTCGCCGATGTCCTGGAGCAGGGCGTCCAGGCGGGCGGTCTCCGCGTCGTAGGGCGCCGCCCAGGCGGGAATCGGGATCCTGGCCGGCCGGCGGTCCAGACAGGCCTCCAGGACCCGGGTGCGCAGGCCGGGGTCGAGGTCCAGGCTCTCCGGCTGGTGCAGCAGGCCGACCGCCTCGCGCAGCCGCCGCGCCTCGTCCGCGCAGGCCCCGCAGTCCCCGAGGTGGGCCTCGACGGCGAGGGACTCCGCCGTCGAGCACGCGGCCAGCGCCCACGCGCCGAGCATCGACTTCAGGACGTCGTGCGACAGCTTCAGCGGTACGGGCGGCGGGCCGGCGGTCTCGGGCAGCGGCTGCCCGCCGTCCTCGACGGAGCTGCGGGGCAGCGGTATGCGCGGCGGCCGGCCGAAGTCGCCGCCGCCGTCCCGGGGCACGTCACCGTCCCCGGAGCCGGTGCCGTCGTGCGCCCCGGAGAACTCGGCGCCGGTCACCGCCCACCTCCGTATCCGGGAGGCGTCCCGGCGTCGTGCGCGGTGGACAGCAGTTGCAGGCCCAGGCGCAGCCGGCGGCGGGCCTCGTCCTCGGTGACGCCGAGGTCCACCGCGGTCTGCCGGTAGTCGCGGCGCTGGAAGTAGGCGAGTTCCAGGGCGGCGCGCAGCGGGGTCGGCATGGAGTGCACGATGTAGTCCGCGCGGGCCGCGACGGAAGCCCGCCGCACCTTGTGCTCCAGCTCCTCCGCGGCCTGCGGGGAGCCGCTGTCGCCGGGGGCGAGCGCGGCGGTCTCGGTGGCCCTCAGGCGCTGCACGGCGAGCCGGTGGGCCAGCGCGGCGAGCCAGGAGCGCAACGGCCCCTGCCGGGGGTCGTAGGCGTCGGGGTGCTCCCAGACGTGGGCGAAGACCTCGCGGGTTATGCCGTCGGCGGCCCGCTCGTCCCCGAGGACGCGGTGCGCGAGCCCGTGCACGAGCGAGGCGAAGCGGTCGTACAGCTCACCGAGGGCGGCCGCCTCGCCGCGGGCGAGCCGCTGCTGCATCTTGCGGTCCCAGCGGGGCGGTACGTCCTTCTTCACCATGCGGCCCCCTCCCCGTGCCCGTGTCCAGCGTGTCTCCACCGTCACCTCGAATGTAGTCGGCACGTCCGGCAACGCACGCCCCTTTATGGCAATGCGCGCCCCCTGACGGACCGCAGGTGGTAGTAGGCGCTTCCGGTACTCCTCCACTGTTCGGCTCTCACGCGCGTCTCCGGCCAAACCTTCTGTTTCTGATCGAACAGGACTGACCGTGACCGAAACAAGACCCTTCTCGATCGGTGTTCGTTTGTCATCCGGGGTTTCGGGGAACGGCCGCTGGGCAGCCGCGCGACAAGAAGCGTAGGAACACGCTCCGTTTCCGGGCGGTTCCGGAGATCCGGCGAGCGGAGGGCTGAGCCGTGGCTTTCAAGGTGACCGACGTCGAACAGGGCGAGTGGGCCGTGCTCGGGGTGTCGGGCGAACTGGATCTGGTGACCTCGCCGGTGCTGCGCCAGCGGGTGCACGACGCGGTCGCCGAGGGCCACCACAGCCTGGTCCTCGACCTGTCCGACGTCTTCTTCTGCGACTCCAGCGGGGTCGGCGTCCTCATCGCCGCCCGCCGCCTGATCCGCTCCTGCCGGGGCCGCCTGCGGCTGATACTGCCCGCCCACGGCGCGAGTGACGGTTCTCACGTCAACCGGGTCCTCGGCGCCCTCGGCGTACGACGGCTCTTCGACGTCTACGCCGACATCGACAGCGCGACCACCGACGAGGAGGACCCGCTGTCGGCTTAGCGGCGCCCCGCGCCCCATAGCCGACGATTACGACAGTGCCACGTTGTTGTCGCAGAATTCCCCCGGTCTTGGCGCAACCGTCGTTTTCGCGCTCTCCGGCCGCCGCCGCGTCGTACGCTCCCTGCGAGATGAACCCCCACGTCACGTAAGGCGGCCCGAACAGACATGGTCAGCACCGAGTACGAGCGACGGATCGCCGCCCGGTTCGCAACCTTCGACCAGGACGGCAACGGCTGGATCGACCGCGAGGACTTCAACTCGGCGGCCAAGGCACTCCTCGCCGAGTTCGGCGCCGCCGCCCGCTCCGACAAGGGCCAGGCCCTGTACGCCGGTGCGGAGGCCTTCTGGCAGGGCATGGCCGGCATGGCGGACCGGGACGGCGACCAGCGCATCACCCGCCAGGAGTTCGTGAGCGGCGCGGTCAAGCGGCTGCACGACAACCCCGAGCGGTTCGGCGAGATCGCCCGCCCCTTCCTGCACGCGGCCCTGGCCCTCGCGGACGACGCGGGCACCGGCGCGGCGACCGTCGCCGACACCGCGCGCGTGCTGCGCGTCCTCGGGGTCGCCCCGGACCTCGCGCAGGCGATCGCGTCGGGCCTCGACACCGACGGCGACGGCAACGTGGCGGAGGCCGAGATCGTCCCCGCGTTCGCCCGCTACTTCACGATCCCCGAGTAGCGCTCCCGGGGGCCGGAGCGGGAACCTCGGAGAACCGTTCGCGCAGCTTGTACTTGAGCACCTTGCGCAGCGTCTCGTTGCGCGGCAGGGCGTCCACCACCTCCAGGCGCTCCGGCAGCTTGTGCACCGACAACCCTTCCGCGCGCAGGTACGACACCGCCTCCGGGAGGGTCAGCGCGACCGTGCCCGGCCGCTGTTCGACCACCGCGCAGACCAGTTCCCCGCGCTCCGCGTCCGGCAGTCCGACCACCGCCGCGTCGGCCACCACCGGGTGTGCGGCGAGCAGGTCCTCGATCTCCTTCGCCGAGATGTTCTCGCCCTTGCGGATGATCACGTCCTTGAGCCGCCCGGTGAGGACGAGATGGCCGGTCCCGGTCACCCGGCCCAGGTCGCCGGTGCGCAGGAAGCCCTCCTCGTCGAAGGCCGCGGCGGACTGCGCCGGATCCAGGTACCCCTGGCACACCGCCTCGCCGCGCAGCCACACCTCGCCGCCCTCCGCGATCCGTATCTCCATGCCCTCGGGCGGCTTCCCCTCGGTCGTCGCCAGGTTCTCCGCGGTGTCGTCCGGCGCCCCCATCGTGATCATCGGCACCTCGGTCATGCCGTACCCGTGCGTCAGCTGCACGCCCATCTCGCGCACCACCGCGTGGTAGACCTCCGGCGGCTTGGGCGCCCCGCCGCCGGCCAGCAGCCGCAGCGAGGGGATCACCGGCACCCCCGGCTGCTTGCGCTGCTCGGCCAGGAACATCGCGTAGAACGCCGTCGACCCGCCCGCCACCGTCACCCCGTGCCTGCGGTACTCCGGCAGTGCGTCCGGCAGCGCGAACTGCTCGAACATCACCGCCGGGAAGCCGTACAGCAGCAGCATCACCGTGTAGTCGGGGCCGGCGATGTGCGCGTACGGGAACGCCATGGAGCCCACGTCGTCCGCGGTGAGCCGCAGCGCGTGCGCGAGACACGAACCGCCCGCGATGAGCGAACGGTCCGTGTGCAGAACGCCCTTGGGGTCGGAGGTGGTTCCCGAGGTCCAGTAGATCCACCGGACGGAGGTGCCCTCGGCGGGCGGGGCGGGCAGCACGGCCGGATCGCCGTCGGGCAGGTCGTCGTACGCCTCGAAGATCCCCTTCGCGCCCAGCCGCCGCGCCATCTCCGTGTGGTCGAAGCCGCGCCACACGCCCGGTACCGCGAAGAACTCGGCCCTGGACTCGCGCAGCGCGAAGCCGACCTCGCGGTCCCGGTAGAAGGGGATGACGGGCGACTGCACGGCGCCGAGCCTGGCCAGCGCGAAGGACAGCACGGCCGTCTCGATCCGGGTCGGCAGCTGCCAGGCGACCACCGTGCCGGGGCGCACGCCCATGCCGTGGAGCCCGGCCGCGACGCGCTCGGCACGCGCGCGCAGCCCGCCGAAGGAGAGGGCGCGGTCGCCCTGGAGGAACACCGGCCGGTCGGGAGTGAGTCCGGCACGGCGGGCGACCAGGTCCCAGAGGGTGCGGGAGGTACTCAACTCGTGTGCGGCGGCGTTCATGGCGTCCCCCTGCCCAGCGGAATCCTGTAGCTGACGAGTCGTCAGATCGTAGGTCCTGCTGCCTTGTCGGTCCAGGGGCGCGGGGCTAGCCTGCGATGTCTGACGCAGTCTGACGCACCATCAGCTCCGTGGGGGTGTCTGCCGGTGGACCTGTCGTACACGCCCGAGGAGGAGGACTTCCGGGCGCGGCTGCGGGAGTGGCTCGCCAAGGCGCTGCCCGGCCTCCCGCCGAAGCCGCGACCCGAGGACTGGCCGGGCCGCCGCGCCTACGACCTCGGCTGGCAGCGCACGCTCTACGACGCCGGGTACGCCGACGTCCACTGGGACGCCTCCCCGACCACCCGGCTGATCTTCCTGGAGGAGACCGAGAAGGCCGGCGCGCCCTATGTGGGCGCCAACTTCGTCGGTCTGCTGCACGCGGGCCCCACCATCGCCGCCGAGGGCACCGCGGCGCAGCGGGCCCGCTGGCTGGCGCCGATCCTGCGCGGCGACGAGGTGTGGTGCCAGGGCTTCAGCGAACCGGACGCCGGCTCCGACCTGGCGGCGCTGCGCACGCGCGCGTGGCGCGACGGCGACGACTACGTGGTGAGCGGTTCCAAGATCTGGACCTCGCACGCGGAGGTCGCCGACTGGTGCGAACTGCTGGTGCGCACGGACCCGGAGGCGCCCAGGCACCGGGGCATCACCTGGCTGGCCATGCCCATGGACGCGCCGGGCATCACCGTGCGGCCGCTGCGCACGCTCGCCGGGTCCGCCGAGTTCGCCGAGGTGTTCCTCGACGAGGTGCGGGTGCCCGCGGCCAACCGGGTGGGCGCCGAGAACGACGGCTGGCGCGTCACCATGGTGACCCTCTCCTTCGAGCGCGGCACCGCCTTCGTCGGCGAGGTCGTCGCCTGCCGCCGGGTCCTGGGCGACCTCGCACGCGTGGCGCGCGAGAACGGCACCTGGGACGACTCGGAACTGCGCCGTCGCCTCGGCCGCCTGAACGCCGAGTTCCGGGCGCTGTGGCGGCTCACCCAGTGGAACGTCAGCGAGGCGGAGGGCAGGGGCGTGCCGGGCGTCGGCGGCTCGGTCTTCAAGCTGCGCTACTCGCACGCGCGGCAGGAGCTGTACGACGCGGCGGCCGCCGTGCTCGGCCCCGACGCGCTCGACCTGGACCGGGCGTGGGTCCTCGACCGGCTCTCCTCGCTCTCGTACACCATCGCGGCCGGGACCTCGCAGATCCAGCGGAACATCGTGGCCGAGCGGATCCTCGGGCTGCCGAAGGGGCGGTGAACGGACGTGCGCTTTCGACTGACCCGTGATCAGGAGGCGGTGCGGGAGGGCATGCGGGAGCTGCTCGGGCGCCGGTTCGACGGCGCGGCGCTGCGGGCGGCCGCCGACGGACCCGGGTGTCTCGACCGGGGCCTGTGGCGGGAGCTGGGGGCCGCCGGGTTCTTCGCGCTGCGGCTGCCGGAGGCCGACGGCGGGGTCGGACTCGGGCTGCCCGAGGCCGTGTTGGTGTTCGAGGAGGCGGGGCGGGCGCTGCTGCCGGGACCGCTGGTGGCCACCCACCTCGCGGCGGCCGACGTGCCCGGTGCGGCCGCCGGGGAGGCCGTGGTGGCCCGCGTGGACGGCGGCCTGGTGGAGTGGCTGGCCGACGCGGACGCCGTGACGGGGGACGCGTCGGGGGCCGTACCCGTGCGCTCGGTTGACCCGTTGACGCCCCTGCACCGGGTCCCGGGACCGGCCTCGGGGGCCCCCGACCCGGTCGCCGTGCTGCTCACCGCCGCCGAGCAGCTCGGCACGGCCACGCGCGTGTGCGAGCTGTCCGTGCAACATGCCCGCACGCGCGTGCAGTTCGGCCGGCCCGTCGGGGCGTTCCAGGCGGTCAAGCACCTGTGCGCCGAGATGCTGGTGCGCGCCGAGACCGCGCGGGCGGCCGTCTACGCCGCCGCCGTCACCTCCGACCCCGTGGACATCGCGGCGGCCCGGCTGCTCGCCGACGAGGCCGCCGTGCGCGGCGCCCGGGACTGCCTCCAGGTGCACGGCGGGATGGGCTTCACGTGGGAGTCGGAGGTGCATCTGCATCTGAAACGGACATGGGTACGGGCGCAGCGTGGTGGAGTGAATACGGAGAGTGAGGAATTGCTCGCCGCGGAGTTGCTCGGTTGAGCGTTCGAAACGGCCCTGGCCTGCGGAATCATGGGTTCGAGCGACCCGGATGTCGCGGATTGTGGCATACCGGAATCACTGAGCGTTGATACCGGGTTGTGTCCAACGCGTGACTCGTCACGGCCTGGAGTCGGCTGTCCCCTCGGGTACCTTCTGTGGGATGCGAGTGGTTCCGAGGACGAGCCATGCCGGCGGAGCCGTCGAAGCGGCCCCGCCGCTCGGGGTGCGCACCGCCACTCGCAGGGCGGTAAGGGCTTGCGCCCCCGCCTGTTCGACTCCCCGCCGCGAGCGTCGCACAGTATGCCGTGGGCGTACTCCTTCGCGCTGGAATATGCCCGAAGCGCTTGTTGGGGTGACTGTACGTCAACCATGCTGTCTCGTAAGGGAATCACGTTCCGTGACCCTTGCTCTGGCCGTTGTTCTGGCCATGCAGAAAATGGCTACGATCGTGGCCCTCGCCGTCCTTGTCGTCGCGGCACTCGTCGCGGCGCTCGCTCGGTGCGGGTTCATGTGTCCGCCGGTTCGGATGGTGTGAGCGGTGCAGGTGCTTCAAGTGCAGCTGGAGATCCGGCCTGACCCCACGGAGGTCGGGCGGGCCAGAAGGTGGGCCCGCTCGCGCCTCGCCGGGTCCGGTATAGCGGCGGACGAGCCGCTGGCCGAGACGCTGATCCTGCTCGTCTCCGAGCTGGTCACCAACGCCGTGGTGCACACCGGCTGTCCGGCCGTGCTGCGGCTCTCGCTGCCGGGTGCGGACCGCGGGGGCGCCGACGAGTCGGTCACCGTGCGGCTGGAGGTCGCCGACGCCAGCGACCGTGCGCCCGTGCCGCGGTGCGCCGACGGCGACGCGACCGGCGGCCGGGGTCTCGCCCTCGTCGACGGGCTCGCCGACCGCTGGGGCTGGAGCCCCGAAGGCGCCGGCAAGCGCATCTGGTGCGAACTCGACCGCTGTTCGGAAACCCGGCAGGGCGCGGCGGTGGCGTACGGCGGCGGTCTGGCCTCGTACGAAGGGCTGGCCTTCGAGGCGGTGTGATCCCGGTGTGCGGCCATGCGCCGGGGTTTGCATCCGTGCGCGCCCATCGCGAACCGGGGCATAAGTCGTAAAACCCCGTACGGGTGTTGACGCCTTGTGACGGTTTGCTCACGCTTGAGGTCTGCGATTCGCCGCGAGGGGACGGCGAGGGTCTGGGTGACGGATGTCCTCGCCGAGTGTGGGTCGAGCCGGACGGCGGCGCGCGGGACCGGGCTCGGGGCGGGCCGGTGCGCGCAGCCGTCCGGATTCAGGGGGGAATGGGGGAGGGCCGGTGTCACGCCCCGTCGGGCGTGACACCGGCTTCCGGACGGGTGCCGTTCAGAGGACGGCCACGGGGGCGACCGGAGTGCCCGTCGCCCCGACGAACGGCTCGGGCATCGCCGACAGCAGGAACGCGTACCGGCCGGTTTCTCCACAGGCTGTGGACAACTCTTCGAGGTTCCAGTTCTGCCCCTGCAGCATCCCCATCTCGACCAGGTCCAGGGCGTGCACGGGCAGCCACAGGTCCTCGATCTCGGGCGGGAAGATCTCGAACGTCAGGGTGTCGTTCGCGACGGCGGCCACGTCGCGCGCGTGGAACCACTCCGGGGCGTGCACCGAGAGGCCCGGCGACGGATAGCCGTACGCGTGCTTGTCCCCCGCGAGGTACACCTGCACCTGTCCGGTCCGGACGAGCACGATGTCGCCGCCGCGCACGGTCGTCCCGGCGAACTCCTCGGCGGCGTCGAGGTCGTCCGGGGTGACCGCGTGGCCGCCCGCCAGCCGGTCCACGCCACGCGCGTGTGCCACGTCCAGCAGCACCCCGCGCGAGACGATGTGCCGCGCCGTCGAGATCCCGCTGAACTCCGCACCGCCGTGTGCGGTCACGGTGTGCGCCGGGCGGCCGTTGTACAGCTTGCCCGAGTGCGAGACGTGGGTGAGCGCGTCCCAGTGGGTGCCGGCCTGCAGTCCCATGGTCACGGCGTCGTCGCTGCACGCGACGGTCCCCGGGCCGAACAGTTCCTGGTTGATCTGCACCATGGCGTGCAGCGGGTTGACCCGCCCGGGGATCATCCCGGTCTGCACGCCGTCCTGCTGGAGCGGCAGGGCGAGCGGGACGCGCCGCCCGGTCCGGACCGTCGCCGCCGCCTCCCGCACCACCTCGTCGGTGATCAGGTTCAGCGTGCCGATCTCGTCGTCGGCGCCCCAGCGCCCCCAGTTGTTGACGCGCTTGGCGATGTCGTGGAACGCGGGATGAGATGACGGCGCTGGCATCTGGGTCCTCCCCGGGGCTTGTGTCCGCACATCCGACGCGCCATAAAATCTAACGGTCCGTCAGAAACCGCGGGAAGGGGCCGGGCGTGGGGAACTTCTTGGCAGGCAAGGTCGTCGCCGTGACGGGTGCGGGGCGCGGTATCGGACGGGCGGTGGCGCTGGCGGCGGCGGCCGAGGGGGCGAAGGTCGTCGTGAACGACTACGGCGTCTCGGTCGACGGCGCCTCGCCCACCAGCGAGGTCGCCGAGGCCGTCGTCAAGGAGATCGAGGCGGCGGGCGGGGACGCGGTCGCGGTGGCCGACGACATCTCCACGATGGCCGGCGGGCAGCGGGTGGTGGACACGGCGCTGTCGTCGTACGGCCGGCTCGACGGGGTCGTGTGCGTGGCGGGGATCCTGCGCGAGCGGATGCTGTTCAACATGGCCGAGGAGGAGTGGGACCCGGTGGTCGCCACCCACCTCAAGGGCACGTTCACGGTGTTCCGGGCGGCGTCGGCGGTGATGCGGGGGCAGCGCGCCGGCACGCTGATCGGATTCACCAGCGGCAACCACCAGGGCTCGGTCTCGCAGGCCAACTACAGCGCGGCGAAGGGCGGGATCATCTCGCTCGTGCGGAGCGCGGCGCTCGGCCTGCACAAGTACGGGGTGACCGCGAACGCGGTGGCGCCGGTGGCCCGGACCCGGATGTCGGCGGGCGTGCCGATGGAACTGGCCGAGATCGGCGAGCCGGAGGACGTGGCCGCGTTCGTGGTCTACCTGCTGTCCGACGCGGCGCGGGACGCGGGGGTCACCGGGCAGGTCTACACGGTCGCCGGACCGAAGATCGCGGTGTGGGCCCAGCCGAGGGAGCTGCGGGCCGCGTACGCCGACGGGGGCTCCTGGACCCCGGAACGGATCGCGGAGGCGCTGCCCGGGAGCGTGGGCACGGATCCGATGCCGATGCTGGCACGACTGGCGGCGATGGAGGCGGCCGCGCGAACGGGAAGCCGGCCGAACGCCTAGTGGGCAGGGGGTGCGGCACGTGTGCGGGTGCGGCGCCGTCGCGGCTGTTCGCGCAGTTCCCCGCGCCCCTGTGGGGGTGTGCGGTGGGTGCGCGGGTGCGGCGCCGCGGGGGGTGTTCGCGCAGTTCCCCGCGCCCCTGGGGCGGCTGTCCACGCCTGCGTTCGCAGTCCCGGTCCGCCAGGTCATCAGTGCCCACATCCCGTCGGCACCCTTCCTTTCTCCGCCGCGACGGCGATCAGCCACCGCGGTGGTCACCGGCGGTTTTCGTACGGGCCGTAGTCCCCACGCATCTCTGGAGGTCACCGTGGATTTCGGCGCAGTGCCGGAGGACGAGGTGTTTCGCAGTGAAGTCCGGACCTGGCTGGGTGCGCATGCCGAGTCCGGGGTGGACCGGCGTAGTTGGGAGCGCACCCTCGGGGCCGACGGGTGGATCGGGCTGGGGTGGGCGGAGGGCGGGTACGGGAACCGGACCGCGACGCTCACTCAGCAGGTCGCCTGGGCCGAGGAATACGCGCGGTCGGCCGCGCCGCCCCGCTCCGGGCACATCGGGGAGAACCTGCTCGCCCCGACGCTCATCGCGCACGGCAGCAGTGAGCAGAAGGCGCGCTTTCTGCCGGCCGTCGCCGCCGGGGAGGAGCTGTGGTGCCAGGGATACAGCGAACCCGGCGCGGGCTCCGATCTCGCCGGGGTGCGGACCGTGGCGGTGCGGGAGGGGGACGGCTACCGCATCACCGGGCAGAAGATCTGGACCTCGCTCGCGCACGAGGCCGACTGGTGTTTCGTGCTGGCACGGTCCGAGGCGGGCTCGCGGCGCCATCACGGGCTGAGCTTCCTGCTCGTGCCCATGGACCAGCCGGGCCGCGTCGAGGTCCGCCCGATCCGGCAGATGACCGGCACCAGCGACTTCAACGAGGTCTTCTTCGACGGCGCGCACGCGCGCGTGGAGCACGTCGTCGGAGGCGAGGGCAACGGGTGGCGCGTCGCGATGAGCCTGCTCGGGTTCGAGCGCGGGGTGTCCACGCTCGCCCAGCAGATCGGGTTCGCACAGGAGTTGGGGCGGGTGGTGCGGGACGCCGTGGAGAACGGGGCCGCCGACGATCCCGTCGTACGGGATCGGCTGGTGCGGCAGTGGGCCGAGCTGCGGGTGATGCGGTGGAACGCCCTGCGGACGCTGGGGAACTCGGCCGCTGAGCCCGGCGCGCCCAGTGTGGCCAAGCTGCTGTGGGGCGGCTGGCACCAGCGGCTCGGCGAACTCGCGGTGCTGGTGCGGGGCGCGGCCGCGAGCGTCGGCCCGGCCGGCTGGTCGGCCGCCGCACCGTACGAACTGGACGCCGCCCAGCACCTGTTCCTCTTCTCCCGGGCCGACACCGTCTACGGCGGCTCGGACCAGGTCCAGCGCACCATCATCGCCGAGCGGGTGCTCGGTCTGCCGAGGGAACCGAAGGGGGGCGAGTCGTGATGCGTGGGGTCGTGTTCGACGGCAAGCAGGTGCAGGTAGTCGACGATCTGGAGGTGCGGGAGCCGGGGCCCGGTGAGGTGCTGGTCGCGGTGTCGGCGGCCGGGCTCTGCCACAGCGATCTGTCGGTGGTGGACGGGACCATACCCTTCCCCGTTCCTGTGGTGCTGGGCCATGAGGGTGCCGGCGTGGTGGAGGCCGTGGGTGTGGGCGTCACCCATGTGGCGCCGGGGGACCACGTCGCCCTGTCCACGCTCGCCAACTGCGGTGCCTGCGCCGACTGCGACCGGGGCCGGCCCACCATGTGCCGCAAGGCGATAGGGCGCCCGCAGAAGCCGTTCACGCGTGGCGGCCGGCCCGTGTACCAGTTCGCGTGCAACTCGGCCTTCGCGGAACGGACGGTCGTCAAGGCCGTGCAGGCGGTACGGATCCCGAAGGACATCCCCCTGACGTCGGCCGCCCTCATCGGGTGCGGGGTGCTGACCGGTGTGGGCGCCGTCCTGAACCGTGCCCGGGTCGACCGCGGCGACACCGTGCTGGTCATCGGCACCGGCGGGATCGGCCTGAACGTCATCCAGGGCGCGCGGATCGCGGGCGCGTTGCGGATCGTGGCCGTGGACGCCAACCCGGCCAAGGAGGAGGTGGCCCGGCAGTTCGGCGCGACCGACTTCCTGACCTCGACGGAGGCGGTGAAGGACCTGCTGCCGACCGGGGTGGACCACGCCTTCGAGTGCGTCGGCAGGGTCGAGCTGGTCCGGCAGGCCGTCGACCTCCTCGACCGCCACGGCCAGGCCGTCCTCCTCGGCACGCCCGCCGCCACCGCCGAGGCGTCCTTCGTCGTCGCCTCGATGTTCCTCGACAAGTCCATCCTGGGCTGCCGGTACGGCTCCTCGCGCCCGCAGCACGACATCGCCCTCTACGCCGGCCTGTACCGCCAAGGAAGCCTGCTGCTCGACGAGCTGGTGACCGAGACGTACCCGGTCGAGGACTTCGAGAAGGTGTGGGCGGACGCGGAGGCGGGGCGGGTGGCCCGGGGGGTGCTCACCTTCCGGTGAGCGCGCACGGGGTTCTCCACAGCCCGGGGAAAACCTCTCGGCGTTGTCGGTCCCGCCCCCTACCGTCGTCCCATGACCTACCGTGACGTCGCGTCCAAGCAGGTCCTGGTCTGGGCCGGGACCGCCGTGGGGGCCCGGATGCCGGTCGCCATGGCGCCGTTGGCCCTGGTTTTCCTGGTGCGGGAGCGGGCCGGCGGCTACTCGCTGGGCGCGCTGCTCGCGGCGGCCTATGTGGTCGGCGAGATCGTGGGGGCGCCCGTGCTCGGAATGCGGCTGCGTCCGGAGCGGGTGCGGGTGCAGCTGGCCGTGGGGCTCGCGGTCGGGGCCGCCGGGTTCGCGGGGCTCGGTGGCTTCCCGGACCCGCCGCCGGCCGTCCTCGCCGCCTTCGCGTGGGTCGCCGGTGCCGCGCCGGCCGCCGCCACCGGGGGCCTGCGCACGCTGCTCACCGCGCTGGTCCCGGAGCACGCGGCGGCGCAGGCACTGTCCGTCGAGTCGATGCTGACGTCCGCCGTGTGGGCCGTCTCCCCGGCCGCGGTGGCCGGCCTGGCCCTCGGTGCCGCCCCCGCCGCCCCGCTGCGGCTCGCCGCCGCCCTCATGGCCGCGTCGGCGGCCGGGCTGTGGCTCCTTCCGCCGGCCTGGGGCACGGCCGGGCGGACGGCCGCGCCCCTCGTGCGCGTGCTGGCCGGCGCCTGGCCGGTGTACGTCACGGGCGCGGCCAGCCTGACCCTGCTCGGGCTGTCCGAACTCGTGCTGCCCGCCCTGCTCGAACAGCGCGGAATCGACGTCGGCTGGTCGGGTCCGCTGCTGACCGGGATGGCGGTCGGCGGCGGGCTCGGCGCGTTCCTGCACGGCCTGCGCGCCTGGCCGGGACGGCTGCGCACCCGCAGTGTGCTGCTGATGGCCGGCACGGCGTTCTGCGTGACGATCGCGGCGCTCGTACCGCGCGCCGCGGGGATCGCGGCCGTGCTCGTCCTCGGCGGCATGTTCCAGTCGGCCGCGATGCTCACCCGCAACCTGTCGCTGCGCGAGGTGCTCCCGCCGAGTGCCCTGGCCGCCGGGTACGCGGTCATGTACGCGGCTGCCGGCGCCGGTTACGCGGTGACCGGCTCCCTCGCCGGGGCGCTGCTGCGGGTGGTGGCGCCGTCCACGGCCGTGCTGGCCGGGGTCGGCGTGACGCTGGTGCTCAGCGCGGTCGGCTGGTGGGGCGAGGCGCGGCGGGCTCGGAGGTCAGCCCGGGGCGCCGACGACGCCGGGGCTGTCGGGGCTGCCGGGGTCGCCCGTCCCGGTGCGGAAGGTACGGCGATAGGCGGTCGGGGTGACGCCGAGCGCTGCCTGTAGGTGCTGGCGCATCGACTGGGCGGTGCCGAAGCCGGCGTCGCGGGCCACCTGGTCGACGGAGAGGCCGCTGGACTCCAGGAGGTGGCGGGCGCGTTCGACGCGCTGCCGGGTGAGCCACTGACCGGGGCTGACGCCGGTCTCCTCGCGGAAGCGGCGGGTGAAGGTCCGTACCGACATGGCCTCCTGCTCGGCCATGTCGCGCAGCTGGATGGGCTCGTGGAGGCGGCCGAGGGCCCAGGCGCGGGCTGCGGTGGTGGTGGCGACCTGGGGGTCGGGGACCGGGCGGTGGATGTACTGGGCCTGGCCGCCGTCCCGGTGCGGGGGGACGACCGTACGGCGGGCCACCTCGTTGGCGACGGCCGTGCCGTGGTCGCGTCGGACCATGTGCAGGCACAGGTCGATGCCGGCGGCCACCCCGGCGGAGGTGAGGATGTCGCCGTCGTCGATGAAGAGGACGTCCGCGTCCACCTCCAGCTGCGGGAACAGCTGCTGGAGATGGTCCGCCTCGGCCCAGTGCGTGGTCGCCGGACGGCCGTCGAGGTAGCCGGCGGCGGCCAGGACGTAGACGCCGGTGCAGATGGAGGCGAGCCGGGTGCCGGGGCGGATGTGGGCGAGGGCGGCGGCCAGCTCGGGGGTGAGGACGCCCTTCTCGAAGACCGGGCCCAGCTCGTACGACGCCGGGATGATCACCGTGTCGGCGGTGGCCAGCGTCTCGGGGCCGTTGGGCACGTGGATCGCGAAGTCGGCGTCGGTCTCGACCGGGCCGGGCGGGCGGACCGAGCAGGTCACGACCTCGTACAGATGGCGGCCCCGGGCGTCCTTGGGACGGCCGAAGATGCGGTGCGGGATGCCCAGCTCGAAGGGGAGCAGGCCGTCGAGGGCGAGGACGACGACGCGGTGCGGGCGGAAGCCGGGGTCACTGCTCATGGCCCGATCCTAGCGAATACTGTCCTCCGGGCCACTCGATGGAGTGAACCCGCCGGCCGGATATTTGTGGCGTGACCCAGACAACCGAAGCCGCAGCAGCCCGTCAGGACGCGAAGCCGACCCGCTCGCCGCGCATCCACCGCGCCTGGTTCGTCGCCGCCGTCACCTTCGTCACGATCATCGGCGCGGCCGCCTTCCGCTCCCTGCCCGGCCTGCTCATCGACCCCCTGCACGCGGAGTTCGGCTGGTCGCGCGGCACCATCGGCGCGGCCGTCTCCGTCAACCTCGCGCTGTACGGGCTCACCGCGCCCTTCGCGGCCGCCCTGATGGACCGTTTCGGCATACGGCGGGTGGTGGCCGTCGCCCTGACCGTCATCGCGATCGGCTCGGGCCTGACCGTGTGGATGACGGCGGCCTGGCAGCTGATGCTCTGCTGGGGCCTGCTGGTCGGCCTCGGCTCCGGCTCCATGGCCCTCGCCTTCGCGGCCACGGTCACCAACCGCTGGTTCACCACCCGGCGCGGCCTGGTCAGCGGCATCCTGACCGCCGCCTCCGCCTCGGGACAGCTGATCTTCCTGCCGCTGCTGTCCTGGATGGTCGAGACGCACGACTGGCGCCCCGCCGCCGTCACCGTCGCCCTCGCCGCACTCGCGGTCGTGCCCTTCGTCTGGCTGCTGCTGCGCGACCACCCGGCCGACGTGGGCCAGAAGCCGTACGGCGCCACCGAGTTCGTACCGAAGCCGGCACCGGTCACCGGGGCGGCCCGCAGGACCCTCGGCGTGCTGTCCTCCGCCGTCCGCACCGGCCCCTTCTGGCTGCTCGCCGGCACCTTCGCGATCTGCGGGGCGTCCACCAACGGCCTGATCCAGACCCACTTCGTGCCCGCCGCCCACGACCACGGCCTGCCGGTCACCACGGCGGCCTCGCTGCTCGCGGTCATCGGCGTGTTCGACGTCGTCGGCACGATCGCCTCCGGCTGGTTCACCGACCGCTTCGAACCGCGCCGCCTGCTCGCCGTCTACTACGCCCTGCGCGGCGTCTCCCTGCTCTTCCTGCCGATGCTGCTGGGCCCGGCGGTCCACCCCTCGATGGTCTTCTTCATCATCTTCTACGGCCTCGACTGGGTCGCCACCGTCCCGCCCACCCTGGCCCTGTGCCGGGAGCAGTACGGCGAGGACAGCGCCATCGTCTTCGGCTGGGTCCTCGCCTCCCACCAGGTCGGCGCGGCCCTCGTCGCCTACCTCGGCGGCGTCGCCCGCGACGTCTTCGGCACCTACGACATGGTCTGGTACGCCTCCGGCGCCCTGTGCGCGGCGGCGGCCCTGATGGCCCTGGTGATCCGGCGACGGCCGGTGGCCCCCGTGGGCGGACTCGGCGCCGTGGTGGCCTAGGCCAGGCGCTCCGCCGGAAGTGCTGCGATGGATGCGCCGTCTGCCGTCTGCGGCGCCGTCGTGGCTGGTCGAGGGGGGGAACCCCGGCGCCCCTTCGGGGCGCGTTGCGAACCGCAGCGGACTTCGCCGGCCCCGCGTGGCGCTCCGGTCCCGTCCCGCGCTCCGGTGGCGGGGCGGGAGCCCGGCGCCGTGTGGAAGGATCGTCGGGTGAACGTGCATCGCCCAGCCGGCGCGGGCAGCGCCGACGGTGACCTGCGGGGTGTTCTTCAGCGCTTCGACGTGGGCGTCGTGGTGCGCAGGATGGAGGCCGGTTTCGGTCGGCTCCCCGCCTACACCGACTTCCAGTGGCCGGTGGACCGGGCCGCGGTGGTGCGCTGGAACGTCGACCTCGTCCTGCGCTGGCTGGTCAACGGCTCGCCGCCGGACGACTACCTCCGGTCCGAGCTGCACGAGTTCCTGCGCGCCCGCGCGATATCCGGGCAGCCGATCGAGGACAGCATCCTGGTCTACCGCCGCGGCGCGCGCATGTTCTGGGAGGCGCTGCTGGATCTGGCGACGGACGACGACCGGGCGCTGCTGCTCGCTCGTTCGGAGACCGTCTGGGGCTGTCTGGAGGACTACCTCGACCTGGTCGTGGAGGTGTTCGCACGGGCCTACGCGGACCAGGAGGACGCGCCGTCCACGGCCGGTGACCGGCGCGCCCGTACCCTGTTCGACCGGCTGTGCGCCCAGCTGCCCGTCACGATCGAGGACCGGGACCGGGCCGCCCGGCTCGGCTTCGACCTGGTGGAGCCGTACCGGCCGTTCACCGCGCGGCTCGCCGGGGCATCGGTTGCCGCGCACGCCGATCTCGCGTTCCGGCTGCGTGCGGCGGGGGCGCTGGCCTTCACCGAGGGGCTCCGGGTCACCGGGCTGACACCGCCCGGATTCGGCTGGACGGTGTTCCTCGAAGACCCGCGGCTGCTGCTGGCCGAGGACGAGCCGCTGGCCCGCGGCCGGCTCGGAGCGGCGGCCGACGGGCTGCGTGCACTGATCGCCATCGGGGCCAGGTCCGGGCGCCGGGGCCGGGTGCGCGCCGACGACCACCTGCCCGAACTGCTGCTCGCCGACGCCCCGGAGATCGCCGACCGGATGGTCCGGCGGGTCTTCGGGCCGCTGGAGCGTGCCGACGCCGTGGACCTGGCGGCCACCCTGCGCTGCCTCGCCGCCCACGGCTTCGACAGCACGGCGGCCGCGGCCGCGCTGCCGGTGCACCGCAACACGCTGCTGTACCGGGTGGGCCGGATCGAGAAGCTGACCGGCCTGTCTCTCAGGGATCAGCGGGACCGCACCCTCGTCCTGCTCGCGGTCACCTGGGAGGCGCTCGGCACGGACCTGGGGTCGGCCGGCCCCGACAGCCCCTAGGCCGTCCGCACGGTGTCCCGCAGCCGGCGGGCCAGGCCCAGCTGCATGGCGCCGAGCATGATCATCCAGAGGCCGGCCAGGAACGCCAGCGTCAGCAGCGACAGCTGCGGCCAGGTCAGCAGCATCAGGCCGGCGAGGACACCGAGCAGGCCGATGAAGACGTTCCAGCCGCGTCCGGGCAGACCGGGACGGTCCAGCGCCACGAACACGGCCGTGAAACCGTCGACCATCCAGTAGATGCCGAGCAGCAGCCCGAGCGCGAGCACCGTGATCAGCACGTGCCGCAGGCTGTACAGCCCGAGCAGCAGACTGACCACGCCGAGAACTCCCGTCAGGGCGCGGGCGGTGTCCCCTGCGCCCAGGCTCACCGATCCCACCAGGCGGAACACCCCGGTGGCGACCAGCTGTACGCCGAAGACGACCGCGAGCACGACCAGTGTCGGACCGGGCCAGGCCACGGCGACGACGCCGGAGCCGATCGAGACCAGCCCGAAGAGCAGGTGCCATGTCCAGGAACGGCCCAGGCGGGCCAGGGGGCTCTTGTGCATGCGGCGAAGTTATCGGCGCTCCCGGTGGGCGGTTTTCCAAAAACCGGGCGCGGATTCGTGCCCGGGCACAAGGCGTCAGGGCGTTCAATGACGGCAGAACACCAGTACGGGAGGGGGAGCCTGTGTCCGAGCTTGATCCGCGCCGGAGGCCGGTCGGGACTCCGGAGGCGACTCTCCGGCGGCTGCCGGCCGGGACGCCCCCCGGACGTGTCCGGGAAGCCGCTTCGCGTGGCGCCCGGCCGCCGGCGGCCCACCGGCCCCGGACCCGGCTCCGGGCCTGGGGCCGGCCGTCGCTGCCCGGGGTGCACGGCGTATGAGCGTCTCCGCCGACTGGGAGAGCTTCGCCGTGATGACCGGAGGAGCCAGCGCCGCCCTCACCGGGCTGCTGTTCGTCGCGGTGTCCGTGGACGCCCGCCGGATCGCCCGGCACCCGGGCCTGCGGGCGGGCGCGGCGCAGACCCTGGTGCTGTTCATCGCGCCGCTGCTCATGGCGACCGTCCTGCTCGTGCCCGGCCAGCCCGACCGGGTGCTGGGCGCCGAGCTCATCGTCATGGGGATCGGCGCCAGCCTGAGCCTGCTGGCCATCGGGCGGAACAAGCGCGGGTCGGCCGTCGACGACGGGCGGCTGACCGACATCTTCGACCGCCGGGACACCAACGTGGTCGTCATGCTGCTGTTCGTGGCGGCCGGGGTCCTGCTGGCCTTCGGCCACGACGCCGGCCTCTACCTGCTGCTGCCGGCCTCCGCCGTGGCGTTCGTCAGCGGGGTGCTGAACGCGTGGCGCTTCCTGCTCCCGCCGCCCGACGCACGCCCGCGGCGTGGACAAGGCCGCTGATCACCGGGGCCGACGGTGAACGCAGCCTCCGGCCGCACAGGCCGCCACACGAGCCGGGGCACGCCGGACCGCATCGAGCCCTCCGGAAGGTGACGCGCATATACGCCATGCCCCGCGCCGACGCCTGCTCCGCGGCGGCCGGTCGGCTGCGCAGCGTACTCCACGGCCTGGACCTCGACCTGATGGCGCATCAGGTAGCCCGCGGCCTGGCAGATGCGCCGACCGGCCGGATACCCGGCCATGGCTGCCGGGCCGGGTCCCGGGAGGACATGATCCGCCGCAGCGTCGAACTGATCAGGAACTGGCTGCTGAGCGGGCAGGAACCTGTCGGGGACATGCTGTCGGAACTCTACGAGGCAGCGCGCGCCGCGGCCGGGCACGGCCTCGTCGCCGAGGACGCCTTCCGTGCCTGCTCCGGGGCGGCACGCGCGGTGTGCAGCGCGCTGCTGGAGCTCAGCCCGGCCGAGGACAGGGTATGGCTGATGCCGCAGCTGGACGTGGCGTGGGCGTTCCTGGACATCGCCCTGACGACCGTGCGGAGGGCGTTCGCCGACCAGCGGGAGCTTCCGTCCGCCGACGGCAACTCCCGTGCGGCAGCGCTGTTCGCCCGGATCTGCGCCCGGTCGGCGACGACCGTCGAGGACCTGGACCGCGCGGAACGGCTGGGCTTCGATCTCGCCGGCCCGTACCGCCCTTTCGTGACGGCGCTCGACGGTGGTTCGGCCGCCGCCCATGCCGGCCTGGCGGCGCGTCTGCGGACCGCGGGGGCGCTGGCCTGCGCGGAGGGGCACCGCGTGGCCGGCCTGACCCGGCCGGGGTTCGACTGGACGGACTTCCTCGCCGACAGCGCGCTGGTCCTCGCCGCCGAGTCGGCCACCGGCCGCGCGGCACTCGCGGAAACGGTCGGCACCCTGCACGACCTGGTCACCCTGGGGAGCAGGGCGGGGCGCCGGGGACGGATCCGCCTCGACGACTTCCTGACGGAGGTCATGCTCGCGAACTCCCCCCAGCTCGCCGACGGCGTCATGCGGCGCGTACTGGGCCGGCTCGATGCCGAGGATCCCTCCGGAACGCTGTCGCAGACACTGACGTGCCTGGTCGCGCACGGTTTCAACCGGACGGCGGCCGCGGCAGCCCTCCCGGCCCACCGCAACACCTTGCTCTACCGGATCAACCGGATCGAGAAGCTGTCCGGCCTCGACCTCGACCGGCATGCCCACCGGGAGCTGGCCCGGCTGGCGGTCGTCCGGGCGGAGACGACAGGCGCGAGCACCGCGCCTCGCTCCGCGTGACCAGGCCGCGCGACCGCACCGGCCGGCCCCGCGCCGGTTACGGGGAACCCCCCTGTACCCGGGCGCCGTCATGGCGCCCAACGGCGGGCCGACTTCTTGTCCCCGTGCACAACCAGGCAGGTGCCACGCTGGCCGGGCGGCAGGGTCCGGCGCAGCCGGGATTCCCGCCCTGCCGGCACCCGTAACGCGATGGAGGAGATGCGGGCATGACGACGGCCCCGGACACGATCGTCCTGATACACGGCCTGTGGATGACGCCGCTCGCCTGGGAGCATTGGGTGACCCGGTACGAGGAGCGCGGATTCACCGTGCTGACGCCCGGCTACCCGGGGATCGAGCCCGGGGAGGCCGGGGTCGCGGCGCTCCGGAAGGACGCCTCCGCGATCGCCGGCGTCGGGGTCCGCGAGGTGCTGGACCATCTCACCGGCCTCATTCAGGAGTTGGACACTCCACCGATCATCATGGGGCACTCGTTCGGCGGGACCTTCGCCCAGCTGCTGGTGGGTGCCGGGCTCGGGGCGGCGGGGGTGTCGCTCGACGGCGCAGCGGTCAAGGGCGTGAACGCGATGCCCCTGTCCGAGCTCCGTTCGGTGCTGCCGGTCCTGAAGGACCCGGCGAACGTCCACCGGGCCGTCCCGCTGACGGCCGAGCAGTTCCACTACGCGTTCACCAACACCCTGGACGAGGACGCCTCGCGGCGCGCCTACGACCGCTACGCGGTGCCGACGCCGGCCCGCATCCTCTTCCAGGGCGGTCTCGCGGCCGTCACCCGCCACGCGGCCACCACCTTCGACTTCGCCGACGACGACCGGGCGCCGCTGCTGTTCGTCTCCGGCGGCAGCGACCACATCCTGCCCCCCGTCGTCCAGCGGCAGAACTACGAGAAGAACGTCAAGCACTCGGCGGCGATCACCGCGCACACCGTGTTCGAGGGGCGTGACCACTTCACCTGCGGCGAGCCCGGGTGGGAGGCGGTGGCCGACTTCGCCCTCGACTGGGCGCTGGACCCGCGCCCCGGAGTCCTCGACTCCGCGACCGGCGACCCGGTGTGACCGGCCGACCTCCGAGAACGGAAGGTGTGCAATGTCCCGGACAGTGGCCGACGGCCTGTGGGAAATGCTGGTCAGCGCCGGGGTGCGACGCTGCTACGGGATCGTGGGCGACGCGCTCAACCCGGTGATCGACGCGCTGCGCCGCAACGGCCAGGTCGACTTCGTGCATGTGCGCAACGAGGAGTTCGGCGTCTTCGCCGCCGTCGCGGAGGCACGGCTGACGGGGCAGCCCGTCGTGGTCTGCGGGACGGCGGGACCGGGGGTCGTACACCTGGTCAACGGCATGCTGGACGCCCGCAAGGAGCGGGTGCCCGTCATCGTCCTGGCCGGCGACACCGAGACCGGCCTGCTGGACAGCGAGACCGTCGAGGAGCTCAACCCGTACCGCTTCTTCGCCACCTCGGCGGTGTACGTGTCCCGGCTGGTCAACCCCGCGCAGCTCCGCCACGTCGTGACCTCGGCGGTCACGGCAGCGGTGACCCGGGGCGGACCCGCGGTCGTGTCCCTGCCCGGTGACGTCGCGGCGGCGAGCGCGCCGAAGGAACGCTACGAGATCCGGCTGCCCCGGCCGGTCCGTGCACCGGCCGGGGCGGAGGACCTCGCCGCCATGGCCGAGCTGATCAACGAGGCCGGTACCGTGGCGGTCTTCGGCGGCTACGGCTGCGAGGGTGCGCATGCGGAAGTGACCGCGCTGGCCGGGAAGCTGAGCGCCCCGGTCGGCTACTCGCTCAAGGGCAAACAGTTCCTGGAGCACGACAACGCGAACGCGGTCGGCATGACCGGGCTGCTCGGCTACGGCGGCTGCCATCACGCACTGCACCACGCGGACGTCGTGCTGATGCTCGGTACCGACTTCCCGTTCAGCGAGTTCCTGCCGCACGGGAAGACCAGGATCATCCAGGTCGACCACGAACCGGAGCGCCTCGGCAGGCGCGCCCCGGTCGACCTGGCCGTGGCCGGTGACGTGCGGGCGACCGTGGACGCGCTCCTGCCACTGGTCGAGCCGAAGTCCGACGGCGGCTTCCTCGCCCGCTGCGTGGAGGAGACGGAACGGTTCCACCGCAGGATGCGGCACTACACGGAGAAAGGGCCGCGCATCAGGCCGATCCGGCCCGAGTACGTCGCCACCGTCCTCAGCGACCTCGCCGACGAGGACGCCCTGTTCTTCGCGGACACCGGCACCCCCGTGATCTGGGCGGCCCGGCACATCAGGTACGGGCCGCGGCGCCGGCTGCTGGGATCGTTCTCGTGGGCGTCGATGGCCACCGCGTCGCCCGGCGCGTTCGGTGCGCAGCTCGCCTTCCCCGGACGGCAGACGATCGCGCTGTGCGGCGACGGCGGGTTCACCATGCTCGCGCTCGGCGACCTGCTCACCGAGGTGCAGCGCCGGCTTCCGGTCGTGCACATCGTGCTGAACAACAGCGGCCTGGAGTTCGTCAGGATCGAGCAGCAGGAGGCCGGCTTCGTGCCGTACGGGACCGACTTCGCGACCCCGGACTTCGCCGCCGTCGCCGAGGCGATGGGCGCCAGGGGCATCCGCATCGAAGACCCCGGCGAGGTGGCGGACGGGCTCGCGGCCGCGCTGGCCCACACCGGGGGTCCGGTCGTCGTCGACGTCCTCGTCGACCCCTACGCGCTCGCGATCCCGGCCCGGGTGCCCGCCAGGACCGCCACGGGGTTCACCCTGAGCGCGGCACGGCAGGTCTTCGCCGGCCGCCTGGACGACGTCGTCGACACCGCCACGCACAACGCCCGGCTCGCCTGACCGGCCGATACGACAAGGAGACCGATATGACCGGCCCATCCGCAGCGGAGGACAACGCGTGGTGACAGAGACAGCGGGCTCCCCGCCCGGCCCCCGGCCCGACTGGCGCGAGATCTACCACGGAGGCTCACCCGAGGCCGAGGAGAGACACTTCCACGACCTTGCCGCCGTCATCGTGGACGTCCAGCGGGCCAACCGGCGAAAATCCGGCTCGCAGGTCTCCCGCCGCACCTTCCACGCCAAGATCGTCGTCGGTGTGGACAACGCCGAACTCGCCTTCCGGGGCGATCTCCCCGCCGCTCTGTGCGCAGGCGACTTCACCCCCGGCGCCCGGTTCCCGGTGACCGTCCGGCTGTCCAACGCGAGTGGCGTCGTCCGCGCCGACAGCAGCCCGGATCTCCGCGGCGCGGCCCTGAAGATCAGGCTGCCCGGCGGGAGGGAGCACGACCTGCTCATGACCAGCTACCCGGTCTCCCACGCCCGCGACGCCACCCAGTTCGTCGAGATCGCCAGGATCGGCGCCGGACCCAGGCCACTTGTGCTGCCCCGCATGCTGCTGAAGTTCGGCCCGTCGGAGACCGCACGCATCCTCGGCAACCTGAGGAAGGCCAACCGCCCGTCACCAGGCCTGGCGCAGGAGTCGTACTGGAGCCGGGGGGCCGTCCTGTGGGGCGACGCGGGTCCCGTACGG
Source organism: Streptomyces sp. NPDC013157 (assembly GCF_042899865.1). Lineage (NCBI taxonomy): Bacteria > Bacillati > Actinomycetota > Actinomycetes > Kitasatosporales > Streptomycetaceae > Streptomyces > Streptomyces sp. NPDC013157. Next base: position 91,573 of record NZ_JBIBAK010000009.1, on the reverse strand, counting down.
TTCCGCCTCAGCCCCCTCGGCGGTTCGGCTCCTGCTGCCGGGCCGCCGGCGGATCCGGCCGACGGACTGCGGACCCGCTTCGCGGCCGGGCTGAGCGGCGCCCCCGTCCGGTTCGCCCTGGACGTCCAGAAGTTCGTCGACGAGCGGCTCACCCCCATCGAGGACGGCGCGGTGCAGTGGCAGGAACGCGACTCGCCCTGGCTCGGCGTGGCCACGCTGACCATCCCGGCGCAGGACCTGCTCGGCGCGGCGGGCCAGGCCGTCCGCGATCACGTCGACACCCTTGCCTTCAACCCCTGGCACGCCCCGGCGGAGTTCCGGCCGCTCGGCAACCTCAACCGGGCCCGCCGCACGGTCTACGCGGCCAGCGCCCGGGAATGGCAGGCGGGATAGCCGGTCGCACGCGGGAGAAGGCTCAGCGGAACCGCCCCCGGTGGAACAGCAGCGGCGCCCGGTCCGGGTCCTCGCCCGTCCCCAGGGCGGTCACCCGGCCGACCACGATCAGGTGGTCGCCGCCCGTGTGGACCGCGTGGACCGCGCAGTCGATCCAGGCGGCGGCGCCGGTCAGCCGGGGGGAGCCGGAGACCGGGGCCGCGTCGTGGGCGACGCCGGCGAACTTGTCCGCGCCGCTCACCGCGAAGGCGCGGCACAGCTCGCCCTGGCCCGCGCCGAGGACGTTGACGCAGAAGACGCCGGCGCGCGCGATGCGCGGCCAGGTGGCCGACGTACGGCCGACCATGAAGCAGACCAGGGGCGGGTCGAGGGAGAGGGAGGAGAAGGACTGGCAGGCGAAGCCGGCCGGGGCGGACTCGCCCTCGGCGGCCGGTGCGGTGATCACGGTCACCCCGGTCGCGAAGGTGCCGAGCACGCGCCGGAACTCCGTCTGCTCGATCGGCGCCCGCTCGTCCGCGTGCACGCACCGCAACTCCGGGCGCGGCAGCGCCTCCACGGGCCCCGCCGCGGGAACCGACCTCAGATAGCGGACGGCAGCCGCGGCCGCCCCTGCGTGTCCCATCACCTCTTCATTGAAAGTGACGGGGCGTCAGATGGGAAGGGGCAGGGGCCCGGTATCGCCGTCATCGGCCCTGGAAATCGGGGCTCCTGCGCTCCACGAAGGCCCGCACCCCGTCCTGGGCGTCCCGGGTCGTCATGTTGATCTCCTGGGCCGCGGCCTCGGCGGCGAAGGCCGACGCCCGGTCGGTGTCCAGGGACGCGTTGACCAGCTGCTTGGTCAGAGCCAGCGCACGGGTGGGGCCGGTGGCCAGGCGGGCCGCCCAGTCGCGGGCCGTCTTGGGCAGGTCGGCGTCCGGTACGACCCGGTTGACCAGGCCGAGCCGTTCGGCCTCCGGCGCGGAGAGCGCGTCGCCGAAGAACATCAGCTCCTTCGCACGGTGCGGGCCGATCAGGCGGGGGAGCAGGTAGGCGCCGCCGCCGTCGGGGACCAGGCCGCGCCGCACGAACACCTCGATGAAACGCGCCGATTCGGCGGCCAGGACCAGGTCGCAGGCGAGCGCGAGGTGCGCGCCCAGACCGGCGGCGGTGCCGTTGACGGCCGCGATCACCGGCTTCTCGCAGTCGAGGACGGCGGCGACGAGCCGCTGGGCGCCGAGCCGGATGGTGCGGGCCACGTCACCCGGCACGCGCTCGGCCGTGCCGCCGCTGCCGCGCAGGTCGGCGCCCGCGCAGAAACCGCGACCGGTGCCGGTGACGACCACCGCGCCGATCCCCGGGTCCGCCGAGGCCTCGCCGAGGAGGTGGATGACGTGGTCGCGCTGGTCGGGGGTGAGGGCGTTGAGCGCGTCGGGGCGGTCGAGGGTGAGGTGGGCCACCCGTTCCGCCGTCACGTACCGGACGGTGTCCATCAGCGGCACACCGCCAGCGCGTCCAGCGCCACCGCGCCCTGGCCCTGCTCCAGCACCATCAGCGGGTTGATGTCGAGCTCGGCGAGCTGGTCGCCGAGTTCCAGGGCCATCCGCTGGACCCGGAGGATCACCTCGACGAGGGCTTCGAGATCGGCCGGCGGCTGGCCCCGGACCCCGTCCAGCAGGGGCCGCCCGCGCAGCTCCGCGAGCATGTCCCGGGCCTGGTCCTCGCCGAACGGCGGAACCCGTACGGCGGCGTCGTGCAGGACCTCCACCAGGACCCCGCCGAGCCCCACGGTCACCGTCGGCCCGAACAGGTCGTCGTGGGTGACCCCGACGACCATCTCCACGCCTCGCTCCACCATCTGGCAGACCAGTACGCCGTCCAGGGCGACCCCCTCGTAGCGGGCGATGTCCGTCAGGTCGCGGTACGCGTCCCGCACCTGGCTGGCCGAGGTCAGGCCGATCTTCACCAGGCCCAGCTCCGTCTTGTGGGCGATCTGGCCGCCGGACGCCTTCATCACCACCGGGTAGCCGACCAGTCCGGCCGCGCGCACGGCCGCCGCCGCGCTGGTCACCAGCTGCTCGCGCGGCACCCGGATGCCGTACGCGCGCAGCAGCTGCTTCGCCGCGTGCTCGCTCAGCTGCCGGCCCGGCCGCATCAGCGCGAGCGCCTTGCGGTAGGAGGGGGACGGGGTGCGCGGCGCCTCGTCGAAGGGGGAGCGGTAGTCGCTCACGAAGCGGTGGTGGTCGAGGTAGGCGCGGACGGCGGTGAGGCAGTTGCCGACCGTGCGGAAGGTGGCCACCCGGGAGGAGCCGAGCAGGACCTCGCGGTAGGCGGGCTCGGTGCCGACCGGCGAGCCCCACACCACGCACACCAGCTTGTCGCTCGCCTCGGCCGCGTCGACCAGGTCCCGGACCAGCTTGTCGCTGAGCGGCGGGAAGGGCCCGGTGATCGGGCAGACCAGCACCCCGACCTCCGGGTCGGCGAGGATCGCGTCGATGATCTTCCGGCCGCGCCAGTCGCCCACCGGGTGCCCGCCGTTGTCGACCGGGTTGGCCACGCTCAGGTACTCCGGTATCCACTGGTGCAGCTCGGCCTGCCGGGCCTCGGACAGCACCGGCAGCTTCAGTCCCAGGCCGGCGGCCAGGTCGGCGACGTGCGCACCGGTGCCGCCCGAGATCGAGTAGACGACCACCCCGTCGGCGCGCGGCGCCCGCGCCCGGGCCAGCAGGGCGGCGGTGTCCTGGAGTTCGTCGAGGCCGTCGACGCGGATCACGCCGTACTGGCGCAGCGCCGCGTCGACCACGTCGTCCGCGCCGGTCAGCTTGCCGGTGTGGGAGGCGGCGGTGCGGGCGCCGGCCTCGGTGCGGCCGACCTTCACGGCGACCACCGGCACCCGGCGGCGGGCCGCGCGGTCGGCGGCGAGCAGGAAGGCGCGGCCGTCCTTGAGACCCTCGACGTAGCAGGCGATGGCGCCGACCTCGGGGCGTTCGGCGAAGTAGGAGATGAAGTCGGCGGTCTCCAGGTCGGCCTCGTTGCCGGTCGGCGCCCAGTGCGAGAGCCGGATGCCGAGTTCCTGGGCGGCGAAGACGGGCCGGCCCTGGTGTCCCGACTGGGTGATCAGCGCGATCGCCGGGCCGTCCAGGTCGTCGCGGAACCGCTCGAAGGCGTTCAGGTTGGTGTTCGGGCCGAGCAGCCGTGGCCCGGAGCGCCGTACGGCCGCCGCCAGGCGGGTCTGCGCCGCCGCGCCCTCCTCGCCGGTCTCGGCGAACCCGGAGGCGAAGGCCACGGCGAACCGCACCTTCGCCTCGGCCAGTTCCTCGATCACCGGCAGCGGGTCGGCCACCAGCAGCACGGCGAGGTCGACCTGCTCGGGCAGGTCGGCGACGGAGGGCACGCAGTCGATGCCGAAGACCGACGGCCGGGTCGGATGCACCGGGTGCACCCGGGCCCCGACCCGCCCGGCCCAGTCGAGGAGCTGCCGGGTGATGCCGGTGTTGGGCCGCCCCTCGGCGTCCGAGGCGCCGATCACGGCGACGGACTCGGGGCGGAAGAACCTGTCCAGATCCGGTACGTCCGCGTACAGCGGCCGTCCGCTGACGTCCAGCGCGTCCGCGTCGCCCGAGTCGGCCGTACGGCCGTGGACGGCGGGACCGGGACGCTGCTCACCGCAGGCGATGACCCGGGCCCGGCGGGAGTCGGTGGTGAGGGTGCCGTGGGTTGATCCAAGCATCGTTCCGCCCGCTCCTGTGTGACAGCACAATTACCTGACGCAGTGTCAGATTACTGAACTGACGCTGCGTCAGGAACTGGTCTGCACGCAAAGTTGAGCGCCGAAGCAGCTCTTCTTCTCAGCCGAGGGCGGCCAGCACCTCCTTCGCCACCCGCTCGCCCGACCGCACCGCCCCGTCCATGAACCCGGTCCAGAACGTCGACGTCTCCGTCCCGGCCCAGTGGATCCCGCCCGCCGGCTCGCGCAGCGCGGCCCCGTACCCGGTCAGCACCCCGGGCGGCGCGTAGGCCACCGGGCCGCCCCGCGAGAAGCTCTCATTGTCCCAGCGCTGCAGCACGAAGGAAGTGGGGGATTTGGCCTTGTCCCCGAAGTAGTTGGCGTAGTCGGCCAGTACGGCGGTCCTGACGTCGGCCTCGCCCGCCGCGTCGTGCGCCCGCATCTCGTCGGCCTCGATGAAGCCCATCAGCGCGCCGTAGGAGCCGTCCGGCGGGGAGTTGTCGAAGGTCGAGCGGACCACTCCGGAGTCGCTGACCGCCTGCCCGTTGAGGCCGTCGGCCCGCCAGAACGGGGTGTCGTAGACGGCGACGGCCTTGCCGATCGAGCCCATAGGCATCCGCTGGGTTAGCTGGTCGCGGGCGGCCGGGAGCAGCGGGTCGTAGGTGATGCGGGCGGCCAGCGGGGGCGGCAGGGCGACCACGACCCGGGTCGCGTTGACGGTGATGCCGTCGGCCGTGACGACGTACGCGCCGCCGGACTTGGCGATCGAGCGCACCGGCGCGCTCAGCACCACCCGGTCGCCGAGGGTCGCGGCGAGCTTGATCGGGACCTGCTGGCTGCCGCCGACGAAGCGGGACTCCTGGGCGCCGCCCGCCGTGTCGGTGAGGCGTTCCAGGGTGCCGGCGTTCGACTCGTCCCCGGCGGCGGCGATGTAGTAGAGGACGTAGAGCAGGGAGAGCTCGCGGGGCTGGGCCGAGAAGATCGACGTGCACGCCAGGTCCAGCAGGAACTTGGCGGAGGGGATGACCGCGTTGGCGTTCAGCCAGCTCTCGAAGGTCTGCTTGTCCCACTCGGCGGCCTTGGCGGCCGTCCACGGCGCGTCCACCGGGACCTGCGCGGCCATGCTGTCCAGCTCCGACTGCACGATCGCCGCGTTGGCGAGCCCTGCCGCGTCCACCGGCGGGACCGAGCCGAGCAGGCCGCTGGTGTCGTACGGGGTGCGCTTGCCGTCCTTGTAGAGGAGGTTGTTCCCCGTGTTGTACGTGGTGAAGGTGGCCACGCCCAGGGAGTCGGCGAGGGCCTTGATGCGGTTCTGGGTGGGGCCGATGAACTCACCGCCGCCCTCGGTGAAGCCGCCGTTGGCCAGCTTCAGGTTCACCACCCGGCCGCCGACCCGGTCCCGGGCCTCCAGTACGGCCACCGACCTGCCGCCGGCCACCAGGTCGCGGGCCGCGGTGAGCCCGGCGATGCCGCCGCCGACGATCGCGACGTCGACGGTCCGGGACGCGGCGGCCGAGGCGGTGCCCGCGGAGACCGCGGTGAGGCCGACGGCCCCGGCGGCGGCACTGCCGAGGAGGGAACGGCGGGAGAGCCGCGGGGAGGTCCGGCGGGAGAGCTGTCTTTCACGTGCCACGTGCGTCCTCCGTGCTGGGCGAGAGGGGTGGAACCGGAAAGTTGAGCAGGGCTCACATTCTGGTCCCGGGCACGGGCGGGATGCTACCGCCGGTAACAAACGGCACACGTCGCATGCGTCACACGCGCAACGGGGTTGCTGTGCAAGGAGGTTGGGGCTATCCATGCCGCCCCCGGCCGCTCGGCGCACGCCGCCCCCGGCCGCTCAACGCACGCCGCCCGCGACCGTGCTGCCTACGCCGTCGGCTGCCGCTCGGACCGGGCCTGCCGCTGCCGCTCGGCGGTCGTCCTCGCGGCCGCCCTGGCGACCGCCCTCGCGATCCTCTCCGCGTCGATGGCCATCTCGCGGATGTTGCCGCTGATGGGGTTGGTGTAGCCGGTGAAGTAGAGGCCGGGGGCGTTCTTCGGGCTGCGCGGGCCGTGGGCGACCGGGCGGCCGCGGTCGTCGAGCACGCCGAGGTGGCCGACCAGGTCCTCCAGGCCGCGGACGTATCCGGTCGCGGCGATCACCGCGTCGGGGGAGATGCGGGTGCCGTCGGCGAGGGCGACCTCGCCGTCCGCGAAACCGTCGACGGCGGCCACGATCTCGACCTTCCCCCGGCGCACCGCCTCGATGAGCCCGACGTCCAGGACCGGGATGGCGCCCTGCTTCACCCGGCTGTAGAGGCCGCTGTCGGGGCGGGGCAGGCCGTGCGCGGCCAGGTCGGGCACGCTGACCTTGGCCATGGTGCGGGCCAGCCGGTCGACGAAGGCGGTCGGGAGCCGTCGTACCAGGATGGAGTTGTACTGGGCCGCCCAGCCGGCGGTGGAGCGGCGCACGATGTGCGGGACCGTGCGGACCGCCAGCCGCACCCGCGAGGCGCCGCCCTCGGTCAGGTCCACGGCGATCTCGGCGCCGGTGTTGCCCGGGCCGACGACGAGGACGTCCCGGCCGGCGAAGGGCTCGGCGTTGCGGTACGCCCCGGCGTGCAGGAACTCGCCGCGGAAGCCGTCCCGGCCCGGCCAGTCGGGGATGCGCGGGGTGTGGTTGAAGCCGGTGGCGACCACCACCGCGGAGCCGGTCAGCTCCCGTCCGCCGGAGGCGTGCAGCAGCCAGCCGTCGCCGTCGGGGGAGCGTTCCACGCGGGACACCTCGACGCCGGTGACGATCTCCAGCTCGTGGTGCTCGGCGTACTTCTCCAGGTAGCGCACCACGTCGTCACGGGAGACCCAGCGGCCGAAGCGGCGCGGCACGGGCAGCCCGGGGAGCGCGGACAGGCGCCGGGTGGTGTGGAGGTGGAGGCGGTCGTAGTGGCGGCGCCAGGACGCGCCGACGTCGTCCGACTTCTCCAGGATCACGGCACGGATGCCCCGGACCCGCAGCGCGTACGCGGCGGCGAGCCCTCCGGGGCCTGCGCCGATGACGTAGACGGGCGAAACGGTGGGGGGAAATGCGGCCATGAGCGGGAGCGTAATCACGCTTCACGTTGATGGGTCTCGGTCAAGACCGGAATTGGTTGCGGATTGATCACACCCGTAGGAGAAGTGAGTGGGGCTTGTGACGTAGCCCACCTCATCCGGTGCTCATGGGGTGGAAATGAGAAAGACCCGTGACGTCGGGCCCCGGTGCGCTTGGGCCCGACGTCACGGGTGGGCGGTGTCCTTGGACAGACGGGAAAAAGGCCACCGCGTTCGGGGAGGCTATCGCGGCTTCGAGAGCGCCATCACGATGGTGAGAGCTTCTTACTTCCGCGGCGGCCTGTTAATTCCGCTTGCCCTTCTTGTTCTTGCCGTAGCCCGTCACCGTGGCGATCCAGGTGATGAAGTCGCCCGGGTCGGTGTTGGCGCCATGACCCTCGTCCCAGTAGTAGAGGTGGTTGACGTCGTCGCCGAGGTTGTCCAGGCGGGCCGCCAGGTTCGCGGAGATGACGTGCGAGGTGTCGGAGTCGCTGGTGCCGAGGCGGATCCACCAGTGCTTGGAGCGGCGGTCGTTGACCTTCTCCACCAGGTGGTACATCGGGTTCATGAGGTTCAGCTTCTCGGGGATGTCGGCGGCGACCCGCTTGGTGCTGAGTCCGGTGGTGTCATTCTTCGCGCCGTACGCCGTGAAGTGGCGGGTCTCGGTCGTACCCGCTCCGAATTCATTGTTCTCGCCGGCCGACAGGTCGAAGGCGTCGAAGGCCGGGGTGTCCTTCTTGCGGGCGCCGACGTGGGTGAGGAAGTCGTCCCAGCCGAAGGCGGCCCTCCCGCCGGACCAGGTGATGAAGGTGTTCTTCGCCAGGTACGTCTCCCGGTCCGAGTCCGAGAGGGCGGCGAGGTACTTCGTGGCGGACGGCCGCAGGTACTGCTCGACCAGGTAGTCGTCGTAGTTGCGGGCGGTCAGCGGGCCGAAGCCGTCCAGACCGCGCAGCTTCAGGCCCGCCTGGTACTCGGCGAACTGCGCCTTCAGGTCCTTGGAGACGGACTGGTCGACCTGCTTGCCGGTGGAGAGGTCGTTGGTGCCCCAGTTCCACTCGTAGGCGCCGTCGGCGTGCTCCAGGTCGGTGATCGGGCACCAGGCGCCGACCGCGAAGATCGCGTCGGAGGCGTCGGCCGCGCCGAGTTCCCTCAGGTACTTGTCGTAGATCGGGCTGTCGCCGGACGCGCCGAGCAGCGAGGAGAGGGCGCCGCCCGCACTGGTGCCTGCAGAAACGATTCGCTCGACGTCGCCGGGGATCAGGCCCTTGTTCGCCCTGATGTACCGGACGGCGGCCTTGAGGTCGACGATCGCGGCCGGGGCGGTGCCGTAGTACTCGCCGTCGGAGTTCTTGAGGGTACGGCCGCGGGCGCCGGGCTCGATCACGACGTACCCGGCGGCCAGCGCGAGCAGTTGGTTGCCGGCGGTGGCGCCGCCGGTGGCGTTGGTGTTGCCGTTGGCGTTGGAGGCCGTGCCCGCGGAGGAGCTGGGGGCCGCGCCGGTGGGCGCACCGCTCGGCGCCGCGCCGCCGCCCGTCGCGGAACCGCCGCCGCCGACCTCGGTGGCGTCGGCCACGGAGGAGGGCATGTACCCGCCGATGGAGTTGGCGAGCAGGATCGGGGCGTTCGTCGGGTCGACCGCCGTGCCGTCGATCTCGACCGGGGCGCTGACGATCAGGGACTGGTAGGTGGCGTCCACCGGGTTGGCGACGTAGGTGATCGCCTTCCAGAAGTGGTAGGTCACATCGTGCTCGGTGCCCTCGGTGTCCGTGATCGTCGTCGTCAGCTTGGCGTACCCGTCCGGGTCGAACGTCAGGGAGTCCGAGGACGAGGAGGACCTGCTCGACGCCTGCGCGCTGAGGGCGACACCGCCGACTGCCGCGACACCGGCCGTGGCGCCGATCCCCATGACCACGGTCCTGCGCTTGACTGCCCTGTGCTTCACGTTGCTGCCTCTCGTATCGGGCTCCTTGGCCTTGCGGCTGCGAACGTAATCTCGCTGCGACAAAATCGTCAACAATTTCCCGGGATCTCACGGGGGGCCCACAGGGTCACGGGAAACGCACAGGTTTTGCCCATCCGGGACTGGGCTGCGCTTCAGGATCTGACGTAACGTCAGATTCATGGACGCGACGAGTTCCGACGGCATACGCAGCCGGCCCCCGCGGTACGACCGCCCCGAACCGGACGCCTTCACCCGCCCCTACTGGGAGGCGGCGGCCGAGGGCCGGCTGCTGCTCCGCCGCTGCGGCTCCTGCGGCCGGGCCCACCACTACCCCCGGGAGTTCTGCCCGCACTGCTGGAGCGAGGACGTCACCTGGGAGCGGGCCACCGGCCGCGCGACCCTCTACACCTGGTCCGTCGTCCACCGCAACGACCTCCCGCCCTTCGGTGACCGCGTCCCGTACGTGCCCGCCGTGGTCGACCTCACCGAGGGCCCGCGCATGATGACGGAACTGGTGGCCGCCGACCCGGGGGCCCTGCGCGCCGGGCTGGAACTGGAGGTCGCCTTCCGGGAGGGGGCACCGGTGTTCCGCCCGGCACCGGCCCCGCCGCGCTGAGGCCGGCCGGGCCGTGCGAGGCAACCCGCTGGGGTCTCGCCCGGCGCACGCGTTTGAATGGCCCCATGGCCCTCACCGACGAACAGCCCGCCGCCCGCCGCCCGGACGCCACCCCGCACGGTCACGGTCTGCGGCTCGACCGCTGGGACCCGGACGCGGAGGCGCAGGTCGAGGCGTGGCTACGGTCCCGTACCGACCCGGACTTCCGTCGCTGGAACACCCCGCTCACCCTGGTGAGCGACCTCGCGGGTGCCCGCGCGGTCCTGCGCAGGCAGGCGGCGGACGCCACCTGCGAGCCGTTCCGGATCACGGACGCGGAGAGCGGTACGACCCTCGGCCATGTCGGCGTCAACATGATCGACCACACGTTCCGGACCGCCCGGGTCGGCTACTGGGTGCTGCCCGAGGCCCGGGGCCGCCGGGTCGCCACCCGCGCCCTGGCCCTGGCGACGGACTGGGCCTTCGCCGGACTGGACCTCCACCGCCTCGAACTGGGCCACGCCCTCGGTCATGACGCGTCCTGCCGAATAGCCCTGACGTGCGGCTACGGCTACGAGGGGACGCTGCGGGGCGCGATGTTCGAGGCCGGCCGGCAGGACGCCTTCCGCGACGTACACCTGCACGCCCGCCTGGCCACGGACCCGAGCCCGGACGTGGACCGGACCCCGCTCGCGGCCCCGCCCCGGTCCCCGGCACGGGATTAATTCGCGTGCGGAGCACGGCGATCCGCGGCCACCATCGACCATGGCCCCCGAATCCCCCGCCCCCGCCTGGCACTTCACCGCCGACGTCGACGAATTCCTCGCCCGTGCCCGTGACTTCCTGCACTCCCGCCCGGACCTGTACACCGTTCACCTCACGGTGACGGCGCAGCTCCGGCTGCGGGGCCCGCAGGCGTACGGCGACGACCCCCCGTTCTTCGGTTTCCTGACCCGCGGCGACGGCGGGGTGGCCGCGGCGCTGCTCCACACGCCCCCGTACGCGTTGCACGTCACCCGCCTCGCGGCCGACGAGACCGAGGCGCTGGTCGAGCGGCTGCTCGCCCTCGGCCACCCGGTGTCCGGGATCTCCGCCGAGCGCGCCACGGCGGAGGCGTTCGTGGCGGAGTGGGAACGCCGGACGGGGGTGCCGGGAAAGCTGCACGAGCTGCAACGCCTGTACCGGCTGGCCGGGTTGACGCCACCCTCCCCGGCGCCGGAGGGCCGGGCGCGGCCGGCCGGCGCGTCCGACCGGGAGCTGCTGGTCCGCTGGTACGAGGGGTTCGTGGCCGACGCGGGCCTGCGGGCCGGCCGGGACGCCGCGGAGTGGGCCGACTTCCGGCTCTCGTACGGCGGCGTCACCCTCTGGGAGACACCCGACGGCACCCCCGTCTCCATGGCCGGCGTGACCCTGGCGGTCGCCGGCCAGGTCCGGGTCGCGCCGGTCTACACGCCGCCGGAGCTGCGCGGCCGCGGGTACGCCGGTGCGGTGACGACGGAGGTGGGCCGGGCGGCGCTGGCCGCGGGCGCCGCCGAGGTGCTGCTCTTCGCGGACCTCGCGAACCCGACGAGCAACGCGCTCTACCAGCGGATCGGCTACCGGGAGGTGGCCGACTGGGCGGTGTACGACTTCGGGGTGGGGGCCTGAGCGATCCGGTGGGGGTGCCGTGGTCTGCCGTCTGCCGTCTGCGGGGCCTCGCGGCCCGAGCGCCGGCGCTCACGGCCACAGCAGTTCCCTGCGCCATCCGCCGTCCGGCTCCGCCACGTACCGGAGGCGGACGTGACGGCGGTCCGGGTCGCCCTGGAAGAACTCCGCCTCGTCGGGGCGCAGGTGGTAGAGGGTCCAGGTCGGGGACGGGGCGGCCGGGTCGGCGTGGGCGCGTCGCCAGGCCGCCTCCGACTCCGTGCGCAGTTCCTCCAGCGAGGACAGGGGGCTGCTCTGGCGGCCGGTGAGGGCCGCCGCCAGGGCGCCCGTCGAACGGGCGTGCAGGTCGGCCTGGCTCTCCTCCGCGGGAGCCGCGGTGACCGGGCCGCGGAGCCGGACCTGGCGGCCCAGCACCGGCCAGTAGAAGGCCAGGGCCGCGTACGGGCGGGCGCTCAGCTGGTGTCCCTTGCGGCTGGTCGCGTGCGACGCGAAGGACCAGCCGTGCGCGTCCGCGCCGTGCAGCATCACGATCCGTACGTCCGCCCGGCCCTCCTCGTCCGACGTCGCCAGCGACACGGTGTGCGGCTCCGGCTGCCCGGCCGCCACCGCCTCCGCGAACCACGTGGTGAAGAGGGGGAGCGGTTCCGCCGGAGCCGCCGCCGGGTCGAAGGGCCGTAGCTCCGTGGCCTCCGGGTGCCAGACGCGGAGCGACTTCAGGAGCGCGTGAAGATCCGTTGCTGCCATGTGCCGAGTATCACTCGGTACCTCCCGCAACCGTGTCATCAGCGACCTCGTGCGGTGGTCCCGGGGCCTCGCGGCCAAACCCCGGAGCACAACCGGGCGAACCGCTGCGAACACCTGTGCCCCGGCCCCACACTGTCCGGCATGAGGGGACCGAAGACCGTGAAAGTGGCCGTACGCCACCTAAACGGCGATGCCGGACGGCGCAGGACACGGGCCGTCACCTGGGCCGCCCGCGACTTTCGGCTGGTGCGGCCGGCCGAGGGGCGGGACCGGGTCGAGCTGGAGTGTCCCGTCTGTACGGCGGCCGTCCTCGCCGAGGTCGCCGACCACGCGCGCACCCGGCGGGTGCGGAACGGGTGGGCGGCGGTTTCGGGGTTCTCCCTGCTCGTCTCCGTCGCCGCCCTCGGCTATGCGGTCCACGAGGGCGGCAGGGCGCTGCCGGCCCTCTTCTCGGCCAGCGTGCTCGTCGCGGTCGTCGGGCTCGTCATGACGCCCACGGCGTGGGTGCGCAGCCGCCACCACATCGGCGTCGCACTCCTCGACGGACCCGAACCCAGGCGGGGCCACCGCATCGTGCCGGCCCGCTAGACGCTTCGCTGGACGGGTCGCCGGGGGGCGGGTCGTCGGTCGGGTGCTGCGCCCCTTCGGGGCGCTTCAGTGGCGGGTGAACTGGACCCCGGTTCGTTGGACCACGTCCGGGCGTACGGCGAGGGCCGGGACGGTGAGTTGTTCGCCGTAGATGTCGGTGAGGCGGATCTCGCCGCCGCAGCCGGTGCCCTGTTCGGAGAGGAAGTAGTTGTAGGCGGTGCGGGTCAGCGCCAGCCAGCCGCCGCCGGTGCGGACCTCCAGGCGGGCCAGCGGGTTGCGGTGGCCGATCGCCTGGATGCCGCACCAGTACTGGGTGGAACCGGTCTTGTAGCGGATCGAGACGGTGTCGGAGGTGGCCGGGCTCAGCAGGCTCCAGGTGATCGCGATCCGGCCCGCCGACAGCGGGGCCAGCTTCGCGAACGCCTGGTGGCTGAGGTCGAGTTGGCCGACCGCGCAGGGTGCCGGGCACTCGTTGGTGATCCGTACGGTGATGGCCGTACCGCTCGCCGCGCGGACGGACACGTACGCGCCGCAGGCCTTCGCCGTCTCGTAGTCCGCGGTGTTCATGGCCGCGGTCATCACGTCGGAGGTCGGGCCGTAGGAGCAGGCGCCGTCGCCGTTGCCGACGTCGTAGGAGGTGGCGACGCCCTGGTAGGTGGTGCCGGGGCGGATCCGGCCGGCCGCGGGGGCCGTGGTGGTGGCGGAGGAGGCACCGGTTGCCGAGCGCCGGGCCGGGGCGGCGGACGGGGCCGCCGGTGCGGACGCGGATGCCGTCGGGGTGGTGTGCCCGCTCGGCGTGGGGGTCGGCGTGGGTGTCGCGGACGGTTTCCGCGACGGGGCCTTCGGGGTCGCCGCCGCGCTCGTCACGGCGTCCGACGCGGCTCCGGAGACCGCCCGGTCCTGCCCGGTGGCGTCGGCTGCGGCGCCGGGGCGGAAGGCCACGACCAGGGTCACGACCAGGGCGACGGCGGCGACGGCGGCCACCGCGAGCAACGGGCCGCGGACCGGGCGCCATGCGAAGTCCCGGTCCGGCTTCGGCTGCGCGCGGCGGCGATGTGAGGAGGAGGCCACGGAGGGATCCTTACGCGATTCGGCGGTGCACGTCCTTCGAACATCGAAGCTTCCGGTATGACAGTTGCCACCGGGGCGGAAGAGGTTGCCGCCGTCGCGCGAAAAGTTGCCGCCGACCGGAGAGGGACCGCCTTCGCGGCTATCCCCGCCCCAGGACCGCCGTTCCCGACGAGCAGAACCAGCCCCCCGTCCCCGACGCCACCCCCAGCTCCGGCAGCCCCCCGTCCGCCCGCCGCACCTGCCGGTCCCCGGCCTCGCCGCGCAGCTGCCGTACCGCCTCCACCAGGAGGAACAGCCCGCGCATCCCGGGGTGTTGGGCCGACAGGCCGCCGCCGTCCGTGTTCACCGGGAGCTCCCCGCCCGCGACCCGCAGCCGTCCCTTCTCCACGAACGCCCCGCCCTCGCCCTTCGCACAGAAGCCGAGGTCCTCCAGGGTGACGAGGGTCATGTAGGTGAACGCGTCGTAGATCTCGGCGAAATCGATGTCGGCGGGCGTCACCCCGGCTCGCCGGAAAGCGAGTTGACCGCTCGTCGCCGCCGGGGACACCGTGAAGTCCTCCCATTCCGACATCGTGGCGTGGGAGAGGCACTCGCCCGTGCCGAGGACCCACACCGGGGCGGTCCGGCAGTCCTGTACGTACTCCTCGGCCGCCAGCAGGACCGCCGCGCCGCCGTCCGAGCGGATGCAGCAGTGCAGTTTGGTGAACGGGTCGGCGATCATCGGGCCGGACAGGACCTCGTCGACGGTGATCGGGGTGCGGAACATCGCGTCCGGGTTCAGTGCCGCGTTGGCCCGTGCCTGCACCGCGACCTCGGCCAACTGCTCGATGGTGGTGCCGTGTTCGATCATGTGGCGGCGGGCGGCCATCGCGTACTTGGCGATGAGGGTGTGGCCGTAGGGGACCTCGAACTGCAGGGGGCCGCGGGCGCCGAAGGACAGGTTCCCGGTGCGCCGCCCCGCCCGGATGTCGGCGCGGGCCGTCGAGCCGTACACCAGCAGGACCGCGTTGGCGTGGCCCGCGGCGATCGCGTCGGCCGCGTGGGCCGCCATGACCTCCCAGGTCGAGCCGCCGACGGAGGTGGAGTCGGCCCAGGTGGGGCGCAGGCCCAGGTACTCGGCCACCTCCACGGGCGCCAGGGTGCCCAGCCCCGCCGAGGCGAAGCCGTCCACCGACTCCCGGGCGAGGCCCGCGTCGGCCAGCGCGCGCCGGGCCGCCTGGGCGTGCAGGGCGTAGGGGGTGGCCTCGTCCACCCGGCCGCAGTCGGAAAGGGCCACACCGACCACGGCGACCTTGCGGGGTCCAGTCATGAATCTGACGGTACATCAGATAGGCTGGACCCCGCCCCTGTGCATCTGCATCCGACGCCCCTAGCATGACGGGCCGTCAGATCGTCAGGAGGTACGGTCATGGACGCCCGCTTCACCGACGAGCAGGACGAGATCCGGCGCGCCCTGCGTGAACTGCTCCACAAGCGCTGCGGTACGGAGGACGTGCGGGCCGCCGTCGACAGGCCGGAGGGGTACGACCCCGGCCTGTGGACCGCCCTCGGCGAACAGCTCGGCCTGCCCGGCCTCGCCCTCCCCGAGGCGTACGGCGGCGCCGGTTGCACGCGCACGGAAGTCGCCCTCGCCGCGGAGGAGCTGGGGCGGGCCCTGGCCCCCACCCCGTTCCTCGCCACCGCCGTCCTCGGCGCCCCGCTGCTGCTCGCCCTCGGCACCGACGCCCAGCGCGCCGAACTGCTCCCGAGGATCGCCGACGGCGGCCTCACCGCCGCCCTCGCCGTCCCCGGCACCCGGCTCGGCACCGCCCTCGCGCTCACCGGGCCGGGCGGCGCCGACTGGGCCGGCGGCGGGCGGGCCGGGGGCGTCCAGGCGCGGCGCACGGGGGACCGGTGGCGGCTGTACGGGGAGGCCGACCAGGTGCTGGACGGGCACGGCGCCGGGTTGCTGCTCGTCCCCGCGCACACCGGCGGGTACGCCCGCTCGCGCGTCCTCCTCTTCCTGGTGGCGGGCGACGCGGCCGGGGTCGTACGGACCCGGCGGACCAGTCTCGACGCCACCCGCGGCCAGGGCCGGGTACAACTGCGCGATGTGGAGGCCGAGTTGCTGGGCCCCGACGAGGAGACAGACGTCCGGGCCGCCCTCGCCGACCTCGGCGACTTCGTGGCCGCGGTGCTCGCGGCCGAGGCCGTGGGAGCCGCGGACCGGGCGCTGGAGCGGACCGTGGAGTACGTGAAGCAGCGGGAGCAGTTCGGGCGGGCGATCGGGTCCTTCCAGGCGGTCAAGCACCGGCTGGCCGACGTGTACGTGGCGGTGCGGGCGGCCCGGTCGGCGGCCTACTATGCGGCCTGGGCGACCGTCCACGGGGAACCGGTGGGCGGGCTGGCGCTCGCCCAGGCGCTGGAGGCGCTGCGGACCGCCGCCGGGGAGGGGATCCAGCTGCACGGCGGGATCGGGTTCACCTGGGAGCACGAGGCGCACCTGTACTTCAAGCGGGCCGCCGGGGACGAGCTGCTGTTCGGGCCGGGCCACCGGCTGCGCGCGCACGCGGCCGACTCGGCCGGGCTGTTCGAGCGCGCGGAGGTGGCGGTGTGATCGGCGAACGGCTGGTACAGAGGGTGTCCGCCACCCGGGGGTTCGCCAAGGTGGCCCCGCACGTGGTCCCGGCCCTGGACCGGGCCGTGCACCGGCTCAGCCGGGGCCGGGTGCTGCTCAGCGCCCAGATGCTGCCCGGGGTGATCCTCACCTCCACCGGCGCACGCAGCGGCCGGCCCCGCCGTACGCCGCTGGCGTGCATGCCCGAGGGCGAAGGCTGGCTCCTCGTCGGCTCCAACTTCGGCCGCACCGGCCATCCCGCCTGGACGTACAACCTCCTCCACCATCCCGACGCCGAGATCAGCTGGAAGGGCCGCGACATCCCGGTCACCGCGCGCCTGCTGGAGGGGGCGGAACGGGCGGACGCCTGGCACCGG
Source organism: Streptomyces sp. NPDC013157 (assembly GCF_042899865.1). Taxonomy (NCBI): domain Bacteria; kingdom Bacillati; phylum Actinomycetota; class Actinomycetes; order Kitasatosporales; family Streptomycetaceae; genus Streptomyces; species Streptomyces sp. NPDC013157. Next base: position 74,851 of record NZ_JBIBAK010000009.1, on the reverse strand, counting down.
CTCCTGGTGTTCTGGCCGCCGTACGCCGCCTACCAGGAGCGGGTGGACCGGGAGATCCGTATCTTCCGCCTGACCCGGAGGTAAAGCGCTCCGCGGCTGTGCCGCGATCCCCCGTCTGCCGTCCGCGGCGCCGTCGTGGCCGGTCGCGCAGTTCCTCCCCCAGCCTTCGGCCGGGGGTACCCCCAGCGCCCCTAAAGGGGCGCGCACTGCAGCGCCCCCTGCTTTCAGGGGCGCGGGGAACTGCGCGAGGAGCCCCCACGCACCCGCGGCCGAGGGACTCCCCCCCCGTGCCGTACGGCCGTCGGTGTTCACGTCGGCCGTTCCGCGGAGCGGCACCCGCGCTCCGCCGTCGGGCGGCCGGAGGCTGGGATGACGCGTTGCGCATTCCCGACCCCGAAAGGCCGACGAATGAACACACGTGATCCGCTCGCGTCCCTGCGGCCGGCGGCCTGCCTCGTGGCCGCCGTGACGGTGGCGGTGTCCGCGCTCGCCGTGCAGCCGGCCGGCGCCGAGGCCGGCCCCCGCTGTGCCGGCCTCGCGCGGACGGTGCTCGCGCACTCCCACGTCAAGAGCATCAGCTCCGAGCTCGTGCCCGCCACCGCGACGCTCCCGGCCTACTGCCAGGTCGACCTCGTACCCACCCGGGCGATCAACGTCCGCGTCACCCTCCCGCTCAGCACCGCCGACGCCGGAGCGGGCGGCACCTACACGGGCGCCTGGAACGGCCGGGTCCTGAACGTCGGCGGCGGCGGGTACGGCGGTGACCTCGGCGACCTCGGCGTGCCGGTCCGGCGCGGCGAGGTCGGTTCGGTCACCGACACCGGCCACAGCTCCGCCTGGTGCGACGCGACCGATCCGAGGACCGGCGAGGCCAACGCACAGCCCGGCTGCGGCGAGGCCGGCGGCGGCTTCGTGCTGTCCCCCTCGGGCGAGCTGAACACCCCGCAGGTCGACGACTTCATCGACCGCAGCCTGCACGAGCAGACGGTCTGGGCGCTCTCCCTCGCGAAGAGCTACTACGGCCGGGCCGCGCAGCGGAACTACTGGGTCGGCGGCTCCACCGGCGGCCGGCAGGGCTGGGAGATGGCCCAGAAGTACGGCGACGAGTACGACGGCTTCCTGCTCGGCTACCCGGCGGTCAACTGGAACCGGTTCATCATCGGCGAGGCCTGGCCCGCGGTCGTCGTCAACGAACTCCTCGGCCCCGGCGGCCTGTCACCCGCAAAGAGCGACGCCGCGAACGCCGCCGCCGTCGCCGCCTGCGACCCCGAGGACGGCGTCACCGACGGGGTCGTCGCCGACCCCCGCCGCTGCGCCTTCGACGCCCGCGAGGTCACGGGACTCACCGCCCGGGAGGCCGAGGCCGTCGACCTCATCTGGGACGGCCCGCGCGACGCCCACGGCAACTGGCTGTGGGGCGGCATCACCCGGGGCACCACCTTCTCGGTCCTGCTGCCCGGCGGGAACACCATGAGCCCGTTGATCGAGACCTACCTCCGCAACTGGCTGGAGCAGGATCCGGCCTACGACTGGCGCAGGAACCTGACCATGGAGAACTTCCCGCGGTTCTTCGAGGCGTCGTACCGCAAGTTCGAGAAGACCGCCGCCACCGACAGCACCGACCTGTCCAAGGTCCGGAAGAACAACGGCAAGATCCTCTCCTACACGGGGACGAACGACCCCCTGATCCTGCCGTTCAACTCCTACAACTACCAGCAGCGCCTGTACGACCGTTACGGCGTCCGGGGCACCCGCTCCTTCGTCCGCACCTTCTACTTCCCGGGCGTCGGCCACACCGAGCCGGACCTCACCGGCACCACCGACGCGCGGTCGCGGCTCCTGGACGCCCTGGAGGCGTGGACCGAGCACGGCCGCGCCCCCGAGTCCTTCGGCCAGAAGGACCCCGGCACCGGCACCGAACGCACCGTCTGCGCATACCCGGACACCGCCACCGCCCCCGGCGCGGGCGCCCCCTGCACGACCAGGACGAGCGTGCCCGCCGACCTGGCCGCCCAGTCGACCACCGCACTGGACCGCCGCTGACGAACCGGGGAGCGGCTGAGCGCTCAGAACAGCCGCTCCCCCAGCAGCAGCGCCCCGATGCCCAGCATCGCCGCCCCCGAGGTCCGGGTCACCGCGCGGGCGGCCCGGGGGCGGGCGGACAGCAGGGCGCGGGAGAGGGCGCCGACCGCCAGGTAGACGGCCGCGCAGGCGGCCATGTGCAGGGCGCCGAGCACGGCGGTCTGGGCGGCCACGGGGAGGTGGGCGCCCGTCGTGACCAGGAACCGGGGGAGTACCGAGAGGTAGAGCAGCAGCGCCTTCGGGTTCAGGCCGCTGATCGCGGCGCCCCGCCAGAAGCCCTGCGGCCCGTCCGCCGCCTCCTCCTCCGCCTCCTGCGGGACCATCGGGCGGCGCAGCACGCCCCAGCCCAGCCACAGCAGGTATCCGGTGCCTGCCACGGTCAGGGCCGTGAGCAGCTGCGGCGACCGGGCGACCAGCACCGCGAGCCCCGCGACCGCCGGCGCGGTGTGCAGCGCGTACCCGGCGACCAGGCCCGCCACCGCGCGCGGCACCGAGCGGCCGCGCACCCCGGCGGCGATCACGTACGCCCAGTCGGCGCCCGGCACGCACACCAGCAGCAGGTCGACGGCGAGGAAGGAGAGGAGGCGTCCGGTGTCCATGGAAAGGGACATGAGAGTGTGACAGGCTCGAAAGAGTTCCCAAAATTTGCTCGGGAGTGCCGGTTTGGGGGGAGAATCTTGCTCATGGACGACGTGGATCGGAAAATCCTTGCCGAGCTTCAGCAGGACGGGCGGCTGACCGTGACCGAGCTGGCCGGGCGGGTGCGGCTGAGCGTCTCGCCGTGCCACCGGCGGCTGCGCGAGCTGGAGCGGGCGGGGGCGATCAGCGGGTACCGGGCGGTGGTGGACCCGGCCGCCGTGGGGCTGACCTTCGAGGCGCTGGTCTTCGTGTCCATGCGGCAGGAAGACCGGGACACGGTCGCCGACTTCGAGCGGGCGCTCGTGGAGATCCCCCATGTGCTGGACGCACAGCGGCTGTTCGGCGAGCCCGACTACCTGCTGCGGGTGGCCACCGCCGACCTCGCCGCCTTCCAGCGGCTCTACGACGAGCGGCTCGCGACCCTGCCGGGCGTGCAGCGCCTCACCTCGACGCTGGTGATGAAGCACGTGGTGCGGGACCGGCCGTTGCCGGCGTAGGACGACAGGCGGTGGTTCACCGCTGCACGTGAACCACCGCCTGCCAGACAGGACCCGGGGCGCGGGCTACTTCGTGGGCTTCTTCCCGGTCACGCCCAGATGCACCAACAGCGCGAGGTTCGGCTTGAGTTCGGCCTGCTTCACGCCCCAGGTCTGGAAACCCTTCTGGTGCGCGGCGACGGCCGCGAGCATGGCGACCAGCGAACCGGCCACGGCGGCCGGGTTCACGTCCTTGTCGACCCTGCCCTTGGACTGCAACTCCGCGATGGAGTCGGTCAGGGAGTTGTTCACCGAGTTCAGGATCTTCATACGGATCTTGTAGAACCGTTTGTCCCCCTCGGCCGCCCCGAGGTCGACCACGCGCAGGATCGCGTCGTTCTTGCGCCAGAACTCCAGGAAACCGTCGACGAGTTCCTGTGCGGTCGCCCAGCCGGCCTTGCCGACCCAGGAGCGTCCGGCCAGCAGCTCGGTCAACTGACCGCCCTCCGTGGCCATGTGCTCGGCGATCTCCAGGACGGCGCCCTCGACGTCCGGGAAGTACTGGTAGAAGGTCGCGGGCGAAGTGCCCGCTTTCCGGGCGACATCGATGACCTTGACGTCCCGGTAAGGGGAGGAGCTGAGCATCTCGCTGAGGCAGTCGAGCAGCTTCTGCCGGGTCGCCTGCCCACGCCGGCCGGCCACGCGGCCGTCGACGGTACGCACTTGTCCTGTCATGCCGTCAGCTTACCGAGGGGTGATCGGAGCGCGATTCGGCCGACTGCAAATGGGGTGCACGGGTGTATAGGGGCCGGTGCGGCTGGTCTGCGCGCTGCGGGCCGGGCGGTTACTTTGACGACATGGCCGAAAACAGGGCATCCGGATACGCGGAGGGCGTCCCCTGCTGGGTGGACGTGCAGCTCCCCGACGTCGAGGCGGGCAAGCGGTTCTACGGCGGGCTCTTCGGGTGGACCTTCGAGGACGCCGGTCCGCAGGCCGTGTGGGCCCGGCTGGGCGGCGCCGCCGTCGCCAGGCTGGCACGGAAGCGGGACGGCCGGATGCCCACCGTCTGGACGGTGTACTTCGCGGCCCCCGACATCCGGGACCTCGCCCGCCGGATCGTCGCCGCCGGCGGCCAGATCGTCAACGACCCCGTGCCCGTCCGCGACCTCGGCACCGCCGCCCTGGCCGCCGACCCCACGGGCGCGGTCTTCGGCCTCTGGCAGGCCGCGGCACACCCCGGCTTCGGCGTCCGGCACGCCCCCGGCACCTTCGCCTGGGCGCAGCTCTACACCAACGACATCGAGGCGGCGAACACCTTCTACGGCCGCCTCTTCACCGGCGCGCTCTTCGGCACCGGCGCCGCCCCGGACTTCGGCCGCGCCCCGGTGACCGAGGTGTTCGCGGCCGGGATGCCCTCCCAGTTCGTCGTCCACTTCCGCACCGGGCACGTGGCGGCCGCGGCCGGGGCCGTGCAGCAGCTGGGCGGCCGGGTCCAGGCGCCGCCCTTCGAGACGTCGTACGGAAAAGTGGCCGTCGTGACCGACAATCAGGGGGCGTTCTTCGCGCTGCTGGAACGCTGAGGCCGGAAACGGGCGGCTCTTGGCGGACAAATGTCTCACTTTGTCATGAGACACCCCGATTGGTCGCCGGGTTCGCAACCTGTGCCCGGGCCAGGAAGAATCGGGGTGCGTGCCGCCATGGCGGTGCGGTGGTGAGACGCTGCACGGGGTCGCGTACATATGTGGGTGGACGGGGCCCGTACGGGGAGGTGGCAGGCAAGTGGTGGATCAGCTGACGCAGCACGATCCGCGGCGGATCGGGCCGTTCGAGGTGCTGGGACGGCTGGGGGCCGGCGGCATGGGGCTGGTCTATCTGGCGCGCTCGGCGTCCGGGCGGCGCGTGGCGATCAAGACGGTACGGACCGAGCTCGCCGAGGACCAGCTGTTCCGGGTCCGCTTCACCCGCGAGGTGGAGGCGGCCCGCGCGGTCTCCGGCTTCTACACGGCGGCCGTCGTCGACGCCGACCCGCGCGCCGCGGTGCCGTGGCTCGCGACCGCGTACGTGCCGGCGCCCTCCCTCGAGGAGATAGTGAACGACTGCGGGCCGCTCCCGGCCCAGGCGGTCCGCTGGCTCGCCGCGGGCGTCGCCGAGGCGCTCCAGTCGATCCACGGCGCCGGACTGGTCCACCGCGATCTCAAGCCGTCCAACGTCCTCGTGGTCGAGGACGGCCCCCGGGTGATCGACTTCGGCATCGCCTCCGGCGTCTCGAACACCCGGCTGACGATGACGAACGTCGCGGTCGGTACCCCCGCCTACATGTCCCCGGAGCAGGCCAAGGACTCCCGCAGCGTCACCGGCGCGAGCGACGTCTTCTCCCTCGGCTCCATGCTCGTCTTCGCCGCCACCGGCCACCCGCCCTTCCACGGCGCCAACCCGGTCGAGACCGTCTTCATGCTGCTCCGCGAGGGCCCGGACCTCGAAGGCCTCCCGGACGAACTGCGCCCCCTCATCGAGTCCTGCATGCAGATGGAGGCCACCGCCCGCCCCAACCCGGCCGACCTCCAGGCCCAGCTCGCCCCCCACCTGTTCGGCTCCGGCTCCGACGACAGCGGTACGGCGTCCGCCTGGCTGCCCGAGAAGGCGGTCGGGCTGATCGAGTCCCGCCGCGGCGGCCGCCCGGCCGTGAAACCCTCCGCCGGCCCGGCCGGCGCCCGCAGCGCCGGCCGCCTCGCGGTCCCGCCGCCGCCCTCCTACGACCCCGTGGTCCCGGCCCCGGTCCCCGTCGGCGCCCCCGGCCCCGACACCGGGCCGGTCCGCCTCGCCGGCGCCCCGGTGCCGATCGGCCCCGGGCCGCGGGTCGCCGACGCCCGTGCCGCCGCCGTGAAGGCCCCTCCGCCCGAGGCCGGCCTGGTGGCCAGCTGGTCCCGCCCGCACCCCGGCGTCAACGGCGCCGACCCCGCCGTACCGGCGGCCCCGGCCCTGCCCCCGGAGACGGCCTCCGGCTGGCGGCCCTGGCGGTTCCGGATGTCCAACGACGTCTGGGGCACCCCGGCCGTCGACGGCGACCTCGTCTACGTCACCTCCTTCGAGGTGCACGCCCTCGACGTGGCCACCGGCCGCCGCCGCTTCAAGACGCGGGACGTCGCCTGGTCCATGGCGGTCGCGGACGGCCGTATCCACGCCTCCGACGGCCCCACCCTGTTCGCGCTGGAGGCCCGGGAGGGCGGCGACCTGTGGCGGCTGTCCACGGACGCCTGGGTGTACTCGCTCAAGGCCGACCGCGGCACCCTCGTCACCGGCACCCGGGGCGGCGGCGTCCAGGCCTGGGAGGCCTCCAGCGGGCAGAAGCTCTGGGAGCTGTCCGGCGCCCAGACCGACTTCGAGGCCCCCGAGTCCGGCCCCTCCCTGCACGACGGCACGGTGTACGTCTGGCAGGACGCGCGCCTGCGGGCGCTGGACGCGCGTACCGGCGACGAACGCTGGTCCTACCCCATCGGCGACGCGGCCTCCTGCGGCGGCGTCCCGGTCCGTCTCACCCACGCCGACGACGGCTTCGTGTACGCCTCCGCGGGCACCCGCGTCATCGCCCTCGACACCGCGAGCGGCCGCGTCCGCTGGCACTTCGAGGCGCCGGCCGTCTTCCTCTCCCCGCCCGCCCACGTCCCCGGGCCCGCCGTCACCGGGGGCGGCATCTACCTCGCGGACTACCTCGGCACCGTGTACGCCCTCGACGCCACCGACGGCCGCGACCGCTGGCGCATCGCGACGGAGGCCCGCGCCTCGATCGAGCCGGTCCTCGTCGCCGCCGGCCACGTCCACGTCGGCAGCGGCAAGGGGCTGTACACCCTGGACGCGGTCACCGGCACCCCCAAGTGGCGCTTCCAGGCGGGCGGCGACGTCGTGGGCGCGCCGGCGGTGGCCGAGGGCCGCATCCACTTCGGTTCGACGGACCACCTGTTGTACACGCTGAAGGCCGACGACGGCCGGCTGCGGTGGAAGCTCGCCACCGGCGGGGAGATCACCGGGTCGCCGGTGGTGCGGGACGGGGTCGTGTACGCGTGCAGCAAGGACCGGTGCGTGTACGCCCTGGACGCCGAGAAGGGGACGGGGACGGCCCGCACCGCGTGAGCGCAGCGGGGGCGCGCGTCGTAGGGCCACTGCGGCGCCGTGGGGGCTGATCGCGCAGTCCCCCGCGCCCCTGAAAACAGGGGCGCTGCATCAGCGCCCCCTGAGGGGGGCGGGGAACTGCGCGACAAGCCCCCACGTACATGCAGCCGCTCCCCCGGTCGAACCCGGGACGGCCGTCGCGCCAGTAGTCGCACGGAAGGGCTGCGCACGGCGGCCGTCGCTCGGGGTGGGAGTCGGCTCCCGCAGCGAACGTTACGCCCGAGTGCCGGACGCCGCCACGCGGCGGTTCAGCGGGTGCGCGGCGCCGTACGCGCCCGGTTGCCGAACAGCTCCGCCTGCCGCTCGTCCGGCAGGTTGCCCAGCGTGATCAGGTGCGGGGCCTGGGCCCACCCCCGCTCCCGGTCCGCCCCCTTCGCCGCCCACAGCGCCCGCACGCTGCCCTGCACCCCCTCCGTCGGATACCCGGCGATCACGGTCGCGCACCGCACGGCCGCCGCCAACGCCTCCCCGGCGGCCGTCACTTCGGACACCAGCCCCACCTCGTACGCCCTGCGCACCCCCACCCGCTCGGCGTTGCCCATGAGCACCATCCGGGCCACCTCCCCGTACGGCATCCGCTGCGCCATCAGCACCGACTCGTACGCGCTGACCATGCCGTAGGAGGTGTGCGGGTCGAAGAAGGCCGCGGTCTCGTCGGCGACGACGAAGTCGCACTCGCCGAGGAGGTAGAAGGCACCTCCGCAGGCCATCCCGGCCACCGCGGCGATCACCGGCTTCCACAGGTCGTTCGACTTCGGCCCGACGGCGATCAGCGGATCGTCCTGGCTGTACGGCGAGGACGGCTGCGGCACGACGGCGTCCCGGTCGAGCCCGGTGCTGAAGGCGCGCCCGCCGGCCCCGGTGAGCACGACGGCCCGTACGGCGTCGTCGAAGCGCAACACCCGCCAGGTGGCCGAGAGTTCACCGGCCGTCGCGAGGTCGATGGCGTTGAGCCGCTCGGGCCGGTCGAGGGTGACGACGGCGACCCCGCTCTCCTTGTCCGCCTCCAGCCGCAGGCTCACGGCCGCTCCAGGACCCACTGCGGCAGACCGTCCGCGAAGACCGCCTGCACCCGGGCGCCGATCCGGATCCGGTCCAGGGGCAGGGAGTCGAGCGGCGCCCCTGCTGCGCTCACCACGTTGCCCACCATCCGTACCCGGGGCGCGTCGTCGAGCTCCACGACCACCACGTTGTACGGCGCCTGGGCCGCGTACTCCGGCAGCAGCGGCGGGTGCGGGACGACGTACGACCAGATCCGGCCCCGCCCGCTCGTCGGCCGCCACTCGCTCGCGAAGGACTGGCAGTGCGGGCAGCAGGGGCGGGGCGGGAAGCGGGGTTCGCCGCAGTCGGCGCAGGCCTGGACGCGGAGTTCGCCGCGGGCCGCGTACTCCCAGAAGGGCGCGCCGTCGGTGTCGGTGACCGGTCGCAGCATCTCAGCTCCGGTTGGTGAGGAGGAGGGCGGAGGTGGGGACGCCCTCGCCGGCGGTGACCAGGCAGGTGGCGGCGTCCGGCACCTGGGCGGTACTGGTGCCGCGCAGCTGTTTGACGCCCTCGGTGATGAGGTTGAAGCCGTGGACGTAGGCCTCGGAGAGCCCGCCGCCCCCGGTGTTGACGGGCAGCCGGCCGCCGATCTCCAGGGCGCCCTGCTCGGTGAACGCCCCGCCCTCCCCTCTCCCGCAGAAGCCGTAGCCCTCCAGGGAGAGCGGGATCAGGGCGGTGAAGGCGTCGTAGATCTGGGCGACGTCGACGTCGTCGGGGGTGAGGTCGGCGTGCTTCCACAGATGGCGGGCGGCGGTCCAGGCGGGGCCGGTGAGGGGGTCGTCGTTCCAGTAGTTGACCATGCCGTGGTGCTGGGCGGGGAGGCCCTGGGCGGCCGAGTGGATGTAGACGGGCCTGCGCCGGCAGTCCCTGGCCCGCTCCCTGCTCACCACCACACAGGCCAGCGCGCCGTCCGTCTCCAGGCAGTTGTCGAAGAGGCAGAGGGGCTCGCTGATCCACCGCGAGGTCATGTACATCTCGCGGGTGAGGGGGCGGTCGTACATGACGGCGGCCGGGTTCTGGTTGGCGCGGTTGCGGCAGGCGAGGGCCACGTTGAAGAGGTGGTCGCGGGTCGCGCCGTACTCGTGCATGTAGCGGCGGGTGAGCATGGCTATCTCGTCGGCGGGCCGGAGCAGCCCGGAGGGCCGGGTCCACTGGGCGGGGGTCGGGAGCTGGACGGTGGTGTTGGTCCAGGGCCGGGGGCCGGAGCCTCGCTTCCGCGACCGCCATGCCACGCCCACGCTCGCCTGCCCACTGGCTATCGCGGCGGCGAGGTGCGCGACCGTGGCGCAGGAGCCGCCCCCGCCGTATCCCACCTTGCTGAAGAAGGTCAGGTCGCCGAAGCCGACCGACTTGGCCAGCTCCACCTCGTCGGTCTCCTCCATGGTGAAGGAGGCGAGGGCGTCGACCTCGCCCGGTGCGATGCCGGCGTCGTCGAGGGCGGCGAGGACGGCCCGGCAGGCGAGGGTCTTCTCGTCCTCGTCGAGGCGTTTGGCGAAGGGGGTCTGCCCGATCCCGACGATGGCGGTGGCGTCCTTGACGCCTCTGAGACCGGCCATGTGCCCGTACCTCCACGGCTGTCGGGGTTTGCTGACAGGTCGTCAGGCTACAGCTAATCTGACGGTCAGTCAGCTATGCGTCCGGGGAGGCCGGTTGTGCGCGGTGACATGGAGTGGGAGACCGTGCCGGGTCTGGTGCGGTCGGCGGCGGAGCGGTACGCGGACGTGGAGGCGGTGGTGGACGGCCGCACCCGGATCTCGTACGCCGAACTGGGCGCCCGGGTGGAACGGGCGGCGGCCGCCTGCCTGGCCGCCGGCGTCGAGGCGGGCGACCGCGTCGGGATCTGGGCCCCGAACTCCCTGGACTGGATCGTCGCGGCGCTGGGCGCGGTGTCGGCCGGCGGGGTCCTGGTCCCGCTGAACACCCGCTTCAAGGGCGCGGAGGCGGCGGACGTGCTGCGCAGGAGCGGGGCGCGGCTGCTGTTCGTGACGGGGACGTTCCTGGGCACGTCGTACGTGGCGTCGCTGCGGAGGGCGGCGGGCGAGGGCGGCGGGAGCGGCCCCCTTCCGGGGCTGCCGTCCCTCCGGGACGTGGTGGTGCTGTCGGAGGACGCACCCGTCGGCTTCCGCACCTGGAAGGACTTCCTGGCGGCGGGCGAGGGGGTCGGCGCCGGTGAAGTCGCGTCCCGTTCGGCCGGGTTGGACGGATCCTGCCTCTCCGACATCATCTTCACGTCCGGTACGACCGGCCGTCCCAAGGGTGCGATGATCACCCACGCCCAGACCCTGCGGGCGTACGAGATCTGGGCGGACCTGGCGGGCCTGCGCACCGGCGACCGCTACCTGATCGTCAACCCCTTCTTCCACACCTTCGGCTACAAGGCCGGGGTGATCGCGTGCCTGATGCGCGGGGCGACGATGATCCCGCAGCCGGTCTTCGACGTGGCGACGGTCCTGGCCAACGTGGCGGCGGAGCGGGTGTCCGTGCTGCCCGGCCCGCCGACCCTCCACCAGTCCCTCCTCGACCACCCCGCGCGGGACGCGCACGACCTCTCCGCCCTGCGCCTGGTGGTGACGGGAGCGGCCGTCGTACCCCTGCTCCTCGTCGAACAGCTGCGCGGCGAACTCGGCGTCGAGACGGTCCTGACCGCCTACGGCCTCTCCGAGGCGAGCGGGATCGTCACCATGTGCCGCCGGGGCGACGACCCGACGGTGATCGCGTCGACGTCGGGGCGTGCGATACCCGGCACCGAGGTGCGGGTGGACGAGACCGGGGAGGTGCTGGTCCGCGGCTTCAACGTCATGCGCGGCTACTTCGAGGACCCGGCGGCCACCGCCGAGACGCTGACGGCGGACGGCTGGCTGCGCACCGGCGACGTCGGCGTCCTGGACCCGGCCGGCAACCTCCGCATCACCGACCGCCTGAAGGACATGTTCATCGTCGGCGGCTTCAACGCCTACCCGGCGGAGATAGAGCAACTGCTGGGCCTGCACCCGGAGGTGGCGGACGTGGCGGTGATCGGCGTACCGGACGGGCGGCTCGGCGAGGTCGGCAAGGCGTTCGTGGTGCGGCGGGCGGGGGCCGTACTGACGGCCGACGACCTGATCGCCTGGGCGCGCCGCGAGATGGCGAACTACAAGGTGCCGCGGACGGTGGAGTTCGTGGCGGAACTGCCGCGGAACGCGAGCGGGAAGGTGGTGAAGGGGGAGCTGCGGGCCGGTTAGGCGGGCGGCTGCCCGGACACACCCCGGCCGCGACGGCTCCCCCTCCGCGCCGCCGCGGCCGATCCCCGTCCCGATGTGGTCCTGTCAGGCGGTCTCGCCCGTGGCGTGGATGTTGTCGGCGTGGACGGTTCCCGTGCCGGCCTCCACCACCTCCTCGTCCGCCTTGAACGGGTTCCCCGTCGCCAGCGGCTCGCTCGTCGCGTGGATGTTGTCCGTGGTGACGGTCGTCTCGTCCTCGGTGCCCGTCGCGTGGATGTTGTCGGTGCTGTTGCCGTCGCTCATGTTCACTGCCTCCCCTGACAGTTCGGTGCCCTGAAATAGACCGCCCGTCCGGCGGTTCCCCCGAGATCCGCCGGACAGGCGTCGTGACCGCTCACCGTAGTGCAACGGTCCAGGTCGTCCCGTCTGCCCCCCGACGCGGCGGAACGACACCACGAGAGTGACGGACGGCGATAAACGAACGATGAACGTCCGCGCGGCCGTGTCCGCCCGTCCGGCCGCCGGGGCCCGGGCGGCGGGGCCGGTCCGGGTTACGCCATCGCGAGCGGCTGGAGGAGGGCACGGACCTGGTCCGCCTCCGGGGCGCCGAGCGCCTCGAACAGGTCCAGTGCCTCGCGCCAGCAGACCTGGGCCCGGCCGGGCTGCGCGATGCCGCTCAGCGCCTGCCCGAGGACGACCAGCACGTTGGCCCGCCGCCAGTCACCGCCGATGCCACGCAGCACGGTCAGCGCGGCCTCGGCGCTGGAGGCTGCCTGCCCCGGATGCCCGGCGGCCAGATCGACCTCGGCGAGCCGGAACAGCGACATGCCCTCCCACAGGCGCTGGCGGCTGTCCCGGAACACCTCCAGAGCCTCCTGCAGCCGGGCGGTCGCCTCGGTGAGCGCACCGTGCTTGGTCAGGGCGAGGCCGAGGGCGTAGCGGCCGTTGGCGCCCTTCAGGGCGTGCCCCATGGCGTCGTACATCTCCGTGCCCTGCCGGGCCAGCGTCACCGCGCTCTCGGTGCGCCCGGTGGCCAGGTGGACACGGGACAGGTTGCACAGGGCACTCGCCTCGCCGGGGCGGTCGTCGCAGGCGCGGAAGTTCTCGATCGCCTGGTTGAGGTGGGCCTCGCCGTCGTCGTGGCGGCTCTGGTAGACCGCGATCACTCCGAGGATGTTGGACGACCAGCAGCTCGCCAGCGGGTCGACGGACGCGGTGGTCAGCTCCCGGGCCCGGCCGGCCTCCTCGTCGGCCAGGTCGAACCGGCCGGTGACGCTGTGCGCGTAGGCCAGGGTGATCAGGGCCCGGGCCTCGGCGCGCGGGTCCTCGGCGCGGCGCGCCGCCGTGCACAGGGACGCCGCGACACCGGCGTACTCCTTGGAGTTGGTGCCGGACTCGGCCAGGTCCACGGCGGCCCACAGCACGTCGACGGCGCGCGCGAGGAGCCCGGAGCCCGCCGACTGCCGTACGCACGCCAGCAGGGACACCGCCTCCGCGTACAGCCAGTCCTGCGCGCGGTGTCGGTCCGCGAAGACCAGACCGGGGCGCAGGGGGGTGGCCAGGTGGTCCACCAACCGGTCGCCGGGCCGCTCCAGGGCGTAGACCCCGGCGGCCGTCGCCAGGTAGAAGTCCAGCAGCCGGGAGAGCGCCGCGGCCCGTTCGCTGGGCGGCCACTCGTCCCGCTCCGCGCACGCACGCGCGTAGAGGCGGACGAGATCGTGGTAGCGGTAGCGGCCGGGAGCCGCGGACTCCAGGAGCGAGGTGTCGACGAGGGCCTCCAGGAGGTCCTCGGTGTCCTCCTGGGAGAGGTCCAGCATCGCGGCGGCCGCGGCCAGCGAGATGTCCGGCCCGTCGGCCAGGCCGAGGAGGCGGAAGGCGCGCGCCTGGGCCGGGTCCAGGGCGCCGTAGCCCAGTTCGAAGGTCGCCTTCACCGCCAGGTCTCCGGCCTGGAGCTCGTCCAGGCGGCGGCGTTCGTCGGCGAGCTTGGCCGCGAGCACGGAGACCGTCCAGGTGCGGCGGCCCGCCAGCCGGGAGGCCGCGATGCGGATCGCCAGCGGGAGGAAGCCGCAGGCCGCGACCACGTCCAGGGCGGCCTCGCGCTCGGCGGCCACCCGCTCCGCACCGACGATCTTCGTGAACAGCTGCAACGCCTCGTCCGGGGACATCACGTCCAGGTCCACCAGGTGGGCACCCGCCAGGTCGACCATCCGCACCCTGGACGTCACCAGCGCCGCGCAGCCCTCCGTGCCCGGCAGCAGCGGCCGTACCTGCGCCGCGTCCCGCGCGTTGTCCAGCAGGACCAGCACCCGCCGTCCGTCCAGCACGGACCGGTACAGCGCCGCCCGCTCCTCCAGCGAGTCCGGGATCGCGGAGTCGGCCGTGCCCAGGGCGCGCAGGAAGGCGCCGAGCACCGTCTCCGGTTCCGCGGCCCGGGTGCCCGCGCCCTGCAGATCGACGTACAACTGCCCGTCAGGGAAGGCCGACCGGGCCTGGTGGGCCACATGGACGGCGAGGGTCGTCTTGCCGACGCCTCCGATGCCCGCCAGCGCCGATACGGCCATCACCCGGCCCTCCGCCGACGCCAGCACCTCGCTCAGCTCGGTGACGAAGGCGGAGCGGCCGGTGAAGTCGGGGACCGTCGCCGGGAGCTGGGCGGGACGGACGAGGACGGACGGGGTTTCCGGAGCGGGGGAGGAGGGCTCGGCCAGGGCCGGGTCGGCCTGGAGGATCCGCTGCTGGAGGTCGCGCAGGCCCGAGCGCGGGTCGACGCCGAGTTCCTCGGCGAGCAGGCGGCGGGTGTCCGCGTACACCGCGAGGGCCTCCGCCTGCCGGCCGCTGCGGTACAGGGCGAGCATGAGGAGTTCGCGGAGGCGTTCGCGCAGGGGGTGGGCCGCGGTGAGTGCCGTCAGCTCCGAGACGGCCTCCGCGTGGCAGCCCAGCTCCAGGTCCATGTCCAGGCGGGATTCGAGGAGTTGGAGCCGCCACTCCTCCAGCCGGGTGCGCTGGGCGTCGGCGTACGGGCCCGGCACCCCGGCCAGTGGTTCTCCGTCCCACAGGGCGAGCGTCCGGTTCAGCGCCTCCCGGGCCTGCCCCAGGTCCCCGGCGCCGCGCGCCTTCTCGGCCACCGCAGCCAGGTCCTGCGCCGCCGCCACGTCCAGGGCGCCCTCGCCCAGCCCGCGCACCGCGTAGCCGCCGGACTCGCTGACCAGGACCCCGGGGTCCAGGATCTTGCGCAGCCGGGACGCGTACGTGCGCACCGCCGCCAGCGCCTGCGACGGCGGCTCGGGGCCCCACAGCGCGTCGATCAGCTCCGCCGCGGTCGCCGTCCGGCCCTCGCGCAGCAACAGGGCCGCAAGCAGGGCGCGTTGCTGCGGGGAGCCGGTGTTGAGCGGCTCCCCGGCGCGCCAGGCGCGCACCGGACCGAGCACACTGAAGCGCAACGCCGCGGCCTCCGCCGAGGAGGAGGCGCGCCGCTGCTCCGGCACCCGCGGTCCACCGTCCATGCCCGTCCCCCTAGACATCCCGCTTCACCCCGTCAGTCTGCCTTGTCCGGGCGGGTTGCGTCAGCCTGGGGAGACGCCGATCACAGGGCGACACGCGGTGGTCCACACGGCCTTCACACGGCGACGGCCGCCGCCAGCAGGCCCGACTCCTGGCGGAACGTTTCCGCGGGTCGGTCGGCGTCCTCCGTGCCGGGTTCGGCGAACGCGGAGACCGAGTGCGCCGCACCGGCCTGACGAACCGTCACCCCCATAGCTGACGGTTCGTCAGATCGGCGCTACCGTGAGCGCCATGGACACCCAGGACGGCACCTTTCCGCTGATCATCTCCGTCGACGACCACACCGTGGAGCCGCCGGACGTCTGGCAGTCCCGCCTCCCGAAGAAGTACCTGGACGTCGGCCCGCGCATCGTCCGGGCCCCGCTGAAGGACATGAGCTTCCTCGGCGGCCGGTTCAAGCCGGTCATGGGCAGGCCGGGCGAGGACGGCCCCATCGGCGACTGGTGGATCTACGAGGACCTGCACCGCCCCCTCACCCGCCTCGACACCGCCGTCGGCTACTCCCGTGACGAGATCAAGCTCGAAGTGATCACGTACGAGCAGATGCGGGCGGGGTCGTACGACGTGCCGCAGCGGCTCGCCGACATGGACGTCAACCACGTCCAGTCCGCGCTCTGCTTCCCGACCTTCCCCCGCTTCTGCGGGCAGACCTTCACCGAGGCCGGGGACCGCGAGCTGGCCCTGCTCTGTGTCCAGGCCTACAACGACTGGATGGTGGAGGAGTGGTGCGGCCCGCAGGCCCAGGGGCGGCTCATCCCGCTCATCCTCATCCCCCTGTGGGACGCCGGGCTGGCGGCGCGCGAAGTCCGCCGCAACGCGGCCCGCGGCGTCCGCGCCGTCGCCTTCTCCGAGATACCCCCGCACCTCGGGCTGCCCTCCGTCCACACCGACGACTGGGACCCCTTCCTGGCCGCCTGCGACGAGACCGGCACGGTCGTCGCCATGCACATCGGCTCCAGCAGCCGGATGCCCTCCACCTCGGCCGACGCGCCGCCCGCCGTCGGCTCCACCATCACCTTCGCCAACTGCTGCTTCTCGATGGTCGACTGGCTGATGAGCGGCAAGTTCGAGCGCTTCCCGAACCTGAAGGTGATGTACGCCGAGGGCCAGATCGGCTGGATCCCCTACATCCTGGAGCGCGCCGACGTCGTGTGGGAGGAGAACCGGGGCTGGGGCGGAGTCGCCGACAAGGTGCACCGGCCGCCGTCCGAGCTCTTCGCCGAGCACGTCTACGGCTGCTTCTTCGACGACGCCTTCGGCCTGAAGAACCTCGACGCCATCGGTCTGGGCAACGTGCTCTACGAGACCGACTACCCGCACTCCGACTCCACCTGGCCGAAGTCGAGGGAGGTCGGCGAGTCCCAGATGGGCCACCTGGCCGGCGACGTGGTCGAGCGGATCGTCCGCGGGAACGCGATCGAGCTGCTGGGGCTGACGGCGGACGGCCTCTGGGGCGGTCCCCGGTGACCCTCGACCACGGCATCCAGCTCCCGGTCCAGTCCCAGTCCACGATCTACGCCGAGGGCTGGGAGGCCGGGGCGGGCGCCGCGGACCTGGTCGAGATCGCGCGGGCCGTCGACCGGGCCGGCTTCGCCTACCTCGCCGTCTGCGACCACGTGGCGATTCCGCACCGGCTGGCCGAGGCCATGAGCACGGTCTGGTACGACCCGGTGGCGACCCTCGCCCACCTGGCCGCGGTGACCGAACGGGTCCGGCTGCTCAGCCACGTCGCCGTCGTCGGGCTGCGCCACCCGCTCCTCTCCGCCAAGCAGTACGCGACCCTCGACCACCTCTCCGGCGGCCGCCTGGTCCTCGGTGTCGGCGCCGGGCACGTGCGGGAGGAGTTCGAGGTGCTGGGGGTGGAGTTCGGGCAGCGCGGGGCCGTGCTGGACGAGGCGATCGACGCGTTGCGGGCGGCTCTGGGGGCGGACGAGTTCCCCGCCCATCACGGGAAGTTCTACGACTTCGAAGGGCTCGGGCAGCGGCCCCGGCCCGCGCAGCAACGGGTGCCGGTCTGGGTCGGCGGGTCGTCGCCGGCCGCGGTACGGCGGGCCGCGCTCAAGGGGGACGGCTGGCTGCCGCAGGGCGACCCGCGCGACCGGCTCCCGGCCCAGATCGAACGGCTGCTGCGGCTGCGCGCGGAGGCGGGCGTCGAGGAGCCGATCACGGTCGGCGCGATCACCGAGCCGCTGTACGTCGGCACGCCCGGCTGGGAGGTCGGCCGCCGCACCCTCAGCGGTGCCCCGGCGGCCCTCGCCGAGTCGCTGCGGGCGTACGGCGCGATGGGCGTGCACCAGATCCAGGTGCGGTTCCGCAGCCGGAGCCGGGCCGAACTCATCGACCAGATCGAGGCGTTCGGGGCGGACGTCGCGCCCCTTCTGACCTGAGGGAGTGGCATGGGCAAGCTGGACGGGCGGGTCGTCATCGTCACCGGGGCGGCGCGCGGACAGGGCGAGCAGGAGGCGCGGCTCTTCGTCGCGGAGGGCGCGAGAGTCGTCGTCGCCGACGTGCTGGACGACCTGGGCGAGGCCCTCGCCAAGGAGATCGGGGCGCACTACGTCCACCTGGACGTGGGGGCGGAGGAGGAGTGGCAGGCCGCCGTCGCCGCCGCGAAGAGGGCGTACGGCCGTCTCGACGGGCTGGTGAACAACGCCGGCATCCTGCGCTTCAACGCGCTCGTGGACACGCCTCTCGACGAGTTCATGCAGGTCGTGCAGGTCAACCAGGTCGGCTGCTTCCTGGGCATGAAGACGGTGGCGCCCGAGCTCGACGACGGCGGGACCATCGTCAACACCGCCTCCTACACCGCGCTGACCGGGATGGCCGCGGTGGGCACCTACGCGGCCACCAAGCACGCGGTGCTCGGGCTCACCCGGGTCGCCGCGCTGGAACTCGCCGACCGGCGGATACGCGTCAACGCGATCTGCCCGGGCGCCATCGACACCGCGATGTCCAACCCGGCGCGGCTCGACCCCACCGCCGACCCGGCGGAGACGAGCCGCGCGCTGGACGAGCTGTACCGCAAGCTCGTGCCGCTGGGCCGGATCGGCCGGGCGGAGGAGGTGGCCAGGCTGGCGCTCTTCCTGACCTCGGACGACTCCTCGTACATCACCGGGCAGCCGTTCGTGATCGACGGGGGATGGCTGGCGGGGGTCAGCGTCATCTGACGGCTCGTCAGCTATTGACGGTGGAGGCGGCCGGTGCGACAGTCGGCCAACGAACGGTATCTGACGGAGCGTCAGGAAATATGGGACGGTGAACCGCCTTGGAATTCGGGCTCTTTGTACAGGGATACGTGGGCAAGCGAGCCGAGACCGACCCGCTGGCCGAGCACAAGGCACTGATGGAGGAGACCGAGTACGTCATCCAGGCGGACCAGTCCGGCTTCAAGTACGCCTGGGCCTCCGAGCACCACTTCCTCGACGAGTACTCCCACCTCTCCGCCAACGACGTCTACCTGGGCTACCTCGCCCACGCCACCGAGCGGATCCACCTCGGCTCCGGGATCTTCAACCCCCTCGCCCAGGTCAACCACCCCGTCAAGGTGGCCGAGAAGGTCGCCATGCTCGACCATCTCACCGGCAACCGCTTCGAGTTCGGCAGCGGACGCGGCGCAGGCTCCCACGAGATCCTCGGGTTCATCCCCGGTGTGACCGACATGAACTACACCAAGGAGATCTGGGAGGAGACCATCGCCGAGTTCCCCAAGATGTGGCTCCAGGACGAGTACGTCGGCTTCCAGGGCAAGCACTGGCAGCTGCCGCCGCGCAAGGTGCTGCCGAAGCCGTACGGCAAGTCGCACCCCGCGATGTGGTACGCGGCCGGGTCGCCGCCGTCGTACGCCATGGCGGCGAAGAAGGGGCTCGGGGTGCTCGGGTTCAGCATCCAGAAGGTCTCCGACATGGAGTGGGTCCTCGAGCAGTACAAGACCGCGATCGTGAACGCCGAGCCGGTCGGGGACTTCGTCAACGACAACGTCATGGTGACGACGACGGCGATCTGCGCGCCCACGCACGACGAGGCGATCCGGATCGCCGCGTCCGGCGGGCTGCACTACCTGCCGTCCCTGGTGTTCCGGTACCACGACACCTTCCCGCGGCCCGAGGGGTTCCCGGTGTGGCCGGAGACGCTGCCGGAGTACACGCCGGAGTTCGTGGAGCTGCTGGTCGAGGAGGAGCTGCTGATCTGCGGTGACCCCGACGAGGTGCTGCGGCAGTGCAAGCGGTGGGAGCAGGCCGGGGCGGATCAGCTGAGCTTCGGGTTGCCGGTGGGGGTGCCGAAGGAGGAGACGCTGCAGACGATTCGGCTGATCGGGGAGCACGTGATTCCGAAGATCGACACGGATCCTGTGCACCGGACGACCCGATTCCGGGGTGCCGCGTAGTCGCCGTTGCGGGGTGCGGGTGCGTTGTGGCTGGTCGCGCAGTTCCCCGCGCCCCTTCGGGTAGGGCAGGTGCCCGCCTTGGAAAGGGAGCCCCATGCTTGATCATGTCATCAAGGGTGCGACCGTCGTGGACGGCACCGGCGCGCCCGTCTTCACCGCCGACGTCGGTATCCGTGACGGTCGGATCGCCGTCATCGGGTCCGTCGCCGAGGAGTCCCGTACGAGTGAGGACGCCGCCGGGCTCGTCCTCGCGCCCGGGTTCGTCGATCCGCACACGCACTACGACGCCCAGCTCTTCTGGGACCCGTACGCGACACCTTCGTTGAACCACGGGGTGACCACGGTCGCGGCAGGCAACTGCGGTTTCACCCTCGCCCCGCTCAACCCCGCCCGCCCCGGCGACGCCGACTACACCCGCCGCATGATGTCCAAGGTCGAGGGCATGTCGCTGGTCGCCCTGGAGGAGGGGGCGCCCTGGAGCTGGAACTCCTTCGGGGAGTACCTGGACGCGCTCGAAGGGCGGATCGCCGTCAACGCCGGGTTCATGGTGGGGCACTGTGCGCTGCGCCGGTACGTGATGGGGGCGGATGCGGTGGGCGGGCAGCCGAGTGAGGAGCAGCTCGCCGAGATCGTCCGGCTGCTGCACGAGGCCATGGACGCGGGGGCGTGGGGCTTCTCCACCACCCAGTCCAGCACCCACTCCGACGGCGACGGGCAGCCGGTCGCCTCGCGGCACGCGCTCCCCGCCGAGCTGCTGGCCCTGTCGAAGGCCGTCGGGGAGCACGAGGGGACGCAGATCGAGGCGATCGTCGCCGGCTGCCTCGACCAGTTCAGCGACGCCGAGATCGAACTGTTCGCCGAGATGAGCGCGGTGGCCGGGCGGCCCCTGAACTGGAACGTGCTGACCGTGGACGCGGCCGTGCCGGAGCGGGTGCCGCGACAGCTCCGGGCGAGCGAGCGGGCGCGGAAGGCGGGCGGCAGGGTCGTGGCGCTGACCATGCCGATCCTGACGCCCATGAACATGTCGCTCGGGACCTTCTGCGCGCTGAACCTCATCCCCGGGTGGGGGCCCGTACTCGGGCTGCCGGTCCCGGAGCGGATCGAGAAGCTGCGCGATCCGGACGTACGGGCGGAGATGCTGGCGCGCGCCCAGTCCAAGGAGGCCGGGGTCTTCCGGCGGCTGGCGAACTTCGGGCGGTACGTCATCGGGGACACGTACAGCGAGGCGAACGCCGGGCTGTCGGGCCGGGTGGTACGTGACATAGCACAGGAGCGGGGCCAGGACCCCTTCCACACCCTGGTCGAGATCTGCGCCGCCGACGGCCTCCGTACGGTCCTGTGGCCCATGCCCACCGACAACGACCCGGCCTCCTGGGCGCTGCGCGCCGAGACCTGGCAGCACGAGGACGTCATGCTCGGCGGGTCCGACGCGGGGGCGCATCTGGACCGGATGTGCGGGGCGCCGTACACCACCCGCTTCATCGGCGACTGCCTGCGCGGCCGCAAGCTGCTCGGCCTGGAACAGGCCGTGAAGATGCTGACCGACGATCCCGCCCGGCTCTTCGGGCTGCGGGAGCGGGGGCGGATCGCGGAGGGCTGGCATGCGGACCTCGTGCTCTTCGACCCGGAGCGGATCGCCGCCGGCCAGGCCACCCTGGTGCACGACCTGCCGGGAGACAGTCCGCGCCTGGACGCGAAGGCGATCGGGGTGCGGGCGGTCTGGGTCAACGGCGTCGAGGCCATCCGGGACGACGTGGTGAGCGGGGCCGTACCGGGCAGGGTGCTGCGCTCCGGGCGGGACACCAGGACGGTGAGCACCCGGTGAGCGAGGCGAGCGCCGCGGCGGACGGGCAGCGGCTGTTCGTCGGGGGCCGGTGGGTGGCGCCCGACGACGGGTACTACGAGGTCGTCGACCCCGCGACGGAGGAGACCGTCGGCCGGGCCCCCGAGGCCTCCCCCGACCAGGTGCTGGCCGCCTGTGCGGCGGCCCGGGAGGCCTTCGAGGGCTGGTCGCGGACGCCGGCGGGGGAGCGGGCGGCGGTGCTCGGCCGGGCCGCCGACCTCATCCGCGGGCAGCTGGGCGCGTACGCGGACCTGGCCCGCGCCGAGACGGGCGCGACCACCGCCACCTCGCGGGCGATGCAGGTGGGGGTGGCGGTGGCCCGGTTCCGCCGGTACGCGACCGCCGAGCCAGCGGAGTGGGCGATCCCGCCGCAGATCAACGAGGCCGGGCCGATGGGGAAGGCGGGCGTGATGGGCGCGCTCGCCGTGCGCCAGCCGGTCGGGGTGGTCAGCTGCATCACCTCGTACAACAACCCGTGGGCCAACCCGGCCGGCAAGGTCGCTCCGGCGCTGGCGATGGGCAACACGGTGGTGGTGAAACCGGCCCCGCAGGACCCGCTCTCCGTCTACCGGATGGCGGAGGCGCTGGAGGCGGCGGGCGCCCCGCCGGGCGTGGTGAACGTCGTCTCCGGACGGTCCACCGCCGTCGGCGAGGCGGCCGTGGCCTCCCCCGACGTCGACATGGTGAGCTTCACCGGGTCCACGGCCGTCGGACAGCGCATCGCGGAGGTGTGCGGGCGGGACATGAAACGCCAGTTGATGGAGCTGGGCGGCAAGGGCGCGGCGGTCGTCCTCGAGGACGCGGACGTCGGCTCGGCGGTGGCCGGGATCGGCACCACCTTCTCCTTCTACAGCGGGCAGATCTGTACGGCGCCGACGAGGGTGCTGGTGCAGCGCGGACTGTACGACCGGCTGGTGGACGGACTGGCCGCGTACGCGGGGCGGTTGAGGGTGGGCGACCCGGCCGCGCCGGACACGGTGGTCGGGCCGTTGATCACCGCCGAGCACCGGGCGCGCGTCGAGTCGTACGTCGAACTCGGCAGGAAGGAGGGCGCGACGGTGGTGGCCGGCGGCGAACGCCCGCCGCTGGAGCGGGGGTTCTACGTGCCGCCCACCGTCCTCGCCGACTGCACGAACGACATGCGGGTGGCGCGGGAGGAGATCTTCGGGCCGGTCGTCTCCGTCGTCCCCTTCGACGACGAGGAGGAGGGCATCGCCCTCGCCAACGACTCCGACTACGGCCTCATCGACTACGTCTGGTCCGGGGACATGGCCCGGGCCTTCCGGGTGGCCCGGCGGCTGCGGGCGGGCGGGGTCGGCATCAACACGGTGGGCCGCAACATGGAGGCACCCTTCGGGGGCTTCAAGAAGAGCGGGGTCGGCCGGGACGTGGGCTCCTACGCCCTGCACGCCTACAGCGAGGTGCAGGCGATCGTCTGGCCGGGGTGAGGTGTCGACCAGGGCTGTTCACTTGCCCTTTGGGGATCGTCGTGGTGTCCCGTGCGGGCAGGGATCGGGCAATCGGCTCCGCAGGCGGTGGCGGATCCGTAGCGTCCGGACATGACAAGGGGGACGGCCGGTTTCCGGATCGTCGATGTCCGGCCGCTCTCCCGTCCCGGAACACGCACGACATCCTTGGAGCCCACTCCATGAAGCTCGCCAAGAAGATCGCCCTGACCACCACGGCCGTCGCCGCCGCGGCCGCCGCAACGCTGGCGGGTACGACCGCCGTCCAGGCCTACTCCGCGCAGCCCGCCCGCCTCCCGGCCGTCCACGCCCCCGCCGCGCTCGCCGTCCCCGACGGCAACAAGCTGACCGGCGTCTACTCCGCGCACGGCGTGCAGACCTACACCTGCACGGACGGCGCCTGGAAGCTCCTGGAGCCCGCCGCCACCCTCTCCGACAAGCGGGACCGCGCCCACCGCCCGGTCGCCCTGCACTCCCGTGGCCCGGTCTGGGTCTCCACGGTCGACGGCAGCGCGGTCAACGCCTCCGCGGTCGCCACCTCCGCGAAGGACGGTGCCGTACCCGAGCTGCTCCTGAAGGCCACGGCCACCCGCGGCGCCGGCACGTTCGAGGGCGTCACCTACGTCCAGCGCCTGGACACGGAGGGCGGCGTGGCCCCGGCGGCGGCGTGCACCGGTACGGACCAGGTCTCGGTGCCGTACGCGGCGACGTACGCGTTCTACAAGGCGAGCTGAGCGCTCCGCTTGGGGGCGCCGCGACGTGCCGTCTGCCGTCAGCCGACTGCGGCGCCGTCGTGGCTGGTCGCGCAGTTCCCCGCGCCCCTTCGGGGCGCTTCCGTTCGGGGCGCGCCCGGTCAGCCGGTGAGATCGACCCGGATCGTCAGGAGCTGTGTGCCCAGGGCCTTCACGGCCATGCTGTTGCCCTTGGGCAGGGTGCGCAGCCGGGCGACCGGGTCGTCGTCGGGGAGCAGGTGGGCGGTGCCGGAGTGCCACCGCCCGCCGATCCGCACCCGGACCCGCGGATCGGCCTGGATGTTCCGCACGTACTGCGACTTCGTCCCGAACTCCGACACCAGCCAGAACGAGTCCCCGACCCGCCGCCCGCCCAACGGCGTCCGCCGGGCCTGCCCGGACACCCGCCCGGTGGTCTCCAGCAGCGTCTGGAAGGGCATGAGGCGGCTCAGCGGGTTGGCGACATGCCGCTGGAAGGCTGTGGTGATCCGGAATCTGCGGTCGGACATCGTTCCTCTGTTTCCGAGGTGGGCTACAGGTCGTCGGAGTTCGTGACCCGGTCGGTGGGCTTTGCGCGCCGACATGACGTTCTTTGACAGAATCGGGCACGCAGGTCCGGTTCCGTACACGTTCTCCTCTTCGAATGTCGGTGCGTCACCCGCAGGGTCACAAGCTCCGCACAGTTTCGAGGAGAACCACCGTGTTCCGACACCCCCTCCGTCCTGTCGCGGCCGCCGCCGCCGCGCTCGCCGCCGTCGGCGGTCTGACCGCCGCGACAGCAGGTCCCGCCTCGGCCTCCCCAGCGTCCCGCTCCCGGCACGTCCTGCTGCTGTCGGTCGACGGCCTGCACCAGTCCGACCTGGCCTGGTACGTGGCCCGGCACCCGCGGTCCGCGCTCGCCCGCCTGGCCGGCGGGGGCGTGGAGTACACCCACGCCAGAACCACCGTCCCGTCCGACTCCTTCCCCGGCATGGTGGGCCAGCTGACCGGCGGCGACCCCGGCGTCACGGGGGTCTACTACGACGACACCTACAGCAACGCCCTGCTCCCGGCCGGCACCACCGACTGCGCGGGCGTCAGGCCGGGCGCCGAGGTCGACCTCACCGAGGACCTCGACAAGAACCAGAACTCCCTCGACGCGGGCCAGGGCCTGTCCGGCCTGCCCGGCAGCATCCTGAACATGACCGGTGACGCCGCCGCCCTCATCGACCCGGCGAAGCTGCCCGTCGACCCGAAGACCTGCAAGCCGGTCTACCCGCACTCCTACCTCAAGGTGAACACGGTCTTCGACGTCGCCCGCAAGGCGGGGCTGCGTACCGCGTGGTCGGACAAGCACGTCGCCTACGAAATCCTCGACGGGCCGTCCGGCGACGGCATCCAGGACCTGTTCGCCCCCGAGATCAACAGCCAGGCCATCGGCTACCCGGCCGGCCAGGACTGGACGAAGGACAACGCGGCCACCGAGCAGTACGACGCGTACAAGGTGAAGGCGGTCCTCGACGAGATCGACGGGTACGACCACAGCGGCGCCCGCAGGACCGGCGTCCCGGCGGTCTTCGGGATGAACTTCCAGTCCGTGTCCACCGCCCAGAAGCTCCCCGCCTCCGACGGCCTGGCGGGTGGTTACACCACGCCCGGCATCCCCGGCCCGCTGCTCGCGAAGAACCTCGCCTTCGTCGACCGGGAGGTCGGGACGTTCCTCGACGAGATCCACAAGCAGGGCCTCGACGGCAGCACGACCGTCATCCTGTCCGCCAAGCACGGCCAGTCGCCCACCGACCCGAAGGCGTTGACCCGCATCGACGACGGGCCGCTGCTCGACGGGCTGAACGCCGCCTGGAAGGACGCCCACCCGGGCGCCGGTGACCTGGTCGCCCACGCCGTGGACGACGACGCCATGCTGCTGTGGCTCAACGACCGTTCCCAGGCCGCCACCGAGTTCGCCAAGGCCTACCTGCTCGCCCAATCGGGCACCGGCAACGGTATCGACGGAGCGGCCAAGCCGTTCACGGCGAGCGGCCTGAAGACCGTGTACGCCGGTACGGAGGCCGCCCGGTACTTCCACGCCCGGCCCGGCGACTCGCGCGTGCCCGACGTGTTCGGCATCAGCCGGTACGGCGTGGTCTACACCGGCGGCAAGAGCAAGATCGCCGAGCACGGCGGAGCAGCCGCCGACGACCGTGACGTGCCGCTCGTCGTCTACGGCGCCGGCACCCCGCACTCCGTGCGCGTCGACGCCCCGGTGCGGACCACGCAGATCGCGCCGACGATGCTGCGGCTGCTCGGCCTGAACCCGCGTGCCCTGGACGCCGTCCGCATCGAGCACACCCGGTCCCTGCCGGTGCGCTGACCGCGCAGGGGGTCGCCCCGCCGGCCGCGGTCATCCGGCGGCCGGCGCGGTCACCGCCCGCCGGACGACTTCAGCATGTCGAGAAGACCGCCGAAGGCCTTGGCGCCGACGGTGAGGACGCTCCGGGGCGGGGCGGCGTCGGCTATGCGGACGAGGGCGGGGGAGCCGGGGTCGGTGGATATGTGGACGCAGGCCTCTCCTTCTTGGCAGTAGGACGACTTCCGCCAGGGGTGTGTGGGCATGCCGGCTCCTCACATGTTCTGGATGATGGCGTGGATCAGGTCGCGGGACTTCTCAGGGCTGAGGGCGGTGGCTTCGACGACGTCCAGGAGGCGTCGGTACTTCTCCAGGTGGGCCTCGGCGTCCAGCAGAACGGGACCGTGGAACTGGTCGAGTTGTACGGTGTCCAGCTCCGCCACGGGCCCGCACAGGTAGTTGATGGACTGGCCTGATCCCGGGAAGGCTCCGACGTCGAAGGGAAGCACCCGAAGGGTGATGTGCTCCCGCAGGCTCATGCTGATCAGGTGCTTGAGCTGGTCGCGGGCTACCCTCCGGCCCCCCACCCGCATGTGCAGGGCGGCTTCGTGGATGACGGTGCTGTACGGATTCGGGTCCTCCCGGAACACCACGTCCTGACGTTTGATGCGGTGTGAGACGCGGTGCTCGACTTCCGGCGGGGTAGGGGCCGGGATCGCCTTGCTGAAGATCTCCCGGGCGTGCTCGGCGGTCTGGAGCATGCCCGGGATGTGAGCGGTGAAGGCGGTACGGACAGCTGTCGCGTGGTGTTCCAGTTCGGCGAGGGTGAGTAGCCCGGAGGGAAGCACCTCGCGGTACGTCTCCCACCACCAGCCGCGTGTCTTCTCCGCGGCCATGTCGGTGAGGGCGTCGACGTAGGGCTGGTTCGTGCACGAGTAGAGGTTGGCCATCGCCCGGACGCGGTCGGGGCTCACTCCGAACCTGGCCGACTCCACATTGCTGAGTTGACCCGAGCTGGTACCGAGCATCTGGGCCGCCTCGGTGGAGGTCAGGCCCGCCCGCTCCCGGAGTTTGCGCAGCTCGGTGGCGAGCCGGACGCGTCGGGCCGTCGGCGCGGGCCTTGGCGTCATGAGTGCTTCCTCCTAGCGGGCGTACAGCGGGCTTGTCACTCACACGAGGGAGATGAGACGGAGATCCTTCGAAAGCTCGCAAAGCTGCTTTGCGGAGCCCCTATCGTCGTTCCCAGGCGCCGCGCCTGGAAGCGCACCGTGGGACGCCACGGCACAGACACCAGGCACCTGTCGAACTCCCCTCTGCGACCGGAGACTTCCCATGGCCACCGTATCCCCGCCCTGGGCGTACACCCTGCACCTTCCGCACGATCCACGCGCACCGCGTATCGCACGGGGCACCCTGAGACTGGTCCTCGCCGCGCACGGGATCCCGGAGCTGGCCCCGACCGCGGAGCTGGTGGCGGCGGAGCTCCTGGCCAACGCGCACTGCCACACGAAGGGGCCGTATGCCCTCCGGCTCCGCTCGGCCGACACCGGCCGCCTCCGCGTGACCGTATGGGACACGGACCCGCACGTCCCGCCCGGCTTCTCGACCGCCCCCGCCCCACCGCCCCCACCCGACGCCGAGCACGGCCGCGGACTGCCCCTGGTGCGGGCGTGCGCGGACAGGTGGGGCGCGTCGGTGCTCCGTGAGCTGGGCACCTCGAAGGGCGGCAAGCTGATGTGGGCGGAGTGCGGAGCCGGGGCGGCGGCGTGGTGACCAGGGCCATACTGGGAGCTGGAGCGATGTCCGTCCCTCAGGAGCTGATCATGAGCGCACAGCCCGAGCACGGCTGGGGAGCGATGCCCCTTCCGGAGATCCGGACCGTGGACGACCTGCGCAGCGCGCTCAGCCGCTACGGCTTCCCGGGCGATCGCGAGCGCTTCGAAGCGGAGTTGGCGGCGGCCGTAGGAGCCTCCCCGACCAATGACTTCGCAGGCGCGGCGGCGGTGGTCCGCGCCTTTCGGCACCGCGTCCTGATCAGGAACTCGGCCGAGATCATGACGGCTCTGGAAGACGCGCGAGCCGCAGGTGGCGACGGGTGAAAGAAGTCCCACTGGAGGAGGCCGAGCCCGCGAGGAAGGCGTTCGGTGACCTGACGGAGGGGGAGCGGGAAGCGGTCCGGGAGGCGCTCGCCGCCATCGCCCGGAACCCGGCGACCGGCCGCGAGATCCCCGGGTGGCGGCCTCCGTCCGTGGAGTACACGTACACCACCCCGCTTGCCCGGGACTCCGCAGAGGCGATCACGGTCGTCTACACGCACACGCCGGGGATGGGCGTGACCGTCGTGTACTACTTCCGTGATCCGCAGGTCGTGGACTGATCGGTTCCTCTCACCAGAGCCCGCAGGGTTCCCGTCCCGCCGCCCGGAGCAGGATGTGCCGGGTGGAACCCATGCCGTACTTGTCGGCGTCGCTGGAGAGTTCGGCCACCTCCAGCAGGAGCGGCCGGATGTCGACCCCGGCGTCCCGGGCCTGGCCGCACAGGTCGTGCAGGGTGAGCATCATGTCCCGGGGGTCGGGGACCTGGTCCTCGGCCGACAGCTGCAGCAGCCGCTGCCGGAAGCTCTGGGGCGTCGGCTCGGCGGGAAGTGCCGTCGCCCAGGTGAAATGGTGACACCGCTCCAGGAGGGCTCGCAGGGCGGTCCGGACGCCGTCGTCGCCCGCCTCGTAGCGGGTGAGGATGTCCCGCAGCGCGGCCTCGGCTTCCGGGCGGATCCCCGCCTCGTCCAGCGGATGCGGGCCCTCCCGCATCTTCCGCACCCAGTCGGGGTCCGCGAGATCCACCGGCCTCCGGGCGATGGGCTCGACGCACGCGTCGATCAGCGCGACCCACTCCGCGAGCTCCGTCAGTTCCCCCATGGCGTCAGGCGAGGTGTTCCGCCGGGGCCGGCCAGCGGCCCTGTGCGGAGAGGTGCAGCACGAGGGCCGCGATGTTCCAGGCGTCGTCCTCGCCCCGGTGGTGCCGGCCTTCGAGCCGCAGGCCGGCGATCTCCAGGGCCTGTGCCATGCCGGGGCGCTTGCGCAGACCGTGCGCCTCGGTGAAGGCGGCCTTGGCATTGGTGTGCCGGCGGCTGAAGGGGTAGGGCGTCCTGGTGGCCTGGCACTGCCGGGTGAACTGGTGGCGGTCGTAGTCGCCCCAGCTGGCCCAGGGCCGGGCGCCCGCGCCATGCTCGGCCGCCAGCAGCCGGCACGCCTCGGCGAAGGTGACCCCCCGGTCGACCTCGGGCTGGGTGAGGCCGGTCAGCTCCGTGCAGAACTCGCTGACCGTGGACCGGGCGGGCCGCACCAGGATCCGGTGCCGCGCGAGTCGCTCACCGGCCGCCAGGTCGACGACGGTCAGCCCGACCTCGATGATCTCGCTGACCTCGCCGGGCGGCGGGGCACCGGCCCAGCAGGTCGCTTCGACGTCCACGACGTTGACGAGACCCGGGGCCCAGGTGCTGTCCATGGCGGGAAGCGTAGAGAGGTTCGGCGGCCGGGGCACGCGAGTTTCGGCGCGGATGGCACGATGCGCCGGTGAACCACTTCTCGTACTCCCGCATCGGTCCTGGCCACGACCGGCCACAGCTCCCGGAACCCAGGCCGGTCGAGCCCGGTGAGTGGCCGAAACTGGAGGCCGCGCTCGCCGTGGTCAACCGCGACCTGACGGCGACCCTGCCGGGGCAGGACCCGCTGATACTGCTGGTCGACCCGCCCGGGCAGTCTCCTCCCCCGGGCGGGGTCGACAGGGGGCGGGTCTACGTGGCGATGCCCGACGGCCGTTGGCACGGCAACGCGGTGAACGCGTGGGACCCCGAGGAGGACGACCCGCTGGAGCCGGACGACGAGATGACCGTGCTGACCGTGGTCGCGGAGGCGGCGCAGGAGACCGTCATGGAGCTGCTCTGGCAGGTCTGGCCGGTCTGCGGGGAACACAGGCTCGGCATGCATTCGCGTCCCGCGGGGACCGCCGACGACTGGTACGGGGGTGCGACGGACGCGGCCGGCCCGCCGGTGTGGTGGTGCCGGGGCGGCCGGGACGGTGCCTGCCACGACGTCTCCCCGGTGGGCGAACTGGCCGCCACCCTGCCGGGAAAGCAGCGCCGCGAACTGCGGCGCGCACTGCGGCGCAGCGAGCGCGGACGGGACGGCCGCGGCTGAGCGCTCCGCTTGGGGGCGCCGCGATGTGCCGTCTGCCGTCTGCCGTCTGCCGTCTGCCGTCTGCCGTCTGCCGTCTGCCGTCTGCCGTCTGTCGTCTGCGGCGCCGTCGTGGCTGGTCGCGCAGTTCCCCGCGCCCCCAAGGGGCGCTGCGGCCTCACCGCCCCAGGAAGATCGGGTTGGTGAGGGCCGCCAGGGCGCCGGGGACCGGGCCCGCCGCTGTTTCGTGGCGGATCTCCGCGCGGACGTAGGCGGCGTACGACGGGGTCGTCTGCCACTCCACCACGCCCGAGCCGGCCACCGGGAGCGGGTCGCTGGTGAGCAGGACGCCCTCGTCGGTGATGAAGCGGACCGTGCAGCGGGGGACGCCGGAGGCCTCCAGGCGGACGGTGACCGGGGTGTCGGCGGCGACGGCCAGGCGTTCGCCGATGCCCGCCCGCTCCCCGCGGCCGCCCGTCGCCGTGAAGCTCAGCGTCACGTTCTTCGACTCGGCGATGTAGGAGCGGCCCGCGCGCAGGCCCGCCTGGATCGCCTCGCGGCTCAGGTCGTCGGCGAGGACGACGGTCTGGGGTGAGCCGACGGCGTCCGGGTCACGGTGGGCGTCGCTGTTGCCCATGCCGGGCAGCCACTGCCGGTTGTTCCGTACCGAGGCGACGAGCGTGGCGTCCCAGGCGGCGAGGGCGACCTCGTCGTCGGGGGTGTACGGCCCGTTCCAGACCTCGACGGCGTCCGCGTCCCCGAACCCGAACTTCCAGGCGCAGCCCACGCACGTGGCGTGCGGATGTGCGGGTACGACGAGACCGCCGGCCTTGTGGATCTGCTGGGCGAAGTGGCCGAAGCGGTTGTCCCTGGCCCGGTAGCGCCAGTCGACGAAGGTGCCCGGGTCGGTGCCGAGGGCGACGACGTGGCCGTTCCGCGTCGTGATCTCCTCACCCAGCATGATCAGCAGGTCGTCGCCGGCCTGGTCCGCCCAGTGGGCGTGCGACGAGTGGGTGTTGTGCTCGGAGGAGTTGATGAAGTCCAGGCCGGCGGCGCGGGCGAGGGCCGCGATCTCGGCGGGGGTGCGGCGGCCGTCGGAGTACCAGGAGTGCAGGTGGCAGTCGCCGCGGTACCAGTCCCGGCCGCGGCCCTTGGCCCGGGACGGGGGGTAGACGGGGCGGACGGGGGTGCCGGGTTCGCCGTACGTGAGCGTGATCGTCAGCTCGTACGACAGGCCCTGCGGGGCCACCGTGTAGGGGCCGAGGGCGACGAACCAGGTGCCGGGGGCGACCGGGCCGGGGATGTAGCCGGGGGTCGCGTCGTCGGCGCGGACGAAGAACTCCGTGCGGGCGCCGCCGGACCAGCCCCGGAAGCCCTTGCCGCCCAGTTCGGTGCCGTGCTGGTCGAAGAGGCCGATGTCGAGCGCGTTGCCCGTGGTGCCGGCCGGGACGCTCGGCCTGTCGTAGGTGTAGGAGACCTTGATCTCCCGTACGCCGGTGGGCACTTCGACCGGTACGTACACGAAGTCCGGGCAGCCGGGCGGCAGGGTGCCGCTCACGGTCGCCGTCTTCCGGGTCCCCTGGTCCTGACCGTCCGCCGCCGCGAAGCTCACGCTTCCCAACGTAAGGGCTGTGGCCGCGCCCGTCACGATCAGCGCGCGTCTGCCGATGCCGTGCGTGTCCTCACACATGCCGCTCACTCTCCCGTCCGGACGTGAACTCCCACGGAAGGAGAGGGAATCCACAGGCGTCCGTCTGTCATGTGCATAGCCGTGTGAAAGGCGGGGCGTGTGATGCCGACCAGTCGGTATGGACATATCGAGCCACTCCCGGTACTGATGGGGCATGCGCATAGCCGTCACGATCTTCCTCACCGACGAGACCATCGCCCCCGTCCGGCTCGCCCGTGAGCTGGAGGCACGCGGGTTCGCCGGGCTGTACCTGCCCGAGCACACGCACATCCCCGTCGAGCGGACCACCCCGTACCCGGCGGGCGGCGACCTGCCCCGCGAGTACGGCCGTACCCTCGACCCCTTCGTCGCCCTCGGCCAGGCCGCCGCCGTCACCGAGGACCTCGGCCTCGGCACCGGCATCACCCTGGTCGCCCAGCACGATCCGATCGACCTCGCCAAGCAGATCGCCACCCTCGACCACCTGTCCGGCGGCCGCTTCACGCTCGGCGTCGGCTTCGGCTGGAACGTGGAGGAGGCCGCGGACCACGGGGTGCGGTGGCGGTCGCGGCGGGAGCTGACCCGGGACCGGATGGCCCTGATGCGGGCCCTGTGGGCGGACGAACCCACCGCCTACGAGGGGGAGTTCGGGAGCGTACGGGCGTCGTCCGCGTACCCCAAGCCCGTCCAGAAGCCACGCGGGCCGGTCGCCGGGCCGCGCACGCTGGTCGGCGGGTCGGCGGGGCCGAAGCTGTTCGCGCACATCGCCGAGTACGCGGACGGGTGGATGCCGATCGGGGGGCGCGGGCTCACCGAGTCGCTGCCGGTGCTCCGCGGCGTGTGGGCCGAGGCGGGACGTGACCCGGCGGCGCTTCAGGTGGTGCCGTACGCCGTCTTCCCGAGCGCCGGAAAGCTCGCGCACTATGCCGAGCTGGGCATCGAGGAGGTCGTGGTGCAGTTGCCTCCGGCGGGGGAGGCGGAGGTGCTGGGGGCGCTGGACGCGTACGGGGAGTACCTGTGAGGGGGGTGCGCCGAGTCTCCGGGTGCGGGTGCGTCGTGGCTGGTCGCGCAGATCCCCGCGCCCCTGAATGAAGGGGCGCGGGGAACCGCACGACCAGCCACACCGCACCGGCACGTACCCACGCACCGCAGCCCTCACTGACCCCGCCGAACCCGAACGTATGCTCAAAGAATGACGACTTCCGCGACCCCCGGAACCGGCCCCACCGAGAACTCCATGCGTCGCGCCCTCAAACGCGCCCGGGACGGCGTCGCCCTCGACGTCTCCGAGGCCGCCGTCCTGCTCCAGGCGCGCGGTGCGGCCCTGGACGACCTCGCCGCGTCCGCCGCCCGGGTCCGCGACGCCGGACTGGAAGAGGCCGGCCGGCCCGGTGTCATCACGTACTCGAAGAGCGTCTTCATCCCCCTCACCCGCCTGTGCCGCGACAAGTGCCACTACTGCACGTTCGTCACCGTCCCCGGCAAGCTCCGCCGGGCCGGGCACGGGATGTTCATGTCCCCGGACGAGGTCCTCGACGTCGCCCGCAAGGGAGCGGCCCTCGGCTGCAAGGAAGCCCTGATCACCCTCGGCGACAAGCCCGAGGACCGCTGGCCGGAGGCGCGCGAGTGGCTCGACGCGCACGGTTACGACGACACGATCGCCTACGTCCGGGCCATCTCCATCCGCATCCTGGAGGAGACCGGCCTGCTGCCGCACCTCAACCCCGGGGTGATGTCCTGGACCGACTTCCAGCGGCTGAAGCCGGTCGCGCCGAGCATGGGGATGATGCTGGAGACGACCGCGACCCGGCTGTGGTCCGAGCCCGGCGGGCCGCACCACGGCTCCCCGGACAAGGAACCCGCCGTCCGGCTGCGGGTCCTCGAGGACGCCGGCCGCTCCTCCGTGCCGTTCACCTCGGGGATCCTGATCGGCATCGGCGAGACGTACGAGGAGCGGGCCGAGTCCCTCTTCGCGCTGCGGCGCGTGGCCCGGTCGTACCACGGTGTCCAGGAGCTGATCATCCAGAACTTCCGCGCCAAGCCGGACACGGCGATGCGCGGCATGCCGGACGCCGAACTGGACGAGCTGGTGGCCGCCGTGGCCGTGGCCCGGCTGGTCATGGGGCCGGCGGGCAACATCCAGGCCCCGCCCAACCTCGTCGACAGCGAGTACGAGCGGCTGATCGCGGCCGGTATCGACGACTGGGGCGGGGTGTCGCCGCTCACCATCGACCACGTCAACCCCGAGCGGCCGTGGCCGCAGATCGAGGAGCTGGCCGAGAAGTCGGCGGCCGCGGGCTTCGAGCTGCGGGAACGGCTCTGTGTGTACCCGGAGTTCGTCCGCCGCGGCGAGCCCTGGCTGGACCCGCGGCTGCGCCCGCACGTGGCCGCGCTGGCGGACCCGGAGACGGGCCTCGCGGTGCCGGACGCGGTGGTCGAAGGGCATTCCTGGCAG
Organism: Streptomyces sp. NPDC013157; assembly: GCF_042899865.1. NCBI lineage: Bacteria > Bacillati > Actinomycetota > Actinomycetes > Kitasatosporales > Streptomycetaceae > Streptomyces > Streptomyces sp. NPDC013157. The sequence continues at coordinate 40,639 of NZ_JBIBAK010000009.1, read as the reverse complement.
GAGCCGGAGGAGGTCTTCGTCGCCTCCGGCCGTACCGATCTGCACACCGCCATCGATTCCGAGGGCCGTACGACCGACCGGCGCGACGACTTCGACGAGGTGTACGGCGACTGGGGCGCGCTGCGGGAGGCGGCCGCCCCCGGGATGGCGCCGGAGCGCATCGACACGGACGTGCGCGCGGCCCTGGCGACCGCGGCCGACGACCCCACCAGGCTGACGGACGCCGAGGCCCTCGCCCTGTTCCACGCGGACGGCCCGGCGCTGGACGCGCTGACCGGGATCGCCGACGACGTACGGAAGTCCGCCGTCGGCGACGACGTCACCTACATCGTCACCCGCAACATCAACTTCACCAACGTCTGCTACACCGGCTGCCGTTTCTGCGCCTTCGCGCAACGCCGCACGGACGCGGACGCCTACACGCTCTCCCTGGACCAGGTCGCCGACCGGGCGCAGCAGGCGTGGGACGTCGGCGCGGTCGAGGTCTGCATGCAGGGCGGCATCCACCCCGACCTGCCCGGCACGGCGTACTTCGACATCGCGAAGGCGGTCAAGGAACGCGTCCCCGGCATGCACGTGCACGCCTTCTCGCCGATGGAGGTGGTCAACGGCGCCACCCGCACCGGCATGTCGATCCGCGAGTGGCTGACCGCGGCGAAGGAGGCGGGGCTTGACACGATCCCGGGGACGGCGGCGGAGATCCTCGACGACGAGGTCCGCTGGGTCCTCACCAAGGGCAAGCTGCCCGCCGCCACCTGGATCGAGGTGATCACCACCGCGCACGAGGTGGGCATCCGGTCCTCCTCCACCATGATGTACGGCCATGTCGACCAGCCCCGGCACTGGCTGGGCCACCTGCGCACCCTGGCCGGCATCCAGCAGCGCACCGGCGGCTTCACGGAGTTCGTGACGCTGCCCTTCATCCACACCAACGCACCCGTCTACCTGGCGGGCATCTCCCGGCCGGGCCCGACGATGCGCGACAACCGGGCGGTGACGGCGATGGCCCGTCTCCTCCTCCACCCCTACATCCCGAACATCCAGACAAGCTGGGTGAAACTGGGCACGGAGGGCGCGGCGGAGATGCTCCGCTCGGGAGCCAACGACCTCGGCGGGACGCTGATGGAGGAGACCATCTCGCGGATGGCGGGGTCGTCGTACGGCTCGTACAAGTCGGTCCGCGACCTCGTCGCCGTGGCCGAGGCCGCCGGGCGCCCGGCGAGGCCGCGTACGACGCTGTACGGGCCGGTCTCCGAGGAGCGGCAGCGGGCGGCGGAGGCCTCCGACGGGCACCTGCCGGAGCTGCTGCCGGTGCTGGACTGAGCCGTCGGGCGGGCGGGCGGCGCACAGTACGATGATCCGACCCCTGTGCGAACAGGCAGGGGGCCTCAGAGCGCTCACAGCGGAGGAGATGCGTACCCGTGGCTGCCCGACTGCTGCCCTCCTGGGTGTGGGTCACCGGTCTGACGGCGGGGGCGACGGTGGCCGTCGTCCTCCTCGCCGTACAGGCCGACAAGGGGCCGCACCCCACGGCCGCCGCGGTCCGCCCGTCGGCGAGCGCGTCGGCGGGCGCCCACCCCTCCACGTCACCGGCGCCGACGAGGGCCCCCGCCGTGCCGGCGGCTTCCGGCACCGGCCGCCGTATCGTCTACTCGCTGGGCGCCAAGCGGGTGTGGACGGTCGACGCGAGCGACAAGGCGACCCGCACGTTCACGGTGTGGCCGGGGACGGTCAGCCCCGATCCCGGCACCTACACGATCTCCAAGACCCTGGCGGCCACGACCGGGTCGGACGGCGTCCAGATCGAGCACATCCTCTACTTCGCGGCCAAATCGGGGCTGTCGATCGCCTTCTCCAACGCGGTCGACGGCTCCTCCCCGCCGCCCGCCGCCGGCAAGCAGACCAGCGGCATCCGGATGCACACGGCGGACGGCGCGGCCCTGTGGACGTTCGGTACGGAGCCGGACACCAAGGTGACGGTGGTCAGGTAGCCGCCTGGCGTGGCGGTGACCGGACAACCGTCAGGAGATGGCACGGAGCCGCTGAGGCCGCCGGAGCCGCTCGACGGCCTCGGCCGTCTCCGCGTCGGCGGGATGGAGTACGACCAGCTGCTGCGCGTCCTCGGTGACATCGAGCGTCTCGCGCCGCAGCCGAAGCCCGGCCCCCGACGGATGCCGCAGCCGCAGGACCCCACGGGCCGGAACCACGTGCCGGTTGATCCGCCGGGTGAAGTCGGCCCCGGCGGCGGGTGCCAGCTCCGCCGTGAACCACTCGCTGTTCTCCACCGAGGGCCCGAGCCACAGGTCGAAGGCCTGCTCGTCGGCGACGGCGTCCCAGTCGGCGAAGAGCTCCCGCGCGCGGGGGTCGGTGAAGACGTACCGGGTGAGATTGGGCACCTCGGCGTCCAGGAGCCCCGTCCCGCCCATCACCGCCTCGTACGCACCGGTGCGGGCGAGGATGTCACCGAGCCGGTTGGTGACCAGGGCGAGGCCGGGTTCGAGGAGGCGGAGGGTCTCCAGGACGGCCGGCCGCACCGCGCGCCGCGGCGGCGCCGGCCGCGGATGCGCGACGCACTCACCGCCGGTGATCTTCGCGAGGTAGCGCAGATGGGCCCGCTCGGCGGGATCGAGGCTGAGCGCGTCCGCCAGGGCGTTGACGACGGCCACCGACGGATTGCGGTCCCGGCCCTGCTCGATGCGCGTCAGGTACTCCACGCTCACCCCGGCCCGGTTGGCGAGGTCGACCCGCCGCAGCCCCGGCGACCGGCGCCGCCCACGCTCCGGCAACCCCAGCGCCTCCGGCTGGATACTGTCCCGCTTCGCCCGGACGAAGTCCCCCAACGGTGTCCCCATGCGACCGAGGATAGGCGGACCGGAGTTCCCTCAGCGTGGCCCTGCGGGGGCCAGCCTGAGCCCGGTCTGGCTGCGCCGGTGCCGCGGTCGCAGGCTGACGGCCATGGACAACAACACGCACAGGCTGGTGATTCTGGTGGGCAGCGTCCGGGAGGGCCGGTTCGGCCGGGTGGTCGCCGACTGGGTGGCCGAACAGGCGGTCGCGCACGGTGACTTCGACGTGGAGGTCGTCGATCTGGCGGCGTACGAGATCCCGCTGACGTTGCCGGCGGAGTCACCGAAGCACGCGGGCGACGCCTACCCCCGCCCCGCCGGAATGAGCGCACTGACGAGGGCCCTGGCGATGGCGGACGCGTTCGTCATCGTCACCCCCGAGTACAACCACAGCTACCCGGCGTCGCTGAAGGCAGCCGTCGACTGGCACTTCACCCAGTGGACGGCGAAGCCGGTCGCGTTCGCCAGCTACGGCGGCGCGGCCGGCGGCAGACACGCGGTGCTCCATCTGGAGAACGTGCTCACGGAGTTGCACGCGGTGACCGTCCGGGACGGCCTGGCCTTCCCGAACTACTTCTCCGCGTGGCAGGACGGCCGCCCCCTCGATCCAGCGGCCCCCGGCTACGCCAGGACCCTCCTCGACCAGCTGTCCTGGTGGACGGCCGCCCTCCGCGCGGCCCGCGAGGCGGCGCCCTATCCCTCCTGATCCGAGGGGCTCAACTGGACGACCACGAGCGCGAGCCCCGTCAGCACCAGCACCCGGGTCGCCGCCTCCAGCCCGTTCCAGGTCTTGGACTGCCACATGGAGAACCACTCGCCGCCGATCCCGATGAACCCGGCACCGAAGAGGAGGACGAGCATCAGCAGACCGTAGGTGGAGACGCGCCGCGCGCGGACGTCGTCACGGCGTACCCAGAGCCAGGTACCGGCGATCAGCACCAGCGCGGCCAGCGTCTCCCACGCGATGATGAGGACGTAGGCGGTGTTCTCCAGCCCCTTGTCCGTGACGGCCCGCCACATCAGGTCGTCGTCCTTGAACGTCGTGTCCATGGCCAGCACATGCTGGACGAAGGCCTGGTTGGTGCCGAAGTCGGTGATGTTCCCGAAAGCGACCAGGGCGATGTAGAGGGCGACCGTTCCGGTCAGGACGGCAGCGGCAAGCGGAAGCGCACGAGGCGCGTGGGAGGTGGACATGCCATCTCCCTTCCCCGGCACCGTTCCTTCCCAACCCGGCCGTCCACAGCCCCTGTTCAGCTGTTTCCGGGCGGGCCGACGTCGTGCCGCGGCGGCGAACCGCTCGTACGCGGATACCGTTGCCGAAGGTTCATGCGAGGGGGGTCCACATGGATACGGCAGACGTCGGCGGACGCATGCGCGACGCGGAAAACGCCGACGGCTTCGCGGAGTTGCGGACGCGCGAGTTCGGCTACCTCGACGAGGGCGGACACACCTACCTCGACCACACCGGCGCCGGACTCCCCCCGCGCTCGCTCGTCATGGGCAGCGCCCGGCGGATCACCGGCGGACTGTTCGGCAACCCGCACTCCGAGAGCCCCGCCTCCCGCGCCTCCGGGCTCCTGCTGGACGAGGCCCGGCAGGCGGTGCTCCGCCACTTCAACGCCGACCCCGGCGAATACGCCGTGATCTTCACCCCCAACGCGACCGGTGCCCTGCGGCTGGTCGGCGAGGCGTACCCCTTCACGGGCGGCAGCCGGCTCGTGATGTCGCTCGACAACCACAACTCGGTCAACGGCCTCCGGGAGTACGCACGGGCGCGGGGTGCCGCGACCGTGTACGTACCGGGCCTGCACATCGACGAGCGGCGGCTGCTCGCCGCCCTGTCCCCGCCCGGCCCGGGCAAAGGCGCCGGCGGCCTGCTCGCCTATCCGGCGCAGAGCAACTTCACCGGCGTCCAGCACTCACTGGACTGGATCGCCGCCGCCCGGGCGCACGGCTACGACGTCCTGCTCGACGCGGCGGCCTTCGCCCCGACCAACGTCCTTGACCTGAGCCGCCACCACCCGGACTTCACCGCCGTCAGCTGGTACAAGGTCTTCGGGCATCCCACCGGCGTCGGCAGCCTGATCGCCCGCCGCGCGGCCCTCGCCAGGCTGCGCCGCCCCTGGTTCTCGGGCGGCACCATCTACGCCGTCAGCGCCCAGGCCCAGTGGCACGTACTCGCCGCCGACGAGGCCGCCTTCGAGGACGGCACGGTCAACTTCCTGTCGCTGCCGGACGTGACCGCCGGACTCGCCTGGATCGACGGCATCGGCATGGACCGCATACACGCCCACGTCACCGCTCTCACCGGCCAACTGCTCACCGGTCTGCGGGCGTTGCGGCACAGCGACGGCTCGCCGCTGGTGCGGGTGTACGGCACCGACCGCCCCGACGCGGCCCGCGGTGGCACGGTCGCGCTGAACGTGCTCGGCGCGGACGGCCGTGTCGTCGACGAACGCGTCGTCACCCGCGACAGTGCCGCCCACGGCATATCCCTGCGCACGGGCTGCTTCTGCAATCCGGGCGCCGGAGAGGAGGCGTTCGACCTGCCCCTGACCCGGCTGCGCTCGGCGGCCGACACACAAGTCGCCTCACTGGACGAGTACCTGGAGCTCCTGGAGCTGCCGTCGGCGGGCGCCGTCCGGGTCTCCCTGGGCGTGTCGTCCCAGCCCAGGGACATCGAGGCGTTCCTGGCGTTCGTGACGGGCACCTACCGGGACCGGGTGCCGACGGCGGCCGGGCTGGCCGCACGGGAGAGCTGCTGAGCCGGTGCCGTCAAGAAGGGGGATCACCGCCCCGCCCGGCTCCGCGCCGCCCCGTCCCGGCACTTGCGGGCCAGAACCACCCACGTCCAGGCCAGGAACACCAGTGTGAAGCCCGCCAGGATCACCCACCCGCGGCTCGCCGGATGCCCGAACGAATCCCCGTAAGACGCCAGCAGCGGCGGACCGAGCCGCGAGCCGCCCGCCCGCCACAGCGACTCGAGACCCACCCCGCTGCCCAGCGCCTCGAACGCCCACCGGTTGGTCATCGCCCAGCTGATCGCCTTCCCGGCCACCGTCATCCGGGGCACGGGCACGAAGGCGCCCGAGAACAGCACCTGGGGGAAGCAGAGCAACGGCAGCATCAGCGTGGCCTGCCCCGGCTCCGACACCGCCGCCGACGCGAGCAGCCCCAGCGCGAGGGCGGCGGCCGAGGCCAGCACGCTCGACACGAACAGCGATCCGTACGTGTCCCAGCCCGTCGCGGGCAGCCGGTCGAGGGCACGCAGCACCACCAGCAACAGCCCGTCCGCGACCGCGAGCACCGGCAGCATGGTCGTCAGCTTCGAGGCGACGTAGGGCCCGATCCGCAGCCCCGCGAGCCACTCACGGCGCAGGACCGGCAGCTCGGTGCAGATCTGGAGCAGGCCGTACGTCAGCCCGAAGAAGAACGCGCCGAACGCGATCCAGAACATGATCATCGCCGAGGAGCCCGGATCCGGTGCCGCCGGATCGAACGCGCCGGCCCGGAACAGCACCGCGAACATCGCCACGATCATCACCGGCGAGCCCGTGAGGACGGCGACCGAGAGCCGGTTGTGCAGCATCAGCGCGGTACCGCGCCGGGTCAGCAGCGCCCACTGGCGCAGGACGCCGACCCGCCTCGGTCGCCCGGCCGGTGACACGGCATCAGGAATCCCCGGGGTGTCGCCGCCTCCGGACCGTTCGACGCGTGCGCCGCCCGCCACCGCCTCGTACACCTCCTCCGCGGTGCCGACCCCGAAGGCCTCGAACAGGGCGGCCGGGTCGCCCGCGTACGCGACCTCGCCACCGGCGGAGAGGAACACGACCTGGTCGGCGCGGAGCAGATCGGCGAGGACATGCGTGGTCAGCACGACGGTGGTGCCGTCCTCGGCGAGTGCCCGCAGGGTGCGCAGCAGGGCCGCGCCGGTGACCGGGTCGAGCCCGGACGTCGGCTCGTCGAGGAAGAGCACCCGGGGCCGGGTGAGCAACTCGACCGCGATACTGGCCCGTTTGCGTTCGCCGCCGCTCAGCGCGCGCACGGGGGTCTCCGCCCGCTCCGCCAGACCGAGCGTGACCAGTACCCGGTCGACGGTCTCCAGCACGGTCCCGGCCGGCGTTCCCGGAGCCATCCGCAGACCCGCCGCGTACACCAGAGTGCGGCGCAGCGGCAGTTCGCGGTGGATGATGTCCTCCTGCGGGACGAACCCGAAGTCCGGCCCGGGCGGCCCGGGGGGCGCCCCGTCGTGCAGCACGTCGCCGCCGCTCGGCGCGCTCAGTCCGGCCAGCGTCTGCAACAGCACGGTCTTGCCCGCACCGCTGCTCCCGGCGATCACCGTGAGCTGCCCCGGGGCGACATCGACGGATATGTCGTTCAGTATCCGTCCGCCGTCACGGACCTCCCGGCTCACCCGACGCGCTCGCAGGCGCAGGCCGTTGACGGAGGGGCCGGGAGCCTCGACGGACGCATGCGGCTGCGGGGTCGGTGTCGACATGCGTGCAGCATGTCAGGTGACTCCGCTACCGGGAGGGGCTCGGCGCGGAGCCGTGCACCGGCCGCCGTCGGATCGTGAGCAACAGCGCGGGTCCGGCGCCGAGGACGAGCAGGCCGACGGCCAGCAGCAGCCACGGGTCGAGCAGGCCCTCGGTGCAACTGCTGCCGCCGGCCGAGGCGGTGCAGTAGGTGCCGGGGCCGTGCCGGTTGAGGTAGGCGAGCAGGAACAGCGGCAGGCTCGCACCGGACAGCAGGCCGGGCAGACCCCGGGAGCCGTCCCGGCGCGTGGCCAGTACGACCGTGCCCGCCACGGCGATCGGCAGGACGAAGATCCCGACCGACAGCACGGTGAGGAGGGCGAGCAGGTAGCAGGCTCCGGTCAGAAACCATCCCGCGAAGAGCAGCCAGGCACGTCTGTCGCTGGTCATGCCGTCTTCTTTCGTCTGAAGACGTCCAGGAGGGAGGTGACCCTCCCGGCACCGTCGTACGATCGGTTTGAGCAGTCGCTCAAAAAATAGGAGTCATCGGAAGCCTTCGGCAAGAGGGCAGAACCAGCCAGTGATCCAGGCGGCTTCGTCCGGGCCCAGCGGTCTCTGCCAGACTCACCGTGGGCCGACTGCGGGGGAGGCACGGATGGGGCCGACACGGCCGTCGATGCAGGAGCTGATCGGGCGGCGCCGCAGGGCCGGGTTCGTCGGCCGGACCGAGGAGCGGGCCGCGTTCCGGCGCAACCTCCAACTGGCGCCGGAGGACGAGCGGCACCGGTTCCTGTTCCATGTGCACGGCATTGCCGGCGTCGGGAAGAGCCGCCTGGTAAGGGAGTTGGAGCAGATCGCCCGGGAGGCCGGGGCGCTGACCGCGTACGTCGACGAGGGCGTGGCCGGCGTGCCCGAGGCACTGACGGTGATGGCACGTCAGTTCGCCGTGCAGGGGCGGCGGTTCAGGGAGCTGGAGCGGCTGCTGGCCGCGCACCGGGAACGGCGGCACGAGGCGGAGGCCGCCCTGGCGATGGGCGGCCCTGAGGAACGGGAGGGGCCGTCGGCGGGGAGCCTGGCCGTGGCACGGGCCGCGCAGGTCGGGCTCGGGATGGTCCCGGTGGCCGGTGCCTTCGCCGTCGCCCTCGACACGGACCGCCTCGCCCAGGGCGCCGACCGGCTCCGGGCCCGGTTCCGCAGCCAGGAGGACGCCCAACTGGTGCTGTCCCCCGAGCGGGTGCTCACCCCGGTACTCCTGACGGAGCTGGCGGCCGTGGCCGACGCCGTGCCCTGGATCGTCCTGCTCCTCGACACCTACGAGCGCACCGGCCCGTTCCTCGACCCCTGGCTGCACGACGTGATGACCACGGACCGGTACGGCGCGCTCCCCGCCAACGTCGTCGTGGTCACCTCCGGCCAGCACTCCTTCGACACGGCCCGCTGGGGCAGCTTCGCGGACTTCAGGGCGGACCTGCCGCTCGGCCCGTTCACGGAGGAGGAGGCCCGGGGGCTTCTCGCGGACAAGGGGGTGCGGGACGAACCGGTGGTCGCCGAGGTCCTGCGGCTGACGGGCGGGCTGCCCGTGCTCGTCTCCACGCTGGCCGAGTCCGGGCCCGTCGGCCCCGGGGAGGTGGGGGACCCGAGCGCCACGGCGGTCGACCGGTTCCTGAAATGGGAGCGGGACCCGGTACGGAGAGCGGCCGCGCTGGCGTGCGCGCTGCCCCGGCGGCTCGACGAGGATGTCTTCCGCTCCGCCGTGGACTGCCCCGAGGACCAGGCGGGCGCGCTCTTCGCATGGCTGCGGGGCATGCCGTTCGTCAGCGAGCGCGGGGGGCGGCTGCAGTACCACGACGTCGTACGGGCGCCGATGCTCCGGCTCCAGCGACTGCGCTCACCTCAGGGCTGGGCCGAGCGGCACACCCGGCTCGCCGAGTCGTACGGCAGGCGGCGCACGGAGACCGAGGCCGACCTGCGTCCGGAGGAGCTGTGGGCGGACGAGGGCTGGCGGGCACTCCGGCTGGGCGAGTCGTACCACCTGCTGTGCGCGAGACCCCGCGCCGCGCTCTCCGGGGCTCTGGCCGATGTCGTCGCCGCCTGCGCCTACGGCGACGACGCCGTACGGCCCTGGGTGCGGCTCCTGACCGAGGCGGGCGAGGACGCCGACGCCGAGGCCGTACGGCCCTGGGGCGGCGACCTCTCCGGGGCGCTCGCCGGGGGCGGGCTCGCCGGACTGCTCCGGCTGCTGCTCGGCCGCGCCCGCGGCGACGAGCCGTGGCGGGCGACGGCCTGGGCGCTGCGCGCCGACGCGCTCGCCCGGGACGGCGACCACGAGCGGGCCCTGGAGGACTACGACCGCGCCCTCGCCCTGGACCCTTCCCTGGTGCGGGCTCACCGCGGCCGGGCCGTCACCCGGGGCGCAGCGGGCGACTACGGGGGCGCGCTCGCCGACCTCGACCGGGTGCTCGAACTGGAGCCGGACAACCCGTGGAACGTCATCCTCCGCGGCGAGCACCACCGGCTGGCCCGCCACCACGACGCGGCGGTCGCCGACCTGAGCGAGGGCATCGTCCGCAACCCCACCAGCGAGTTCGCCTGGGCCTCCCGAGGCGCCGCCCACGAACGCCACGGCGACCTCGACGCCGCCCTCGCCGACTTCGACCGCGCGCTGGCACTCAAGCCGGACTACGCCTGGGCCCTCGCCCGCCGCGCCCGCGTCTGGCGCGGCCTCGGCGACCAGCCCCGCCGCCTCGCCGACCTCGACCGCGCCCTCGCCCTGCAACCCGACTGGGCCTGGGGCCGCTGCGAACGCGGCGACGCGCTGCGCGTCAACGGCCGCGACGAGGAGGCCCTGGCCGACTACGACCGCGCCCTCGAACTCGACCCCGGCTACGCGTCGGCCTACGCGAGCCGGGGCGTGTCCCTGTCCAACCTCGGCCGCCACGAGGAGGCCCTCGCGGACCTGGACCGCGCCCTTGCGCTCAACCCGGAGTATCCCTGGGCCCTGGACCACCGGACCGCGGTCCGGCAGCGCATGGGAGATGCCTGAACTCGCCTTCCGGACACGGAAGATGCGCAGTCTGGACCCCGCCTTCTGGGCGCCCGTACCCTGCCGGTATGCAGCAGTGGGGGACGCTGGCGGTCGCCGTCCTCGGCGCGATGTCCGGAATCGCCGCGACGCTCATGACCGACTCGGTCCGCTCCCGCCGCGAGGCCGCACACCGTCGCGACGAGCACCGGCGCAGCACCTACGTCCGCTACCTCAACGCCCTTGAGCGGACCCACAGCCGCATGACCATCGCCGCCTTCCAGCCCGGGTCGCGCGGACGTCGGGACTTCGCCGTTCACCAAGCGTTCCACAACGATCCCCAGCACGCGGACCCGAAGTCGTTGCTGAGCGAACTGGAGATCATCGCGTCCGAGCCGGTGGCCGTGGCCGCCCGAGCGGTGCTGCAGCAGCTGCGTCAGGTGAGGGACACCCTCGCCACCCGCGACTTCGACGCCGAGTCCGAGGAGTACCAGGAGGCGATGCAGCCCTACCGCGAAGGTCTGGCCGAGCTCAAACGGGTCATGCGCGGGGACGTGTAGGGACACCGCAGACGAAAGCCGCCCACGAGAACTCCCCGAAGGCGAGGCGGGCGCCCTCCTTGTCCTTGGAGTCGCGGACGTGGACGGTGGTGTCGGCGGGGGATATGGCCACTTCCACGCACTCGGGGCCGTCGTTGCTGCTGTAGCTGCTCTTGAACCAGTTCAGCGCGGTGGGGGTCATGCCTGTTCTCCCAGCAGTGTCTTGCCGTCCCGGAGCTTCACCAGCTGGAGCGAGCCGCCCATACCCGCGTGGTCCTCGCGGTCCGTGGGCATCGCCTGGATCGTGACGTGCCTCAACTTGCCGACTTCCAACAGGTGGTCGAGTTGTTGCCGCAGCACCAGTCTCCCCCCGATGGGTCGCCGCAGCGTCACCTCTTCGTCCGATCTGGCCTGGCCGAAAACCGTCCACTAGGGACCACACAACCCACACTTCGCATACCTAACTGTCCCCTGAACGGACCGTTCCCGGTCGATTACAGTGCAGTGCGCTCGTATGTACGGACGGTGCCCGTGAGGAGGTCGTGGTGGTGAGTGTGACGTCGGGTGCCGTCTGGGGCCGTGTCGAGCAGCAGGACTTCCGGAGCCGGGTGCGCGGGACGCTCCTCGGTACGGCCGTGGGGGACGCGCTCGGCGGGCCGGTGGACGGGCTGACGCTGGAGGAGATACGGGCCGCCTACGGGCCCGAGGGGCTGGTCGATCTCGGGTTCGGGTACGGGCGGCGCGGGACCGTCACTCATCACACGCAGCTGACTCTCTTCACCGTGGACGGGTTGATAAGGGCCCAGGTGAGGAGGGACACCGGAGCCTGGCATCCGCCCACCGACCTGCACCGGGCCTATCTGCGGTGGGCGGCCACCCAGCGGGACTGGGGGCCGGACGAGCGGCGGACGGAGGACGGGTGGCTGGCGCGGGAGGAGTGGCTCTACGCGCGGCGGGAGCCGACCCGGTCGCTGCTGCTCGGGCTCGGGGACGAGCGGATGGGGACGCTGGAGGCGCCGAAGAACCCGGATGACATGGGGCCCGAGGCCGTCGCGCGGTCGGCGCCGTTCGGGCTGCTCGTCGGGTGGGAGCCGCAGCTCGTCGTGCAGCTCGCCGTGGAGTGCTCGGCGCAGACGCACGGGCATCCGACCGCCTGTCTGTCGGCCGGTGCGTACGCGGTGATCGTGCACGGACTGGCGCGCGGCCAGTCCCTCGACGGGTCGGTCCAGCAGGCCCTCGCCCTGCTCGCCGCCCGGCCGGGGCACCAGCCCGTGTCGGACGCGTTGCAGCACGCGCTCGGTGCCGTACGGCAGGGGATGCCCTCCCCGGCCCGGGTCGAGGAGCTGACCGGGGACGGGGCGGCGGACGGGATGCTGGCCGCGGCCGTGTACTGCGCGCTGGTGGGGGAGGACGTACGGCACGGGCTGTCTCTCGCCGTCAACCAGGCCGGGCCCTCCGCCGTCGCGGGTGCCCTCACCGGCGGCCTCCTCGGCGCCCTGCACGGCGAGACGGCCCTCCCGCCGGCCTGGGTGGCCGAACTGGAGGGCCGCCAGACCGTCCTCGAACTCGCCGACGACTTCGCGATGGAGATGACCCAGGGGCCGGCCCTGCACAACCCGGCGGGTGCTGCTCCAGGGTGGCTCGCGCGGTATCCGCGGGGCGGCTGAGCCCTCCGTCGGTACCCCTACGGTGCCGGCACGCCCTCCCCGGCTCCCGCTCCGGCCCCGGCGGGCACCGCGGTGGCAGCCGCGCCGTCCCCGTCCGTGTTCACGGTCTCGATGATGGCCAGGCGTTCCGGGGTGTCCTCCGGCTTCAGGTAGCCGATGAGGATGTAGAGGACCAGGGAGACGGCCAGCGGGACCGAGACCTGGTACTGGAGCGGGACCCCGCCGTCGACGTTCCAGTTGATCGGGTAGTTGACCAGCCAGAAGGCGAGCAGGCCCGCCGCCCAGCTGGTGAGCGCGGCCGTCGGGCCGGAGCGGCGGAAGGGGCGGAGCAGGCCCAGCATCATCGGGATCGCGATCGGGCCCATCAGGCCGGCCACCCACTTGATGACGATGGTGATGATGTCCTTGAAGGTGGGGGAGTTGACCTGGGTGGCCACCGTCATGGACAGGCCGAGGAAGACGACCGTGGTGATGCGGGCCGCGATCAGGCCCGAGCGCTGGTCCCAGGCCCGCGCCCGCTGCGAGAGGACCGGGGCCACGTCACGGGTGAAGACGGCCGCGATGGCGTTGGCGTCGGAGGAGCACATCGCCATCGTGTGGGAGAAGAAGCCGACGATGACCAGGCCCAGCAGACCGTGCGGCAGGAGCTGTTCGGTCATCAGGCCGTAGGAGTCGGAGCCGTCCGGCTTCTGGGCGTGGACCAGGAGCGGCGACATCCACATGGGGAAGAACAGGACCACCGGCCAGACCAGCCAGAGGGCGGCGGACAGGCGGGCGCCGCGCTCGGCCTCCTTCGGGCTGCCCGTCGCCATGTAGCGCTGGGCCTGGTTGAGCATGCCGCCGTTGTACTCGAAGAGCTTGATGAAGAGGAAGGCGAGCAGGAAGACCGTGCCGTAGGGGCCGACCAGCGGCTTGTCGTGGCCGTGCAGGGCCGGCTGGTCGAAGGCGTCGAAGATGCCGATGCCCTTGTCGTTCAGCTTGAGGACGACGGCGACGAACATCGAGATGCCGGCCAGCAACTGGATGGCGAACTGGCCGAGTTCCGTGAGCGCGTCCGCCCACAGGCCGCCGATCGTGCAGTAGACGGCGGTGATCGCGCCGGTGATGAGGATGCCCTGGTTCAGGGTCACCCCGGTGAAGACGGAGAGCAGGGTCGCGATCGCCGCCCACTTCGCCGCCACGTCCACGATCTTCAGCAGCATGCCGGACCAGGCCAGCGCCTGCTGGGTGGAGAGGTTGTAGCGGTTCTTCAGGTATTCGAGCGGGGACGCCACGTGCAGGCGGGAGCGGAGGCGGTTGATGCGCGGCGCGAAGAGTTTCGAGCCGATCGCGATGCCGAGGGCGATCGGGAAGGACCAGGTGACGAACGAGGTCACGCCGTAGGTGTAGGCGATGCCCGCGTACCCGGTGAACATCACCGCGCTGTAGCCCGACATGTGGTGCGAGATGCCGGACAGCCACCACGGCATCTTGCCGCCCGCGGTGAAGAAGTCACTGACGTTGTCCACGCGTTTGTGCGACCAGACGCCGATCGCGACCATCACACCGAAGTAGCCGATGAGCACGGCCCAGTCGAGCCCGTTCATGCGCCCCCCTTCCAGGGTCCGCCTACTGAACTCCGCTCAGCTGGCTGGCACTTCGCATAAGCGGAGTGGGAACGGGGAAGGCCGCGAAGTGCCCGCTCATCGTGGGTTCCGTTACGCGGGCACGACAAGCGGGCGTAAGGTCAAGGGAGAGTAAAATCGTTCGTCTTCCTGACCTTGATTCATGAGTATGAACAGTGGGAGTGGCTGGAACCAGTCCCTCAGCGCATCAGCTCCCCCGCGTTGACCAGCAGCGACTGGCCCGTGACGGCCCGCGCCCGATCCGAGGCCAGGAACACCGCCGCGTCCGCCACGTCCCCGTCCGTCGCCAGTTCGGGCAGTGCCATCCGCCCGGTCAGCCGGCCCAGCACCTCGTCCTCCGGCACCCCTTCCGTGTGCGCGGTGAACTGGACGTACGCCTGCACCGGCGGCCCCCACATCCAGCCCGGCAGTACGGTGTTGACCCGGATCCGGTACGGCCCCAGCTCCCGCGCCAGCGAGTACATCGCGCTGGTCAGCGCACCCTTGGAGGCGGCGTACGCGGCCTGCTTCACCTGGGTGGGCGCGGCGACGGCGGACTGGGTGCCGATGAAGACGACCGCGCCGCCCCCCTCCTTGAGCCCCGGCAGGCATGCCCGGGTCATCCGCAGCGTCCCCAGCAGGTTCACGTCGATCACCGACGCCCAGCTCGCGAAGTCCGCGTCCTCGACCCCGCCGAAGTAGGAGTCCCAGGCGGCGACATGGATCACCGCGTCGATCCCGCCGAACCGCTCCCGGGCCAGCGCGGCCAGCGCCTCGCACTGGCTCTCGTCGGTGATGTCGGTGGGCCGGTACGTGGTCCGGGTGCCCTCCGGATCGATCCCGGCCGCGCTCTTCGCGAGGTTCGCCTCGGTCCGCGCACCCAGTACCGCGTTCCCGCCGTCCCGTACGACGGCCGCCGCGACCTGATGTCCGAGTCCGGCGCCGACTCCCGAGACGACGACGGTCTTGCCTGTGAGCAGCGACATCGATGACCTCCGGTTCGCCCACTGTGTCTGACGGTCCGTCAGGGTAGGGGTGGGTGCGGGAGGGTGGAAGGGGGGAGGGACGGCGGACCGGAAAACGGCGCCGGCTCCGCCCTGGGGGCGGAGCCGGCGGATGGTCACGGCCTTACGGGGCGGCTCAGGACTTGCGGGCCCGGCGGGTGGCGAAGAGCGTGCCGGCGCCGAGCGCGATCACCAGGGCGGCGCCGCCGGCGATCAGAGGTGTCGAGGAACTGGCACCGGTCTCGGCCAGCGGCGGGGTACTGGTACTGGGCGAGGGTGCCGGGGTGGTGGGCGGCGGCGTCTTCATCGGGGGCACGTGGGACGTGGTGGGCGGGGTGGAGGAGGAGGCCGGCGGGGTGGAGGACGCGGGGGTGGAGGGCGTCGGGGTGGATGGCGCGGAGGTCTCCGGGGCGGGCGGCTGGCTGGCCGGTGTCGACGCGGAGGGCGTGGGGGATTCCGGCTGGTCGGGGGTGCACGCCTTGTCGCCGCCGTTCCAGGCGGCTATGAGGTGGTACGGGGTGACGACGTTGCCGGGTTCGTAGGGTGCGGGGCCGTGCCCGTCCCCCGACTTGCCGTCGTAGACGACGTCGTCGCCGTACAGGTCGATCTGTCCGTAGCAGTCGGGGCTCTTCACGGCCAGCTTCTGCCAGGTCTGCTTGGCGTCGTCGCCGCCCGCGACGTCGTCGGCGGTGAGGTACACGGTGGCGTGGTCGACGAGCGTCTGGTGGCCGGAGGTGTACCAGTTGGAGCCCTCGGTGGTGTACTCGGCCAGCGACACCGGGTACGTGCAGCCGGCGCCGACGTTCTGCCCGGGGGCCAGGCGCACCTCGACCGTGCCGGGGGCGGAGTCCCACTGGTGGAAGCCGCCCTGGGAGGTCCAGTCGGCGCCGACCGGGTTTCCGTCGGCGTCGACGATGCGGTACTGCACGGTGGCCGTCTGGCAGTCACTCGCGGTGGTGGCGCTCGCGGTCGTGGCCCCGGCGAGGGGCGCGGCGGCGAGGAAGGCCGTCGCGGCGAGGGTGGCCGACGTTCTGGAGCGTGAGAAGCGCGTCACGGTGTGCCCTTGCGGAAACTAGGTGTGGGAGGTGGACGTGCGTGAGGGGTGTGCGCAGGCCAACGGAAGACGGCGTGGCCCAACCCCGCGTCACTGCACTCGCTCTGGTCACAGCGAGGTGATCCGCATTCTCGCCAGCGCCGACAACGCCCGTCAATTTCACGCTAGTTAAACAATATCTTCACAACGTCGACCGGCCCGGCCGCCCTCTCGTAATCTGACGCCGAGTCAGCTAGACCGGAGTCATGACAGGCGACTCGACGCACACGGAGAACGACACGCGCAGTCAGGTGTACGCGGAACTCGCCGCCGTGGGGCCGTACGGCGTCCGGCCGGGCCACGCCCTCATCACCATGGTCGAACCGCACCCCGGGCACGAGTACGCGTACAACCGCTGGTACAACCCTTGGTTCCCTCGCATGGATATGTGCGCAGGTCAACGTGGAGTGCCGGTGGTGCTCAAGTCGGTGGGGTCGAATGCGGGTCGATTCGCGTGCGCAGCAAACGGGGCATCCTCAAAGGCCAAGGACGTCCGCTGCGCCACGTCCCGTACTGAACCCGGCGTGCGGCCCGAACTCGTCTGCAGCCCGGCCTGCTCTGGCTGAGCTCAGCGCAAGCGCCGCCGGGTTGGCGGGGAAATGGCACTTTTCCGACCCGGACCATTGTGTCGGTAATTCAACTGATCTGCGGAGTGGCGTCGGACGGCGCTGTGAGCAATACCGTAGAAGCTCGGTCAGAGGGTGTCGTGGAGAACTGAGGCACCTACGTTCCACGTTGCGGCGTCGGCATTCTATTCAAGCTGGCACTGCGCAACGAAGGATCAGTTCTACGATCCGGATGCGGCAACAGACCAAGTACCGAAGGAAGAAGAATGCAGATCAAGACGACATTGTCTGCCCTGGCTGGAATCGGAGTCATGGCTGCCGGTATCACCCTCGCTGTTCCGGGCTCCGCCGGTGCGGCCACTGCCATCACTGTCTGCAGGGACACGGGCTACGGGAATTGCGCGAATGTACCCACCACGATCTCCAATCTGAAGACGAGCGCCGTCGGCGTCGGCTCCTGGAACGACGCGATATCGTCGATCCAGTCCGTCCCCGTCAAGATGTGCTTCTACGAGGACACCAACTATGGGGGCTCCTACGTGGTGTTCCCCGCCGGGGATTCCGCGGGCGACCTCACGAAGGTGACCTTCATCAAGGGCGGCAGCGTCCTGAACTGGAACGACAGGATCTCCTCGTTCAGGCCCTGCTGAGGCTTCCCGCCTACCGCCCCATCGTCACTCCGCAAGGCTGCGACGATCTGAAACCGCACCGTTCGCCGCCGTACCGCCGCCGAGTCGGCCCCTCTCCTTGATGAACGCCGCTGGTGTGATGCCGTAGGCCGCCTTGAAATGCCGGATGAAATGACTCGTGTCCGAAAATCTCCAACGCGCGGCGACGTCAGCCACCCGTTCGCCGGGTGCCATCAGGTCAATGCGTGCCCGCCGTAGGCGTTGACGACGCACATACACCATGACGGAGTCATCGGCGTCTTCGAACGCCCGGTGCAGGCTCCGCACCGACAGATGCACCCCCTGAGCGATCACGGCCGGGGCGAGGTTCGGGTCGTCGAGATGCTCGGCGATAAACCGGCGGGCCGCAGCCAGTACCACGTTCGAGTGTTCGCCGGCATCGGCGGCCCGTGCGGCGCCCATCGCGCCGGCCAGCAACTGGATTCCAACGTCCTGGGTGATGCTGCGCCCGAGAGGGGAAAGGGCGTCGTCCCCGAAACCCCTTGCCAGATCCAGGAACCCGGTGAGCAGCCTGACCTCGGCGAGACGGGCGTCCGTCACGACGATCTCAGGCAGTTTCCCCGGCACCACCGCGTGGCGGACGAGTTGGTCCAGTGGCACGACCACGGTGCGTGACCTGGTCGCTGGACCGAACCAGAATCGCCAGGGCTTCGTAGTGTCCCTGAACACCACTTGCCCGGGCCGGAGGGTGACGGACGTCGTCTCGTTCTCGAATCGTGCCCAGCCCGAGCGGATGAAATGTGCGACCACGGAACCGTTGTCCGGGACGCCGCCCGAGACGCCGGAGAATTCGTCCGAGTAATGGGTGGCGTGGAGAAGGCTGCCCACATGCCCGCCGCGCGCATGGCAGCGGAAACCGTGATGGTCCGCTGCAGGCCCCAACCGCAGGCTGCGGATGTAGGAGAACGGCCCGAAATCCCACTCTCGCATCGAGTGCAGCTGATTCCCGCCATTCTGTGGGGGCAGGTACAGCCGGGCCAGGATCGGCCCGTGCTTGGGTCGAACGAGATATCGGGCATGTGCTCCGCGCGGAGAGGACCGGGGCATGGCGGCCCGCTCGGTATCAGCGGCAGGACGGGGGCGCTGCTCGGATTCGGGTCCCATGGGCTTCCGTTCTCGCGGTCTCAGAGGTGCGCTCGACACGTTCTGACCGAGACCGTAGCGGGAGCGACTTCCTGTCGAGTGGATGCTTCGTGGGGCCTTGTCTCTCTATCGGTGGTGACGGGAAGTCAGGGGCGCCGGCATTCGCGTGAAGTATGTGAACGAGCTTGGACAGACGGCGTTCTCGGCCCGGTCTTCGCTAGTTGTGCGGGCTGCCGACCGCCTACGACGTGTGTCCGCTCGGACTCTTTCTTCTGGCGCATCATGCCAGGTCAGAGGCGCACTTCTGGGACGGGGTGATCCGACGTGAACGGTTCGGCGCCTACACACGTGATGATGGGGTGAAGAGCCGTTTCGGGTGGTCCCTTCCATCCCCGTGTGAGCCCACCCGGAACGGAGCTTCGACTCAGCGACAGCCGGCTCTTCAGGAGTGTCGGTGCCTGCGGCGCGTGAACCGTGGTCCTGGACCGCTTTCGGTGCCGGAGCCACGGATGCGGGGCCCAGCCAAGGTGAGCCCAAAAGCCGCCACGGGATGATCTCGAGGTAGGTGGTTGGTCAGGATGCGGTAGGCATCGGCCTACTGGTGGGCTCGCCCGGGTCCTGGTCCTCACTGTCTTCGGGCCAACGGCCGAACGGTCCGCTGTGGCCGGGGCCTTCGGCTCCGAGCACGCCCGGCCCCTTCGTGCGGTGCAGTGTCCGGATCACGTGTCCTCCCCTTCGCGCCGGGCCTGCGCCAGCAGCGCCGCCACGACGTCGTCCGTCCCGTCCTCGGTCTGCTCAACGAGCGTGACCGTCACTTCGTCGGTGGCGCCGCCGAGGACCTGCCGCTGGAGGCGGTCCATCAGCTCGGGGTCGGTGCCGCTGCCGGGGCCGGTGAGGTCCACCCTCGTGGGCCGACGCGGGGCGACGCTCTCCGGCCCGGCCGGTGCGTCGGTCTCCTCCGCTTCGGCGAGCGCCCGGTAGACGGAGGCGACGGGGGGATGTTGGCCTGCGTTCTTGCCCGTCTTGATGGTCAGCTTCTTGGCGATCTCCGGGACGGGCACGCCCTTCGCATCCTGCTGTCCGCTGAACCAGTCACCCCTTGTCCGCGTTGTGCTTTCTGATGCCTACGATCACTGTTCTGACGCCCGTGCACGAGAGCGGGTGCGCCTATATATGCGAACTATACGAGTGCCTGCGCGCGCAGAAGCTGCCTGCCGGCTGGCGGCTTGAGTGGGTGGTGCAGGAGGACGGGCGGACGGGTAGGCCGCTGGAAACCGTTCCGGACGCACCGTGGATCTCCAAGGGTGCCGGCCGCTGGGGTGGCGCCGCACAGGCCCGCACGCTGGGGTTGGCGCGTGCCACCGGAATGCTGCTGCGCTGCGTCGACTGTGACGATCTGCTGCCCGATCAGATGACCCTCTCCCGCGACATCGAGATTCTGGAGGCCAATCCGGCTTATGGCTGGACGGTTGCTCCGTGCCTGGATCTCCACGCTGACGGTCATCTGGAACGAGGTCCGTACGACCCGGGCCCGGGGCTGTTGCCGGAGCGGGCGCTCCTGGACGGTGCCAGGCGCGGTGAACTGCCGGTGATGGGTACCACGTTGACCGCCCGTACGGACCTTGTGCGTCTAGTGGGCGGCTGGCCCGCGATCCCGGCCTTCGAGGATGCCGCCCTCCTCCTGTTCTGCGAGGCGGTTAGCCGGGGATGGATGCAGCCCGAGCCGGGCGAGCTCTACCGCAAGCACCCCGGGCAGCACACCGTCACCGCGGCCTACCACGACGAGGAGGAGAAGAGACTGCGCCAGGAGATCGTCATCGATCGTGCGGAGACGCTGCATGTCGCTGGCTGGCGATGGCAGCCGACGGCCTCGCCCGACACTTCCAGGAGCGGCAGGTGACGAACAGTCTGGAATCCGTGATGTGGCTGGGCGGGCCGCCTGGCGTGGGCAAGACCAAGGTCGCCCGGTTGCTCGCCCGGCGCCACGGACTGCGCTGGTACAACGCCGACACTCACACCTGGGAACACCGCGACCGGGCGATTGCCGCGGGTCATCCAGCCGCGATCCGGTACGAGGAGATGCCGGTCTCGGACCGCTGGTCAGCGCCCGTGGAGGACCGGCTCGCGATGTCCTTGCACCACGTGCGCGGCCCCATGGTCCAAGACGACCTCCGGGCATTGCCTGCTGCGCCGTTGACGATTGCCGAGGGCACACCCATCACGCCAGAGGTGGTTGGCAGCGGCCCGGCCCTATGGCTCGTGCCGACGCCAGAGCTGCAGCGTGACCGGCTCGACGAGCGTGACCTGTACCCCGGCGTGCGGGAGTTCTACCAGCACCTGGGCCAAGTGATCGTGGCGGAGTGAGGCAATTCGGGGGGCGGGTCGTGGTGGTCGACGGTTCGTGCGGTCTGGAGCACGTCGTCACGGAGGTCGAAGGACACTTCGCCGACGTGCTCGCTCACGGGCCGGTGGCGACAAGCCAGTCGGACCGGCGGCAGCTTCTCCGCTACGCCAACCGTGCCTTCGTCGTTCAGTACCAGACCTTTTTCACCCGCTCGTGGGCGCGGGCGTTCGGGGACACGTCGGATGTCGTGCTGCCCTTCTCCTGCGAGTGCGCGCGGAGAGGCTGCGAAGAGCAGGTCGACCTTGCCGTGGCCGACTTCCCCGCGCCCCCGGACGACACCTCGCCTCTGCTTCTGGCCTTGGGCCACGACATCTACGAGAGGCAGGCGCCCTGACCGTGGGCCCTGGAACGGGCGACCCAGCCGACCCGGCATGCTCGTTAGGGTCACTCGCAGCCGACACCGGGGGTGAAGGCCAAGAAATCCGGCCAGGCCGCTCACCGGGGGCGCAAGCGGGCACGTGCGCGGCCACTGTACGGATCCCGGTACCCGCGGTATCTCCAAGTTGGCCTCGACCAGCTTCTCCAGCGCGACGTTGATCAGATCAGCCGGATTGTTCTTCGACGCCGCAGCCACCCGCATCGTCTCCTCCGCGAGCCTGCGGGCGGCCTGGCCGTCGTAGCGCACCCCGCACCGCTCACGCACCCACGACCGGTACCGCTCCGCCGTGCGGCCAGAGGCATACACCGACAGCGTGCTCTCCGGCAGCTCCACCGCCCGGCGCACGAACTCCACCACCTGGTCCGGCACGTCGTGCGCCTTGGGGAAGCAGCCCATCCGTTGATACGACTTCAGAGCCACCAGCAGCGCGAGCTGATGCTCGTCGGAGTCCGTGACCTCCTCAATCCAGGCCCGCTCCTCCTCGCTGGGCGTGAAGAACACATGCAGCTCACCCGCGGTGATCAGCCGTTTGAACCGCGGATACGCTGTCCGCTCGATCGAGGTCATCCCCACCCCACTCGACAAGCCCAGCCCATACAGAGGCGCCACACGCGCCCGCGTGATCACGTCCAGTGCGACAAGGCCGAGAAGATCAAGATCATCCCGTGGCGGCTTTTGAGCTCACCTTGGCTGGACCCCATGCGTGCCCAGTGCCCGGCAGCGCAGTCGACGGCCCGCCGATCGTGATCCAGCTGTGGGTTCGGCGTTGCGCTGTCCCGGCCACTTCACACGGAACGGCTGCGACCGGCGAGGGGCACAACGCCGACCGGCCGCTCGCGCCGGGCAGCGCCAGAAGTGGCTACGGCCCGTCTCCCCCGTCCCCCCGCTGCAACTTCCGCTGCTCGCTGCCGGTCGGCTCATCGCGCTCGCTCGTCTCGGCCTCGGGCCCAGCTGCATCGCCGAGGCGGCCCTCACCCGGAAGCGACCCACCCTCGACCTTCCGGGGAGCCCAATCGACGGCTCAATTTATGTGATCTACATCACTGACCGCCATTAGACCTGACCTCATCCGGTGCCGCGTATGACGTGTGAACCCCCGGGGATGGAGTGACTAGATGGCGATCCTCAGGTCTCATGGCCCACAGGCCACGACCCATGAAGCCCTGATTCGCACGCTGTATGCGGAACACGGCAACGCCTTGTTGGCATACGCGACACGACTGACCGGCGACCGCGCAGCCGCGGAGGACATTGTGCAAGAGACGCTGATCCGGGCGTGGAAACATCCGGAGGTCATCAGCAACCCGCAGGGCTCCCTGCGCGGTTGGCTGCTCACGGTGGCCCGGAACATCGCCACCGACCGCTACCGGGCGAAGGCGGCGAGACCCAGTGAGGTGGCCGAGTCCGCCTCGCCGGCCCCCTTGCTTGAGGACCACGCTGAGAAAGTCGTCAACTCGGTAGTCGTGCTGGAAGCACTGCAGCAGCTCAAGGCCGAGCACCGCGAGGTCCTGGTCGAGATCTACTATCGGGGCCGGACAGCAGCGGAAGCGGCCGGACGCCTGGGCATACCGGAGGGTACCGTCAAGTCGCGGGCCCACCACGCGCTGAAGGCGTTGCGCAAGCTCTACGGCGGCAACGCCAACACGGGCGCGGACAACGGCCTGACCTCTCGAAAGGTGGGGGCGGCATGAGCACACGACAGCATCCGAGCGGCGAGAAAATCGGCGCGTACGTGCTGGGCATCGTCGGCATCGACGAGCGCCTGGCACTGGACGAACACCTTGTTGACTGCGAGGAATGCCGGATGGAACTCACGGCATTGCAGGAGATGGAAGCGGCCCTCGGAGAAGTGCCGCCCGAGGCGTTCCTGGAAGGTCCCCCCGAAGACGGCGAACTACTTCTCCAGCGCACCCTTCGGCAGGTCCGCGCCGAGCAGGCCAGCGCTTGGCGTCACAGATTCGTTGCCGTGGGTGTGGGGGTCGCCGCGTCCGCGGCCGCGCTTTTCTTCGGCGGTTTCATGGTGGGGAGCAGCGGTTCGACGGCAAGTGCGGCGGCCCCGCCGCCGACTTCGAACACGGCCGGTGTGCGGGTTGCGTCCGCCAGGGACTCCACCACGAAGGCGTCCATGCGGATACAGCTCACTCCGTCCCAGGACTACGTCAAGGTCAACGCCGCTGTACTCGGGGTGCCCGCAGGCGAACGGTGCCGGATCGTCGTGGTCTCAACAGACGGGCACCGGGAGACGGCCCTGAGCTGGGTGGTCCCCGAAAAGGACGGGGCTTCGACACTTCCGCCGGCCGGTAAGGGAGGACTGGACGGCGCGGCCGCGATCGATCCGCAACAGGTCAAGGAAGTCGTGGTCGAGAACGACCAGGGTAAGAAGTTCGTATCGGTCACCCCTTCCTGACCTCCCGAACTCCGCCTCGCGACGCAGATGATGTTCCTCCGGCGTCACGCTGGGGAACCACGCGGTGATCACGGAGCGGATGAGCAGCAGGGCGAGCCGACAAGGACGACGCAGGTTCGGCGGGCTCCGGGAAGTCCCGAACCCACCGTGGCCGGCCGTGCTCCAGGACGTGTTCCGCACGGATCGAAAAACATCCCGTGGCAGAGAACTTCTCGCGCATCTGCCCCGTAGTACGAGGTAGACGCCGGATTGCTTGTCTGCAGCGTTTCCCCCGACGTGAAGACAGCGTCCCCCGGCGTCCGGGGTCTTCGGCGTTCGTGGCGCGGAAGAACACCGCCGTGGCCCGGTGCCGCCAGGCCCGGGCCACGGAAGCATCAAGTCTTCCGCCGCACCTGACGGCGGAAGACCGGACGCGGAGCGTTCAAGGTGTGCTCCGGCCGGTTGCACCTGTTCGCCGCCGCTTACTCCCTGTGGACAGACGACTGTCCAGCGGCGCTGCGAACAGTGAACGGGGGATTGGCTCGTTCCTAACCGAGCCAGCCCCCCATGCTTCGATGTTCGGCATCCGGCACGAAGACGATGTGCCACCAGCCGGGTTGAGCGCAGTGGCCATGGTGTTCGGCCGCGCCGTCCTGACTTCACAAACGCGCTCGTTCATCCAGTGATCTTCAGCTCTGATTCGGTCCGGCCACCGCGGCCTGGACGCAGTCGGATATGTGGCCCACCGAGCGGACGTCGGCGGCAGGCAAGGTCCTCGACTTGACGGCGGCCTTGCACGAGTCCGTGGACAAGGCGGGGTACGGCATCTCCCCTGGGTACCGCTCACGCCCACATGGCAGCCGTCATCGGCATCGAATCCGTCACCCGTTCAGGGCCCTCTGAAAGACCTCGCTCACCCGCGAGTCATATTCTGTCAGTCCCCTGCGCGAGTGAACTCCTCGCGGATGGACTTCGTAGTGTAGGTGAGGGTGTCTCACATGCGAAGGAGAAGGAAATGCCGATGCCGGTCGACGGAACATTATGCCTGTCGGAGACAGATCATTTCCTGTGGTGCAAGTATCAGGGAGTGGAATATCCGCACGGATTCAAGAGGGGTGAATTGGTCCAGATGAAGGACCCCCGGTCAGGCGAGTGGAGAAAAGCAGTTCTACTCATGCGATATCTGGATTCGAACGACATGCGTCCATTGGTCGAGTGGACTGACAATGAGAATGACGCTGTGATATCGCGCGAGATTATTGCGCAGCCCTGGACTTCAGAGTGGAGCTGAAAATACGCTACGGTTTTCGACAGAGTTCTGGCCGCGCGAACGCTTGGCTGATGCAGAAAGCAAAAGGACCGCCTTGAGTAACGTCTTTTCTGCGCCGGCGCGGCTACGCCCGGCTCCTGCGCCCATGGCGGCTCACACCGCGGCGGCCCATATGAATCCTGTACATCCTGGTAGCGCTGCTAGGTGGCACCCAAGAAATGCCATCTCGATATCTGCCGCGTCGGCGTATCGGCCAGTACCGAACAGCGCGCCCAGGTCCGACTACCGAACCGGTTATTGGCAAGCCGGTTATCCGCGGGCTGGCTATCAGCAAGTTGGTTCTCCGCAAGCCGCTAATCGGCAGACTGGTTATCATCAGTCGCGGCTGGCGTAGGCCTTGCAGCGGCTAATTGAGCCTTTTTCAACCTGGATCTCTTTTCAACCTCGGCAGGGCTGCTCAGTGCCTGACGCTGTCGGGGATCTTGGAATCCGGAGCCGCTGATCACGACAATCGCGTCGGATAGACGCTTCGTTTTCCCTGCTCAGGCGGGCGGCGTGCAGGTTGGTCGCCCGGCGGGCGCGACCACCTCAACGGTCTGTCGCGAAGCCCTTGCCATCGACTGGAATGCCAAGCAGGTCACCTGCCCGCAGGGCAAGGTGAACCGCCGCTGGTAGGCACCGCTGTCCCTTGCGCCCTACGTCAATGTCGAGTTTGCCCCGGACGACTGCCGGCAGTCCCCGGTGAAGGCTGCCTGTACCCGCACCGACGCCCGCAAGGTCTCCTTATTACCGCGCGATCTCTACGACGTCCAGTCCGCGTCGCGGACCGAACGGCAGACCCAGGAATCGCTCTCCCATCAACGGCCACGGCATGCGCCAGTACCGCTACCGCCGCGAAAACAAGGCTCACGTCCAACACGTCGTGACCGCGGTCGCGGTCAACCTCAGCCGGTGACGGTACTTCAGACTCGGAGATCGGCTGATCGGGCCCATACCCTTCGCCGGCCGTCCAGCAGATTGTCTCGTGAGCTGAGCATTCCAGGTGTCGAGGCGGATACTCCCGTCGGATCCCGGCAGCCGGTCCAGGGCGGAGACCTGGCCGCCCTGCGCACCTTCGTGACCGGTCTCGGCAGATGCCGAAGGGCGGACAACCGTCACTCACTCCCCGCATGCGCATATCCGGCTGTCGGCCGAGCCTGCCTGAAGTGTCATCGGGAGACAGACGGCACCGCCCGCCGTGACGCATGAGGGGTCTGGAGTGGACTCGTGTCCTCCGCTGAGTGGCGTTCCGCGATGATATTCCGTGCCATGGTGAGGAGACGACCGCGCAGGGATCGGCTGTGGAGGGCCGCGAGCTCGGTTTGCCGCCAGGCACGGACCAGCGTCTCCTGGGTGATCTGCTCGGCAGTCAACTGGTCGTTTGTCAGCCGCTTGGCGTAGGCGAGTAAGGCCTTGCCGTGCGCATCGTAAAGGGCGCGGACGAGCACTTCGTGGTGTGCGGCATACGAGGCCTTCGCCTTCCGAAACATCATTCGCCTGACTCCATCCCGGCCGAGTTCGCTGAAAATGGCACCATGTTCTATGAGTCTCTGATGCATTCTTCGGGGACAAAGTTCGGAACCCACAAGTGAGGCCTGTCACTGGCTTCTTCAAGTGATGCCGTTTCTGGCCTGTCCAGATCCAGTTGCGGCGGGCACCGCGGGCTCGATGTGATTCGGTGGCCTGCAGGGCGTTTCTCCGGACGCTGGTGCCGTCAGGGGCAGAGGGGTGCGTATTGGACGGCGGCCGTCTGTTTCGGCGCGAGAATCTGCGGCTTGGCGAGCGGGAGGTCTTGTCGGGAGCTCGGTCAGACCGGTGACCCGCAGGAAGTCAGCGTCGTCCGGTGCGCGTCGGTGTTCACGGCGACGCGGATCGGAGGGGGGGAGAGCAGGGCGGCCGACCTCGTCGAACACCTGCTTCTCCAGGCCGTCGGACCGGGCGCATCGGCCGATCTGCGCGCGTCGTCGGTGCGCATCGTTCGTGATCTGCTCGACGACGGTGCGCCTGGAAGACGGTGCCAGTGCCCGGTCGGCGACCAGGGTGGACAAACGCCCGCTCGGTGGCGGTCACGTCCCGTCGGCGGCCACGCTTGGGCTGCCCGACCCGCCTCCCACGATCTGGTCGCCGCCCGGGACTGCTGTGCTGGTCATTTCCCGAGCGGCCGCAGGTGCGCACCCGCCCACAGTGCTCCGGTCCGCCGCATCACTATGCGCAGTCAGTGGTAAGGGGATTGTGGTCCCTACCTGCTCATCCGAGTGAAGGGGCGGACCGGACACTGCCATGAGCTGCCTCTGCGCGCTACCGCGGGAGAGCTGTCAGCGGCCAGCGGCGAGCAATGTCGACAGCGCCTTGCCGACTACTGCCGTCACTGCCTTGGGATGCGAGACGAGGGTGAGGTGGGAGCCGCCGTGGAAGACGGTCACGTGCGAGTGTGCGCGACGTGCCATGGCGAGTTCGGACTCCGCAGTGATGATCTGGTCTCCGGTGGAGATGAAGTACCAGGACGGCAGGGTCTGCCATGCGGCGTAGCGTGAAGGCGTGTCGATGGCCGGGGTCGCGGCCATGGTCTGGGAGGCCCACAGCCGGCGTGCCTGCGCCTTCGGCAGGTCGTTGCCGAAGTAGTTCACGAAAGCGTCCTGTGTGAGAAGCAGGTTCGTGTTCCCGTCCGGTGTCCCGGGAACCTGCTCGAAGAGCTCGGAGGCGGGCTTCGTGGCGATCACCGAGGTGCTCCCGTCCAGCGCGCTCAGCGGCTCCCCGACGGCCGGCGCGGCGGCGTCGACGTAGACGAGCCCCACGACGTTGTCGACCTCTGCCGCGACGTTGCTGATCACCGCCCCGCCGTAGGAGTGGCCGACCAGCAGCACCGGGCCGGGGATGGTGCGCACGAAGGCGGCGACCTTCTCGGAGTCGGTGGTGAGGTTCTCGACCGGGTTGTCCGCCGCGCGTACCGCGCATCCCGCGCGCTGCAGTTCCGCGAGTTCGCCGTTCCAGCTGGAGGAGTCCGCCCACGCTCCGTGCACGAACACCACGGTGATCGGCTGGTGTCCCGGAGCCGTGCATCGAATCGGTCCGGCTCCGTGAGCAGGCCCTGCGGCAACCGCCCCCGCATGGGTGGAACCGACGAACGTCAGCGATGCCGCGACAGCCGCAGCGGCCATGAACATACGCGGTCTACGAAAACGAGACAGTGCAGACATCGGTTTGCTCTCTTTCTAGTTCGTTCATTTCGGGTGGTTCTGCAGGGCAGAGGTCAGGCCGGCAGCCGCGGATCAGGCGCCGGCAACTCCGCGGCCGACCATGGAGAGAGGGTCGACGAAAGAGTCGAACGTTTTCTCGTCGACGTGGCCGCTGGCCAGGGCCGCCTCCTTCAGTGTCTGGCCGTTGGCGAGTGCTGTTTCGGCGATGTGCGCGGCGTTCTGGTAGCCGATGACCGGGCTCAGTGCCGTGACCAGCATCAGGCTCTCGCTCACGTATTGCGCGATCTTGCTCCGGTTGAGCCGTGTGCCGCTGACGGAATAGACCCGGAACTTCTCCATGCCGTCGGCGAGAATCCGCGCTGAGTGCAGGAAGTTGCTGATGATGACCGGACGCATCGCGTTGAGTTCGAAGTTTCCCTGACTGCCGGCGAAGGACACCGCGGAGTCGTTGCCGAGAACCTGGATCGCGATCATGACGATCGCCTCGCACTGGGTCGGGTTGACCTTGCCCGGCATGATCGAGGAGCCGGGCTCGTTCTGCGGCAGCAGCAGTTCGGCGAATCCGGTACGCGGGCCTGAGGCCAGCCACCGCATGTCGTTGGCGATCTTCATCAGGGCGACGGCCAGCCCGCGCAGTGCCGCGTGCGCCCGCACCATCTCGTCGAGCGACCCGAGAGCCATGAACTTGTTCTCGGCTGTGACGAACGGCTTGCCGGTCAACGTGGCGATCTGGGCGGCGACATCACGGCTGAAGCCCTCTGGGGCGTTCAGCCCCGTACCGACGGCGGTGCCGCCCAGGGCCAGGGCGAGCAGCTCCTCCCGGCTGTGCTCGATGTCCACGACGCAGGCACGCAGTTGTGCGGCGTAACCGGACCACTCCTGGCCCACCGTCAGAGGTACCGCGTCCTCAAGGTGGGTACGGCCGATCTTGACGACCTCCGCCCACGCGCCGGCCTTGGCCTCGATGGCGGCGATGAGTTCACGGACCTGGGGCAGGAGATGGTCGTCGATCTCCTGCACCGAGGCGATGTGCATCGCCGTCGGAAAGCTGTCGTTACTCGACTGCCCCATGTTGACGTCGTCGTTGGGGGCGACCGGCCTCTGGGTCCCGGGTGTGCCGCCGAGCAACTGCGAGGCACGGTTGGCGAGGACCTCGTTGACGTTCATGTTGCTCTGGGTGCCCGACCCCGTCTGCCAGACGAAGAGGGGGAAGTGCTCGTCGAGCGCACCTGAGATGGCTTCCTCCGCGGCCCGCACGATGGCCTGCTGCTTCCACGTCGGCAGCCGGCCCGCGGCGGCGTTCACGAGCGCCGCCGCCTTCTTCACGTATCCGTAGGCGTGGTACACCTCCTTGGGCATACGGTCGCCGCCGATGGAGAAGTGCGTGAGCGATCGTTGCGTCTGCGCCCCCCAGTAGCGGTCTCCCGGCACCTCGACGGTGCCCATGCTGTCGAATTCCCTCCGCCCTCCGCTCGCCCGGATCCCGATGGGGATGTCCCTCATCGCCGGTACCGGCTGAGCTTCGTCGCTCATGGCTGTCCCGCCACGACGTCGGTGGGATAGACCGGTTCCCACATGGCGTCCTGGACGGCCCGGACCAGATCGGCGTGGGACTTCGTCGCGACGCCGTCGAGCGCCGCGGCACGGGCGACGGCGACCGCGACCGTCGCGGAGGATGCCCGCAGATCGGCGACCGGAGGCAGGAGCGACGCCCCCGGACGCGACATGTCGACCTGGCCGGCGACCGCCTCGGCGGCGGCCAGCAGCATGTTGTCGGTCACGTGACGGGCACCGGCGACGATGGTGCCGAGTCCGAGCCCGGGATAGAGGAGCGCGTTGTTGGCCTGACCGATCGTGTAGGTGGTGCCGTTGTACTCCACCGGCGGTACAGGGATGCCGACGGCGATCAGGGCCCTTCCCTCGGACCACCGCAGCGCGTCGGACGGCATGACCTCGATGCGGCTCGTCGGGTTCGACAGCGGCAGCAGGATCGGACGCTCGACGCCCGCGGCCAAGGCGCGCACGACGTCCTCGGTGAACGCGTTGTGGGCGGTCGAGGTGCCGATGAGGATGGTCGGCCTGACACGTTCGACGGTGGTGAGAAGGTCGATCTCACCGTCGGACCACGTGGTGACGTCCGACTTGGATCGTGCGTACACCTGCTGGTAGTCCGGCAGGTCGGGCATGTCGTCGGTCACCAGGCCGTGGACGTCGACCAGCCAGATGTTCTTGGTTGCCTGCTCGGGTGTCGCGCCGTCGCGCACCATCGCCGCGTGGATCTGGTCGGCCATGCCGGTTCCCGCGGTACCGGCACCGAAGACCACGAGCCGCTGCTGCGACCATCGTTCCTTCGTCACCTGCAGGGCCGAGAACACCGAGGCCATGACGATGGCCCCCGTGCCCTGCATGTCGTCGTTGAAGATCCGGTAGTTCTCGGCGTTCTCGACCAGGATCCGCCGTGCGTTCGACGGCCCGAAGTCCTCGAAGTGCAGCAGAGCGTCCGGAAAGAGCTCCGAGACCGTCCGGAGGTACAGGTCGATGAACTCGTCGTACCGCTTGCCGGTCACTCGCGCGTGCCGGTTCCCGAGGTATCGCGGGCTGTTGAGCAGCTGCTCGTTGTCCGTGCCGACGTCCAGGTTGACGGCGATGACCCGGTCGGGGTCGATGCCGGCCGCGGCCGTGTAGACGGCGAGTTTCCCGATAGAGATCTCGGTGCCGTTCACGCCCCAGTCGCCGATGCCCAGAATCGCCTGCGCGTCGGACACCACGATCAGGTCGACCTCGTCCGCGCCGAGCCCGAGCGACTCGAAGGAGGCCCGCACGTCCTCCGGTCGGTCGACCGACAGATAAACCGCCCGTGAGTCGCGGAAGGCCGTCGACCACTGCTGGACGGCATCGCCCACCGTAGGGTCGTAGACCACCGGCAGCAACTCGGCGATGCGGTCGCTCAGCAGCTTGTAATACAGCACCTGGTTCTCGTTGTGAACCCGGTTGAGGTAGATGTACTTGTGCAGGTCCGAGGGCTGGTCCAGCAGTTGTGCGTAAGCGCGCGCGGCCTGCTGGTCCAGGTTCTCCACAGCGGCCGGCAGCCGACCGGTGATCCCGAGCTGCGCACGCTCAGCCAGTGAGAACGCTGTGCCGCGGTTGCGGTAACGATCCTGCAGGATGCCCGGTTTGATGGGCACGGGGTGTCCCTTCCGCACGTTGTGAGGTCTCGTTCATGTGCGCCGGCCGTCCCGGGCCACGGCTCCGCACGCTCTCGCGTTCACTGCGGAACTCCTCAGGCACGGGACGGCACTGCGTCTTGAAGCCGCTCAGACGGACTCTTCGCAAGTGTCCGGAGAGCGATCAGTCCGAGACCGGGGTCTCGGGCTGCATCTCATAGGAATGCTGGATGGCCGGGTGCCGGGTGCCGAGGCCATCGGTGACCGTGCGCTCCCAGGGAACCTGCTGGAGGTGCTTGGTCTCGTCCAGCATCGAGGCCGGTTCCAGATTGCGGAAACGGTTGACCTCTCCGGCGGCCACGGCCGTCAGGGTCCGGTAGACAGCCTCGGGATCGAACTGTGCCCGCGGGAACGCGAGCTCGGAGTAATCGAAGAGCCGCTGCGAGGGATCGTCCTGCCAGCTTTCCCACGTCTGGAACATCCGGTCGTTGAAGCCGGTCAGAAAGGGTCCCGGATTGACCGTCGCGACCTCGACGTTGTACTCCTGCAGCTCATAGGCCATGGTTTCGGCGATGGCCTCGACCGCGTGTTTGGAAGCGGCGTAGACACCGGTGAAGGGGTTGACGTTCAGGCCCTCCCGGGACGACACCCATACGATTCGCCCGGTGCCGCGCTTGACCATCTGCTTGGCGATGCCCTGAGTGAGGAGCAGCGGCCCGGTGACGTTGACCTCGAACTGGTGCCGGATGTTCGACGCGGGAATGTCGACCGTCGAGCCGCCTTCGCCGACTCCGGCGTTGTTCACCAGGATTTCCACGCCCCAGCCGAGAGCCTTGCGGCGATCACCGTCATCGGTCACGTCGAGCTTCTCCACCCGCAGCTTGACCCCCCGCTCGGCGGCATGCCATTTCAGGGTCTGCACCTGGGCCCAGATCTCGACGGCGGCGATGACGTCGAAGCCCTTCTCGGCCAAGCGCATCGCGGCCTCGTAACCGAAGCCGGTACCGGCTCCCGTGACGAGGACCTTCCGCAGGTCCTGATTCCCCATGTCCTTACGACTCCTTCCTTGTGCATGGCCCGGGCACGATCAGGACTGGATGAACGCCAGGAGGTCCTTGTTGACGGTGTCCGCATGGGTTGTCGGCATACCGTGCGGCAGGCCCGCATAGGTCTTCAGTTCGCCGTGCTGAACAAGACCGACGGCACGGGGGCCCGACGTGGCGTACGGGACGATCTGATCGGCGTCACCGTTCATGATCAGGACCGGGACGCTGATCTTCTTCAGGTCCTCGGTGTAGTCCTCGTGGATGAACGCGTCGACGCACTCGTACTGACCCTTGGCACCGCCCATCATGCCCTGCCGCCACCAGTTGGCGATGACCGCTTCGGACGGTTCGACGCCCGGCTGGTCGAAGTTGTAGAACGGTCCGGACGGGACGGCCCGGAAGAACTCGGAGCGGTTTCCCGCCAGTTGGGCCTGCAGGCCTTCGAAGGCGGCCTTGGGTACGCCGGCCGGGTTGTCGGCCGTCTGGATCACCGACGGGGTCACGGCCGCGATCAGCGCGACCTTGGCAACGCGGCTCTCACCGTGACGACCGATGTAGCGTGCGACTTCGCCGCCGCCGGCCGAGTGCCCGACGTGCACGGCGTCGTGGAGGTCCAGATGCTCGGTGAGGGTTGCCAGGTCGTCGGCGTAGTGGTTCATGTCGTTGCCACCGTCGACCTGGGTGGAACGCCCGTGGCCACGCCGGTCATGGGCGATCACGCGGAACCCGTGGTGAAGGAAGAAGAGCATCTGGGCGTCCCAGTCGTCGGACGACAGAGGCCAGCCGTGACTGAAGACGATCGGCTGTCCGGAGCCCCAGTCCTTGTAGAAGATTCTCGCGCCGTCCGGTGTCGTGAACTCGGTCATTCTCGTGCCTCGTCTTTCGTGGGTTGGGGAGTCAAAGGTGCCTGCGGCAGCTCGGCCGTATCCCACTCGCCCACCGTGCCCAGGTGCGGCCAGTCGCGTAAGCGCCTACGCACCGCCCGCACGCACCGACAGGCACACTAGAGAGGCCGTCTTCCTGCCGAGTGGATGCTTTCTAGACGTCGGCACGACATGACCGTCCCAGGTGTTGCGCGGGCCTGGTCCGCTCTGGCGGACATCCTCCCGGGGAACGGGGAGAGCCGCTCGTCAACTGTTCGTCCACTCGCCGCGACTACGGTGCGCTCATGCAACAGACAGCCTATGACCAGCAATGCAAGGCCGAGGAGCACCGTCACACCACAGCCACTACAGCGATCCGGCATCGGGGACACACCCTCTTCGCCCTGGCGCTGGGCACCTTCGCGATCGGCACCGGTGAGTTCGGCAGCAACGGCATCATCCAGCTCTTCTCATCCAGCCTTGGTGTGTCCCTGCCCGTCGCCACATATGCGATCACCGCCTATGCGTTCGGTGTCGTGATCGGTTCACCGGCGATCACCCTGCTCGCGGCACGGGTCAACCGGCGTTCCCTCCTGCTCGGGCTGATGGCACTGTTCCTGGCCGGCAACCTGCTTTCCGCTCTGGCGCCGAACATCGTGCTGCTCGTCGTGTTCCGCTTCATCACCGGAAGCGTGCAGGGCGCGTACTTCGGCGCAGGTGCGGTGGTCGCCGGCTACGTGTACGGACCGGGCAAGGGCGGGAAGGCCTTCGCGACGGTCATGGGCGGCCTGACCATCGCGACGATCGCCGGGGCACCGCTGGGCACCTACATCGGGCAGACGGCCGGCTGGCGGGCCACCTACTGGACGGTGGTCGCGCTGGGTGTGCTGGCGGCCCTGGCGCTGTTCGCCTGGGTTCCCCGCACCGACGACCTGCGAGGCGGCTCGGTCGCCCGCGAGCTCGGCGCCCTCCGCCGGCCCGCGGTGTGGCTGATGGTCGGCGTCGCGGCTCTCGGCATCTCCAGCATCTTCGCCGTCTACACCTTCATCGGCCCGTTCGTCACGGACGCGGCCGGTCAGGACGCCTCACTCATCCCGATCGCGCTCACCGTCTTCGGCGTCGGCATGACCGTCGGCAATTACCTCGGCGGCCGAGTCGCCGACCGGTTCGAGAGCCGCGGCATCGTGTGCGGCTACGCCGGCGTGCTCGTGCTCCTGGTGCTGATCGGCCTTTTCGGCAGCAACGTGGCCCTGTTGCTGCCGGCCCTGTTCGGCGTCGGTGCGACCATGATGTTCGCCATTCCCACCGTCCAGGTCCGTCTGACCGGGTTCGCGCCCGACGCGCCGACTCTGATGGGTGCGCTCAATCTGGCGGCCCTGAACCTGGCCAACTCGCTGGGGGCGATCGGCGGCGCGTTCACGCTCGACGCCGGGTGGGGCACGCTCTCCACGGTGTGGGCCGGCTTCGTGCTCACCTCAGCCGGTCTGATCCTGTACACCGTGGCAATTTCCCAGGTGAGTCGGGCCGCCGCATCGATTCCGGTGACCGAGTGACCGGTCGCCACAGCCGGCGCCGGTCCGGCGGAGCGCAAGCTCACGACCCTGTCGAAACACGCGTACGAATGGAACGAAACATGCAGCAACATGAGGTGTCGCGACAGTCCGGAGACCTCGATGAGGACCGGGGACAGACGCTGCCGCCGGACATCGGATGGACGGCCCTGCTGACGGCGCACATGCGAGCCGTCGAGAGCCTCCGGGAGGACCGCCTCTTCGACGACCCGCTCGCCACCGCGGTGGTCGACCTGGTGCGCCGCACCGCCCGCACGGACCCCGACGCGTTGCCCACGGGCCCCGAGGACGACACCGGTGACCTCACCGAGGCCTGGTACATGCTGGCGACCTACCTGGCGGTCCGCACACGCTACTACGACGAGCGCACGCTCGCCGCCGTCGCGGCCGGCATACGCCAGGTCGTGATCCTCGCCGCCGGACTGGACTCACGGGCCGTCCGCCTGGGCCTGCCGGCCGACACAGTGGTGTATGAGGTCGACACGGAGCCCGTGCTGCGGTTCAAGGAGTCAGTGCTGGAGAGTGCCCGGCTCAAGCCCGGCAGTCAGCGCCGTCCGGTCGACGCCGACCTGCGCGGTCACTGGGGCGAGAAGCTGGGCGAGGCCGGTTTCGTCCCCGAGCGGCCGACCATGTGGATTGTCGAGGGCCTGTTCATGTACCTCGCGCCGGAGGACTGCGCCCGCCTGCTCGACAGCGTGACGAGCCTCAGCGCGCCGGGCAGTCGTATCGCACTTGAGTACTTCGAGAGCAATCCGGGCCCGGAGGACGTGACCACGGTCGATGACGTGGAGGCTGCCGTCATCGGCCGTATCGTGAGCTTCTTCCAGGGCGGCCCGCATGTGTCGCCGGGCGAGTGGCTGCGAGGCCACGGCTGGGAGCCGGACGTGACCACGCTGGCCAGAGAGACAATCGCACGCGGCAGGGACATTCCCGAGATGTTCCGAGAAGGACGCCCGCACGAGGTCAGTCTCTGGTTGGCGCACGGGCTCCTGCACTGACTTGTGCGGTGCGTCGGCGCGGGTGATCTTCTTGCGGCAACAGAGACCGTTCCACGGACCCTGCGATGCCGGCTTGCGGTTTTGTGCGCGACTCATCAGAACCGTCCGCCGTCCGAAGCCGTAGTCATAACGACACGTCAACTCAATTGGCACAGCCGCCAGAGCGGCAAGGACTGTTCGGAGAGACAGCATGACAACGCCAGGTGAGACGTCGCTTCAACCTCGGGGTTCGTCGCCGCCTCCGCCTCCGCTTCCTCCGAAGCCGGAGGAGCTGAAGGCCGAGATGCGGGGTTGGTCGCCGCCTCCGCCTCCGCTTCCTCCGAAGCCGAAGGAGCTGAAGGCCGAGATGCGGGGTTCGACGCCGCCTCCGCCTCCTCCGAAGCCGAACGAGCTGAAGGCCGAGATGCGGGGTTCGGCACCGCTTGAGTCTGGCAATTGGGACACGCCGAGCGTGCCAACAGATGCAAATAGTTCTGAAATAAAGAGCCCTCGGCCGATTCGCCTCACGGCGGTCGATCAGTCCACGGAATCTTCCATGCCTTCCGCCTCCGAGTCACATGGTCCAGCACCTTTGACATCTCCGCTGGTCTCTTCCGGGTTGTCAGGTCAGCGACCCGTCCCGCCGGGTCCGGCCTCGAAGACACGTGTTGTGCCCGCCGATTCTGGGCGGCTTGCAGGGCAGGGATCACGATTTGTCGAAGACATCGGGCGGGGAAGTCATCGAGAAGGGGGAAGAAGGACGTCAGACGAAAGAATTAAGGATGACATAATCAGGTATGCATACGGTCCCTCCCCTGAGGGAAGCGTCAGGCGAGATCCGCCGATATTTGACATTCCTCCCTCCCGTGAAGATCGTATTGTCGACATGGTGCGTGCCCACATATCTGCGAAGGAATCCTGGTTCCGTAAACGTTTCCTTAAGTCAAGGAGTACCGAGAAGGCGCGGGCCGTTGTCGCTCTCTATAAATGGGAGAGGGAAGTCCGCCGTGGGGAAAGAACGGCGGTAAACGCGAACGCAGTTGCAACTTACCCCACGACGCCTGCCAGAGGATCGGATCCACGAGATCGGAGGGCGGCAGCTCAGCAGGTCGGCATCAGAACGCCGCGGGACGGAGTCCCCGCTTACCCCCGCAACCTGAGCGGAGCTGCCTGGAATTCGATGGCGGCGGTGGCCCGTGCGCCGATCCCGGGCGCTTCGAATCGGCCGAACGGACAGCAAAGCCCAGTCAGGAGCAGTAATCACGTCGGTGCAGCGTCCGAGCGGCACCGGCGCCGATGACCAAGAAAGATCTTGTTGGCTCGCGTCAAGCCGCCAGTGTGACTGGTGGGGCGGGTCACAGGGCCCTTTGCCACGCGGCATCGCCCAGAGCGCGTCGAGCGCCGGGCGAGCGCGAGCAGTGCCTGGAGGCGGATCAGGCCCTCGCGCCGCCATCCAGGGCAAGCGGCTCCGGGACGGCTCAGGGCGCTTCGTCACCGACCGCGCGGAGCGGGAGAACAGGGGGCGCAAGCAGCGGCGGTTGGCCGCGTTCGGACCAGTGACCGTTGCCGGTGCGGCCCGGCGTCGCGGCAGCCGGACGGGGCGCCGACGACGGCGACGGATCCCGCTTCTGGGATCGGGCCCATTCCTGACAGGGACTCGATGGTTTCGGCTCATTGAGCTTCAGGTTTGCCGCTCCAGGGTGAGGGCGGCTTTGGCGATTGACGTCATGCGGTTGGGGCTGCAGCGGGATCTACGGAAGATCTGCCAGGACTTCAGGTGTGCGACGCCGCGTTCGACCGGTGCACGTGCCGCGGCCAGGGCCCGGTTGACGGACTTCTCGGTGAGGGGGAGTTCCTGAGCAGCTGGCCGTCCGGGTCGCTGACTGCCTGCACATTCACCCGGTGCCGGCGGAGCTTGTGGGAGTAGTCGGATCGTCCGTCGCCGACCCGGTCGCACTCGGCGACCGTGCCGTCCGGCAGGACGAAGTCCGCATCGGTCTCGCGCAAGACCTTCAACAGACCCGGCACACGCTCGGCGACCAGGTGGATGACCGCGCTGGTGTAAGTAGGCATGGGCGGTGGACTCACTGATCCCGAACCCGGCAGCGGTCTTCGCAAGGGTGGTGTGTTCGCGCAGGCACACCCGTGCCACCATCGCACGCTGGGACGGGCGCAACGTGCAGCGACGGTCGCCCTCACGACTGACGACGGGCATCGTCACCCACTCCACGAGCGCATGTGGCAGGTCGAGTGCGGCAGGATGGATGACCAACGAGGCCCCCGAGCAGCGTTGTTGAGACGTCAGGCATCTCGATCAACAGCCCAGGGGCCTCGCTCGTTGCGCTCCGGAACCGTCACCTGATCGGTGGCCAGCTCGAAGAAGCTCAGTGATTCCACGACCAACCGCAGCCGCGGTACGACGACGAGCGGTGGCTCGTCTTCCTCCCCCATCTGCATCCAAGAGCCTTGCCGCTCGGCGACAAGTACTCGATCACATCCGGCTTGGGCGCCCCTCGGTCGTGAGCGCTCGTGAGCGGTGCTGAAGCCAAGCCGGCATCCAGCACCGCTTCGAGCGGCCGCCCGATCAGCGGCCGTCCGATCGACGATGGGTCTTACCCGGAGCAGCTTCACAGATCGTTGGCCACGCCGCTGCTCTCCGCGAAGGTCGGCTCTTGCTGTGGTTCTCAGCCGACAGCCACGAACTCAAGCTGGATATCGTCCGGGTCACGGAAGACGACCGTCGAATAGACGAACGGCTCGGTCTGGTCCCTGATGGGCGTGTGCTCGATGCCCAGTTCGTCCAGCCAGGTCGACCACGCCTCCAGGTCGGCGCGCGAACCGACTTGGAGGGAGATGTGATCCAACCCGGTGCGAGCCTCGTCGAAGCCCTCGTGCCGATTGCCCGTGTTCGTATGGAGCCCGATCACGACTCCGGACACCGGCGTCACAAGAAGGATCCCGTAACCGGTGCTCTCACGGTGGAGATGGACGAACTTGTAGTCCACCCGCTCGGCCCCGAACAGGCGCTGGTACCAGTCCAGACTGCGTTCCAGATCGGTGACGGTGAAGGAGAGGTGATGGACCCCGGTGATCGTGGGGCCAGAGGTTTCGCTCACGATGTGCCTCCGGTGGGCGACAGTCGCGCCCTGTTGTTGAGGTATGTCACGACAGGGCCTTCACGACTTCTTGCGCGAGGGGACCCGACGACGCGGGGTTCTGCCCCGTGTAGAGGTTGCGGTCCACGACGATGTACGGCTCCCAGGCAGGTCCACGCGAGTAGTCCATGGGCAGCTTCTTCAGCTCGTCCTCAAGGAGCCACTTCGCCTCGTCGGCGAACCCGACTCCGGCCTCCTCCTCGTTGCTGAAGCCGGCCACCCGGTACCCCGCGAACGGCGTGTCACCGTGCTCGTCGCGCGTCGCGAGGATCGCGGCGGGAGCATGGCACACGATGGCCAACGGCTTGCCTGAAGCGAGTGCCCTGCGCAGGAGGAGCCCGGAGTCCGCATCGGCCGAGAGATCCTCCATCGGACCATGCCCGCCTGGGTAGTAGACGGTGTCGAAGTCTTCGAGGTTTACGTCCTTCAGGGCCACCGGATGACGCAGCTGCTCCGCCTCCTCAAGGACGGCCGTCAGCGCGTACATGTTCTCCTCGCCGCCGGTCATGCGAGGCTGCAGGCTCATGGTGTCCACCGTGGGAATGACACCGCCCGGTGTCGCCACAGTGACCTGATGGCCGGCCTCGGTGAACACGGTGTAGGGGGCCGCGAACTCCTCAGCCCAATACCCTGTCGGATGTCGATGGCCGTCTCGCAGGGTCCAGTAGCTTGCGCCGGTGACCACAAAAAGAACGTTGCCCATGGCCCACTTCCTGGTGCTGTCATACGCGACACATTGCATTCATCGGAATCGCGAAGAATTCCTCATGCGCTATCGCCGGACACGCTACTCGGACGCCGGGCCGGCGGCAATATTCTCCCTGCCGTCCTGCCGTAAATACGGCAGGAAATGACGCTGAGATTCAACATCTGGCACGCATATTCAAATTGCATCGATCGAATGCCGCATGTGACGTGAAGTGGC
Source organism: Streptomyces sp. NPDC013157 (assembly GCF_042899865.1). NCBI lineage: Bacteria > Bacillati > Actinomycetota > Actinomycetes > Kitasatosporales > Streptomycetaceae > Streptomyces > Streptomyces sp. NPDC013157. Next base: position 675 of record NZ_JBIBAK010000009.1, on the reverse strand, counting down.
TGCGGCCGGCGAGCCTCGGCAAACCGCCCCGGGTCTGCGGACGCCTCTCGCTCAGCCGCTCAGGAACGGATGTCTGACACTGCGGTGACGGCGAGGTGCGACGCGTTGTCGATGGCGCTCCCGGACGCTCGGCGGAGCGGACCAGCGACGATCAACGAGGAGTCGGCGGGGATGCCTCGTGCCGGCCGGTCCGGTCGAACGGGGTCGGCAAGTCGGTGAGGCAGGACGTCATTCGTCCTGTCTGGGGCTCGCAGCTGCCTGACGGCCTGCCCGGCGCCGGTCACGGCGGTGAGCGGGTGCGCGGCCGGAGTGTCACTGTGACGCGAGCCATGGGCGTTCCTCACGTCCACGGTCAGGGTGTCGGCACCGGCCGGGCCGCGTTCCGGTGGGTCGGTGAGGTCACCTGGGCCGAGTCGGTTGCTCATCCGACGGATCGTCACGCGCTCGGCGCGAGGGGCCCCGCGCTGCCGAGGGCCACCGACCCGACCGCCGGTGTTCGACAGCACCATGAGAAGGCCACGAGAAGGGGCACGACCGCGCACGGCTCGCGGATCGGGCGACCGTTCGGCGTGCCGCGGCCGGTCACGTCCGCTGGAGTGGTGTATCGACGGCCACTCGGTGATCTCTTGTTTGAGGCTATGCGGTGAGTTCGGTGGGCATGACGGCGTCGTCGGT
>NZ_JBIBAK010000008.1:120744-441327 GCF_042899865.1 Streptomyces sp. NPDC013157 | reverse complement strand
CGGCGGATCCGCTGGCCGGCGGGGTGCCCCCGCCGGCCAGCGCATGCCCGCGCTCGGATCATTCAGCAATTGGCCCGCAGATCCGGCGGCACCGAAAGTCCTGCGCCCGGGGCTTTCCCCAGCATGCGGCAGGACACCTCCGGCCGCGAGACACCTCTTCACCGTGGCCGCTGGGCCGTGCCGTTACCGGTCCTTGTCTTTCGTTCGCCGTCTGGAGGTCTGGTATGTCGTCCGGCACCGTCACACCCCCGGTAAGCCGCGGTCTGGTACCGCTCGCAACGCTTCTCGTGACCACACAGAGTTACCAGATCGTCGTGTTCCCGAACTTTCTCCATTCCCTGCTCGCCGAGCCCGGCTGGCACCTTTCGCCGGGCGGAGCGGGTCTGGTCGGGAGCACGGTCTTCCTCGGGATCCTGGCAGGCGCTGTCGCGGCTGTGCCGCTGGCCCGCCTTCTCGGCCGCCGCCGGGCGACGCTCGCCTCGATCCTGTGGCTCACGAGCTGGTCCGGGGCCGGCGCGCTCGCCGCCGCCCCCTGGCAACTGGGGTTGCTCAGGATGATCGCGGGGATCGGCATGGGCGTCGCCTTTCCACTGATCCTCAGCTTCCTGCACGACGCCGCCGGCCGAGCCACACGCGCGCGCGGCGATGTCGCCGCCCGAGCCAAGGGCATGCTTCCGTTCGTGCTGGTCGGAATGCCGATCGCGGGGATCATCACGCAAAATGTCGCGGGCGCACTGCCGGTCCAGGACGGTTGGCGTCTCCTCACAGCCATGGGAGCGGGCCTGGGGATCGCTGCCCTTGCGCTGTCCGCGTTGCTGCTGCCGCGCGGCTCTGACACAGTCGGCCTGGCTCCCGATCAGGCAGGGCAACGCGAGCCCAGTCGGCGCTTCATCGTGGGGATGGGCATCGGCCTGCTCGCGGTGAACCTCATCGCCTGGTCGGGCCTTACCGGACTCCGCTCCGCGGACCTGCGCTTCAACACGGCGCTGAACGCGGGCGCGGTCGTGGCGCTGGTCGCCATATCGGGTGTGGCGATTCGCCGAAGAAAGCCACGCACCCCCCTGCGGCAGACCGTTTGCGCCACCTTGGTGTTCCTCCTGTTCAACCCCGCTACCGTCGTGGTGACCGTGGTCTCGGCAGCGTGCCTCCTCGCTGGGCAGAGCCTCGCTTTCGTCATGACGCTGGTCGGTGTGTGGATCGCCGACGGCTACTGCCGGGCTCTCGCGATCAGCGTGGCGCCACGTGTGCTGTATGCCCTCCCCCATCGCGCCGTCAAAGAGACCGGCGACACCGCACCGGTGCCTCAGCCGCTCGGCCCTGGTACACGCGAATGACGGCAACGTACGGCCCCGGGGGGGGCGCACCCCGTACGGCAAACCGTCGCACGTTCGGTACGGGCCACAGCTCTCCGCGACGCCGGGCGGCACTGTCCCCCGGTTCGCTCCGATTGTCCCGCGATCGGCAGGATGATTCAGCGTCCAGCCCTGCCGTCGACGTCCGCCAAGAGGATCCGCGTCATGACCGATCTGTTCGACCTCGTCGTGGCCGACCGCCGCCAAGAGGCATCCGACGTCGTATCTCTGACCCTGCGTTCCCCCGACGGCCGTCCGCTGGCCGCCTGGGAACCCGGCGCCCACATCGACCTGGTGCTCGCCGACGGGTTGGAGCGCCAGTACTCCCTCTGCGGCGGCGACACGTACTCATGGCGCATCGCTGTCCTGCGGGAGCCCGAAGGGCGGGGCGGATCCGAATTCGTCCATACGACCCTCCGGCCCGGAGCGCGGGTACGGGCCCGTGGCCCTCGCAACCACTTCCCCCTGGAGGTCGCGCCCGCTTACCGCTTCGTGGCCGGCGGCATCGGCATCACCCCGATTCTCCCCATGCTCGACGCCGCCTCCCCAGCGCCGTGGACGCTGCTCTACGGCGGGCGCTCCCGGAGCACCATGGCCTTCACCGAGGAACTGACGTCCCGTCATCCCTCCGGTCGCATACTCCTCCACGAGGGCCACCTCGACCTGCGCGGTCACCTCGCAGACCTGCGCCCGGGCGAGCTCGTCTACGCCTGCGGCCCCGCTTCTCTGCTTGAGGCGGTCGAGTCCCTCGTCCCCATGGAGTCGCTCCGCACGGAGCGCTTCACGCCGCGCGTGTCGGACGATGCCGCCGACGCCGGCTTCGAGGTCGAACTCGCCCAGTCCGGCCGGATCTTGACCGTCTCGACGGGCGAGTCGATCCTGACGGCTCTGCTGGCCGCCGGCGTGGAGGTCCCGTACTCCTGCACCGAGGGCATCTGCGGCACCTGCGAAACCCGCATCCTCGCCGGCGGCGCAGACCACCGCGACAGCATCCTGACCCCACAGGAGCAAGCCACCAGCCAGACCCTGATGATCTGCGTCTCCCGGTCACGGACCCCGCGCCTCACCCTCGACCTTTAGGACAAGGCCGTGAGGTCACCGAACACGGTCGCGATCCGGGTGTCTGCGCCACATCGAGATACCTCGGCTCGGCCTGGGAACCGCCGGTATGGACGACCCCGCGGCACGCGGCTGTCTCGTGGCGGCACGCACGGGGCAGCGGCCGGAGGACGAAGCCCCGCGCCTGATCGCATCCCTGGCCATGACCGTCCTCAGGACCAGCATGGAGAGCTGGGTGGCCGAGGGCCCGAAGGACCGTGACGACAGCACGGTGCCGCACGGGGAGCGCCTGATGATCTTGCTCCGCACCCTCCTCGGCTCCTGAACCGGCGGGGCCCCTCGTCGGCTCGCCGCGCCCCGGCCGCCACCACGACATTCACCTCTCTGGAGTGACTCGATGACCGCCCCCTCCCCTCCTGCGCAGGTAGAGCAGCCTGGCCCCTCCACGCTGCCCCAGCGATTCGGCCTGTTGTTCGCCAGCCTGATGGTGACCATGCTGCTCTCCTCACTCGACCAGACGATCGTCTCCACCGCGCTGCCGACCGTCGTCGGTGAACTGCACGGTCTGGATCACATGGCGTGGGTCACCACCGCCTACATCATGGCCGCCACGATAGGCATGCCCGTGTACGGCCGTTTCGGGGATCTGATCGGCCGTAAAGCACTCCTCCTCAGCGGCATAGGCATCTTCATCGCCGGATCCGCCCTCGCCGGAGCCGCGACCAACATGACCATGCTGATCATCGGGCGGGCCATTCAGGGTCTGGGCGGCGGCGGGCTGATGATCACCTGTCAGGCGATCATCGCCGAACTCGTTCCGCCCCGGGACCGTGCGCGGTTCATGGCCCCGATGGGCGCCGTGTTCGGCGTCTCCGCCGTGGCCGGGCCGCTGCTCGGTGGCTGGTTCACCGACGCCGCCTCCTGGCGGTGGTGTTTCTGGATCAATCTGCCGGTGGGCGCCGCAGCCTTCGTCGTGTGCGCCTTCGCGCTGCGTACGCCTCGCAAGTCCGTCAAGGTGACCATCGACTACCTGGGCATCGCCTTGATGGCCGTTGCCGTCGCCTCCACGGTGCTGGTGGCTGACTGGGGCGGTAACGAGTACGGCTGGACGGACCCCTTGGTCCTCGGTCTGGCCGCCGGCGCAGTCCTCGCCTGGATTCTCTTCTTCATCTGGCAGCGCCGCGCCGCGGAGCCGATCGTCCCGCTGTGGCTGTTCCGCAGCCGGATCTTCAACATCGCCACGCTGATGGGCCTGATCGTGGTGGGCATCGGCATGTTCGTGGTCGTCGCCTATCTGCCCACCTACCTGCAGATGGTGTACGGCGTCTCCGCGACCGGGTCAGGGCTCCTGATGCTGCCCATGGTCATCGGCCTCATGGGCGCCGCCATCCTCTCGGGGCAGCTGATCACCCGGACCGGCCGCTACAGGATCTACCCCATCCTCGGTGCGCTGCTGGTGGCCATCACCGCCGTGCTGCTGTCCACCATGGACGTCGGCACTCCGGTGGCGGTGCTCTCCGGATACACCTTCCTGCTCGGCGCCGGCGTCGGCCTGGTCATGCAGAACCTGGTCCTGGCGGTGCAGAACGCCTTCCCCACCAGTGCGGTCGGCACGGCCACCTCCGCCAACAACTTCTTCCGCGAGATCGGCGCCACGATCGGCACGGCGGTCGTCGGAGCGGCCTTCTCCCAGCGACTCACCGACCAACTCGCCGCTCGAGTGTCGAGCAGTTCCGTCAGCGGTCTCAGCGACACCAACTCCCTCACTCCGGCGCTGGTGCACTCACTGCCGAAACGGCTCCAGGACTCCGTGATCGAGGCGTACCAGCACGCGTTGACCCCGATCTTCGGGTACGTGGCGGCCGTGTTGGCCATCGGCTTCCTGCTGGGCTTCCTCCTCCCGCAGAAGGAACTCGCCCGCACGAACGCGGACACGGGCGCCGACCCTTCAGCTGTCCAGCAGCAGGCGCAGGACGGCGACATAGCAGCCCCCCGCATCTGACGCTTCGCCGGTCCGCAGGCCGGTCGTGGGGGCCCCCCGGGGGGGGGGGGGCCCCCCCCGCCCCCCCCCGGGCCCCCCCCGCCCCCCCCCCCGGGGGGGCCCCCCCCCGGGGGGGGCGGCCCCCCCCCACCCGCCGCCCCCCCCCCCCCCCCCCCCCCCCCACCCCCCCCCCCCCCCCCCCCCGCCGGGGGGGGGGGGGGCGGGGGGGGGCCCCCCCCCGGGGGGGGGGGGCCCCACGACCGGCCTGCGCCTGTTTCCCGTCGGCAGCCCGGACCGGGCTTGGCCACGGTGGTGTTCGAACGCTTCTGCCGGCCGGAGCCGCGCTCCCGTCCCGCCGCGCCCGACCCAGTTCGGGAGCGAGGCCAGTTGGTGTGCGGGGACTCCGCCCTTGCGTTCAGCGGGCCCGGGCCCAGGACTCCGGCCCGTGGAGAGGGGTACGGACAGCCGCGCTCCGGGAACTGATCGGGCGGGCTTCGCCGGTGGGCGTCCGGAGCACCGCCTCCGGCGCCTGGCACGGACGGCATCGAAGCGACCCGGGCGATCACCGCGGATCCTGACCCGTTCGAGGCCTCACCCACGTGGACGCCGAGTCCTGCCTGCGCGTTGATCAGAGTGAGTTCGTGGGCGACTACGTCGTGCAACTCGCGTGCTATGCACATCCGTTCGGCCGCCACCCGGCGAGCGGCCTCTTCCTCGCGGGTCCGTTCGGCGCGTTCGGCCCGCTCCTCCAACGCCCGGACGTAGGCGCGACGGTTGCGGACCGCGTCACCGACTGCGGTGGCCAGCCCGATCCAACCCACGGCACCCACCTTCTGCGGTCCCAGCACCGGCCCCGGCTGGAAGAGAAGTGCTGCCACGACCGTGCTGGCGGCGACCAGGGCGGCGGAGATCCACGCCGCCCGCCGTCCCATGCGCAGCGCCAGACCTGGTCGCAGCGTAGGCACCGGTACATCGATCGCTCGTCGCCTGAACGTGGCATTGACCACTACCACGTTCGCAGTAGGTGAGGGACGCGCATGAGGAGTGCCCTCGGTGCCGGCGGCCGGTCGCTGCACCACCGCTACTCACGCCGCGCGCCTGCGGGCGCGGTTGACGTCTATACCACCCCTTGCCTATTGTCCCATAAAACAAAACTACGATCCTGAAAAAGGAGACACGCTATGGCGATCACCGGTCTCGGCCACACCGGTTTCTGGGTTCACGACCTCGACGCGATGCGCGACTTCTACACGAGGGTCCTTGGCCTGACGGTGACCGACGAGGACGAGGAGCTGGGCATCGTCTTCCTCTCCTCCTGCCCGGAGGAGGAGCACCACGAGTTCGTCCTGCAGCGTGGCCGGACCGCCCACGACGGCGCCAAGCTCACGCATCAGGTGTCGTGGCGCGTGGACTCCCTGGAGTCGATCATCGAGTTCCACCACCGGTTCCGCTCTGAGGGCATCGAGGTCCAGCAGGAAGTCACCCACGGCAACGCGATCGGCATCTACTTCTTCGACCCCGAGGGCAACCGCAACGAGGTGTACCTGCGGGTGGAGCGCGATGTGCGGCAGCCGTTCCGCAAGTCCCTCAACCTCGACCAGGATCCCGCCGAGGTGATGGCCGACGTGGAGCGGCTGCTGGCGGAAGGCGGCCCCGCATACCAGCCGGTCCAGTAGCCCCCAGCGCCCCGCACACGCCGCCGACCGATGGAGCCCTCCTGCCCATGAGCAACCCACAGACACCACATCCGGAACCGCGGCGAAGACTGCCCTCCACCGCCCCGCTGGAAGCCGACGTACTCGTGGTCGGCGCCGGTCCGACGGGGCTCACGGCCGCCCATTTGCTCGGCTCGCTCGGCGTACGCGTCCTGCTGGTCGAGCGCAATCCGACCACCAGCGACGACGCCAAGGCGATCAGCCTGGACGACGAGTCGCTGCGCACGCTGCAGACGGCCGGCATCGACGGGGCGGTCTACCCGATCATCGTGCCCGGTACCGGAACCAAGTACTTCGGCGTCGGCGGACGGCCCCTCGTACACGCCCGCGGGCTCGGCGACCAGCGTTTCGGGCACCCGTTCAAGAACCCCTTCGCCCAGCCCGACCTCGAACGGGTGCTGCTCGAGGAGCTGCGCCGCCACTCCGACGTCGAAACCCGCTTCAGCACACGGCTGTTCTCGCTGGAACAGCACACCGACCGGGTACGGGTCGCAGTCGGACCGAGCGACAGTACGGAATGGGCCGAGCACTTCGACGTCTCGTACGTCCTCGGCTGCGACGGCGGACGCAGCACCGTCCGGGAACTGCTGTCCATCCCCATGCAGGGGCGCAGCTTTCCCGACGTGTGGCTGGTCGCCGACACGTCGGGGGACCCCCACGACCAGCGCTACGGCATGCACCTGGGCGACCCCGGCCGTCCCACGGTCATCGTGCCGGGACGCGACGGTCGGTGCCGCTACGAGTTCCTGCTGCACCCCGGAGAGGGCACGCCCGGCGCCCCCCCGTCGTTCGAACTGGTACGCGAACTGCTGCGGCCCTACCGCGAGATCACCCCCGACCAGATCGAACGGGCCGTAACGTACACCTTCCACGCCCTGCTGGCCGACCGGCTGCGCGACAAACGCTGCTTCCTCCTGGGCGACGCCGCACACATGATGCCGCCTTTCGCCGGCCAGGGCCTCAACTCCGGTGTCCGGGACGCGGCCAACCTCTGCTGGAAGATCGCCGACGTCCTGGCCGGACGAGCCTCAGACGCCCTGCTCGACACCTACGACGCCGAACGCCGCCCACACGCCCAGGCCGTGATCGACCTCTCCGTCCGGCTCGGCCGCATCGTCATGACCACCAGCCGCAGCCGGGCACGACTGCGAGACCTGCTGGTACGCACCGCCATGCACACCCCGCACGGACGCCGCTACCTCACCGAGATGCGCTACCGGCCGAACACCCGCGTACGGTCGGGCGCCATCGTCCCCCTGGACGGCCAGGCCAAGTCACCGGTGGGTACGGCACTTCCGCAGCCCCGCGTTCTGCACGGTCCCCACCTCCGGCTCACCCGGCTCGACGACGTACTCGGCCGCGGCTGGAGCCTGCTCGGCGTCGGCCTCACCGAAGCCGACTGGGACACCGCCACACACGCCGGTCTGCCCGCAGGCACACGGGTGGACATCGTCCTCGACGACCGCTCCCCCCGCGACCATCCCGGGCGCACCGCCGTAGCCGACGCCGACGGCCGACTCCAGACCTTCTTCGGCAGACTCACCGGGCGCTTCGTGCTGGTGCGCCCGGACCGGCTGATCGCGGCCGTGTTCCCGCCCGACCAAGCAGAGCGCGTCTCCCACAGCCTGCGTCGCTTCGCGCCCGGCCCAGAGCGCGATGTCTCCGCTCCCGCCGTGGAATGCCCGACAGAGACCAGCCAGAAGGACAGCAGACCTCCGGCCGCCCGGATCACGCGCTCCGTCACCGCCCCCGGCGCCAAGAGCGCTTCCACCGTTCAAGGAGGGCCCCGATGAGGCTCAGCACCATCCGCCTGCAGAACGAGCGCGGCACGGCCGCCGCCCGCCAGGAAGGAGACGAACTCGTTCTGTTGCCCTACACCGACGTCGGCGAACTGCTGTCGAGCGGCGACGACTGGGCGCAGCGCGCGACCGCCGAGGGAGCTGACCGCCTTCCGCTCGGGGCCGCCTCCCTCGCCCCCGTCGTCCCGCACCCGAACAAGATCGTGTGCCTGGGCCTCAACTACGCCACGCACATCAAGGAGATGGGCCGTCCGACCCCGGCCCACCCGACCCTGTTCGCCAAGTACGACGGCTCGCTCGTCGGCGCGTACGACGACGTCCACATGCCGCCGGTGAGCGATGACCTGGACTGGGAGGCGGAGCTGGGGGTGGTGATCGGGCGCCGCGCACGTCATGTGTCCAAGGACCGAGCGCTGGCGCACGTCGCCGGGTACACCGTCGTCAACGACGTCACCGTCCGGGACTGGCAGCACCGCACCCGCGAGTTCCTGTCCGGCAAGACCTTCGAGGCCACCACTCCGGTGGGACCCTCGCTCGTCACACCGGACGAACTGCCACCCGGCGCCTCCGGCCTGACGATCAGCTGCAGCGTGGACGGCCACACCATGCAGAAGTCCAACACCGTGGACCTGCTCTTCGACGTCGCCACGATCATCGCCTATGTCAGCACCATCATCACACTCCTGCCCGGCGACCTGATCGCCACGGGTACCCCAGGAGGTGTCGGTGCCGGCCGCGACCCGAAGGTCTACCTCCGCCCAGGGCAGGAACTCGTCACAGCCATCGAGGGGATCGGCGAACTCCGCAACACGGTCGTCAAGGACCAGTTGTGACTCCTGGCGCCCATGACAGCCCCAAGCCCGTTACGATGTCCCGTACGTCAGGAACAGCGTCCACCAGCCGCGAGCGCAACTCCACGGCGGACCGAGCCCTGGACATCCTGCTCATGTTCAGTGACACCCACCTCGTCGTTTCCGGCAGTGCCGTCGCCGAGCGGCTCGGCGTGGCGCGGTCGACCGCCTACCGGTATCTGCAGAGCCTCGTGAGCAACCGCTTCCTGGAGGAGGCACCGGGCGGAGGCTTCCGTCTCGGGCTGCGCGTCATGGAGATCGCCCGGCTCGCACGACGCAGCTACGGCCTATCGGAAGTCGCCCTCCCGGTGATGACAGCGCTTGCCGATGACGTACATGAGACGGTCCTGCTCACCAGGCGAACCGGAGAGCTGGTCGTGTGCGTCGACCGGGCCGAAGTATGGACGGGCGCCGTGCGCATCTCCTACGAGCGAGGCAGCACACTCCCCCTCAACGCCGGCGCGTCGGCACTCGTCCTGCTGGCATGGATCCCCCAGGAGGAGGCCCGGCGGCATCTTGAATCCGCAGATCTGCGCCGTTTCACCCCCGCCACCCTCACGAACGTCGCCACCCTCATGAAGCGACTGGACCACATCCGACGCGCCGGCTACTCGGTCACCCGGGGCGAACTCGACGCCGACGTGATGGGCATCGCCGCTCCCGTCCGCGACGAGCAGCAGCAGGTGGTGGCAGCGGTGAGCATCGCGGCCCTGGCCTCCCGGGTGTTCCCCGAAGCAGAGGCCGAGCTGGCCCGGAAGGTTCAGGTGACGGCACGGGAGATCAGCGACCGGCTGACTGCCGTCGCGGGCTGACACCGACGCCGGGGCCACCGGCTCCCCCGAACACCTGGCCGGGGGAGCCGGTGGCCCGGCCGTGTTGCCCTCGATCGAAGTGACCGCCGTGTCGGGGTGAATCGCCGCTCCTCCGCCGCATGGTGGCTCCCCCCTCGAGGCGGACGCCGGTGTGGTCAGCCCGCGCCGGACACCCTGACCGCGGTCGGCGGTCTCCGTGGCCGGTGTCTGTCCCGGTGACGGCCCCTCCACTCCCGGCCACGGAACCGCCGCGGTCAGCTCTGACGGAGGGCGGCGTCCAGCTCGGCGGCAGAAGCCCACGTTCCGTGGAAGCCCGGCGGCACCCAGTGGTTGAGCTTCATCCGCGCGACCGGAGCCGCGGTGAAGCGAACACCGGCTCGTTGAGCGACGTGAGCCCACTCAGGGACAACACCTCGGTGCCTTCGGTGGTGAAGTCGACCTTGGCCAAGCCGTCGGAGCGCCACTTGCCCTGGGCGAGGCCGGTGTGGAATGGCCGATGTTGTGCCGCAGGCCGGCGAGCTGGTCGTTGATCCGCGGGAACCCTCCGGACTTGAGGTCGGTGGCCGCACCACCGCGGCAGCTGAGCGGTTCGTCGCAGCCCTGGAAGGCGGTGGTACACGCCCACTCGCCTCACGGCTGGGCTGGGTTCGCACCGCTCACGCCACCGCGGGCGGCAAGGCCATGCTCGCCTTCTGCTCCCCGGCGGATCTGGCCCACCGGTGTCCCGGACGCAACCTGGCCCGGGTCACCGACCGTACGATCACCGACTGGAACAGCCTCACGCGCCAGTTGGAGACGGTCCGGGCCCGCGGCCGGGCCACATCCGGCGGCGAGAGCGACCGGGCGGTCAACGGGCTCGCCGCGCCGATCATGCCCCCGAGCGGTGAGTCGGTCGCATCGGTCAGCGTTGCAGCCTTCGCTCCCCGGCTGTCCACCAGATCGCAGATCCTGGAGGTCGTGGGCCCACTGGCGGACGCGGCCTCGCGCATCGAGCGGGAGCTTCGCGGCGGTCCCATCTCACCGTGAGCGGCACCCGCTCCCTCCGCGCCCGGCGATGGATGCGCCCTGAGACGGCCCGTTGCGAGGGTGAACCGCACCGTGGCCCGGTGCCGGCCACGGTGCGGGGCCGCGCTGTGTGCCGGTTGTCTCTGCAGCCGACTGAACGGAGGCATCTCCCGTGACTTCTGCTGGATGGCAGCGACGATCGGGGCACGGGTGTCGCTGTAGCGGCGCAGGGCGGCGGGGACTCCGTCGGCGTCGACACCGCGGAGGAACGCCCCGACATGGACGACTGGTCCGCCAGGACGAGTCGCTGCCCTGGGGCTCCGCTTTCTGCTCAGTGCGCAGGCGCCCGTGAAAGCACAGTGGCCGAAGCGGCCTTCGCCTGTTCACGTGGACAGGCTCCCCCGGGTCGTGCCGCCCGCACTGGTCCATGCGTTTCTCACCGAAAGCAGGGCCGTCCAGCGGCGACCGGTGGCTCCCGTCCATGGCTCTCAAAGGCGGATCGTGACCTGCCCGCACGTCAAGCGTTGATCACCTCTTCCAGGAAGGCCACCGCACGCTCGGAGGTGTCCGGCTCCAGCCAGCCGGTGACGTCGGCGCACACGGTGATCTCCGCCCCGGTCCCGGCCAGGACGAGCGGCAGGCTGTGCAGTACCGTGGACGGCAGACTGACCAGGCTCTCCGTCACGGGTCCGCGCAACAGCTCCAGTTCCAAAGGGAGTTCGGGGCGAACGATCTCCATCTCCGACTCTTCCGCAATCATGTGGAGTTTCTCCGGGGAGTCCCGGCGGTGGGCGTAGTAGCGCTCGGCGTTCCACTGGTGGGCCAGGGACGCGACTTCGTCGACGTACCGGGCCGGGTCGATCAGTCCCGTCTCCGCCAGTGACGTACCGATCATGTCGACGCCGGGGCGGACCTGAGGCGGGCCGAAGCGCTGCCGGGACCAGGAGTAGGTGTTGCTCGAGGCCACCCCGCCAGGTGGCAGGCGCAGGCCCGCCGTCAGGCAGGAGAACACCTCGAGGCGGCGCCCGCTGCCCGGCATCAGCCGGCGGCAGCCGCGGACCGCGGCGGCCGGGGCACGGCCTGCCGTGCTGTGCCAGCGGACCAGGGGGCGGCCGGCGAGGAGTTGCCGGGAGAGTTCCAGGGTCGCCGTGCCGTCGTCGACCAGGACGATGTCTCGGGCCCGCGACAACGGCAGCAACCGCTGAATGATCCCGGAGAACGCGTCACCGACGACGAGCCGCCCGGCTCCTGCGTGCCCGGGGCCCAGGCCCAAGTCGACCGGGGTGGCGAAGGCAGGATCCTCGCCCACCTGGGCATCCCGAAGGTCTATTCGTTCCACATGACCCTGTCGTACTCCCGCGACCCGTTCCGAATCCCAACAGACGACCTCGCCAGCGTGTCCTTACCAAGCGATCCTGCCGCGCGTATCCCCATCAGTGACCGAGTCGTCGCGAGGCACCGGGCGGCCAATCAGTAGAAGCCACTCCTACGGCATGAGCTTGACAGCCACACCCAGTGCCTCCGGGCCTCCCGATCCTACGAGTGACCGGAATCAACCCACCAACAACGTAGGGAACTTGAACTCGTGACGTCGGTCGCATGGAACGGGCAGGCTCAGCGCTTGTGGTTGGGGCTCCACTCGCAAGAGCCCGGGGTCCTCTCGATGACTTCGCTGGCCCCTGCTCCAGGCGCCCGCGATGCTCGGCGATCCAGTCTTCCTGGGGTCGGGTTCCCAGGGTTGTCGTAAGGCGGTCCGGGTCGCTGACCTGGATCGACAGCCAGCCGTCTTCGTGCACGTGGATGTCGAGGCTCAGGCCGCGGTCTCCGCCGATGCTCCCTGTGGACACAGCGCACTCTCGTCCCGGGTGGATGGGATCGGAGGAGGACCGTCCGGACTCGACGGTTGGCCCGGGCCGGCCGGCGGCTCTCATCGGAAGGCGAAGTGCTCGGCGTGCAGGTGGTGCCGGGGGACGCCCTTGCGGTGGAGGGCGCGAGTGAGGTTTTCGACCATGGAGGGGGGACCGCAGAGGAAGACGTGGGTGTCGGGGGTAATCGGTCCGGCCTGGGCTTGGATCCTGTCGGCGGTCAGGCGGCCGTCGCTGCGGCTGAACGTTGGGGGGAGCCGGAGCCCGGGGCGGTGTGCTGCGGTCGCGGTGAGTTCTGGGAGGAACGGCGCATCGTCGGCGGTAGGGGCACAGTAGAAGAGGTCGGTGCTGGGCAGCGTTTCACCGGGGTGGGTGAGCCAGCCGAGAAAGGGAGCGATGCCGATGCCCCCGGCGATCCAGATCTGGCGGGGTCCGCCGAGGGTGTGGTCGAACATGCCGTAGGGGCCCTTGAGAGTTGCGGGGGCTCCTTCGCGTATGTCCGCATAGAGCTTGCGTGTGTCGCGGCCCAGGGCGCGGATGGTGAGGCGTACCGAGCCGTCGGCCTGCGTTCCCGCGACGCTGAAGGGGTGTTCGTGCCAGCCGCCGACCCGCAAGTAGACGAACTGACCACCCGTCACGGGGAGCGCCCTCCTGCTGGTGGGCGTGAGGGTGAGGTCGAGGATGTCAGGTGTGGGCCGCTCGACGCGGTGGATGGTGTAGTCGGCCCGGGGCTCCCTGTGGCGCAGTACCAGTTCGTCGTAGGCGTAGGCGGCCATGCCGATGGTGGCCATGGTGACGTAGATCGCCTGGAGGGGTGTGGATCCGCCGATGATGAGGTCGAGGAACCAGCCGTGGAAGAGCGCCGACAGGAGCAGCAGGCCGGTGAGGCGGTGCAGGAACAGCCAGCGCTCATAGGGCAGCCGGATGATGCGGCCGACCTGCCCGAGTGAGATGACGACGAGCAGGAGCAGTCCGACGGCGGAGACGAGTCCGAGCAGGTGACCCATCCCCACCAACGCGGCCTGGTGATCGTAGCCGTATTGGCTCCCGTCGAAACCGGAGAGAACGTGCAGGAAGATGTGGGGGATGAGCAGGAGCTGGGACCATATGGCGTACTGCTTGTGCCGACGGTACATGCGGTCCAGGCCGCCGAACCATTGCTCCAGCCACTTGAGGCGGGTGGCCAGCACCAGGGTGCAGGACATCAGGTACGCGGACAGGACGCCGGCGAACTCGCCGACCAAATAGACGGTGCTGAGGCCCTCGGGCCTGAGCCAGTCCCAGGCCAGGGAGAGCGTCACAGCTCCGGCCGCGATGGCCAGAGGTCCGACACGGCGTTTCTTCAGGCGAGTGTCCAGGGGAGCACGCGCGATGTGGACGGCGAATATCGCTATCGCGATCAGAAGAGGCATTGGCTGACTCTCGGGTGGTTGGCGGTGCGGACCAAGGAGCGTTGGAGTAAGTCCGGGCGAGGGCCCGGCGGATCATCCGGTCGCGACCTGAGCGCGTGTTTGGGTCCAGGCGGCCAGTAGGGCTCCCCTGCCACCAATAATATTGGCTACACTGTAGCCTTTTCTTTCGGCTTGGATCCAGTCCCGAACCCATCGCGACACCTGGGAACCGGAGTAGCCACCGCCGCGCCGACGCGGCCACAGGCCGCACGGGCGCGGCGGGCATCAATCCGGGGATGTCGTCCTGCATGCCGCTCACCGCACACGCGGACGAGTTCGGCACATCAGACGCCGTGATGATCCTCGGGGTGACCGGAGCGGCTGGTGACCTCGCCGTGCAGCCGGCCATGCCGGCCATGGCAGCACCGCCGCGATGACCTGCCACCCCGCATCCGTGGTGTCCGAGGTGTACCGGCGGGGCCGGGCCGGATGACGGCTACCGTGCCCGAACCGGCAGGCCAGGCAGGAGCAGTCACCTTGCCCGTCTGGGGTGACAGCGGGGGGCGGCAGGGGCGTACAACGGCATGACAGGACCCCTTGGCGCGACTGGGCTTCGACACCTCAGTTGCTACCAAGAGGTCCTGATCGTTCATGTCACTTCGCCGATTCCCACCCGCCCAAAACGATCAGTTTGTTCACCGGCTCTCAACGTGCGGGGGGCGGTTGACGTACCGCTCGACCCACTCAACTGTGGCCCAATTCGCCGTCGGTCAGGGCACGCCTGGAACCTGGTGTGAACCGCCGCCGGGATCGGTCCAGTGACGATCAGCCCCGGGGCGGTCAGTGCTCTCGCGTGGATTCGATTAACGGCCACCGCTACGGGCCGGGCGGTAGCCGCCAATCGGATTGCCGCATGCCGCTACGCGGCCGCACGGCGGCCGCTGAACGGCGTTTTGGGAAAGAATCCGGCCTTGGCGTGGCCGGAGATCTCGTCTCCGTCGACCTTGGCTGTGAACGTGACTTTCACGGCCACCGGCTTGGTCGCGTCGACCTTCCACGTCGCCTCGTCGTCGTTGACCGTGCCATCCTGGATCTCGGTGGTCTCGCCCATGGACGACTGTGTGCCGGTCAACGTTTGACCGGCAGACCGCAGTTCCAGCTGCAGCACCTGGGTTCCCATCGGGGTCTTCATGGTGATGTCCCAGCTTCCGTTGACGCTCAATGTCCGGCAACCTTTCTCAATCTTCACTGGATGATGCGAACGAAGGTTCGCAATATGAGCACTCAGATTCACAGCTTGTCGTGGCTGGTGTTCGAAGCCGCCTGGTTCAGTCGGCATGCACACTCAGCTCTGACGAAGCGCGGTTTCGTTCGGTGACCCTCCGCGGATGGTGTGCAGGACCTTGGTGTTGGTGAACGACAACAAGCCCGGCATTCCACCCTCCACGCCCAGCCCACTCCACTTGTGCCCGCCCAGTGCCACGCCCGGTGTCGGCACGGCGTGGGCGTCGACCCAGGACGTACCGCATTCCAGCCGGGTAGCGAGCGCCGCGGCCCGTTCCGGATCCGCGCTCCACACCACACACCGAGCCGTTCAGCCCGAAGTGGGTGTCATTAGGCCCGCGCGAGCGCGTCCTCGACATCGTCGTACGCCATGACCGGCAGTACAGGCCCGAACTGCTCCCGCTCGGGCTGCGCGGACAGGAAGGCGATGCCGAGTTCCTCGTCCTCGTCGGTCACGGTGAGGCCCAGTACACGGGTGTAGAAGTCACGCATCTTCTCCAGGTTGTTGACCCGGACCGGTGTGGCCGAGTCCGGTGATCACCATGGTGCCTCCGTGGCTGCTGTAGGTGGGGCCCGTCCGTGTCGCTGCGGCCCGGACCGTCCCTGGGTCCTCGCATGGGCTGGAGCAGGCCGCAGCGGCCGAAGGGAACTACGCCAAGCTCCACAGGGCAGGCCTCGTCGGCGTTCCGGTCAGACCCGCGAGCAGCCCGACGTGGACCCTTACTCGATGTCCGCAAAACAGGACTACTGTCTCACTAAAGAGGACAGTAGCGCTCCCGCGGTATCGAGGTCAACAAGCCGCCGGCAGCTCAGCCGCTGCCCCTGGGACCAGGACCGAGTAGGCGGCCCGCTCGAAGCGGGCAACCGTGCGGCCGAACAAGTGCAGCTCGATGTCTACGGCTACGTGATCGAGACCCTCTACCTCGCGCACGAGAGCGGCGTCGCCCACTGCGGCGACACTGCGGTCCTCCACCAGCGACTCGTTGAACGCCTCGCCGAGCGGTGGCAGATGCTGCCGCAGGCCACCGAGCAGCTGCTGGACGACCTCCCACCCCGACCACCTCGGCGGCCGCCTGCCCGCCGGACCCTCGGCCATCAACCCCGGCGAGAAGTCCTTCACCCCCTCCGGCCCGAAGGACACCGTCACCCCGCGCGCCTACACCGCCGCCGAGATCGCCGCCACCATCGCCGACTACCGCCATGCGGCCGAGAACGCCCGCCGTGCCGGCTTCGACGGCGTGGAAATCCACGCCCAGCAATCCCACTTGATCCCGCGGTTCCTCAACCCACGTCTCAACCAGCGCGCCGACGCCTACGGAGGCAGCAGCGAGAAGCGGGCCCAGTTCCTCCTCGACATGCTCGACGCCGTCAGTGACGTGTGGGACAGCGACCGCATCAGCGTGAAGATGTCCCCGGGCTGGAACAACGGAACCACGTTCACCGCGGACGAGGAGACACTCGCCGACTACGACCAGCTGCTCAAGAAGCTCAACGACAGCAACCTGGCCTACCTGCACCTCCTGGGCACCCCCGGCACCATCGAGGAGCGCATCGCCCTCTTCTCCCGCTACCGCGCCCACTTCCTGGGCAACATCGTCGCCAACCTCGGCTTCACCCAGGCCCTCGGCAACGAGACCCTCGACCACGGGATCGTCAACGCGGTCTCCTTCGGCGCCCTCTTCATCGCCAACCCCGACCTGGTCGAGCGCTTCGCGCAGGGCCACCCGCTGGCCGACGGTGACCGGGACACCTACTACGCCGGTCACACCGAGGGCTGCACCGACTACCCCGCCTTCACCGCCAACTGGGCAAAGAAGATCTCCGTGAGCAGCAACATCCGAGCAATGATCGCAAACGTCGAAGTAGCGAACCTCGAAGACGCAGTCCCGCTCTACCAGGACCTGGCCGGGGACGCGGAAGTCCGCCGCTTCCCCTACCGAGAAGTGGAGGTGGCACTGGTAGGACCCTCCACCCTGGCCCAGGCGCGGCGGGGCCGTCGTCTCATAGGTCCAGTACAACCCCTCCTGCGGGTTTGGAGCAGCAGATGAGGATGTTGCCCTCGGCGGGAGGTTCGACGGGGTCGGGTGAGTAGTTGACGGTGCCGGACATGAGGGCGAGTTCGCAGGTGTGGCAGACCCCGGTGCGGCAGGACCATTGGACGGGGACGTCGCAGGCTTCGGCGAGTTCGAGCAGGGACTCCTGGGCGTCGTTCCAGGGGACGGTGAGTCCGCTGCGGGCGAAGGAGACCTCGGGTCCGGTGCCGGGCGGGCCCGCGGGCTGGTGGGGCGCGGGCCCGGTTGCCGAGCTCTTGATCCCGGGGGTGATGGCGGGGCCCGCGCCGAAGATCTCAGTGTGGACGCGGGAGGCGTCGAGACCGCAGTCCACGAGCGCGGCGGTGAGGCTGTCCATGAATGCGGTGGGGCCGCACAGGTACGCGTCGGCATCGGTCGGTAGGCCAAGCCGGCGGACGGGCTCGGCCGAGAGGCGGCTCGCTTCCAGGTAGTCGATGCCCTGGCGGTCGGTGTCGGTGGGTCTGCTGTAGTAGACGGTCGACTTTGCGTTGGGGAGTGCCGCGATCAGGTCGCGGCTTTCCTTGGCGAAGGGGTGCTCGGTGCCGTCGCGGGCGCCGTGCAGCCACCACACCTGGCGGGTGGAGCGGTCATGCGCGAGGGCGTGCAGCATGGCCAGGACGGGGGTGACGCCGACCCCGGCCGACAGCAGCACCACCGGGTTGTCGCCGCCGGTCAGGCGGAAGGTGCCGCGGGGCGCGGCGGCCTCCAGGTGGTCGCCGACATGGATGTGGGCGCGCAGCTCGTTGCTGGCGGCGCCGTGCGGTTCGACCTTCACGCTGATCCGGTACGTGCCGGTGCCTGGCTCGCCGGACAGGGAGTAGCTGCGGATCAGGGGTGGAACGTCTCCCTCGGGCTGGACTTTGACGGTGAGGAACTGGCCCGGCAGCGCGGCCGGCAGCGCCGAGCCGTCCGCGGCGGCCAGGTGCAGGGAGAACACGCTGCGGCTCTCGGACTGGATATGCGTGACAGTCAGCGGGCGGAAGCCCGGCCAGGCAGGCGGCGGTGCGGTGGCCGCGGTGTTCAGTCCGGCGCTGCCCGAGGAAGCACCACCCTCGCCGTCGGCCTGGTCCAGCAGGGTCCGCATGGAACCCTGCCAGCCGGGGCTCAGCGCGGGGATCCGCAGGGCCCGTTCGACCTGTTCACGGGTGTGTCCGGGCAGGTAGAGCACCCGATCGATCTCCTCGACCGTCATCGCCTCCGGACCGGCGGAGACCTTGACGATCTTTTGCCCGGCCTCGACCTCGCCTTCCTCGATGACGCGTAGGTAGAAGCCGGGGCGGTGGTGCGCCACGAGCAGTGCGGCCATCTGTGGCTCGCCCATGCGCAGCCCCACCCGGTAGCAGGTCACCCGGGGTTGAGTGACCTCGAACAGGGCGTCCCCGATGCGGTAGCGGTCCCCGATGCAGACCTCGTCGTCGGGCAACCCGTCCACGGTGAAGTTCTCGCCGAAGTTCCCGGGGGTGAGGTCGTCGCGGCCCAGCTCGTTCGCCCAGAAGCGGTAGGAGTCGAGCTGGTAGACCAGCACCGCCCGCTGCTCACCGCCGTGCCCGCCCAGATCTCCCTGGCCGTCCCCGTCGATGTTCAGCCGCCGCACCATCCGCGGCCCGGCCACGGTCTGCTTGTAGACGCCGGTGTACACGGTCTTCCCGTGCCAGGGAACGCCCTTGGGCATCCCGACATTCACTGCTGTCAATGTGGCCACCACGCCGCCTCTCTCGGGGGCGCTTCCCATGCCGCTCCGACCGGGAAGCACGTCGCATCAGCCGCCGCATCCGCTGAGGGGGCGTGGGTCTCGCTACGCTTCATGTGAGGACGCGCCCGAGGAATCCGTGGATGTATCCGCTGATGGCGTCCAGGTGCGTCTCCAGGGCGAAGTGCCCGGCGGGCAGCAGGTGGACTTCCGCCTCCGGCAGGTCACGGGAGAACGCCTTCGCGCCGTCCGGCCCGAAGATCTCATCCCGCTCGCCCCAGACCGCGAGCAGGGGCACTTGGCTGGTACGGAAGTACTCCTGCAGTTTCGGGTATCCGTCGATGTTCGTCGGGTAGTCGCGGAACAGCGCCAGCTGGATCTCGTCGTTGCCGGGCCGTTCCAGCAGCAGCTGGTCCAGGGTCCAGGTGTCGGGGCTGACCAAGTTGATGTCGATGGCGCCGTTCTCGTACTGCCAACGGGTCGTACTGGGACTGAACTTGGCCCGCGCGCCCGGTTCCGTGTCGCGGCCGGGGTTGGTGGCGTACGCGAACAGGTCGTCCCAGAAAGGCTTGGCGAAGCCTTCCATGTAGGCGTTGCCGCTCTGCGAGATGATCGCGGTGACGTCGAAGGACGGGTCGAGCGCAAGGCGCCAGCCGATCGGTGCCCCGTAGTCGTGCACGTAGACGGCGAAACGTTCGATGCCCAGATGCTCCAGGAGTCCGGCGGTGATTCCTGCGAGGTTGTCGAAGGTGTAGTCGAATGCGTCCACCTTGGGCATGGCAGAGTGGCCGTATCCGATGTGGTCGGTGGCGATCACGTGATAGTCGTCGGCCAGCGCGGGGACGAGATGGCGGAACATGTGCGAGCTGCTCGGGAATCCGTGCAGCAGCAGCACGACCGGGGCGTCGCTGGGGCCGGCCTCGCGGTAGAAGACTTCTTGGCCCTTGATGGTTGCTGTCTTGTGTCGCGTGGGAAGCACATCGACCTCCGGGCGCCCGTGGGCGCGGAACTGCGTCAAATCCGCCCGTGTAAAATCCGGCTGGACACGACCAAGGTCAGGACGGTTGCCGTGGAGGCTCGGGAACCTTTCCACCTCGGCGGCGTGGTGCCTCGCGGCAGATGGCGCCGGTTGCCACCTTCCTCACGCTAGACCTGACCCGCAGGGAGCACAACGCAGCAGAACCAATAAATGGGATCACGGAATTCACGTGCAGCTCGCTGCATCACGGGCACCAACACATTACGGAACGCAGTCACAGCAGAGAGTCACAGCAATGTCGCGAGTCGTTGTCTCTGCGGGATCTCCCGGCGGTAGGCCCGACATCCCTGACGTCAGCCAGGAATACCGCAATGACGTATAGCCGTTCCCGTCCGGCTTCCCACGGCGAGGTCGAGTTGGCCGCCCAGCACTGTGCTGGATTCCGTGAAGGCGCGGACCGCACCCAATCATTAGTGACGCACCTCTCCGCGGCGCCGCGGGATTCCTTGCCGATCTGCGCTTCCTGGTCATCTGGGCGGCCCCTGCTGAGCGCCCCGACCCTCACCGCGGCCGGCGCGCTGTGCGGGCTGCCGCGTACAGCATCGGTGGCTCGACGGCTACCGCCGGCTTCCCCCTGTATCGGAGCTTGGTGTCAATGTCCGTCGAAACAGCGGCAATCGTGCCGCTCCTGGGCGTCAGACCAGGATTCCACCGCGCCCCTGAACGGGACCCCGGCCGCCCGACACCCGCGGCGGGCCTGTGCTCACGGTGTCATCCGGGGCTCGGCTGGCGCCCGGGGTCTCGTGCGTTCAGCCGCGGGCGAAGTCGCGCGCCGGTGTCAGGAACGAAGGGTACGCAGGCCGGTGCGGATTTCGCTGACCAGGATCTCGGGCTGTTCCAGGGCCGCGAAGTGCCCGCCCTTGTCGGCCTCGCCGTAGTGGATCAGATCGCTGTAGGCATCTTCGATCCAGCTTCGCGGCACGCGCGGGATGTCCTTCGGAAAGACGGTCACCGCGACCGGAAGCGTCACCTTCGGGCCGGCGAAAGTGAGCGTCCTGTTCTCCCAGTAGATGCGGGCGGACGACGCTGCGCTGTTGGTGAACCAGTAGAGGGATATCGCGTCGAGCATGTCGTCCATGCTGAGAGCATCCTCGGCGAGCCCGTGGTTGTCTGTCTTGGACTGGAACTTCTCGTAGATCCAGGCCGCCTGGCCGGCGGGAGAGTCCGCCAGGGCGAATCCGACAGTCTCCGGCTTCGTACCCTGCAGGTGGTTCGACCCACCGAGCTCCCCGGCGTAGAAGGCGAGGGTCTCCACCGCGTCACGCTGCTCGGGCGACAAGTTTTCGGGCATCTGCGCCGGAAAGGCGTACTGCGTGTTCAGATGAATTCCGAGAAGCCCCTCAGGTTGCATGGCCCCGAGGGCGGTGGTGACGACGGCACCCCAATCGCCGCCTTGCGCGGCCCACCTCGTGTAGCCGAGACGTTTCATCAGCTCCACCCACGCGCTTGCGATGCGCGAGACGGTCCACCCTGTCTCCGTGGGCTTCTGGGAGAACCCGAACCCGGGGAGCGACGGGACGACGACGTCGAATGAATCGGCGGCGTCTCCTCCGAACGCGACCGGATCGGTCAGCGGGCCGATCAGCTTCAGGAACTCGACGATCGAGCCCGGCCATCCATGCGTGAGGATCAGCGGCATCGCGTGGGGATTCTTGGACCTGACGTGGATGAAGTGGATGTCCAGCCCATCGATCTCGGTCAGGAACTGGGGGAAGCGATTGAGCTCGGACTCGAAGCGCCGCCAGTCGTAGCCGCGCTCCCAGTAGTCGACCAGAGACCTGGCGTTCTCTACCCGGACCCCTTGCGACCAGTCGCCCACCGTTTCCCGATCCGGCCACCGAGTTCTGGCCAGTCGCTGCTTGACGTCGTCGATCTCCGTATCCGAGATCGAGACGGTGAACGGGCGGACGAGGGCCGAGGCAGGCGGCGCCGGTGCGGTCATTGCCTTCTTCTCTTCTCCTGAGCTTCGAAGCACAGCGCAACTCTCCACTGCACACTGGTGTACAGCCTATCTCGCTGTACACCAGTGTGCAATACTGGTGCCGTGTCCACCCAGTCCTCCCGTGTGCGCTCGATGAACGAGACACGCGAACGCATCCTCGACGTCGCTCTCGCCATGCTGGGAGAGAACCCCGACGCCGGAATGGGCGACATCGCCTCCGCTGCCGGCGTCGTCCGTCGCACGGTCTATGACCATTTCCCCTCGCGCCTGGACCTGGTTCGCACACTCACGGAACGGGCCGTCACCGAGATGACGGTCGTGCTCACCGAAGTCAACGCCTCCGACGCAGCAGCGGACGCGGCGTGGGTCGAATTCATCGCCCGCCTCTGGCCAGTGGCGCACCGGTACCGAGTGCTGCTGGCGCTGCGCCGCGGCGAGTACGGCGAGGCGATCCACGCCCTGCTCGGGCCAGTCGACGAACTCCTCGCCGACCTCGTGAAACGGGGCCAGGACGACGACGTGTTCGCACACCACCTGCCGGCGGGCCCCCTGAGCCAACTCGCTTACGGCGTCGTGTTCGCCATCGCGGACAGCGACCTGTCGAACGGGACCCTCGGCGCCCGAGCAGCGACGATCACGAGCCTGCTGATGCTGGGAGTTCCCGAATCGCGCGCAATCGCTCTCGTGGGCGACCAGCCCTGACCCGCACCACTCGAGCGGAGCCGCGGATCGTCCTGCTCCGGACACGGCATCGACACCGCACCCCGCCAAGAATCCGGTGAGAACAGTGTGATCGCGACGATGTCGACGGGCCTCCAGTCGAGGGTGTCCGCCGCTCAGCCCGGATCGCGCCCGCTGAGGTCAGAAAATCGCGCGGCCTCGCGCCGTTCGCAGCATGCCCGCAGGTTGAGCACGTTGGCGCAGGCTGCGCTGTCGAACCAGGTTCGCCTGTTGTTCCTGGCTGGGGTCCGCGGCGCGTCCGGCCTTCTCACGCAAGAGACGACACGACACCCCGTCCCTCCCGCCAAAACGCCCAGCTCAGACCGCCATCCTTCTGCTACGCGCCCCGCCTGGGACGCCGTCACGCCTGGATCATCACCACCACCCGCCAACGACAACTACTCGCCCTGCGAGAGTGATGCGGCATCCGCCGCACCCTCCTCCTGCACCGGCCGGCCACCCCCTCACGCTGCGGGCACAACTCAGCGTCGCCCACTCAGAAGTTGGCAGCCCATGGGGAACGCGTAAGAGCCCTCCCGCCGGCGGCAAGGGGCGGCGAGTTCGGCCATGGTTCGGCGTGCCTGTCCGAGTGCGTCCTGGTCAAGACGGCGGAATGCGTCCTGCATGGGGCCGGGGATGGCAAGGACGAAGGACCACCAGCTCTCGAAGTCGGCGCGCTCGAAGGTCCAGCGGAGGGTGCGCGACTCGACCGCGTTCAGACCTGCCTCGCGGAAGATCCCGTACGGCGGAGCTGCGCGGCGGTGACCTCGGCGACGTCGTCCTCGGGTCCGAGACGGACGGCGTCCAGGAGCTGGCACCAGGATGTCCGGCCCGATTCGAGGGCGGCGACGAAGGAGTACGGCCAGCCGGGGACGAACTGATCCGAGGACCGTCCGCTGCGGCCGTAGACGTGCCAGAACAAGCGGGCCGCGCTGGTCGGCGCGTCGAGGCGCAGCCAGTTGCTGACGTCGACCGCCAGGACCAGGCGGCCGTCAGCGGCCCGCGGCATCGGCAGACCGGCCAGCACCTGCCGCAGCCGGGGCACGTCCACACTCCCGTGGTTCAGTGCCTCGTACATCGCGCCGTGCCCGCGCCGGTGCTCGGCCACCAGCGTCAGGTCCACCGGCGAGGTCACCGGACCGTCCGCGCACAGCAACGCCTCGATGAGGTCGAACAGTTCGTCCCCACGCGCGGTCAGGCAGTCGAACAGGTCCTCCCGGAAGCGTGACGCTTGCGCGAACGCCTCTCCGGGACCGGGGTCAGGCTGCAGACTCACCCTCACGGCCTTCGTCTTGATCGGTGCACCTTGGTCGGAGCACATGGTCAGACGAAGGCCGCTTCCATGTCCGGTGAATGCCCAGGTGAGTGATCCAGTTCGAGATGTCGTTCGACGCCGGGAGCCAGGCACGGGCCCTGGTGCATCAGCCAGCGAGCAGAGCCTGCATCCACTGCTCTTCCCGTTGCTCGATGTATTCGGCGTCGTTTCGCCAGGCGTCGCCGTGGCCTTCGGTCCACAGCCTTGCCCAGGGCTGGGCTCCTTGGGCTGCCTGGTCGCGCAGGAAGTCGTGCATGGAACGCGTACGGCGCCCCAGCACAGGGACCAATTGACGACGCTCGGACTCAGCGAGACCGTAGGCGTCGGCGAAGACTCGCAGTCGGTCCGCCGCGTCCGGGCTCTGCCAGTCCGGATGCGCGGACAGCGGGATGAACCCGTGAACGGCGTATGCGACATCCCACAGGCGCGAGCCGGGACCTGCAGTGTCCCAGTCGATGAAGGCCCATCGCGCCTCACATCCGACCACGAGGTTCCAGGGGGCCAGGTCGTTGTGGGCGATGATGTCACTGCCCTCAGCGGGGATCAGCGTCTGCCACTGCGCATCGGAGGGCGGCGTGAAGTCCTGCACGGCGTCGTGGAAGTCCCGGATCAGCCGTGCAAGGCGAGCCAGTTGTCGAGCGGGTTCCATCAGCGAGAATCGGTCGGGCCAGACCACATCTCCCGACATGAAGGTCAGGACCTCACGCCCCTGATCGTCAATGCCGAGTGGGCGAGGAGCCGCGCCGAATCCCACTTCATGCAGGTGGGCAAGCAGAGCATGCACGGCGGGAGTCCATGGTCCGGCCGGACGGCGAACGGTGTCCCCGACGCGAACGACACCATCACTGACGTTGCCGCCGGACAAGGGTTCTTCATCGTCGTGCCGCATCGAACCAGTGTGTCGGATCAGCCCGTCATGATCATCCCATTAAGGGGGAGCGCCAGAGTTGGGACGGAGGTTAAAGAACGAGCTTAGCCATTCGGGAATGGCGGGCGGCGGGTCGGCGCTGACGCCGTACCTGCCCCCGGGGATCGACGGTGACGGTGAGATGGTCACCGACAGCAAGGTGGCCCGCGCCGATGGCGCCGGCCGGTGGTGGGTGGCGTCGGCCAGGACCGCCTCCGATCCGGCGTCTTACACGCCGGGGCTTGCCTCCAGGGCCGTCACGACCGCCCGGACGGGGCGGCCACGCTCGTGCAACGCCTGGTCATGCAGGGCGATCCAGCAGACGAGCTGGTCACAGCGAGGCAGACGGCCACCGCGGTCTCCCCTACCCCGGTGCTCTCCTCCCGCACGTCGTACAGGACGAACTCCACCCCGGCCAGCCCCCCCCGTCGGGATGAGTCCGCCGAAGCCCGGGACCATCGTGTTCCGCCATCCGACGGGCGTCGGCGGCGCACCGTAGACGAGGCCGAACACGATCGCCGTCAGCGCCGCGCTCCCCGGCACCGCGAGTGTCGCCACAACAGCCGCACGGCCCACCTTCGCCCGGTAGCGCTCACAGGCCCCTCCCCAAGTCTGCTCCGCTGCGACGGACAGCATCGGTGTGTGATCGGGCCGCGGAAGCCCTCACAGGCATCGGCCCGGGGCTCTGCGCGCAAGGTTTACCCATCGTCGGCGTTCAGATCACGCGGCGGCCGCAGACCCAGGATCTCCAGTAGCAGGAATTGCCCTGATGCGTTGGCGCCGTCGCCCGCGACCGAGGGGGATTACTATTATTCGCAAATAGATATAAAGCGCACGACAATCAGGTCACATGAGTGCCAATCCGTGGATGGACCAGGCTGGCGAACGGAGAGCGCTGGCCCTCGCCCTCCGGCAGGCCAGGACATGCCTGGGTGGGGTGTCAGCCATGCTCCACCTGCCCGACTCCGAGGGGCTGTTGCGTCTGGCGGCCGCCGACGGGTTGTCCCGGCAGAGCACCGCAGCCTGGGCCGTGGTGGATGAGGACCAGAAGACGCCACCGCCCCGCGCGCTACGGCGCGGAACCATGATCTGGGCTGTCGAAGACGGCCATGGGACGGCGGCCGTGCCCGTGTTCTCCGGCGCCCGCGGGCCGATCGCCGTGCTCACGGTACTCACCAGGAGCCCGGGCGAACCCGACGACCTGCAGCGATCACTTCTCCACACACTGGCCGCGTGGGTGGGCGCCCATCTCGAGGCAGTCCCCGGCACGCCGCCGGACGCCAATGCGGACGTCGACCGTGAGCGGACGGTCCGGATCGAGGATCTCACCGCGGCGCTCGCCGAGGCGCTCACCTCCCGTGACGTCGTGCGAGCGGTCGCCGAACACGTGCTGCCCCCGTTCGGCGCGGACGGGCTCCTCTTCGACGTGTTCGTAGACGGCCGACCTCACGTGGTTCACTCGGTCGGCTACCCAGAGGAACTGCCCCGTGCCCTCAACGCCCTTCCACTCGCCGCCAACGCCGTGGCCTTGGACGTCATAGCGACACGTACGCCCAGGTTCATAGAGTCACCGGAGGATTTCGCCCGGATCTATCCCACCATGACAGGGATACTGACCGTGTCTCCCATGCAGGCCTGGGTCTTCCTGCCGATGATCGCTTCCGGGCGCGGCATCGGCCTGTGTGCGGTGTCCTTCAGCGAGCCGCGCTCCTTCAGCGTCGAGGAACGCACGCTCCTCACAGCGCTGAGCAGCCTTGTCGGCCAGGCACTGGAGAGGGCACGGCTCTACGACACCGAGCACGACCGTTCGCAGGAACTCCAGCATGGTCTGCTGCCCCGAGAGCTGCCCCGCCTGCCGGCTGCCCGCGCTGCCGCGCGCTATCTTCCCGCGGGCCGAGGTGAGGAGGTCGGCGGCGACTGGTACGACCTGATCCCGCTGTCCGCCGACCGGGTCGCCATGGTGATCGGGGACGTCATGGGACACGGCATCAGCGAAGCAGTGACCATGGCCCGGCTGCACACCGCGGTGCGCACCCTCGCCGACCTGGACATGCCTCCCGACGAGCTTCTCGGGCATCTCAACGACCTGGTCAGCGATCTTGGCAACGACTTCTACGCCACCTGCCTCTACGCCGTCTTCGACCCGGTCACCCGCACCTTCACCTACTCGGTGGCCGGTCACCCCCCACCGGTCGTCGTGCACCCCGACGGCTCCGTCCATTGCCCCGAGCAGCTCCCCGACCCACCGCTGGGTGCCGCCGAGCCTCCCTTCGACATCCACGAACTGCACCTGCCGGACGAAAGCCTGCTGGTCCTCTGCACCGACGGTCTGATCGAATCCGCCACTCGCGACGCCGGCCAGGGACTGGCCCAGCTTTGCCGGACTCTCGCCGGAGCACCGCATCCCAGAGGCGGATCTGACGATGTCGAGAGCCTGGAGGAGCTGTGTGACCTGGTCATCTCCGCGCTGCTGCCCGCCCCCGAGCACACCACCGACGACGCCGCTCTGCTCATCGCCCGCATCCATGCCACAGCCGCCGCCGACATCGCCACCCGCCTCCTCCCCGACCACCCCCAGGCAGCCGGACTCGCCCGTGACTTCACGCGCAAGCAGCTGGCCGCCTGGGGACTCGACGACCTCGTGATGACGACCGAGCTGCTGGTCAGTGAGCTGATCGGCAATGTGGTCCGGCACGCGAAGGGCCCTGTCCGGCTACGGTTGCTGCGCAGCCGGTCGCTGATCTGCGAGGTCTACGACGGCAGCCTCAGCACTCCCCGTATCCGCCACACCACGTACACCGACGAGGGCGGTCGTGGACTGCAACTCGTGGCCGCCCTCTCCCGACGCTGGGGCGCCCGCTACCTCCACGACGGCAAGTGCATCTGGACCGAACAGGACATGCCGCGCCTCGGCACGTAGCCGCGTGCAGTCAGAGACCGGATCAGCACGATCAAGGATCGCCATCACCCAGGGGATAGGCACCGGAAGGGGTGCGTCCCATAGTCGGGTCCCTTCCTGAGGCCCGCTCGCCCAGGGGCGTTTCCCTTCGGGTGCGGTGATGCCCCTCGGCGTGGCACGGCCAGGGTGGCGGCGAGAAGCACGCCCTCGCCGCCACCCTCGTGGAGATCCCCTGTGCCCCCGTTCGACGCCCCGCCCACGCCTGCAGACGGCACCGCCGTCCGGCCACGGCGGCTCTCCCTGCCGCGGCCGGCGGGGACCTGCCCAGTGGCGGTCCTCGGGGCGATGGTCTTTCACACCGTCCCGATGGCTCCGCCGATTCTGCTGAACAACATGGGCGTGACGTCCCCCGGCCTCATCGGCATGGTCATCGCGCTCACCAGCGCCGCCAGGGTGACCGGATGGACCGCCTTCGCCTCGCTGACATGCAGCCCCCAGCACAATCTGCCCGGGGTCTTCGGCGTGTGCGGAGCAGGCTTCCTGCTGATGATCCTGGGCCACGACGCCGTGCTCCTGGTGGTGGCGGGCGGGCTGCTCACCTGTGTCGGCACCGGCTCCCTGCTGCCCATACCGCGCCAGGCGCGGAACGCGTGGGAGAATCCCGTCCTGACTTCGCCCGGCGTCTTTGAGGTGTCAACAGGCGGCGATGGCCGCGTCGATGTGCAGCGGGGCGTCGGTGCGAGCGGTGATGTCCTCGACGGTCACGCCAGGGGCGGTCTCGACGAGGGCGAGGCCGGTGGGGCTGACGTCGAGGACGCCGAGGTCGGTGACGATACGATGCACGCACCGCTCACCGGTCAACGGCAGCGTGCACTCCTTGAGGATCTTCGGACTGCCGTCCTTGGCGGTGTGCTCCATGAGCACGATGACCCGGCGGGCGCCGTGGACGAGGTCCATCGCGCCGCCCATGCCCTTGACCATCTTCCCGGGGATCATCCAGTTGGCCAGGTCACCGGCGGCCGAGACCTGCATGGCGCCCAGCACGGCGGTGTCGATGTGGCCGCCGCGGATCATGCCGAAGGAGAGCGCCGAGTCGAAGAAGGAGGCGCCCGGCAGTACGGTGACGGTCTCCTTCCCGGCATTGATGAGGTCCGGGTCGACCTCGTCCTCGGTCGGATACGGGCCGGTGCCCAGGATCCCGTTCTCCGAGTGCAGGACGACATGAACGCCGGGCGGAAGGTGGCCCGGGATCAGGGTGGGCAGGCCGATGCCGAGGTTGGCGTAGGAGCCGTCGGTGAGTTCGGCGGCGGCCCGGGCGGCCATCTGTTCGCGAGTCCAGCTCATGGTCATACCGTCCCTCGCGTCGAAGACGCGGACATCGCAAGGCGTTCGATGTGCTTGTCGGTGGCCTGGTCGGCTGTCAGATGGACCACCCGTTGGACGAAGACGCCCGGCAGGTGGACCTCGTCCGGGGCCAGCTCACCCGGCTCCACCAGCTCCTCGACCTCCGCGACCGTCACCCGGCCGGCCATCGCGGCCAACGGGTTGAAGTTGGCGGCGGCACGGCGGAAGACGAGGTTCCCGTGCCGGTCGCCGCGCCAGGCACGGACCAGGGCGAAGTCGGTGGTGATGCCGTGTTCCAGGACATACGAACGCCCCTTGAAAGCACGGACTTCCTTGGCCGGCGAGGCCACCGCGACGGTGCCGTCGGCCGCGTACCGCCACGGCAGGCCGCCGTCGGCGACCTGGGTTCCCACGCCCGCCGGGGTGTAGAAGGCGGGGATGCCGGAGCCTCCAGCGCGCAGCCGCTCGGCCAGCGTGCCCTGCGGGACCAGTTCCACCTCCAGCTCACCGGCCAGGTACTGACGGGCGAACTCCTTGTTCTCGCCGACATAGGAGCCGGTCACCCGCGCGATGCGGCCGGCCCCGAGCAGTACGCCCAGACCGCGGCCGTCCACCCCGCAGTTGTTCGACACCACCTCCAGGCCGCTCGCGCCCTGCTCGTACAGGGCCTGGACGAGCACGGCGGGGATGCCGCTGAGTCCGAAGCCGCCGACGGCCAACGTCGCGCCGTCGGGGATGTCGGCGACCGCCTGCTCGGCGCTCGCGCAGACCTTGTCCATAACAGGTCCTTTCAACCGGGGAGTACGGTCGACCAGCCGCCGTCGACGACGAGGTTGGCGCCGGTGATGTAGGAGGCCTCGTCGGAGGCGAGGAAGACGGCTGCGTTGACCACCTCGTCGGGGAGCCCTACGCGGCCGAGGGGGATGTGCCGGGCGATGGTCCGCATGGGGTGGTCGGCGGCGAGCAGGTCGCCCCGCGAGCCCTCGGTGTCGATCATGCCGGGGCTGAGGCAGTTGGCGCGGATCCCGTGCGGGGCGCCCTCGGCCGCGAGTTGCCGGGTCAGGGCGATGACGGCGCCCTTGGAGGCGGAGTGCGCGGTGCGCCGGTTGGTGACCGAGCCGGTCAGTCCGGCAGTTGAGCCGACGGTGAGGACGCAGCCGCGGCTCGCGGCCAGGCGACGTGCGCGGCGAGCCACACGGAGTCCAGTTCGGCCCGCATGGTGAAGGCGAAGTCCGAGTAGGGCTGGGTGTCGACGGCTCCGAAGCGGACGGCGCCGGCGTTGGCGTAGAGGATGTCGACCCGGCCGAACGCGGACACCGCCTCCGCCACCCAGGCCCGGACGGAGTCCTCGTCGGTGGCGTCCAGCGGGCCCGGGGTGAGGGCGGTGCCGCCCGCTTCCGTGACGAGGCGCTGGGTCTCCAGTGCCGCCTCGTGCAGCACGTCGCCGCCGACGACGACCGCGCCCTCGGCCGCGAACCGTAGCGCGGCTGCTCTCCCCTGGCCTCGGGCCGTTCCCGATATCAGGGCCACCTTGCCGTCCAGTCGCCTCATGAGCCGCTCCCGAGCAGGGCGTCCGAGACGGACTTGACGCCGCCGTGCGCGGTGAGACCGCCGTCGACCGGGATCTCGGCGCCGGTGATGAAGGAGGCGTCGTCGGAGAGCAGGAACACCACGAGTGGGGTGACCTCGTCCACCGTGCCGGTGCGACCCAGCGGGGTCTCGCGGATGTTCGCCGCGCGGAAGGCGGGGGCGGCCGAGGCGGTCATCTCGGTCTCGATGAAGCCGGGGTGGATGGTGTTCACGCGGATGCCGCGCGGGCCGAGTTCGACGGTCGCCGTCTTCGACAGGCCGCGCAGGGCCCATTTGCTGGCGGTGTAGGCGACCGGGTAGTGGCCGGTGAGCGCGGCGGTGGAGCCGACGTTCACGATGGACGAGCCGGCCGGCATGAGCGGGGCGAGGTGCTGGATGGCGAGGAGCGGGCCGGTGACGTTGACGGCGTGGACGCGGTCGAAGTCCTCGGGACGCACCTCGCCGAGGCGGGCCCGCCAGGTGATGCCCGCGTTGTTGACCAGGCCGTGGATCCGTCCGTACGACTCCTTGAGTTCGGCGGCGAGTTCGGCCCACTCCTTGTCGCTGGTGACGTCGAGCCGGCGGCAGCCGGGTGCCTCGGCGACGTCGGTGGCGATGACCCGGGCGCCCTCCCGGGTCAGTGCCTCGGCCTCGGCGGCGCCCTGGCCGCGCGCGGCGCCGGTGACGACGACTACCTTGCCGAGGAGCCTTTTGGCGCTGAGATCGGTCACGGCCGCTCCCGGGTACGACGGCGCGCGGCCGGCAGCGGCACCGGGTCGGCGCCGGCGACCACGGTGTTGGAGACGGTGCCGATGCCCTCGACGGTGAGGGTGACGGTGTCGCCCGGTTTCAGCGGTGCGGGGTCCTGGGTGCCGCGTACGCCCCAGAGCTCGGCCAGACAGCCGCCGTTGCCGCAGGTGCCCGAGCCGAGCACGTCGCCGGGGCGCACCGAGGTGCCGCGCGAGGCGTAGGCGACCATCTCCTCGAAGGTCCAGCTCATGTTGGAGAGCAGGTCCGTACCGACGACCTCGCCGTTCACCGAGGCGGTGAGTGCGAGGCGCAGGAAACCGTCCGCGTCCCGGTACTTCTCCAGTTCGTCGGCGGTGACCAGGTACGGCCCGAGGGTGGCGGCCGTGTCCTTGCCCTTGCACGGGCCGAGGCGGACCTGCATCTCGCGGGACTGCAGGTCGCGCGCGGACCAGTCGTTGAGGATCGTGTAGCCGATGATGCGGTCGCGGGCCCGCTCGGGGGTGAGGTCCCGGCCCTCCCTGCCGACGACCGCGGCGACCTCCAGCTCGAAGTCCAGGACCTGTGAGCCGGGCGGCACCGGCACGTCGTCGTGGGCGCCGACGACCGCGTACGGGTTGGTGAAGTAGAAGGTCGGGGCGTCGTACCAGGCCTCGGGCACCCCGCCGGCGCCGTCCACGGAGCGCCGTACGCCCTCGACGTGTTCCTCGAAGGTCACGAAGTCGCGCATGGTCGGCGGCTGGAGCGGCGGGAGCAGCCGTACCTCGGAGACGTGCGGCCCCGGTGGGACGTCGAGGGTGGCCGCGCCCACGTCGAGCAGCGCGTCGAGCCCGTCGCCGGAGCCGATCAGCTCCGTGAGCGAGCGCGCTCCGGGGACCGGGTGGAGGATGCCGTCCTCCTCGACGACGGCGACGCCACGTCGTCGGTGATGTTCATAACTGGCGAAACGCATGTACGGCTCCAGGCTCCGACGGGCGACGGAAGAAGGGGCCGGGGACACGGCGTGGGAGTCAGGGCAGTTGACAGGGCCGCCGCGTCCCCGGGACTCGGGGGAATCAGACCGGTGGGGCGACGAAGCAGCCGCGGTCGACGTCGTTGAACGACTCCTTGGCGATCAGCTCGTTCATGGGGTTGGCGGTGCCCCACTGGTCGGTGACCTCGGGCTGGGAGAAGTCGTAGACGTGCGGGTGCCAGGTGTCCTCGTCCAGGATCTCCAGCTCCGTCGTGTACTCGACGGTGTTGCCGTGCGGGTCCAGGAAGTAGGTGAAGGTGTTGTCGCCGGCCAGGTGCCGGCCGGGACCCCAGACCTTCTTGAACCCGGCGCGGATGACCCGTCCGGAGCCGCGCATGTACTCGTCCAGGCCGCGCATCTCGAACGAGACGTGGTGCAGTGCGGTGTGCGGGCCCTGGGCGATGGCCATGGAGTGGTGCTGGTCGCTGATCCGCATGAAGTGCATCGCCTCACCCATTTTCGGGTGCATGAGGGTGTCGGAGAGCCGGAACCCGAGGTGGGTCTCGTACCACTGCCGGGTGCGGTTCAGATCGGGGGAGTTGAGGACGACGTGCGACAGCTTGACCGGGATCGCCTCCTTCTCCTCGATCTTCCGGTGCTGCCGCACCCGCACGTCGGCGGAGACCTCGATGGTGCGGCCGTCGACGTCGAAGAAGCGGATGCCGTAGCCGCCGCCGGGCGTGTCGAGCTTGCCGGGCTGCGAGATCAGCCGCACTCCCCCGGCGAGCAGTCGTTCGGCGAGCGTGTCCACGTCGGACGCGCTCGCGGCGCCGTAGGAGACCAGGTCGAGGCGCTTCTCCTCGGCCTTGCGCAGCCGGACGACGTACTGCTCGGGGCTGCCCTCTGCGGCCAGGAAGGAGACGCCGGAGTCCTCGGCGGTCTTCGTCAGGCCCCAGACGCCGGAGTAGAAGTCGAGCTGCTTGTCGTAGTCGGGCACGGCGAGGTCGACGTGCCGCAGGTGGGTGAGCAGGCGGTCGCTCATGGTCTCAGTCCTTCCGGAGGAGAGCGGCGGCATTGCCGCCTCGTACGGCGTGGAAGTCACGGTCGGGCAGCCGGGCCGCGCGCAGGGCGGCGACCGGGTCCTCGGTGCCCATGTCGAAGGGGAAGTCGGACCCGAGCAGGACGCGGTCGCCGCCCACGGCGCGGACCAGTTCCCGCAGCACGTGCGGGTCGTGCACGAGCGAGTCGAAGTAGATCCGCCTGAGGTAGCTGCTGGGCAGGTGGGCGCAGTCCGCGCCGGCGTCGGAACGAGCGGACCAGGCGTGGTCGGAGCGGCCGATGTGGGTGGGCAGGTAGCCGCCGCCGTGCGCGGCGACCAGCTTCAGCTCCGGGTGCCGGTCCAGGACACCGGAGAAGATCAGATGGGAGAGTGCGACGGCGTTCTCCGTCGGCTGGCCGACCGTGTTGGAGAGGTACCACTGGTCCAGGCGCTCGTCGAGCGTGCAGCCGAAGGGGTGCAGGAAGACGATCGCGCCGGTCTCCTCGGCACGGGACCAGAAGGGTTCGTACGCCGGGTCGGACAGCTCACGGCCCGGGGCGTGGCTGGAGATCTCGACGCCCGACAGGCCCTGGTCCAGGGCGTGTTCGAGCGCGTCGACGGCCTGGGCCGGGTGCTGGAGCGGGACCAGCCCGAGCCCGTGCAGCCGGTCGGGCGCCTGGGCGCAGTGGGCGGCGGTCGCCTCGTTGGCGAGCCGGTACAGCTTCTCGGCCGTGTCCTCGTCGGTCCAGTAGTGGTAGTGCGACGGGGACGGGCTGACCAGTTGGATGTCCACCCCCTGCGCGTCCATCGCGTCCAGCCGTACGGTGACGTCGGTCAGCCGTGGAATCCGCTCGCGGACCATCGGCCCGCTGACGGCCAGGGCGGCGGGGCCGTTGCGCCGGGCGTCCAGCGCCCTGGCCTCGGCAAGACCTGGCAGGCCGGCGACGAGGGCCTCGACCTCGGGGAGCAGGACGTGCGCGTGCACGTCGATGGTGGGCGTCGTCACGGCAGTTCCTTGAGCGCGGTCATGGCGGTGGCCATCAGTCCGGCCACGTCGCCGCGTTCGCCGTCCAGCTGCCACTGCCCGATCTGCACCGATGCCTCGACGACCGTCCGGACCCGGCCGAAGCGCCGTTCGTAGTAGCGCGTGAGGAGTTCGTCGTCCCATGCCGCCCCGCTGGTCAGCAGCTGGGACAGCACCCAGGAGTCCTCCAGGGACATCGCCGCGCCCTGGGCCATCGTGGGCGGGCAGCAGTGCGCCGCGTCCCCGACCAGGACGACTCGGCCGCGGTGCCAGGAGCCCTCGACCAGCATCCGGTCGAACCAGGCGTAGTTCACCTGCGCCGGATCGGTGATCGAGGCGCGGATCTCCTCCCAGGCGCCGCCGTAGCCCTCGGCGAGGCGGCGCATCTCCCGCGCGTAGGACTCGGGCGGGATGGTTGCGCGGTCGCGCTTGGGCTCCACCAGGTATGCGTAGAGGGTGTCCTTGCTGGTGGGCGTGTACCCGGCGATGTAGCAGGACCCGCCATGGGCCAGGTCGGTGCGCTCGACGCCGGCCGGGCGGGGCGCGGGGACGCGCCAGATGGCCATGCCGGTCGGCTCCGGCTTGGTGTCGATACCGATGGCGGCGCGGGTCGTGGAGTTCAGGCCGTCGGCGGCCACGACGAGGTCGTAGCGGCCCTCGGTGCCGTCGCTGAAGCGGACGCCGACCCCGGTGTCGTCCTGGGCGAGGATCTCGGCGGTGGTGCCGAGCCGGACGTTCGCGCCGGATGCCCGTACCGCGTCG
The DNA here is from genome assembly GCF_042899865.1 of Streptomyces sp. NPDC013157. Lineage (NCBI taxonomy): Bacteria > Bacillati > Actinomycetota > Actinomycetes > Kitasatosporales > Streptomycetaceae > Streptomyces > Streptomyces sp. NPDC013157. The sequence goes on along the minus strand of NZ_JBIBAK010000008.1, from coordinate 406,192 downwards.
ATGAGGATGCGCTGGAGCACCGGGCGCTGCATGCCCAGGGTCGCCGGCAGGTCGTCACCGCCGGTGCGGATGTCCTCGCTGACGTGCAGCACGGTTCCGTCGGGCGCGGTCAGCCCGAAGGAGTCGAACCCGAAGCCGTGCGCGTTCAACTCGTCCCAGACGCCCAGCTCGCGCAGTACGCGCAGGGCGTTGCCCTGCAGGGTGATGCCGGAACCGCGCACGTTCCAGTCCGGTGTGGCCTCGACGAGGTCGACCTCGACACCGGCCCGGCGCAGCAGCACGGCCATGGCGTTGCCGGAGGTGCCCCCTCCGACGACCAGGACGCTTCTCTCTCTTGCCATGGCCAACTCCTTCGTTGGGCGGATCACTTGACAGCAACCGGGTTGACGGGGGAGCCGACGGCTCCGGTGATGGGCAGGGGGGCCGCTGTGAGCCAGAACTCGTACCTGCCGTCGGCGGCACAGTCCGCGGCGAGGGCGTCCGGGTCCCACATCTCCCCTATGAGCAGGCCCATGTTGGGGATGGCGACCTGGTGCAGCGGCTGGAAGGCCTGCTCGAACTCGTTGGGCCGTACCTCGAAGCCCCAGGTGTCGGTGGCGATCGCGGCGATCTCGGTGCGGTGCAGCCAGCCGGCGGTGGTGAAGGACAGGCCGGGCGAGTCGCCACCGGCGTAGTCGCCCCACCCCTCGCGTCGGGCCCGGGTCAGCCGGCCGGTGCGTACGACGACGATGTCGCCGCGCCCGACGGCCACGCCGTGCGCCTCGGCGGCCGCCGTCAGGTGCTCCTCGGTGATGGCGAACCCGTCCGGCAACTCACCGTCGGATCCCACCACTTGGCCCACGTCCAGCAGCACCCCGCGCCCCGCGACGTACGGTGCCATGTGCTCTATGCCGGTGACGAGGTCGCCGTCGGAGGTGACGACCCTGGCGGCGTCCCGGCCGTTCCAGGCCCTGCCGTGGTCGAAGATGTGCCCCAGCCCGTCCCACTGGGTCGAACACTGGAGCGGCATCGCGATCACGTCGTCGGCGCCGCCGATGCCGTGCGGGAAGCCCTGGTTGCCGAGGGCCGCGTCGGTGCCGGTGTCCAGCATGGTGTGCACCGGGTTGGTGCGCCGCCGCCAGCCCTTCTGCGGGCCGTTCATGTCAAAGGGCTGGGAGAGCGAGAAACTGACGCCTCGTCGCACGAGCGCGGCCCCCTCGCGGCGCTTGGCCTCGTCGAGGAAGTTGAGCGTGCCGAGCACGTCGTCCTCACCCCAACGCCCCCAGTTCGAGAACGCCTTGGCGGCCTCGGCGATGGCACCTTCGGGGTCGTGCCGGTTCACGAGGCGTCCTCGGCGACACAGCGGGTGCGCTGCGTGCCGAGCCCGGTGACGGACCCCTCCATCACGTCGCCGTCGCGCAGCAGCCGCCCCCAGTGCATGCCGTTCCCGGCCGGGCTGCCGGTCAGCACCAGGTCACCGGGGAGGAGTCGGGCGGTCTGCGAGATGTACGACACCAGCCGGGCGACCCCGAAGAGCATGTCCTTCGTCGACTCGTCCTGCATGGTGTCGCCGTTCAGCTTCAGTGTCACCCGCAGGTCACCGGGGTCGGCGATCGAGGAGGCCGGGACGATCCAGGGCCCGAGCGGGGTGAACCCGGGCGCGTTCTTGGAGCGCAGCCAGTCCGTCCCGATGGCCTTCATGTCCCGGCGGAATACGGTGGCCCGATCGGTCAGGTCGTTGGCGATCGTGTACCCGGCGACATACGACAGGGCCTCCTCCACCGGTACCCGGTAGGCGGGCCTGGCGATGACGGCCGCCAGCTCCAGCTCCCAGTCCGGCTGTTCGGCCCAAGCGGGGAGCACCACGTCGTCGTACGGTCCGGCGACCGTGCTCGGCAGCCCGATGAAGACGTACGGCAGGTCCTCGGCGGCCCGCCGGTCCATCACCGCGGCGATCTCCGCACGCGCCTCCTCGACCGTGCGCGGGTCGTCGGGAGAGCGGTGGGCGACCTCCAGATCGATCACGTGCTGCCGGTAGTTGGCACCGGACTGGAAGATCTGCCGGGGCTCGACCGGCGCATGCACCCGCAGACCTTCCAGTGGCTGCCAGGCGCGGTCCATGTCGTCCGCCAGGGCGTGCAGTCGCGGGAGCGCCGCGTCCCAGTCGTCGAGGATCTCCCGGCTCGTCAGGGCGGGTTCATCGAGGACCGAGCGCAGGTCCAGCACGCGGCCCCCGGGGATCACGAGACCAGGGAACGGCGCCTGGCCAGGAGCGGAGAGGGTGCCGAGGGCAAAGGGCCCGGCGAAGGACGCGGAAGGGGCTGCGGGTTTCACGGGAATGTCCTCCAGATTGCGGTGCGACTAATCTGGCCTCGCATCCCGTAATCTGGGAAATAGATTCTTCTGATGTTGATCATCAGTCGCATGGATCTCGTAGCTCTGTGCGGTCTCGCTCTGGAGGCGTCGTGTCCCTCTCCGGCCTCGATCTCAATCTGGTCCTGTCCCTGCGCGCCCTGCTGGAGGAACGCAACGTCACCCGCGCCGGGCAGCGCGTCGGGCTCAGCCAGCCCGCGATGAGCGCGGCCCTGGCCCGCCTGCGCCGGCACTTCGACGACGAACTGCTCTCCCGCGTGGGCGGACAGTACGAGCTGACCGCGCTCGGCCGCGCCCTCCTCGACCGCACCGCCACCGCCTGTGACCTGCTGGAACGGGTCTTCAGCAGCAGGGCCGACTTCACGCCCGGCGCGGAGGAGCACGAGTTCACCCTGCTCGCCTCCGACTACGCCGTCACCGTGTTCGGTGCCGAACTCGCCCGGACCGTCCACGCCGAGGCCCCGGGCGTGCGGCTGCGCTTCCAGCGGACCCCGCCCGACGTCACGGAGGACACCGGGACGCTGCTCAGCACCGCCGACGGGCTGCTGATGCCGCACGGCGTCATCAGCGGCTTCCCCGCCGTGGAACTGTTCGGCGACCGCTGGGCCTTCCTGGTGGCCGAGGCCAACGACGAGGTCGGCGACCGCCTGGTCATGGCCGACCTGGCACGGTTGCCCTGGGTGATCTACCAGCGCATGTACGACGCCCCGGCCGCCCGCCAGCTGAGCATGCTCGGCGTCGACCCCCGTCCCGAGGTCTTCGTCGACAGCTTCCAGGCACTGCCGTTCCTGGTCGCCGGCACCCGCCGGATCGCACTGGTGCAGCGGCGGCTCGCCGAGCGGCTGAGCGGGGTGGCCGCCGTACGGGTGCTGGAACCTCCCTACGAGGCGGTCCCGCTGCAGGAGGCACTGTGGTGGCACCCGGTGCACACCCACGACGCGGCCCACATCTGGCTGCGCGAGACCGCCGCCCGGGTGGGAGCGGAGCTGACCGCGTCCGGGCCCGGCCGGAGCGCCGTCCCGGCCCGCTAGCGCGCTCACGCGGGGGCTCAGGATCCAGGACACGGATGATCCGCATCTTCGATCTCGATCAGCGGGGGGCTAGGCACGGACTGCCCGGTGACCCATAGTCGTCTCAACCCGGCGCCGGAGCCGCACCACCACACCGCCGCCGAGACTGCGCGGGCACCCGAGAGCCGACCCTTCGCACCGCCACGGCAGTCACCGGCCCGTCCCAGCGCGCCCGGTCCCCGTCCGGGGCTCCGGTGCGACCGCGTCGAGACGGCCGCACCCCGTCCCCTCCCGACACGCCAGGTGGAGCCCTCATGCCTGCACCCGTGCCCCCGCTCCCGTCGTCCGCAGCCGTCGAAGATGCCCCGGCCGAACAGACCGTGTCCGGCCCCGGGCACCGGATACGCATCACCCTGCTGATGGCCGGCAGCTGTCTGCCGATCCTTGGCGCCGTGCTCATCGCGCCCGTCCTGCCGAAAATCAAGGACCATTTCGCGGGCGTGCCGGGCGTCGACGCGCTCGTCCCGGTCTCCCTGACGATCCCGGCGCTGTCCCTGGCGCTGCTGGCCCCCTTCGCGGGCATCGTCGTCGACCGGCTCGGCCGTAAACGCCTGCTCGTCGTCGCCACCGTGCTGTACGCACTCGTCGGCACCGCACCGCTCTGGCTGGACTCGCTCGGCGCCATCGTCGCCAGCCGTGCCCTCGTCGGCGTCGTCGAAGCCGCCATCATGACCTGCTGCACCACACTGATCGGCGACTACTACTCCGGCAGACAACGCGACCGCTACCTCGCGATGCAGACCATGTGTGCCTCCATCGCCGCCACCGCCTTCTTCGTCCTGGGCGGCGCGGCCGGATCGGCCGGCTGGCGGGCTCCCTTCTGGGCCTACGCCGCGAGCCTGCTCCTCGCCCCCGCCATGGCCGCCTTCCTGCCCAGGCCTCCGCGGGCCCAGCCGGCCGCGCCCGCCGCCGAGCCCTCCGCAACCGCCGAGCCGGCCGGTCGGCGGGCCTTCCCCTGGCGGCCCCTGGCCGGCATCTGCGCACTGACCGTCTTCGGCGCCGTCATGTTCTACACCGTCCAGGTGGAGATGTCCTTCCTGCTGGACGACATGGGCGTGACCGACACCGGCGTCATCGGGCTGGCCATCGCGGCCTCCAGCGTCGCCACCGTGGTCGGCGCGGTCGTCTTCACCAAGTCCGGCCGCAACCCGCTGTCCTGGCTGCCGTTCGCCTTCGGGCTGTGCGCCCTCGGTTTCGCGGTGCTCTGGATCGCCCCGAACCCCGTCGTGCTCACCGCCGGTGCCGTGATCAACTGCCTGGGCGGCGGCATCATGCTGCCGAGCCTGCTCACCCTCGCCCTCTCGAAGCTGGAGTACACCGACCGGGGCCGCGGCACCGGGCTGTGGATCGGATGCTTCTTCCTGGGCCAGTTCATCTGCCCGCTGGTGGTGCTCGCCCTCACCGCCGCCGTCGGCAGCCTGCCGAACGCGGTGGGCGTACTCGCCCTCGCCGGAGCACTCGGCGCCGCGGGGCTCGGAGCCGCCGTCCGCAGGCGGTCGCCGGCAGCCGCCCCGGCACCGGCGGGACGGACCGTGCCCACGCCGGCAGTGGCCGAGGCCTCGCACGCCGGCGAGTCGTAGACCGTTCCGGTGGCAATCCGCCCACCCTTCCGTCCCGGACCGGCGACGGAAGGGTGGCGTCATTGCGGCGGCGCAATCCTGAACTCCCGGTGCCCCCGGCAACCGGCAAACCCTTCCTCACAGGAGTGCACATCATGTCCACACCCGATTCCGCCCGTCCGGCGCCGGAGGGCGCGCCCGCCGTGGGCATGCCGAAACCGCCGTCCGACCCCGCCGCCCAACTCCAGTGGCTTGTCGACCGCGCGGCCATCGGCGACCTCCTCATCGAGTTCGCCCGCGCGCTGGACACGCAGGACTGGGACACGTACGTCTCCCTCTACGTGCCCGAGGGCAGCATGTCCCCGTCCGAGTCGATCCGGCTGGTAGGCCACGAGCAGCTGCGGGGCGTGGGCAGCAGCCGGCAGCTGGGCCGCTATCGGGGCACCTGGCACCTCAGCTCGAACCACGCCATCCACATCGACGGCGACACCGCCCGCTCCCGTTCCTACCTGCTGGGCGTGCACATGCTCAGTGACGACACCTTCCGCCACGCGGACGGCGCCGGCTGGTACGACTGCACGCTGCGCCGCACGCCCGACGGCTGGCGGTTCGTCACGGTCCGCATCCACGAGGTGTGGAACGCGGGCGAGCCCCTGCCGCACGCGCCGCGGCCGTAAGAGCGTCCCGAACCCCGGAGAAAGAGCAACGTGACAACTCTTCGCTTCGACGCCCACGTCGAGCAGGGCCCCGACCGCGTATGGGCCGTGCTCACCGACGTGCACACGATCCCGCAGTGGTTCCCGGCCGTACGGGAGGCGCATTCCGACGGCGTCCACCGTCACCTGCGCACACCCGAGGGGACGCTGCAGGCTCTCGTCGTCACCAAGGACGACGAACTGCGGCGGTTCCAGTACCGGTTCGCCGAGGGACTGCCCGAGCCGATCGACTTCCACCTCGGCACCATCGACGTCCTCCCCGACGGCGACGGCTCACGTGTGATCTACAGCCAGGAGATCCTTCCGGAGAGCCTGGCCCCGCTCGTCGAACGGGCGGTCGGCGCGGGAATCGCGGGCATCGCCCGGTACTTCGCCACCCACCCCTGAGGACCGAACGACCCGCGCGGCGGCACACACGGATCATGCCGGTCCGGCACCGGAGGACATCCCGTCCCGGTGCCGGACCGGCCGGTCGGTGGCTGCGATCCGCTACTGCGGGACGATACGGAACTGCTGGTTGGTGCTGGAGCTGGAGCTCCACTGGCCGAGGTCGGAGCCGCTGGAGGTGCGGCCCATGCCGTCCAGGTAGAGCCCTGTCGCGCGGTTCCTGAACCGGACGTAGTCGCCCGATGTCACCTCCATCCAGTCCTGGGAGGTGGCGGTGCTGTCGGTCGCCTGGCCGGCCGCCGAACCGTTGGCCGTGGCGCCCAGGCCGTCGAGGAACAGCCCGGTGGTGTGGTTCTTGAGGCGGATCCAGCTGCCGTCGGGAACGACCGACCACTCCTGGTTCGTGGTCGAACCGACGGGCCACTGGCCGACGGTGGAACCGCTGGTCGTACGCCCGCCCCCGTCGACGTACAGCCCGCTGGTCCGGTTCTGGATCTTCAGGTACGACGTGTCGGACGAGGCGATGGCCGGGGAGACCTGGATCCTGTCGAGGTTGGGGGCGTAGGCGGAGCTGTTGCCGAACTTGATGGTGTTGGATCCCGCGCTCAGGGTCACGTCGACCATCACGGTCCAGTAGTTGGACCAGCCACCGGAGTTACGGAAGTACACGCGCTGCGCGGTGCCGCTGTTGACCGAGATGTCCGCGTACCGGTTGATGATGTTGTAGGTGTTGCCGCCGTCGCCGCGGTTGTCGGCGTTGGCGTAGGTGACGACCATGCGGTAGACGCCGGCGGTGGCGGCCGTGACGTTGTTGAACGTGAGCGTGTTGGCCGAGCCGTTGCCGAGCCAGTCGACGTACTTGCCGCCCGACGCCGCGGAGTCGGTCTCGATCGCCGCCGTGCCGCCGAGGGTGTTGGCAGAGGCCTCAGCCTCGTAGCTCGCGGTCGAACCGGACGTCGACGTGGTCACGTCGATCGAGTCGACCGCGATGTTGTCACTGTCGTCGCTGGTGTAGGCGCCGTAGTTGATCCGGTTGATGCCCTGGGAGAGGTACATCGTGACCGTCTTGGTCTTCCACGTGTTCCAGTCCGCCGTGCCGGGCAGCGACAGGTCGGTCAGCTTGGACCCGTTCACCGTCACCCGGGTGCTGCGGTCGGTGGGGGCGCCGCTGCTCGGCCCGGCCGAATAGCGCAGCGTCACGTCGTAGTAGCCGTTGCTGGGCGCGCTGACCACGAAGTTGGTGCTCGCACTGCTCGAACCGGCGTAGCCGTCGACGTAGTAGGTGCCGGAGTACCCGGTGTTGGAACCGTAGGTCACCCGGGCGCTGCCGCTGAGGTCCGCGTACTCGGCCTCGTAGCGGGTCGGCACGTCCGCCGAGGAGGCGCTGGTGGCGGGCGTGATGATCATCTGGTAGGCCGAGGTCGCGGACATGTTCGGGACCGTGACGGTGATCTGGCCGTTGCTGACCGGGTAGTCGCCCTCCTGCACGACGTAGGGCCGGCCGGCGGCGGTGTCGGTCCCGGTGCTGTCCGTGCCCTCGACGATGGCGTGGACGGTGCTGCCGAGGTACGACGCGGAGCCGAACCCGCTGACGACGACATCGGTGCCGCCCGAGGTGCCGCCGAAGACGACCCGCGCCTGCTTCTTGGCGGAGTCGAGTGTCGCGACGCCCTGGAGCGAGCCGTTCTGGGTCGGCGGTGTGACGGTGACGGTGTTGCCGGTCATCTCGCCGTACCAGTTGTAGAGCCACCAGGCGCCGGTCGCCTGGTTGTTGTGCCGCCGCCAGTGAGCAGGATCAGGTGCAGGCGCTCTACCAGGCAGCCAAGGCGGAAGGTGGCAAGGTCACCGTCTACATCGGCGGCGACGCGCCCGGCCAATGGGACTCGCTCTCCTCCGCCTTCACCCAGCAGTTTCCCGACGTGAAGCTTCACCTGGTCACCGACCTGAGCAAGTACCACGACGCGCGTATCGACAATCAGCTCGCCACGCACCATCTCGTCGCCGACGCCGCGATCCCACAGACCTCACAGGACTTCGACCGCTGGAAGAAGCACGGCGCCCTGCTCAGGTACAAGCCGGTCGGCTGGGACAAGGTCTTCGCCAACGCCAACGACAAGGACGGCTACTACACCGGCGTCTTCTATGGCGCCTTCTCGTACATCGTCAACACCAAGCAGCTCCCCGTGAAGCAGAGCGCGAGTTCAAGGGCACCGACCTGCTCAAGCCCGCCTACAAGGACAAGTTGATCCTGACCTATCCCAACGACGACGACGCCGTCCTGTTCGGATACAACCAGATCGTCGACAAGTACGGCTGGAACTACCTGGCCAAGCTCGTCCAGCAGAACCCCAAGCTGATCCGCGGCGTCCCGGGTTCGGCGGCCGGCGTGGCGAGCGGCGACTATCTGGCCTCCGTCGCCGTGGGCGGCGACGCCCGGCCCAACGGCACGCAGGTCTTCTCCAGCACCGAGCGCTTCAACTCCTGGACGCAGCGCGGCGCCGTCTTCACGCAGGCCCCGCACAAGAGACGCATGCCCCATCTTGCGCTGTACACATTCGGCGTCCTGAAGTCACCTCTCGCCGATCCCGCGCCTCTCACGCGCGAGTTCTACGAGACCGGTGAGGCCGTCTACCGGAAGATCAGCCAGCACCCCGGGTACCTCGCGCATGCTGAAGCGGCGGACGCTTACCGGGGCATGCTCTTCAAGGCGGACTGGGGTGCATGGGGAGAGTTCGCCGTACCGACCTGGTACGGCAAGGGCCATACGGTGGAAACCACCGCCCTGGCCGCGACCCTCTCGCTCTGGACCGACCTGCGTCCCGCCTTCGACGCCGTCTACACCGGTCTGCACCGCGAGGCGCTGAACAGGCGTTACGACTGGTTCGAGAGGACAGGGCACCCGAACTACGTGTTCTGGTGGGTCTCCGACGGCGTGATACCCACCTGGCGGGACGGGGTCTCCAGGCTGGAGCACCTCCACGACCACGGCTCCGCGCGGCACGCCTTCACCTTCCACGACCCGTTCGCCCCGGACGGAACTTCGACCAGGTTCAAAGGCATCGGGCCGAAGGGCGACCAGGTTCGCTGACAAGGAAGCCCGAACGACTGGATCCGGGGTCCGCCCGCCGCCTGTGGGTCCTGTCCGAGGAACTGACCGGCGTCACCTTCCCCGACCGACGGCGCACCGCGCGGGCCGCTCAAGTCGGGCAGTCCGGACGCCGATGATCTCCGTGGAATGGTCGTTGTCGAGAAGGGCTGGACACTGTGACGTCAGCATCGGTCGGGCGGTCGCTGGACGTGCTCGCGGTCGCCGTCGACGAACTGCGGGCCGGGCGGACGGTCGTCGTGGTCGACGACGAGGACCGGGAGAACGAGGGCGACCTGGTCATGGCCGCCGAGTTCGCCACCACCCAGGCCATGGGGTTCTTCGTCCGCTGGACCAGCGGGCTGATCTGCACGCCCATGGCCGCGGAGATCGCCGACCGGCTGGAACTACCGCTGATGGTCACCCCCGCCCCGGGCACCGGCATCATCGACACGACCGCCTACACCGTGTCCGTGGACGCGCTCGGCACCGGCTCCGGCATCTCGGCCGCCGACCGGGCTCTGACTGCACGCACCCTGGCCGACCCCACCACCCGGCCCGACCAACTGGTCCGCCCCGGGCACGTGTTCCCGCTGCGGGCCCGCCCCGCAGGCATCGCCGAGCGGCGCGGCCACACCGAGGCCACCGTCGACCTGCTGCGCCTGGCCGGGCTGACGCCGGTCGGCGTGATCAGCGAGGTGTGCGAGGACGACGGTTCCTGCGCGCGCTTCGACCGGCTGCGCGCCTTCGCCGACACCCACCGTCTCGCACTCATCTCGATCGAGCAGCTCGCCGGCGAACTGCACCCGACCGCTGCGGCGGCGCTGTGACCCGCCCGGGCACCGCGACCGTCTTCGACCTGGACGACACCCTCGTCGACACCGCCGGGCACTGGCCGCGGGTATGCGCCCGGTTCACCGCTCGCCACGGACACCGGTGGCAGCCCGAGGACACCACCGCGCTGCACGGCAACGGCCATTGGGCCGGCTACGTCGCCGGGCTGTGCGGCGGCGCCGTGAACGCCGCCGACGTCGTGGACGCGTGCACCACCGAGATGCTCCAGGAGTGCGCCGCCGGACGGGTACGGGCACTGCCCGGAGCAGTCGAGCTGGTTCTGGAGGCCTGGCGGCACGGGCCCGTCGGGGTGGCCACGGCCAGCCCCCGCCGCTTCGTGACCGCCGTCCTGGACAGCCTGGGCCTGCTGGAGCACTTGGACGCCGTGGTGTGCGGGGAGGACGTGGTACGGGCCAAGCCCGCACCGGACGCCTACCTGCGCGCGGCCGCCGGCCTCCGCGTCGTGCCGTCCGACTGCCTGGCCGTCGAGGACTCCCCCCACGGCATCCGCTCGGCCGCCGCCGCCGGCATGCGCGTCCTGGCCATCCCCCGCCACGGCATGCGCCTGCCGGCCGACATCGCCTCGCTGCCCGCCGCGCACGCACGAACCGCGACCGACGCCCTGCCCCTGCTGAGCCGGTTCCTCACACCTCGTCCTGCACTCGCCGGAAACCGGTCGCCGGTCCTGTGACGACCCAGGGCGAACCGGCACCGCCGGCCGCGGCGACACGTCACTCCCCAGGAACGGTGGTGCCGGGCAGGTTCCGTCTCGGAGCATCCGACCGCTGCCGCTCCGCCGTGCAGGCACCGTCCGGAAGCGCCAGCCGGCAGGTGTCCCCCGGCGCCACGCGGACCGCGCGGTCCGGCAGCCGGATGTCGATGGGCGAACGGTCCGAGGCGGGGACCCGCATCTCCAGCCCTCCGCGCTCCAGGCGCAGCCGTACGCCCCAGTGCCCCCGGTAGCGGAGGGACACCGCGTACGACGACAGCTCCGGCAGCGGCACCGGGTCGAGCCAGAGCGCTCCGTCTCGGGTCTCCAGGCCGGTGAGCCCGCGCTGGACGAGGTCGAGGGTGCCCGCCATCGCGCCGAGGTGGATCCCCTCTCCGGTGGTGCCGCCCTGGACGTCGGCGATGTCGCCCCGCAGTGCCTCCTGGACGAACCTCCACGCATCCGCGCGCCGGGCCCGGGCCAGCACCCAGCCGTGGACCAGGCCGCTGAGGGTGGAGCCGTGGCTGGTGCGGCGGAGGTAGTAGTCGACCGTGCGGGCCCAGATCCCGTCGTCCAGTGTGTAGCCCAACCGCCGGAAGAGCGACCGGAGTTCGGCCGGGGAGAAGAGGTACCCGAGCATCAGGACGTCGGCCTGTTTGGACGCCTTGTAGCGGTTGACGGTGTCGCCCTCCGCCTCCAGGATCCGGTCGAGGCGGCGGATGTCGCCGTACCGCGCACGGTAGCCGTCCCAGTCGAGTTCGGCGAGGTCGCCGTAGCCCTCGAACTGGCCGATGACGCCCTCGTGGAAGGGGACGTGGAGGGTGTGCGACACCTCCTCCCAGTGTCCCGGCTCACCGTCGTCGAGGCCGATCCGGCCGGCGAGTTCACGGCGTCGTGGCTCGGGCAGCCTCCGCAGCAGTTCCAGGGCCCGGGTGAGGACCCAGGCGGCGGTGACGTTGGTGTAGGTGTTGTCGTCGAGGCCGGGCTCCGGTGCGTCCGGGTAGGCGTCGTGGTACTCGTCGGGGCCGACCACTCCCCGGATGCGATACCGGCCGAGCCGGTCGTCCCAGGTGGCCGAGTCGGCCCAGAAGCGGGCGATCTGCAGGAGTGTCTCGGCGCCCTCGGTGTCCCGGAAGCCGGTGTCGCCGCTCGCCTCGCAGTACTGCCACACGTTGTACGCGACCGCCGAGCCGACGTGCCACTGCAGCCGCGAGTGGTCCGGGAGCCAGCGCCCCGAGCGGGGGTTGAGGTGCAGTTCCTGGGACTCCTCGCGGCCGTCGCTGCCGCTCTGCCACGGGTACAGCGCACCGCGCCGGCCCAGCGCGTGGGCGGCCGCGCGGGCCTGGTCGAGACGCCGGTACCGGTAGCGGAGCAGGGCCCGGGAGACCTCCGGGAAGTGCAGGTTCAGGAAGGGCAGCACGAACAGTTCGTCCCAGAAGACGTGCCCCCGGTACGCCTCCCCGTGCAGTCCCCGGGCGGGCACGCCCACGTCCAGGTCCGCCGTGTGCGGGGAGAGGGTCTGCAGTACATGGAAGAGATGCAGCCGCAGAATCCGTCCGGCCCGGCCGGGGACGTCCAACTCGGCTCGCCGCCAGAGGTTTTCCCATGCCGTCCGGTGCGATGCGAGGAGAGCACTGAAGCCGGGAGCGGCGCCGGCACGGTCGACGGCCGCCCGCAGGGGGTCGCCGATCGCGGGGTCGCGCGAGGTGTGGACGGCCGCGATCTTGTCGACGACGACGGTGTGTCCCGGTGTGAGCCGGAGCAGGAGGCGCTGTACGGCTCGCAGCGGCTCGGGCGTCGCCTCGGTGATCCGCGCGTCGGTCACCAGCCGGGCCGCCATGCCGATGCGGATGCCGGAGGTGCTGGTGCGGCAGCGCAGCCACACCGTGTCCGGGGCCGCCACTCCGCCTTGCACGTGGGTCAGATGACAGCCGTCGAGGTCGCGGTAGCGCGCCACCCCGGCGTTGGTGACGCTCCCGTCGAGGGCGGCCTCGACCTCCAGCTCCCCGGCGTAGCTCTCGGCGGTGAACTCGGTGCGCAGGGCGGCCAGATGCGGGTCGGCCATGTGGACGACGCGCTGCTGACGGACGTAGAGCACGCCGCCGTCGCCGAGGGCGAAGCGGGTCCGGCGTTCCAGGAGGCCGGTGGCGAGGCGCAGGACCTGCCGGTGGTCGAGCACCGTGGCGGTGTCCGGGGTGAGCCAGTCCCCGCCCGGCAGCCGGAACCGGAGCGGCAGCCAGTTCGGGAGGTTGACCATGTCCTCGTTCTCGACCAGGTGTCCCGCCACGTCTGAGGTGAGCCGGTTGTAGCAGCCGGCCGCGTAGGTGCCGGGGTAGTGCACCTCGTCGGCGGTGCACTCGGGCAGGGCGCCTCGGGTGGCGAAGCAGCCGTTGCCCAGCGTGCACAGCGACTCACGCAGCCGTTCGTCGGTGGGCAGGTAACCGTCGTACTCCCACGTCCAGCCGCTCACTCCGGCTCCCTCCGTGCACGTGGCCGGCGCGCAGAGAGCGGGCCGCTCGGCCGGGGCCGCACCCCGCAGTACTGCAACGATCACTCCGGTTGCGGCACGACCGCCACCGGGCACTTCGCGTGGTGCAGCAGGGTGTGGGCCACCCGGCCGAGTTGCAGACCGACGTGTCCGTGCCGACGCCTCGCTCCCACGACGACGAGGTCGGCGGCGGCCGAGCGGTCCACGAGGATCCGGTGGGCCGGTCCCTCGGCCGTCACGCTGCGGACGCTGACCTTCGGATGGGCGGCCACGGCTTCGCCGAGCAGCGTGTCGAGCAGCGCGGACGCCTTCTCCTCGTGCCGGCGGGCGACCTCCCCGAGCGCCACCTGGTTGCCGACCTCGTGGGCGGGGCAACGCCAGGCCCGGACGGCGTACAGGGCGCATTCGCGGGCCTCGGCCTCACGGAAGGCGAACCGCACGGCCTCATCCGCGGTATCGGGATCCCCGGCGCCCAGCATGATCCGCTCGTGGCCGCCGGACAGGCCGGTCCTGTCGCCCCGGACCACGATCACCGGGCAGCGCGCCTTGGCCGCCACGGCCAGACCGACCGACCCGAGCAGCAGCCCGGTCAGCTCACCCCGGCCGCGCGACCCGGTGACCAGGGCATGCGCGTTGTCGCCTTCGCGCAGGAGGGCGTACACCGCGTCGTCGGGGAGGATGTCGGTGGTGACCTTCACGTCCGGGCAGCGTTGTGCGGCGCGCTCGGCCGCGGAGGCGACGATGTGTTCGGACAGCACGCGTTCCGAGGGGCGTTCCGTGCCCTCCGACGGCACCCCGGCCTCGTAGCGCTCCCACCGGGAGGCGTACACCAGCCGCAGCGGAAGGTCGTGGCGGGCGGCCTCGTCCACCGCCCAGTCGACCGCGAGCAGGCTCCCGTCCGATCCGTCGACGCCTACGACCAGGGGAAGTGTCATCGTCCCCACCGCCTTTCGTCGGACTGCCACGTCGTGCAGCAGGGGGCTCCGATGTCACCGTGCCACCTTCCGGCGACGGGTTGGAGGGGCCACTCGGCCCGTTCGGGTGCCCGGTCAGCCCCTGTCGGCGTGGAGCAGCGCGCCGGACGCTGGGCTCGGGCCCACCGGAGGGGAGGGCTCTCGGTACGACCCGTCTGTGCACGGGTCACGGCCTTGAAGGAGGCTCGGACATGAAGCCCACGAAGGTCGGCGCCGTCATGGTCACCGACGTCGTCACGGCTGGGTACGGCACACCGTTCAAGGAACTGGTGCGGCTCCTGGAGGAGCACCGCATCAGCGGCCTTCCGGTGGTCGACGAGGACGGCAAGGTGATCGGCGTGGTCTCCGGGACCGACCTCATGCTGCACCAGACCCGGGACCCCGGGCACGACCACACGCACGCCGTGGGCCGCGGCGCCCGGCGTGCGGCCGTCAAGAGCAACGCGACCACGGCGGGCGGTGTCATGTCGGCGCCCGCCGTCACCGTCCGCTCCGATGCCACGGTCACCGAGGCGGCGCGGCTGATGGCCGGCCACCGTGTCGAACGCCTGCCTGTGGTCGACGCGGAGGGCCGGCTGGTCGGCATCGTCACCCGCGGCGACCTGCTCCGGGTCTTCCTGCGTTCCGACGACGAGATCGTGCGGGAGGTCCGGCAGGAGGTCCTCGGCAACACCCTCTGGCTGGCCCCTCACACCGTCGAGGTCGCGGCCCAGGACGGCGTGGTCACCCTCACCGGCCGGCTGGAACGGCGCAGTGAGATCCCCGTCGCGGTCGGCATGACGCGTCGGCTGGACGGTGTCGTCGATGTCGTCGACCGCCTCTCCTACCGGTTCGACGACAAGCACCTGCGGCCGACCGAGCAGAAGCTCCACGGGGTGGCCGACGACTGGCTCCGCATGCTCTGACGGTGGCACCGCACACGGGTCCGGCGCTCTCCCGGGGGAGAGCGCCGGACCCGTGTTCAGCAGTGCACCGATGTCCGGTGGTCGGACGGCTTCGGCCGGTACGGTTCTCGCGGAGCCGGTCCGTGCCGCCTGCGGTTGCGCAGCCGGGCGGTCAGGGCGTCGAACGCCGTGGTGAACACCGCGGTGAGGATCGCCGTCATCGCCAGCGCCAGCACCAGCAGGACGGAGAAGCGCTCCCAGAACTCCGGTGTGAGGCTTGTGCCCACTGTCATCGCCCTCCCTGATCGGGGTCGTTCCCCTCACTCCCAGCCAACTCCGACGCCCCTCGTGAGGCATGAGCCGGACGGCCCGGAGCACGGCCCTGGGCGTCCTTGCCGTGGGGGGCCGTGGAGCCCGGGGCCGCCGGGCCCGCGATGCACCCGCGCCCGAGGCCGAACGACCCCTTGCCGGGCCCGGGCGGCCCGTGGCGGCCGGGTCCGCCCGGACCCACCCTGGGAGCAGGGCCCCTCGGCCCCGCCCGTCCTTCGGAGGAGGAGACCATGCCCGGCAAACCGCACACCGTGAGCGACGTGATGACCCGTACCGTCGCCGCGATCGGCCGCGACGCGCCGTTCAAGGACGTCGTCACCCTGATGACGGAGTGGAAGGTCAGCGCCCTGCCCGTGCTGGAGGGCGACGGCCGGGTCATCGGTGTCGTCTCCGAGGCCGATCTCCTCCCGAAGGAGGAGTTCCGGGACAGCGACCCGGACCGGTTCACCCAGCGGCAGCGCCTCGACGATCTGGCGAAGGCCGGCGCGGTGACCGCCGAGGAGCTGATGAGCACGCCCGCCGTGACCGTGCACCCGAACGCCACGCTCGCCCAGGCGGCGCGCATCATGGCCCAGCGCAAGGTCAAGCGGCTGCCCGTCGTCAACGACGAAAGCCTGCTCGAAGGCGTTGTCAGCCGCTCGGACCTGCTGAAGGTCTTCCTGCGCGGCGACGAGGAACTCGCCGAGGAGGTACGTCACGAGGTCGTCGACCGCCTCTTCCCGCTGTCGGCCGACCACATCCAGGTCGAGGTCGCCGAAGGCGCCGTCACCCTCACCGGATGGGTCGAGGACAACGGTCTGGCCGCCGTGGCCGAGCGGCTGGCCCGGGCTGTCGAGGGCGTGGTCGACGTCCGCTGCTGCCTGGTCCCGGCGTCCACGCGGAGCGACCCCGGATGACGGGGCAGGACACACGGGATCATCGCCGCGTCGCGCCCGTCGACGGCGGACACAGCGGTGTGCGCGGCCGGTGGGCACCGGCCGCGCACACCTGATGTGGGATCGGCTCCCTCCCCCCTGGGGGTCAGCCGGTCCGCACCGGAATGGTCCTGGTTCCCGTCTTCTCCTCCGGGACCGGGACCGTGACGGTCAGCACGCCGTCCTTGTACTCCGCGGCCGCCTCGTCGCCCTTCGCTCCGGCGGGCAGCCGGACGGACCGGGCGAAGGTGCCGTAGCGGAACTCGGTACGGTGCTTCTCCTTGGTCTCCTCGGTGCGCTCGGCCCGCAGGGTGAGCACACCCTCCGTGACGGTGATCTCCACGTCGGCGGGTACGACGCCCGGAAGCTCGGCCCGCAGCACATAGGTCCCGTCCTTCAGCTCCTCCTCCACGCGGATGCCGTGCAGACCCGCACCCCCGTGCGGACCGGGGAAGCCGGACTCGGCCCAGCCGAACAGGTCCTCGGGCAGCACCGGCCAGCCGCGCAGCCGCTCGATCATGCCGCTCATGTGCTTCCTCCTCTCGGATTGTCATCTCCAGCCTGGCCCAAGGGCGTTGGAACAGCCGTGGGCCGACCGGCCCTGTCCTGGCTCCGGTCGGCCCTCTCCTGAGGTCATCCCTTGCCCCCGCTGAAGTTCCGCCACTGGGGTCCGATCTGCCGCCATTCCGCGTCCCATTCGGCAAGGCGGCGCCGCATCAACCGGCCGCGGAGGCCCCATCCGGCGCCCCACACCGCGGTGGCGGCGAGCGGTGCCACGAGGGCGGCGGCCGCGACGGCGTCGAGGGTCGCCTCGCTCCGGCTCGTCGGCGCAGCGGCCACCCGCTCACCGCGATCCACCCAGACCTGGAGCCGGCTGCCGATGGTGGCCGTGGGGACGGCCTTCGCCAAGCCGGTGTGTGCGGAGCCGTCCGAGGCCGTCCAGCGCACCGTGACCCATACCTTCCCCGCGTCGTAACCGGCCACGACGGGCGTGCCGCTCTCCGCGTTCTCGGTCAGTTCGGCGGACACCACATGGAGCGCGGCACGCCGCTCGGCGAACGTGTGGTCCACGGTCGCGCCGGCCCACCATCCGGCGAGCAGCCCGCCGACCAGGGTCACGGTCCAGACAGCGAGCACCACCCAGGCCTCGACCACGTCGCTGTGGCGCCGCAGCGGATTGCGCCGCCAGCGCCAGAACGGTCCGCCGACCACGCGTCCGGGAGTCGTGCCGGTCATGGTCCGCCTCCTCCTTCCGGGGCCCGGGACGTACGGCCTCGGCCGGGCGGGGTGTACCTGGCGTCGGGAAGATCGGGGTCGAGGTCCGGGCGTCGGGGCGGACCTGCCAGCGTGCACTCCACGGCGACCACACCGTCGACGCCCCGTACCCACCCGGCGGCCACCGGGACCAGGGCGGTGTCCGGGACACGGCCGGTGAGGGTGACGACGCCGTCGCGTACCTGCGCGCGCACCCATTCGGCCGAGTCGGGGAAGAGGTGCGGGAGGATCTCGCGCCGGATCTCCTCGGCGATGTCCTCGTCGTCCCGCATGAACACCTTCAGCAGGTCGGCACGACTGACGACCCCCTGCAGCAGTCCGTCCGCGTCGACCACCGGAAGCCGCTTGACGCCGTGCCGGGCCATCCTGCGCGCGGCCTCGGGCAGTGGGGCCTCGGGGCCGACGGTGACGGCAGGCGTGGTCATCAGCGCGGCAGCGGTGGTCGATGCGGCCTCGGCGAGGTCGGGCCCGGACCGGACCTGGCCGTAGCCGACCGGGACGCCGGTGCGGGCCTCCTCCCGGCGCACCAGATCGGCTTCCGAGACGACGCCGACGACCCGTCCGCCGTCGTCCAGGACGGGCGCCGCGCTCACCTGCCACTGCTGCAGGGCCTTCACGATGTCCTTGAAGGCCGCGCCGTGGCGCAGCGCGAGGACGGTGT
Organism: Streptomyces sp. NPDC013157; assembly: GCF_042899865.1. Taxonomy (NCBI): domain Bacteria; kingdom Bacillati; phylum Actinomycetota; class Actinomycetes; order Kitasatosporales; family Streptomycetaceae; genus Streptomyces; species Streptomyces sp. NPDC013157. The sequence goes on along the minus strand of NZ_JBIBAK010000008.1, from coordinate 387,954 downwards.
GGGTCATCACATCGCGCACGACGTGTGGAGTGCCGGTCATGGCGACCTCCAGGGTTCGGCAGCCGTGGTCCGACACCCCCAGGATGGGCCATCCGCCCTCGGAGGGCATGAGCCGAACGGCCCCCTCCCCGGTCCCGGCATTCCCGAGCCGGGTTCCGGGGACAGGTCCCGTCTGCTGCTACGGCTCCCCCACCGGCACCCGCCACACCAGCGTCGTACCCCCGCCCTCGGAACCCGGGGGGCACTCCCACTCCAGCCGGCCGCCGAGTTCCGCCGCCCGCTCCGCCATGTTCCGCAGCCCGCTGCGGCGGCCTTCGGGCGGGATCCCCACCCCGTTGTCCCTGATCGTCAGCGACAGCTCCTGCCCGTCGGTCGCCAGGACCACCTCCGCGCGGTCGGCCCGGGCGTGGCGGGCGATGTTGGTCAGGGCCTCGGACAGGACGGCGACCGCGTGGTCGGCGATCTCCTTGGGCACGTCCGTGTCGATCAGCCCCTCCATCCGCACGCTCGGCGCGAACCCGAGCGCCGCCGCCGCCTCCCCGACCATCCGCACCGCACGGGCCCGCAGCCCGGTACCGGCGCCGCCCTCCCGGGTCCGCAGCCCGAAGATCGTCGACCTGATGATCTTGATGGTCTCGTCCAGGTCGTCCACCGCCCGCAGCACCCGCTCCGAGGCCTCCGAGTGCTCGATGAAACGTCCCGCGCTCTGCAGGGTCATGCCGGTGGCGAACAGGCGCTGGATCGCCAGGTCGTGCAGATCCCGGGCGATCCGGTCACGGTCCTTGAGCACCGCGATCTCCTCCGCGTCCCGCCGCCGCTCCGCCAGCTCCATCGCGAGAGCCGCCTGCGCCGCGAAGGCCTGAAGGGGTTCCGTCTCCTTCGCGGTGAACAACGGCCCGCCCGCCTCACGCGCCAGCAGCACCACCCCCCGCACACCGGCTTCGCTCGTGCCGATGGGGCTGGCCACCGCGGGCCCCAGTCCTATGAAGCGCGGTGGCTCGGGCGAGACCCGCTCGTCGTGGACCACGTCCTCGCTGGTCACCAGGGCGCCCTGGGAGAACGCCAGCCCCATGAGCGTCTTGTCGAGCGGAAGCACCAGCCCCTGGTGCGCGTCCGCGTCCATACCGACGGCGATCTCCACGGTGAGGGAATCCGTGTTCTCCATCGGCGTCGCAACCGCCGCCAGCGCCGAGCCGGTGATCTCCCTGGCCTGCTCGGCGATCAGCCCGAGAGCCTCCGCGCTCGCACTGCCGGACATCAGACTGTTCGTGATCTCCGCGCTCGCCCGCAGCCACCGCTCACGCAGCCGCGACTCCTCGTACAGCCGGGCGTTGTCGATCGCCACCCCGGCCGCCACGGCCAGCGTCGACGTCACCGACACATCCTCTTCGTCGAACTGGCCGCCGCCCCGCTTCTCGGTCAGGTAGAGGTTCCCGAAGACCTGGTCACGCACCCGGATCGGGACACCCAGGAAGGTGTTCATCGGCGGGTGGTTGGGCGGGAAACCGTACGACGCCGGATGCTCGGAGAGCTTGGCCAGGCGCAGCGGCTCGGGATCACGGATCAGCTCACCGAGGATCCCGTGCCCCTCGGGCAAGGGGCCGATCCGGGCGATCTCCTCCTCGGTGACACCGACCGTGTGGAACGCCGACAGCCGCCTGCCGTCCGGCCCGATCACGCCCAGCGCCGCGTACTCGGCGTCGACCAGCACGGCCGCCGCCTCCACGATGCTGTGCAGGGCCTGCTCCAGGTCCAGTTCCCGGCCGACCGAGAGCACCGCCTCCAGCAGACTGTGCACCCGGTCCCGGGTCCCCCGCGCGGCGTCCAGCCGGGCCTGCAGCTCCTCCAGCAGCTCGTCCAGCCTGAGCTGCGGCAACCGCCCCCGGGCCGCCTCATGGCTCTCCACCGCACTCCTCCCGACCCCGTCGACTCGTACACCGGCAGGTCCGGTCAAGTGCCACCGTAATGCGCGGCGACCCGCGTTGACACCCGGATCACGTCAAGTCGTAGGTACCGACGGCGGAGCCGCCCGGCCGTGCTGAGCGGACGGCCCGGACTGACCTCCGGGAGCAGCGCACCACCCGGAGTGCAGGAGCGGCACCGGTGTCCCACGGTGCGGCCGGTGCGGCCGGTGCGGCCGGTGCGGCCGGTGCGGCCGGTGCGGCCGGTGCGGCCGGTGCGGCCGGTGCGGCCGGTGCGGCCGGTGACGAGGGTTCGGGAGACGGTCTCCAGGACGCAGGCAGCAGCGAGGCAGCGCGTCCCGTGTGCATCCGTGGTCTCGTCCACCGTTCCACCCCGATCGGGGGTGGCTATTCCGGCGCCCGGCCCGGCCCGGATCCGACCGTGATACGGCGCCCGGTCACGGAGCGGGGCTCGATCCGCACCCACAGGTCGCGGTCGCCGCCCGCCCACGGAGTGCTGTGGGCCGACACGGTGAGCCGGCGCACCTCCTCCGCCTCGGTCACCCGCCTCGCCGGTCCGCGCACCAGCACGCTCCAGCCCTCGCCGAAGGCGTCGTCGATGCGGTCGACCTCGAAGGCCACCTGACGGCCCGGGGCCAGGGACGGTGTGGTTTCGTCCGCGGTCCTGAAGACGATCGCGCCGTCGACGACGCTGTAGTTGACCGGCAGGATGACCGGACCCGAGGCGGCGTCGACGCCGAGGCGCCCGACGCCGTGCGAGCCGAGCAAGGCCCTGCATTCGGTCGGGCTCAGCTCGGTGAACTCGGGGCGGTATCCCGCCCGGCCGGGTCCGGGCGGGGTGTCCAGGTCTCCTCCCGTGAGGTGCGAGATGGTGGTGTGCAGGACGCCGGCGAGCCTGAGCAGGGCGCCCGTGCCCGGCGCGGCCTCGGGGTGTTCCTCCAGGTAGCGCAGGTAGCCGGCCGCGATGCCGGACCGTTCGGCCGTCTGCTCGCGGGTGAGGCCGAGTTCCTTGCGGCGGGCCGCCACGCGGCGCCCCAGGTCTCCCAGCGCTGGTCCTTCTGCCGTGTGCGGCCGTACCTGTTCGGCCATGACGGGTCACGTCCTCTCGTCGGTCAGGTCCCGCGGACGGCGACCTCGTGCTGCTCCCCGCCGAGCACGACCTTGAGCGCGCCGGTGTCGGCGGCGCCCGCGAAGACCTCGTACGCCTCGGCCATGTGGTCCAGCGGGAAGGTATGGGTGACCAGTTGCGAGGTGGGCAGCCGGCCGGCGGCGGCCATCCGCAGCAGGGTGGGGGTGGAGTGGGTGTCCACCAGTCCTGTCGTGATGGTCACGTTCTTGATCCACAGGTCTTCGAGGTGCAGCGTTGCCGGCTTGCCGTGCACGCCGATGTTGGCGACGCGACCGCCCGGCCGGACCATGCGGGTGCACAACTCGAAGGTCTCCGGTACACCGACGGCTTCCATGACGACATCGGCGCCGAGACCGTCGGTGAGGTCGGCGATCAACTGCTCCGGCGCTTCCCGGGCATCGGCGACGGCATCCGCGCCGAGGCGCTTGGCCGCCTCCAGCCGGGCGGGGGCCAGGTCCACGGCGACGATCCGCTCGGGGGCGAACAGCCGGGCCGTGGTGATCGCCGCGAGGCCGATGGGGCCCGCACCGACCACGGCCACGGTGTCGCCGGGGCGCACCCGGCCGTTCAGCACGCCGACCTCGTAGGCGGTCGGGAAGATGTCCGCGAGGAGCACGGCGTCCTTGCTGTCGACCGTGCCGGGCAGCGCGTGGACGGACAGGTCCGCGAACGGGACGCGGACGTACTCGGCCTGGGTGCCGTCGACCAGGTGGCCGAGGATCCAGCCTCCGCCGCCGCGGCACTGGCCGTACATCCCTTCCCGGCAGTAGGAGCAGCGCCCGCAGGAGCTGATGCAGGAGACCAGCACGCGGTCTCCCGGCCGTACGGTCCGGACGTCACTGCCGACCTCGACGATCTCGCCGACGGCCTCGTGACCGAGGATCGTGCCGGGCTGCACCTCCGGGACGTCGCCCTTCAGGATGTGCAGGTCCGTCCCGCAGATCGTGACGGCGTCCACGCGCACGACGGCGTCGGTGGGCTCCTTGATGGCGGGATCGGGGACCTCTTCCCAGGCGGACTGCCCGGGACCGTGGAAGACGAAAGCCTTCATGGGGTCGCTCACCGTCCTTGGTCCGCTGCGGGGCACGGGATCGGCGGACGCCGGCGGCGGGTGCCGGCCGGACGCCGGGACATCGCCGGTGCTGCCCCACGGATCCAGCCTCTCCTGTCCCGGACGGGCCCGCTTGGGCCGTCCGGCCCTCATCACCTGCCGGACGGGCCGCCCGTCCCGAAGAACCGGACACGGGCCGTCCGTGCCCTGCGGGCACCGGCCCGCGGGGCCGAGCGGCCCTTCCACCCCCCTCGGGCACCGAACGGTCACGCCGGGCGGCGGCTTCCAGCGGCTGCTGCGCCGCGCGGACCTGGGCGACGCCTTCGAGCGGTATCCCGGCCTCCGCGAGGCTCTCGCCGGCAAGGACTCCCCTGGACCGGCCACGCCGCGGTCGCCCGAGGCTCTCCCGGTGCGGGCTGAACGGCCCATGCTTCCGGTCGAGTCGACCCCGAGCAGCCCTACGGCGGTCCCCGCTCGGCCCATGTCGCGGCGCCGGGCCGGCTGACACCTTGATGAGTGTCACCACGGCAAGGAACCACCACGAGGAGGAGGTGCGGACCGATGCGCAGGACCCGGCGCGTGAAGAAGCTGCTGTGGCGGTGGCGGAGCAACCCGCTGCGACGCCGTGCCGATGTCGTCGAGGCCTGGGTGGTCCTGGCCGTATGGGCGCTCGTCGTGGTGGGAGGAACCGTCGCCGGACTGCTCGCCGCCCGGACCGCGGACGACGTCTTCGCGCGGCAGCGCGAGGAACGGGAACCCGTGCGGGCCGTGCTTCTCGTCGATGTCCCGAAGACCACTTCCGGGCTCGGCACCGAGAGCGAACGCACGCCGGGCACCGTGACCTGGACCGCGCCCGACGGCTCCGCGCGCACCGGCCGGACTCTCGTGGACACCGGTACCGAGGCCGGTTCCCGCGTCGTGGTCTGGCAGGACCGCCAGGGCCGTCTGACCACCAGGCCACCGAGCGCCCGCGCGGCCGCCGTGGAGGCGGGGGTCCTGGGGACCGCGGCCGGCTGCGCACTGGCCGGAGTGGTCATCGGGGCCGGAGCGGTGGCCCGGTGGCGGCTGGAGCAGCGGCGGCTCGGCCTGTGGGACCGCGAGTGGACCACCGTCGGACCTCGCTGGGGTCACAAGACCGGCTGACGAGGATTGCTTTCCGGAAGAAGGCCGCCCGGGCCTTGCTGCGGCGCGCTACGCGCGCCGTGGCCGTCGTGCCGTCGTGAGCACTCCCGGAGCCGACCCACCGGTAGTCCGGGAGCGTGAACACGTTCACGCTGGTAGCAGGACCCGTGAGGGCTCCTTCGAGCCCTGGCTCCCCGCAGCTGTGAGGAGAACACCATGACCGGCAGCCCGCACCAGGTAGGCGACGTGATGACGCGTGCCGTCGTCGCGGTGGGCCGCGAGGCCCTGTTCAAGGACATCGTGGGGCGGATGGACGAAGGGAGGATCAGCGCCCTGCCCGTACTGGAGGGCGACGGGCGGGTGGTCGGGGTCGTCTCCGAGGCCGATCTGCTGCCCAAGGAGGAATTCCGGGACAGCGATCCGGACCGGTTCACGCAGCTGCGCCGGCTCTCCGACCTGGCCAAGGCCGGGGCGGTGCGCGCGGAGGAGCTGATGAGCACCCCGGCCGTCACCGTCCATGCCGACGCCACGTTGCCGGAAGCCGCCCGGATCATGGCGATACGGCACGTGAAACGGCTGCCCGTCGTGAACGCCGAGGGCGTGCTGGAAGGGGTGGTCAGCCGCGGGGACCTGCTCAAGGTGTTTCTCCGCTCCGACAACGACCTCGCCGACGAGATACGGCGTGAGGTCGTCGACCCGCTCTTCCCGGCACCGGTCGAGCCGGTGCACATCGTGGTCACCGAGGGCGTCGTCACCCTGACCGGACGGGTCACCGACGGCACCCGGATCCCGCTCGCGGTGCGCCTGGTGCGGGGGGTCGAGGGCGTGGTGGGCGTGGACTGCCGGCTCACCGCGACGGACGCCTGACGGGGAGCCGTGACGCACCGTTCACGTGTTCCAGAGGCGACGCCTTTCCGGTCACCCGGGTCCGGGCTGCCGGATCAGCCGTGGGCCACCACGGCGACGGGTGCACCTATGTGATGCAAGGCGGCATGGGTGACGTGACCGATGTGCGCGCCGAGTGCACCGGTACGGATGCGCCGGCCGACGACGGCCAGGGACGCGTCACGGGCCGCGTCGACGACGACCTGCGCGGCGCTGCCGCAGCGGCTCGCGTCCATGACGTCGAGGCCCGGGAACTTCTGCCGCCACGGGCGCAGCGCCTCGGCCAGAGCGGTGCGGTGGCTGCGTTCGAGGTCGTCCTGGAGCGCCGCGTCGTCGGGGAAGCGGTAGTGGGGCATGACCGTCTCCGGCCAGGCGGACACCACCCGAAGTGATGTTTCCCGGCGGACCGCGGCGTCGAAGGCGAACTCCAGCAGCGCGTCGTCCGGGTGATCGACATCGAGGCCGAGCACCACCGGCCGGAACGGTGTGGCGGCGGACGGCACGCCCGCCGGATCCATCCTGTGCTCGTCCGCGGCCTGCTCGCCCTCACGCACCAGCACCACGGGCCGTTCCACGCGGGCCACGACGGCCAGGCTCACCGAGCCGACCACGAACCCGCCGATGCCGCCGAAACCCCGCGAGCCCAGCACGAGCAGCTCGGCGGAGGCCGCCGCCTCGCAGAGGGCTTCGGGCACAGCTCCCGTCAGCGGTTCGGTGAGCACCTCGAGACCGGGGTGCCGCAGCCGGAGGCCCTCCGCGGCCTCGCGCGGCACCGGCCGGGTCCAGTGCTGGCTGGTCTCGGGACCCACCAGCGGGGCCTGCGCCACGGGTACGGGGGGACGTTCTGCCACGTGCACGATCTTCAGTGGCAGGCCGCGCAGCCGGGCTTCGCGCGCCGCCCACTCGGCGGCGGCCCGGCTCTCGGGCGATCCGTCGAGACCTACGGTGACGGTTCGGAACATGATCTCCACCTCCGGGGAGCGCTCCCTTCCAGCGTGACGGCACGCTCCCGGGGCGGTAAGGGCCATCCGTCCCCCTGCGGGCCCGACCGGCCCACGCGTGCGCAGGCGGGCCGGAGGGCAGCCGCGCCCGCCGCCGAGAAGAGCCGGTGCACGCCACCCTGGCCGAGGCCGCGCGCATCATGGCCCGGAAGAAGGTCAAGCGACTGCCCGTGGTGGACGAGCACGGTCTGCTATCAGGTGTGGTCGGAGATACGGCGGGACATCGTCCCGCTCCTCTTCCCGCCGCGGGGCTCGGACGTCGGCGCGGGCACCTCACGGACCGCCCGGGGGATCATCGGACCCGGCACAGGGACCAATGGCCCCTGGTACGTCGGCCGCACCGCCCCCTGCAATGGAAAGGGAATCGGCGGCGGCACTCCCCGGCGCCGCCGCAGGGAGGAGGCGAGGGCGATGTCCGCTCCCGCGTCAGCGAAGCAGACCGACCGGGCCAGGACGACACCGGGCCCGAGGCGACCGGCGCCTCGATGCGCGCCCGCGTCGGCGACGAGATCGTCGTACGCGGCACCAGGGCCGGAGTCGTCGCACGGGACGGCGGGGCCGTCGGGCTCCACCATCGTGACGGCTGCCCGCCCTACGACGTGCGATGGGGCCGACGGCGGACGGGTGACCGTGTACTGCCCGGGGCCCGACTCCTGCGTCAGGCATCCGGCGTCCGCGGCCCCCGCACCCGGCGGTCCGGGGAGTGGAGGCCGTCATGACCCGGCCCGGTGATCTCCGCCCGATCGTGGTGGGCGTCGATCCGGACCCGGCTCACCGGATGGCTCTGGCCTGGGCGGCGGACGAGGCCGCCCGGCGCCGGTTGCCGCTGCGCCCGGTCCTCGCCGAGGGCGTGCCGACCCGCGGCTACGGGAGGGGCCGGACACCGCCCTCCTGGGAGGAGTGGAACGAGGCGCTGCACAAGGCGGGCCGGCAGGCGCTGGACGACGCCGCGGGGTTCGTCGCGGAGCACCATCCGGGGCTCCCGGTGGACCCGCTGCTCGCAGAGGGCGATCCGGCGTGGGTGCTGCGGGAGCAGAGCCGTGACGCCACGGCCGTGGTGCTGGGCTCGCGGCATCTGAGCCGCGCGCAGGAGGTGTTCGGCTCCGCCTCGGTCGCCGTGCCCCTCATGGCTCACGCCCGCTGCCCGGTGGTCGTCGTACCCGAACCGGAACACGTCACCCAGGACCCGGCGTACTACGTCGTCGGCGTCGACGGCAGCCCGCACTCCGCGGCCGCCGTGGACCTGGCGTTCGAGGAGGCCGCGCTGCGCGGCGCCGGAGTGCGGGCTCTCTCCGTCTGGGAGCCGGGCCCGCTGAGGATCTTCGACGAGTACGAACCGCAGCAGGAGGCCCGGCGGTTGCTCTCCGAGATCGTGGCCGGTCGCGGCGCCCGCTACCCGCAGGTGGACCTGCGCCACGAACTGGTCGCCGGACACCCCGTACAGGTGCTCACCGAGGCCTCGGCCCACGCGCTGGGTCTGGTGGTGGGCACCCGGGGCCGGGGCGGTTTCACCGGCATGCTGCTCGGCTCGGTCAGCCAGGGGGTGCTGCACCACGCGCGGTGCCCGGTCATCGCCGTGCCGTCCGGGCCCGGGTGATCCCCGGGGCCGATGCGAAGGGAAGGGAAGCCACCATGACCGCAGAACCCGTCGACGCGCACACCGTCGAAACGCTCGTGGCAGACGCCGCCGCCGCGCCCTCGCAGCACAACGCACAGCCGTGGAGGTTCCGTTACCTCCGCGACATCGGTGTCCTGCGCCTGTACGCCGACCTGGGGCGCACCCTGCCGCACACCGATCCGCAGCTGCGCGGTCTGCACCTGAGCTGCGGGGCCGCACTGCTCAACCTACGGGTGGCCGCCGCGGCGGAGGCGCTGGCACCGGTCGTCCGGCTGCTCCCGGACCCGGACTGTCCGGACCTGCTCGCCGAGGTGCACCTGTGCGGCAGCAGTCCGCCGGACGCCGCGCTGGCGCTGTTGCGTCCTGTGGTCGGCCGCCGGCACTCCAGCCGCTTCCCCTTCCGTGACGAGGAGATCCCGGCGGCGATGCGCGAGGGCCTGGGCGAGGCGGCCGACGCCGAAGGCGCGCAGTTGCTGTTCCCGGGCGGCTGGCATGTGCGGTCGGTCCTGGAGCTGGTGGGGGACGCCGAGGAGTGGGAGGCGCAGGACGCGGGAGTGCGCGGTGAGACCGCGCGGTGGGCGCATGCGGAACCTTCGGGGACCGAAGCGCCGTCCGACGGCATCCCCGCCGAGGCGTTCGGCCCGGTACGCCGTGGCGGCGACGCCCCCGTGCGCGACTTCGCCGCCGGACGCCCCATGCCGGACCGTCCCCGGGCGTCGTTCGAGAAGAGGCCGAACATCGCCCTGCTCGGCACGGCCGACGACCGCCCCGTGGACTGGCTGCGCGCCGGGCAGGCGCTGGAGCGGGTCCTGCTGCGGGCGACCGCGGACGGACTGGTCGCGTCCGTGACCTCCCAGCCGCTCGAATGGCCGGACCTCCGGTGGGCGGCCCGCGACCCGCTCTCCGCCATGGGCCACGTGCAGATGGTGCTCCGGCTCGGCTACGGCCCGGAAGGGCGGCAGAGCCCTCGACGGCCACTGGACGACGTGCTCGACATCGTGTGAATCCGGCAGCGCCCGACTCCCCCGCTCGAAGACCCCGCACCACGACCGGACGACCGACGAGGAGCATCCCCATGAAGGTGTCCGAGGTGATGACCGCGCCTCCCGTGCACGTGGACCCCGGTGTCTCCCTGAAGGAGGTGACCCGGTGGATGACCGAGCACGGCGTGGGCTCCGTGCTCGTCGTGAAGGACGGTGAGCTGTGCGGCATCGTGACCGACCGCGACCTCGCGCTGCGCGGCCTCGGCGGCGGCCTGGCGCCGGACTCGACCGTGGACGCGGTGATGTCGGCCGAGGTCGTCACCGTCGACGCCGACGACGATCTGCGGGCCGCGTACCGCACGTTCGGCCGCGCGGGCGTGCGCCGGCTGCCGGTCCTCGACCGGGGGCGGCTGGTCGGGGTGCTGACGATCGACGACCTCTTCCTGGACGTCTTCCGGCGGCTGGCCGACCTGCTCGGACCCGTCGCATGGAGCGTGCTCCACGAACCGCCCGGACCGCCCTCGGCCGGCGGCGGTCCGCATGAAGCCTGAACCGGGTCGATCGGGAACGACCGCGCTGCGCGAGGACGACCCGCCCCACGCAGCCGTGCGTCGGGGGAAGCGGACCGTCCTCGGCCGTGGAGCCGGGCCCGCCCGCCGTCTCTCTCTTTTCCCCCCCCGCAGGCCGTCCCCGAGGTCGTCACCGCCCTGAACGGCTCAGGGTCGGTCATTGATCCGCGGGTGTGATGCGCCGGCCCGTGAGGCTCCTGGGCCGGATCGACACCCACATCGCACGCTCGTCGCCCGCCCACGGAGTGGTGTGGGCGCGTTCCACGAGTCCGCGGACCACCTCGGGCCGGGTCACGACGCTCGCGTGCCCGACGGCGAGCACGCTCCAGCCCTGGCTCAGCGCCTCGTCCACGTGGTCGACCTCGAAGGCGACGTCCTCGTCCACGGTCAGGGCGGTGACGGAGCCGGGCGCGGTCCTGAAGACGATGGCGCCCTCGATGACGTCGTAGTTGACGGGGACGACCGCGGGCAGGCCGTCCGGCGTGGACAACGTGACGCGTCCGACCCCGTGCGTGGAGAGCAGGGCCCGGCACTCCTCCGGGCCGAGGTCGAGCAGCCGGGGGCGGAGCAGGGCGTGCCCCTGCCCGGGCGGGAGGCCGACGCCGCCGCCGTACAGCGCGTCGACACTGGTACCCAGGGCGTCGGCCAGTCTGACGAGGGCCGCCGGGGTCGGGGCCGCGGGCTGCTCCTCCAGGTAGGCGAGGTATGCCGGTACCATCCGGGCGCGAGCGGCGGTCTCCTCCCGGCTGAGCCCCAGCCGCCGCCGTGCCGCGGCCACCCGCCGGCCGACGTCTCCGGGATTGGCCGCGCCGGTCGGCGGCAGAGACCCGGGCCCGGTCTTCACCTCACCCGACGCGGGCCGGCCGTGGTCGAGGTGGTGGACGTGTGCGTCGGGCCCGGGAAAGACGAGGGTGATCTCGCCCGAATCCGACCAGCGCACGTCGTAGGGAGGTGTGCCGTCCTCGTGGTGGAGACCGACGATCTCCCCGTCGCGTCGGGTGGCACCGGTCGCCGGGCTTTCGACGACGAGTTGGTCACCGAGATGAGCGCGCATGATCGCCGCCCCTCTCCTCAGAGTCGTCCGACAGGCGTTGCTTCAGGCGGGCCGTCCGGTCGTCGCACGGCTGCCCGGCTGGTCCACCCCCACACCCTCGATGTCCCGTTCCGCGATGCGCAGCAGTTGCTGGGACAGGTCGTTCATGGCCCTGCCCGCCGCCAGTTCGTCGCCGATCTCCGGGACGTTGCTGTCCGTCGGGCGGCAGTGCGCGGTCCCGTGGGCGGTGAGTGACGTGGTCCCGGTCTCCAGCACCACGCGCGCCTTGGTCGTTCCGTCGTCTTCCTCGAAGAGGTGGAGGTTCACCTTCCACTGTGCCGTGTGCATCGCTTTCCTCCTCGGATCCGCGAGGACGGAGTCCGCTTTGTCCATCGTGTTCGTCCACCATCCATCGGCTTCCGACTCCCCGCACTGGGCCGAACGTCCCTGCCGTACCGCCGTCCGGCCCCCGGAGAAGGCGACCCGGTGGCTCCTCGTCGGCGACGGCCACGTCGGCGATCGCTGGAAGGCCGCGTGGATCTCCTGCCCCGTCGCCTCGTGCGAGACGAGCAGCAGCTCGGTGGAGCCCGCCGGCAGCGTGTCCAGGCCGCCGCCGTCGAGCGCGTCCAGCTGTGCGCCCGCGGCGACGGAGGGGGCCGGGCTCCGCACGGGCCGACCCGGCGGGGCCACGGGGAGGCTCCCGGCGGGCCTCGCCGGTCGTGCCGGGGCGGGCCTCGCCACAGCGAACCGGTGAGACCCGCCCGGCGCACACGGTCACTTCTTCAGCTCCGCGGCGATCCCGGACGCCCACGCCTGCACAGCGTCGAAGTCCCGGAAGTCCCCGCCCTTCCCGGAGCGCACGATCCTCCGGGCCAGCCACCCCTCCGCGTCCTCGTCGAGGCAGCCCCCGAAGGTGACGTGCCCCCGGGCGTGCAGGTCCTGCACGGCGCGCCGCACCGCGCGTACGGGCGGGATGTCCCGCTCGGCGGCGGAGTCGTCGAGCGGGCCGCTGCTGAAGAACCACACGGGCCGCTCGGCAAGGTCCTTGCCGTGGCGGCGGACGAAGGTCCGGGCATCCTTGTGCCAGCGCCCCGCGTACAGGCCGCCGCCGACCACGACCGCGTCGTACCGCGTCACGAAGGGCACGGACGCGGCTCGCATCGTCTCGACGGTCAGCCCGTTCTCGCGCAGGGTGTCGGCGATCGCTTCGGCGATGTGCGCCGTGGATCCGTTCCTGCTGCCGTAGGTGACTAACACCGTGCCGGTCATGGGATGGTCCCCCTCTCAGAGTCCGCGCAGCCAGTCGTCAGCCGCGCCGTGCAGTGCCTGCTCCTCGCGGACACGGGAGTCGTCCAGGCGGTAGGTCAGTCTGTCGATCACGTCGACCACGCCGTCGATCTGGCGGGTCATGGAGACGGCGATCTCGGTCTCGGCCCTGCGCTCAATGTGGCCGGTGAGCGTGACGACGCCCTCGGCCACGGCCACCTGCACACTGTGCGGCGGCAGCCACAGGGCGTGGACGAGGACTTCGTCGACGACCTCGCCCCGGATCTCGTCGTCGGGGCGCAGGAACACCTGGAGCAGGTCGCGCCGGGTGACGATGCCGACCAGCCGGTCCTCCTCGTCCAGGACGGGGAGCCGCTCCACTCGGCGTTCGGCCATGGTGCGGGCCGCCTCGACGATGGTGTTCTCGGCGTGCACCGTCACCGGCGGGTCCGACATCAGGTCTCCGGCCGTGCGGGCCCGCGCCTTGGCCGCCTGCTTCCTGGCGCCGCGCGTCAGCTGGCCCAGCGGTGCGCGGTACTTCTCCCCGTAGGGACCCGGCGCGGTGGCCTGGCGGGCCATGAGGTCCGTCTCGGAGATGACCCCGATGACCTTGTCGTCGTCGTCGACCACCGGGAGCCCGCTGATCCGGTGGTCGGCCAGGAGCCGCGCGACCTCTTTGAACGGCGTGCTGTAGGCGGCGTGGACGACATCCGTGGTCATCACGGAGCCCACCTTGTTGTGCCTCATCTCTGTTCCCTCCTCGCTCCTCAGCGGAGTCGGCGCAGATAGGGGTCCTGCGGCCGGCGCGGCAGCAGTCGTACCCGTGCGTCGAGCACGGTGACGCCGTCCGGTGTGGCCAGGACGGGGTTGAAGTCGGCCTCGGTGAGCTGCGGCAGATCCGCCGCCATCCGGGACAGCCGCCGGAGCAGCTGCTCCAGGGCTTCGAGGTCGACGGGTCGGTTGCCGCGGGTGCCGAAGAGCAGGGGTGCGCAGCGCGGGGACGTGATCAGGTCGTGCACGTCGTGGTCGGTGAGGGGGGCCAGCCGGGCCGCGTGGTCGGCCAGCACCTCGGTGGCCGTGCCGCCGAGCCCGAACAGCACGAGCGGGCCGAACACCTCGTCCTGGACGACACCGGCGAACAGCTCGGTGCCGCGCCGGGCGAGGGACTGGACGACCACGCCGGTCATCAGATGGCCGAACCGGGTCTCCAGGTCCCGGAAGGCGGCGCGGACCTGCGGCTCGCCGCGCAGGTCGAGGTGGACCGCCCGCTCCTCGCTCTTGTGGACCAGGCCCGGCCAGTGGGCCTTCATGACCACCCGGCCGTCGGCGCCGCTGAGCCGTTCGGCGGCGCGCACGGCATCGTCCTCGGTCTCGGCCCAGGCCCAGGGGATCTGCGGGATGCGGTAGCAGGCGAGCAGGTCGGCGCAGGTGCGCGGGTCGAGCCAGCCGCCGTCCGGGTGAGCGGCGAGGTAGGCGTCCGCGATGGTGTGGGCGCGCTCGGAGTCGACGTCGTCGAGGGCCGGTACCGTGCCGGCCGGGCGGGCCAGCCAGGCCGCGCGGTCGGCGGCGTGGGCCAACGCCCGTGCGGCGGTCTGTGGTTCGGCGTAGGACGGGACGGTGCCGCCCTCGTCGGCGGCGGGCAGCAGCTTCACCGGGAGGTCCTGCTCCAGGCACACGGCGAGGACCGGCTTGGGCCTGCGGCCGGGCGCCCCGGTGAGGGCGCGGATCAGGTGGTCGCCGGTGGCGGTGGCGAGGGCTGTCGGGACCAGGGCCACCAGGACGGCGTCGACGCCCGGGTACTCCATGAGCGCGTCGACGCAGTCCGTGAGCTGTTCCTCGGTCACGGCGGCGGTGGCATCGACCGGGTTGCCGACGGCGGCCCCGTCGGGCAGCACGGCGAGCAGCTCGTCGGCCATCGCCGGGGTGAACGGCGGCAGGGCGAGCCCCGCCTCGGCGCAGGCGTCGGCGGCAAGCACTCCGGCGCCGCCCGCGTTGGTGACGATGGCGACGCGGTTGCCTTCCGGCAGTGTCTGGGAGTAGAGCAGTGCGGCCGTTTCGAGGAGTTCGCCGACCGAGCTGGTGGCGGTGACGCCCGCCTGGGTGAACAGGGCCCTGCGGGTCATGGTGGGGGTGGCGGCGGCCGCGGTGTGCGAGGCGGCGGCCCGGCGGCCGGCCGTGGACCGGCCGGCGTCCACGGTCAGCACCGGCATCCGGCGGGCCACCCGGCGGGCGGTACGGGAGAACGCGCGGGGGTTGCCGAAGGACTCCAGGTGCAGCAGGGCGAGGTCGGTGCGGCCGTCGGTCTCCCACCACTGGAGCATGTCGTTGCCGCTGACGTCGTACTTGTCGCCGAGCGAGACGAAGGAGGACACGCCGATGCCGAGCCGGGAGAGTCCGTCGAGCAGGGCGATGCCGATGCCTCCGGACTGGACGGCGACGCCGGCGCTGCCGGGGCGCGGGTGGCCGTCGGCGAAGGTGGCGTCGAGGCGCAGGCCGGGGTCGGTGTGGGAGATGCCGAGGCAGTTGGGGCCGACCAGGCGCATGCCGTAGGTGCGGCATGCCGTACGCAGTGCTTGTGCGTGGTCGGGGCCGAGGCCCGCGGTGACGACGAGCAGGGCGCGGACGCCGGCCTTGCCGCACTCCTCCGCGGTGGCCGGGACCGCCGCCGCGGGAACCGCCACGACCACCAGGTCCGGGGTCCTGGGCAGGGCGCTGACGGACGGGTAGCAGGGCACCCCGAGGACCGAGGTCACGCTGGGGTTCACGGCGAAGAGGCGACGGGTGTAGCCGCCGGTCCGGATGTGGTGGAGGATCGCCCGGCCGACCGAGCCCGGTTTGCGTCCGGCGCCTACGACGGCGACCGCCTTCGGGTACAGCAGCGGCCGCAGGCTCGCCACGTCGGCGGCGCGGCCCCGGGACTCGACGGCCGAGAGGTAGGCGTCGTCCTCGTCGAGGTGGATGGTGCAGCGCGTCTCCGGGCCCTCGAAGCGCCGGGCGGTACGCAGGCCGAGGTCGGTGAAGAGCCGGAGCACCTCGCGGTTCTCGCTCAGCGCGTCGGCCGTGAAGACGGTGATGCCGTCGGCGCGGGCCGCCGAGACCAGGTGCTCGACGAGGAGGGTGCCGACCCCCCGGTGATGGAGTCCGTCGGCCACGGCGATGGAGATCTCCGCGGAGTTCTTCTCGTCCCCCGTCTCGTACTCGGCGAGGCCGAGCACCCGGCCCTGAGCCTCGGCCAGCAGTGCCCGGTAGCCGGGGCGGGCCGGGGCGCACGCCCGGTCGGCTGCCATCGCGGCCGAGCGCCGGCTCACCGAGAAGAACCTCAGGCGGAGGTTCTCCGCGGACATCTCGTCGTAGAACCCCTTCAGCCGCTCGTGGTCACCGGGGATCACGGGCCGGATGCACACAGTGGTCCCGTCCGCGAGCAGCGCGTGGGCGGGGGGTCGTTCGAGCAGGGAGTCGGTCATCGCGGTTCTCCTCCAAACCGGTTGGCACTACGAGCATCCGGCGCGGCGGGCTCGGGCCCCATGGGCTGTCCGGGGTCTGCCGGGGGCCGGTCGGCCCAAGGTTCTGCGCTGGTCGTCCCGGGTCCCGGGCACACGGAAGGGGCCGGTGATCGGCGGCACCGGCCCCTTCCGCAGTACGTGGTCAGTCGTCGGCCACCAGGGCCGTGAGGTCCAGGAGCCGGTTGGTGTAGCCCCACTCGTTGTCGTACCAGCCGAAGACCTTGGCCAGCGTGCCGTTGGCCTGGGTCAGGGCCGGGTCGAAGACGCAGGACGAGGGGTCGCCGATGACGTCCCGGGAGACGATGGGGGCCTTCGACACCCGCAGGATGCCGTTGAGCGCTCCCTCGGCCGCCGCCTCGAAAGCGGCGTTGATGTCGTCCGGGCCCGCCTCGCGGCCGAGCACCACGGCGAGGTCGGTGAGCGAGCCGTCCTCCACGGGGACGCGGACCGCGATCCCGTCCAGCGCCCCGGCCAGTTCCGGCACCACCAGGCCCACCGCGCGGGCGGCGCCGGTGCTGGTGGGGATGATGCTCAGGGCGGCCGAGCGGGCCCGGCGCAGGTCCTTGTGCGGGCCGTCGAGCAGGGACTGGTCGTTGGTGTAGCCGTGGATGGTGGTCATGACCCCGCGTTCGATGCCGAAGGCCTCGTCGAGGACCTTCACCATCGGGGCGACGCAGTTGGTGGTGCAGGAGGCGGCGGAGACGATGCGGTGCTGGTGGCGGTCGTAGGTCCGGTCGTTGACGCCCATGACGATGGTGGCGTCGGCGCCCTTGCCGGGTGCGGACAGCAGCACCGTGTGGGCGCCGGCCTTCAGGTGCAGGGCGGCGGAGTCCCGGTCACGGAAGCGGCCGGTGGACTCGACGACGATCCCGGCACCGTGGTCCAGCCAGTGCAGGGCCGCCGGGTCGCGCTCGGCGGTGACGGCGATGCGCCGCCCGTCGACGGTGATCGAGCTGTCGTCGTGGGTGACGTCCCGCCCGATGTGCCCGAACGTCGAGTCGTACTCCAGGAGATGGGCGAGCGTGGCGGGTGAGGTGATGTCGTTGATCGCGACGACCTCGACGTCCTGGGTGCCCGCCTCGGCGCGGTCGAGTGCCGCGCGCAGATAGGTGCGGCCGATCCGGCCGAATCCGTTGATGCCGACGCGTACGGTCATGGTGACGAACTCCTTTCGGTAGCAGGTGGATTGAGGCGATTCAGGCGTTCCAGGTGCGGTCGGAGGCCTCGGGCAGATCGGTGCCGTGCTGGGTGCGCACGAGGTCCAGCCCCGGCGGCGGTCGTCGGGCGGTGGAGGCGGCACGATCAGGCGGGTGACCGCAGGCGGGCCTCCGGCCGGCAGGTCACCGCAGTCACGTCGGTTCGGGTACGACGGCGACCGGGCACGCCGCGTGGTGCAGGACTCCGTGGGCCACCCGGCCGAGTTGGAGACCGAGGTGCTCGGTGTTGCGCCGGGCGCCGACGACCAGCAGGTCGGCGGTGTGGGAGGCGGCCAGCAGCACCTGGCGGGCGGGGCCCTCGACGGTCCGCCGGTGCACGCGCACCTGCTGCGGTACGTCGCGCAGCGCCTCCTCAAGAGTGTCCGAGGCCTCCTGCTCGTGCAGCCGGGCAGGTTCTCCCGACGGCTGGGGGTACCCCCGGACGAAGTCTGGGGGAGGGTGGTCGGTGGTCTCACGCGCCGGGGCCCGCCAGGCCCGCAGGGCGTCCACCTCGGCGCCCCGCAACCCGGCCTCCCGGACAGCGAAGCGCACGGCCTCCCGGCCCCCGACGCCGAGCACGATCCTGCCGCCGGCTCCGGTGCGGACCCGGTTGTCGTGGCTGCCACGCAGCACGATCACCGGGCAGTGGGCGTGCGCGGCGACGGCCAGCCCGACCGAGCCGAGCAGCATCTCGACGAAGCCGCTGCGGCCCCGGGAGCCCAGCACCAGTACGGCGGCCTCGCGGCTCTCGTGGACCAGCGCGTACTCCGGCTCCTCCGGCACGACGTCGGTGGTGACCTTGAGACCGGGCTGCCGGCGGTGGGCACGCTCGGCGGCGACGGCGACGACGTCCTCGGCCATCAGCTGGTCGGACGGCTTGGTGACGAGGTCCTCGGCGAGCGACTCGCCCTCGTACCGCTCCCACAGCGAGGCGTACACCAGCCGGAGCGGCGCGCCGCGCAGGACGGCCTCGTCGGCCGCCCAGTCGACGGCCCGCAGGCTGGAGTCGGAGCCGTCGACCCCGACCACGACGGGGAGGTCCACCGTGCTCACCGCCCCGCGCCCATGTCGAACACGATCCGGGCCTTGACCTGGCCGCGCAGCACGTCCTCGATCGACTCGTTGACGGCGGCCAGCGGACGGGTCTCGTAGACGACCCTGGTCCGGCCGGCCGCGTGCAGCTGGAACACCTCGGCGAGGTCCTGCCGGGTGCCGACGATGGAGCCGATGACGCTGGTGCCGTTGAGCACGGTGTCGAAGATCGGGACCCGGAGGGTGCCGTGCGCGGGCAGGGCGACCATCACCAGCTTGCCGCCGCGCCGCAGCCCGGAGTTGACGGCCTCGAAGGCGGCGTCGTTCACCGCGAGGGCGATCGCGGCGTGCGCGCCGCCGTGCCGCTTGAGCACCTCGCCGACGTCGTCCTTGCGGGCGTCGATGACGAGGTCGGCGCCGAGTTCGGCGGCGAGTTCGAGCTTGTCGTCGGTGACGTCGACGGCGGCCACCCGAGCGCCGGCGATCTTCGCGTACTGCAGGGCGAGGTGGCCGAGTCCGCCGACCCCGGAGATCGCGACGAGCTGGGTGGGCCGCACGCCGACGACCTTGAGCGCCTTGTACGTGGTGACGCCGGCGCAGGTCAGGGGGGCGGCGTCGAAGGGGGTGACGCCCTGCGGAACCGGCTGGGCGAAGTCGGCCCAGGCCAGCATCTTCTCGGCGTACCCGCCGTCGCAGCCGTAGCCGGTGTTGACCTGCTGCTCGCACAGGGTCTCCCAGCCGGACAGGCAGTGCTCGCACCGCCCGCACGCCTTGCCGAGCCAGGGCACGGCGACCCGCTGACCGACGCTCAGGTGGGTGACGCCTGCGCCGAGTTCCTCGACGATGCCGACGCCCTCGTGTCCGGGGACGAACGGGGGGTTCGGCTTGACGGGCCAGTCGCCGTGCGCGGCATGGATGTCGGTGTGGCACAGCCCGGAGGCCTCCACGCGGACGCGGACCTGTCCGGGGCCGGGTTCGGGGTCGGGGCGCTCCTCGACGACCAGGGGCTCGCCGAAGGCTCGTACGACCGCTGCCTTCATGGTGTTCTCTCCTCCGAGGTGGGTCAGCCGTGGGCTACGACGGCGACGGGGGCGGTGGCGTGGTGCAGGACGGCGTGGGTGACATGGCCGATGTGGGCGCCGAGGGCACCGCGGCGGATCCGCCGGCCGACGACGACCAGCGAGGCCTCCCCCGACGCCTCGACGAGTTGCTCGGCGGCGCTGCCGAAGCGGGACACCTCGACGGTCTCCACGTCCGGGTACTTCTGCCGCCAGGGGCTCAGCACCTCGGTGAGCGCCTGGGACTGTTCCAGGGTCAGCGCCTCGTGCAGCGGCGGGTCCACGGGCATCCCGTACGCGTAGTACGGGGGCGGGAACCAGGCGTGCACGACCCGTAGCGAGGTGGCACGACGCAGGGCGGCGTCGAAGGCGAACTCGATCAGCGTCTCGTCCGGGTGGTCGGTGTCGAGGCCGAGGACGACCGGCCGGAAGGGCGTGGCCGCCGACGGTATGCCCGCCTGGTCCGTCCGGTGCTCGTCGGCGGCCTGCTCCCCCGCCCGCACCAGCACTACGGGGCTCTCGGCGTGGGCTACGACGCTCAGGCCGACGGACCCGACCAGGAAGCCGCCGACACCGCCGAGGGCCCTGGAGCCGAGGACGAGCAGCGCGGCGCCCTTCGAGGCCTCGACGAGGACCTCACCGGCACTGCCGGACACCTGCTCGCCGACCGCCTCCACACCCGGGTGCCGCAGCCGCAGCTCCTCCGCGGCCTCCCGCAGAACACGGCCGGTCCAGTGCTGGTGGGTCTCAGGACCGAGCAACGGGGCCTGTGCCATGGGGTCGGGGACCGGCTCCCAGACGTGGACGATCTTCAACGGCAGGCCGCGCAGCTCCGCTTCGCGGGCCGCCCAATCCGCCGCCGCCCGGCTCTCGGCCGAGCCGTCGAGACCTGCGGTGACCGTGCGGGTCATGATGTGCACCTCCTGGCGCGAGGGATCCCGCCGGGTTCCCTCGGCGGATCCGGTTCCAGAGTCGTGTTCGGTGGCTTACCGGGGCAGGGGCCACAAGTCCCGTACAGGGGCCGTTGGACCCCCTGCACGGTTACGGGCGGCGGGACCGATGGCGGTTCCGCCGCCCGTCGGACGTTCAGCGCAGCCACCCGTTGGTGCGGACGAACGGCAACCGGGCCCACAGCCGCCCCAGGCCGAGGGCGTCGCCGGCGGCCGTCAGGGCCAGGACGATCAGGACCACGGCGTAGATGAGGTGGTAGTCGGCGAACGGGTTGGTGGACATGCTCACGGAGCCGTCCGAGAGGTGCTTGGCGGGCGGCCACTCGGCCATCCACATCAGCGCCATCATCGCGGTGCCGGCGACGGCCGCGAGCCGCAGCGCGACGCCCGCGGTGAGGGCCAGGCCGATGCCGAGCAGACCGAGCATGAACAGCCAGTCGGCCCAGGTGTCCCCGGCCCAGGAGTGGAAGGTGGACTCCAGCGGGCCTGCGGCGACACCACTGAGGAAGCCCTTGGTCGGCGAACCGCCGTCGATCCAGCCCTTGCCGGAGGGGGTGGCGTAGCCGAAGCCGAAGGTCTTGTCGAGGAACGCCCACAGGAAGACGAACCCGGTGAGCAGCCGCAGGGAGGCGAGGGCGTACGCCCGTGCGGTACGCGTGCCGGTCGTCGCCGCCACCGCGGACTCGGAGCCGGAGGCGGTCCGGGGCCGGCGGAAGGACGGCAGGTGGAAGCCGGAGCTGCGGTGAGGGTGCTCGTGCACGGCCATGGTGGTGATCCCTTCGGTAAATCGGGGGCGGTTCGTTCCTTGCCTGACGTCCTTCACTCTCGTGGTCCGCGAACGCCTGCGCCGGATGCCGAAGGTCCGCATCCGTCGGGCTGAACGGCCCTGTCCTCAAGGCCTGTTGGGACATGCCCACGACGCCGGTGCCGTGACCGGGCACGGGCCGGCGGACGCCGGAACCCCCAGGCGGGAGGCGGTACTTGACCGGCGGCAGCTGCGGACGCCCGGGCCGGCACCGCCGCACGCCCGCCATGTCAGGTCGCGCCTCCCCGCCTCGGACGGCTGCCGACGGCCGTCACCCTTCGCTCACGGGCAGCGCGGCCGATACAGGTGCGGGCCCGTCGGCCTGGGGGTGTCGCCAGAACTCGCGGTCCTGAGGGTCGTGCACGTCTGGACCGAGCCGCCCGGCAACTTCCGCCGCTTCCACGGCATGGAGTTCCACGCCTCGCTCGCGCGGCGGCAGGCCACCGCTCTGACGGAGGCGCTGCGTCCCTGGCGGCGGAAGTTCCCGGGCGTCGACGTGATCGAGTCGAGCCGCTGCGGCAGCGCCGCCCAGGTCCTCGTCGACGCTTCCCGCGACGCTTCCCTGGCCGTCGTGGGCCGCCGGATCCGCACCTGCCCCCTCGGTACCCACATCGGCCACGTCACCCACGCCGTTCTCCATCACGTGGTCGCGCCCGTCGCCGTGGTCGCGCACGGCTACTGAGGCACTCCGGCCCCCTCCCAGCAGGCTGCCGCTTCGCCTTGTCGTCCTCCGCCGGGGAGGGATACCGTGCCGATCCGCGTCCGCGACCGCCGGCCGTGGCGGCCGGCGTGGCGAGCGCCGACGCGGAGATCACCCGCAGCCTGATGTCCGGCAGGCGTGGTCGAGGTGCACTGCGCACGCACCGGGCCGCCCGGCGACGGTCGCCCGGTTCGGCTGTGGCACCGGCGGCGCAGCCTGCTCGGACAGAGCGGTTCCGCAGTGGCCCTGGGCCGTCAGTAGGCCGCCACCCCCTGCCCGCGGAACTGCCCGCGCACCCGTTCGACCAGTTCCGCCGACGGACCGGGCGTGTCCCGCAATGCGAAGGGGATGCCGAGTGCCGTGTACTTCGACGCACCCAGTTGGTGGAAGGGAAGGATCTCGACCCGCTGGACCGAGGGGAGCTCGGAGACGAAGCGGGCCAGGGCGTCGACGTGCTCCGGGGCGTCCGTCCAGCCGGGGACCAGGACGTAGCGGATCCACATCGGGACGCCGAGGCGGTCGAGGCGGGTCGCGAAGTTCAGGGTGGGGGTGAGTTCGCCACCGGTCAGGGCGCGGTAGGTGGGGACGTCGAAGGACTTGATGTCGAGCAGGACCAGGTCGGTGTCGGCGAGGAGTTCGTCGGTGGCGCGGGCGCCGAGGAAGCCGGAGGTGTCCAGGGCGGTGTGCAGGCCGGCCTCCTTGCAGCGGCGCAGCACCGCGCCCGCGAAGGCCGACTGGAGGAGCGGTTCGCCGCCGGTGAGGGTGACCCCGCCGCCGGCCGTGGTGACGAAGGCACGGTACTTCTCGATCCCGGCCATCACCTGGTCCACCGTCGTCCCCTGCCCGTCGCGCATGTGCCAGGTGTCCGGGTTGGCGCAGTACAGGCAGCGCAGCGGGCAGCCGCTGAAGAAGAGGACGAACCGGGTCCCGGGACCGTCCACGCCGGTGGACAGGTCCCAGGAGTGGATCCGGCCGCGCACCACGGCGCTCACAGGGATCCGTGGAAGGTGCGGCTGATCACGTCGAGCTGCTGCTCGCGGGTCAGCCGGACGAAGTTGACCGCGTATCCGGAGACCCGGATCGTCAGGTCCGGGTAGCTCTCCGGGTGTTCCATCGCGTCTTCCAGAGTGGCCCGGTCCAGGACGTTGACGTTCATGTGGAAGCCACCGGCCGCCGTGTAGGCGTCGAGGATGCCCACCAGATTGCCCTCGCGTTCGGCCGGGTTGTGGCCCAGACCCTCGGGCGTGATGGTCGTGGTCAGGGATATGCCGTCGCGGGCCTGTTCGTAGGGCAGTTTGGCCACCGAGAGGGCGGAGGCGGCGACGCCGTGGCGGTCGCGGCCGTTCATCGGGTTGGCGCCGGGGGCGAAGGGCCGGCCGGCCTGGCGGCCGTCGGGCGTGTTGCCGGTGTGCTTGCCGTAGACGACGTTCGAGGTGATGGTGAGGACCGACTGGGTGTGTTCGGCGTTGCGGTAGGTGGGGTACTGGCGCACCTTCGCCATGAAGGACTCCACCAGGCCGACCGCGATGTCGTCGGCGCGGTCGTCGTTGTTGCCGTACGCCGGGAAGTCGCCCTCGGTACGGAAGTCGACGGCGAGTCCGGTGGCGTCCCGGAACACCTTCACCCGGGCGTACCTGACGGCGGACAGGCTGTCGGCGGCGACCGAGAGGCCGGCGATGCCGCAGGCCATGAAGCGATGCACGGGGTAGTCGTGCAGGGCCATCTCGAGGCGTTCGTAGGCGTACTTGTCGTGCATGTAGTGGATGACGTTGAGGGCGTTGACGTACGTCCGGGCCAGCCAGTCCAGGACGTGGTCGTAGGCCGCGGAGAGTTCCTCGTAGTCGAGGTACTCGCC
Organism: Streptomyces sp. NPDC013157; assembly: GCF_042899865.1. Lineage (NCBI taxonomy): Bacteria > Bacillati > Actinomycetota > Actinomycetes > Kitasatosporales > Streptomycetaceae > Streptomyces > Streptomyces sp. NPDC013157. Next base: position 364,276 of record NZ_JBIBAK010000008.1, on the reverse strand, counting down.
GGTCAGCGGGGGTGCGGCGGGGGCGACCTGTTCGCCGGTCATCTCGTCTCGGCCGCCGTTGATCGCGTACAGCAGTGCCTTGGCGAGGTTGACCCGGGCGCCGAAGAACTGCATCTGCCGGCCGACCTGCATCGCCGACACGCAGCAGGCGATCGCGGTGTCGTCGCCGGTGCGCGGGCGCATCAGCTCGTCGGACTCGTACTGGACGGCGCTGGTGTCGATCGACACCCGGGCGCAGAACTCCTTGAAACCGCCGGGCAGTCGGGGCGACCAGAGGACGGTCAGGTTGGGTTCGGGCGCGGGGCCGAGGTTGTAGAGGGTCTGGAGGAACCGGAAGGAGGTGCGGGTGACCAGGGTGCGGCCGTCGGTGCCCATGCCGCCGATGGACTCGGTCACCCAGGTCGGGTCGCCGGAGAACAGGGCGTCGTACTCGGGGGTGCGCAGGAACCGTACGATCCGCAGCTTGATCACGAAGTCGTCGATCAGCTCCTGGGCGCGGGTCTCGTCGAGGACGCCGTCCGCGAGGTCGCGTTGGAGGTAGACGTCGAGGAAGGTGGAGGTGCGGCCGAGTGACATCGCGGCGCCGTTCTGCTCCTTCACGGCGGCCAGGTAGCCGAGGTAGAGCCACTGCACGGCCTCGTGGGCGTTCGTGGCCGGGCGGGAGACGTCACAGCCGTAGGCCGCCGCCATCTGCGCCAGCTCGCCCAACGCCCGTATCTGCTCGGCTAGTTCCTCCCGGTCACGGATGACCTCGGTGCCGGAGGCGCAGGCGTCGAGCTTGGCCCGCTCGGCCTTCTTGGCCTCGATCAGCCGGTCCGTGCCGTAGAGCGCCACGCGCCGGTAGTCGCCGATGATCCGGCCGCGGCCGTAGGCGTCGGGCAGTCCGGTGATGACGCCGGCCTTGCGGGCGGCGCGCATCTCGGGGGTGTAGGCGTCGAAGACGCCGTCGTTGTGGGTCTTGCGGTAGGTGCCGAAGACCCGGGTCACGAACGGGTCGGGCTCGTAGCCGTACGCGCGCAGCCCGTTCTCCACCATGCGCAGGCCGCCGTTGGGCATGATCGCGCGCTTGAGCGGGGCATCGGTCTGGAGGCCGACGATCAGTTCGCGGTCGCGGTCGATGTAGCCCGGCGCGTGCGAGGTGATCGTGGACGGGGTGGTGGTGTCGACGTCGAGGATGCCCCGGCGCCGCTCGTCCGGGAACAGCGAGCTGACCTTCGTCCAGACGGCGCGGGTGCGGTCGGTGGGTCCGCTCAGGAACTCCGGGCCGCCCTCGTACGGTGTGTAGTTGGCCTGGATGAAGTCGCGTACATCGGTCTGCTCGCGCCAGCGGGTGCCGGCGAAGCCCCGCCAGGCGTCCGTGGTGCGGTTGCCGACTGTCGTGGTGAGCGTCATCGTCGGTTCTCTCCCCTTCTCTCACCTGGGATGCTTGTCGTTCGCCGCGCGCGGCGGGAGTGCCGTCCGGTCCCCGACGGCGGGGCCGGACGGCCCTGCCCGGGCCGTCACCCGCCGTCGAGGTCCGGGCGGACCAACGTGCCCGAGCGGCCGTGGACGATCTCGTACGCGGCGTCCAGGGCCCCGATGGCGGCCAGTCCCCCGGTCCGCTCCACGAAGCGGGCGGCCGCCTCCGCCTTGGGCCCCATGGAGCCCTCGGGGAACCCGGCGCCGCGCAGCTGCGCCGGAGTGGCGTCCAGCACGGGGTGCTGGTCCGGGGTGCCGTAACCCTCGTACACGCAGGGCACGTCGGTGAGGACGAGCAGGAAGTCGGCCTTCAGCTCCTCGGCGAGCAGGGCTGCCGTGAGGTCCTTGTCGACGACCGCCTCGACGCCGGCGAGGGCCCCGGTGTCCGGGTCGGCGGTGACGGGGATGCCTCCGCCGCCGGCGCAGATCACCAGCGTGCCGCCGCCGAGGAGTTCGTGGAGCGTCTCGATCTCGACGATGCCCTGCGGGGACGGGGAGGGCACGACGCGGCGCCAGCCCGTGCCGTCCAGCCCCATGCGCCAGCCGCGGTGCCGCGCGAGGGCCTTGGCGACGTCCTGGCCGTAGACCTGGCCGACGAACTTGGTGGGGTGCTCGAAGGCCGGGTCGTCGGCCCGGACCAGTGTGTGGGTGACCAGGGTGGCGACGCGGCGGCCGGGCAGGGCGTTGTGCAGGGCACGGGCCAGCAGGGCGCCGATCATGCCCTGGGTCTCGGCGCCCAGCGTGTCGAGCGGGTAGGGGACGGTCAGGGCCGGGTCGGCCGCGCTCTCCATGGCGAGCAGGCCGATCTGCGGGCCGTTGCCGTGGGTGACGACCAGTTCGTGGTCGTGGGCGAGGGCGGCGAGGGCGGTGACGACCCGGTCGACGTTCTCCTCCTGGACGGCCGCGTCGGGGCGGTCGCCCCGGCGCAGCAGGGCGTTGCCGCCGAGGGCGACGACGATACGCATGGCTCAGTCCTCCAGGGTGGCGACGAGCACGGCCTTGATGGTGTGCAGCCGGTTCTCCGCCTGGTCGAAGACGATCGACGCCGGGGACGAGAAGACCTCGTCGGTGACCTCCAGGCCGTCCAGGCCGTGGGCGGCGTAGAGGTCCCGGCCCAGGTGGGTGCTGCGGTCGTGCAGGGCGGGCAGGCAGTGCATGAACTTCACGTCCGGGTTGCCGGTGGCGGCCAGCTTCTTGTCGTCGACCCGGTAGGGCAGGAGCAGTTCGATGCGCTCCCGCCAGGTGTCGGCGGGCTCGCCCATCGACACCCAGACGTCGGTGTGCAGGAAGTCGGCACCGCGTACGGCGGTCTCGGCGTCCTCGGTGAGGGTGACGCGGGCGCCGCTGCGGTCGGCGAGCGCCCGGCACCGGGCTACCAGTTCGCCGTCCGGCCACAGCCGGCGCGGAGCGGCGATGCGGACGTCCATGCCGAGCAGGGCGCCCATGGACAGCAGCGAGTTGCCCATGTTGTTGCGGGCGTCGCCGAGATAGCAGTAGGCGATGTCCTGAAGCGGCTTGGCGCTGTGCTCGTGCATGGTCAGGACGTCGCACAGGCTCTGGGTGGGGTGGGCGGTGTCGGTGAGGCCGTTGCAGACGGGGACGCCGGAGCGGTCGGCGAGTTCGGTGACGATCGACTGGGCACTGCCCCGGTACTCGATGGCGTCGAACATGCGGCCCAGCACGCGGGCGGTGTCGGCGATGGACTCCTTGCCGCCGATGTGGGTGTCGCCCGGGCCGAGGTAGGTGGTGCGGGCGCCCTGGTCGGCGGCGGCGACCTCGAAGGCGCAGCGGGTGCGGGTGGAGGTCTTCTCGAAGATCAGCGCGAGGTGCCGGCCGGTGAGCCGCGGCCGCTCGGTGCGGGTCCGCTTCTCGGCCTTGAGGTGGGCGGCGAGGGTGAGGAGGCGGTGGATCTCGGCGGCGGTGAAGTCGAGTTCGCTCAGGTACGAGCGGCCTCGCAGGTCGACGGTCACGGTGTCTGGTTCTCCTCGCTCGGTCAGTGGGCCGGGTCGCGTTGGACCGGGCAGCTCATGCAGCGCGGTCCGCCGCGCCCGCGGCCGAGTTCGGCACCGGCGATGGTGACGATCTCGATGCCCTGCTTGCGCAGGTAGGTGTTGGTGGTGACGTTGCGCTCGTAGCCGACGATCACGCCGGGCGCGACGGCGAGGAAGTTGCTGCCGTCGTCCCACTGCTCGCGCTCGGCGCCGCGGATGTCCTGCGGGGCGGAGAGCATGCGGACCTTGTCGACGCCGAGGGCCTCGGCGAGCGCGGTCGCCAGGTCGGAGTCGGGGGTCACCTCGAAGCCGGTGTCGCGTTCGGCGTTCGGCGTGAGCGTCCAGGAGCGCAGGGAGTCGGCGAGCCCGGGGTAGATCGCGAAGGCGTCGCGGTCGACCATGGTCAGGACCGTGTCCAGGTGCATGTAGGCGCGAGCGGACGGCAGTTGGACGGCGATCAGCCGGGTGGCCGTGCCGTCGGCGAAGAGCCGGGCCGCGAGGTTCTCCACGGCCTGTGCGGTGGTGCGCTCCCCCATGCCGACCATGACGGCCCCGTTGCCGAGGACGTGGACGTCGCCGCCCTCCAGGGTGCCCGCCACGCCGTCGAGCAGCGGGGCGCCGGCGAACAGCGGGTGGAAGCGGTAGACGGCCTCGGCGTGCAGGCTCTCGCGGCGGCGGGCCGGCTTCGCCATCGGGTTGACCGACAACCGGTCGTAGATCCAGCAGGAGTTGTCGCGCGGGAAGAGGTGGTTGGGCAGCGGCGGGAGCGCGAAGTCGTCGGCGTCCAGGGCGCTCCAGACCAGGCTGTGCGGGGTGGTCAGCGACAGGTCGCTCTTGAGGATGCCGCCGATGAGGTAGCCGGCCAGGGTCTCCCCGTCGAGTTCGGCGCACAGGGCGCGGACGGGGTCGACGAGGGCAGGGCCGACGGTGGCCGGGGTGACGACCCGGTCCAGCAGCCAGTCCCGGGCGCCCTCGGCGTCGAGCGCCTGGGCGAGCAGGTCCCCGAAGTAGTGGACGCGGGCGCCGTGGTCGCGCAGGACCTGGGCGAAGGCGTCGTGCTCCTCGCGGGCGCGCTTGGCCCACAGGATGTCGTCGAAGAGGAGGGCGTCGACGTTGCGCGGGGTGAGGCGGGAGAGTTCGAGGCCCGGGCGGTGCAGGATCACCTGGCGCAGGCGACCGACCTCGGAATCGACGTGGAAGGTGTTCATGGCGGCCTTTCCGGGGCGCTGGGTCAGTCCTGGTGGTCGAGGGGACGCGGCTTGTGGGTGCCGCCGACGCGGTTGGTGCGCAGGCCGCGGGAGCGCCGGGGGCTCGGGACCGCTGTCTCCGGGGCGCGCCGCGGGGTCTCGGGGCCGGCGGCGGCCAGGCTCTGGCCGCGCTTGAGCCAGACGTAGACGGGCACACCGAGCAGGACGACGAACAGGCCGTAGTAGACGGTCTGGTAGCCGCTGCCCTGGATCGACCAGTAGGAGAAGGCGAGCGCCAGCGCGGCGACGGTCGTGTCACGGGCGAGCCGCTTCGGGCTGAGCGACTCCCGGCCCTTCACCAGCAGCCAGTACAGCTGGGCGGCGGCGGAGAACAGGTAGGGGATGACGGCGGTCAGCACGCTCAGCAGAACGATCTTCGTGAAGACGTCCTCGAAGCGGGTGTAGCTGAACACGGTGATCAGCGAGGCCAGCACGGTCGAGGCGACGATCCCGAAGGCCGGCACGCCGTTCGCACCGCGGAGCCGGGCGAAGGCGGTGGGGAAGAGGCCGTCGCGGGCCGCGGCGTACGGCATCTCGGCGCACAGCATCGTCCAGCCGTTGAGGGCGCCGACACCGGAGACGATCGCGGCGACGGCGACCACGTCACCGGCCCAGCTGCCGCCGAAGATGTTGTTCGCGGCGTCCGTGAAGGGCGCGGTGGAGGAGCCGAGACCGGCGTGCGAGACGGTCCCGAAGACCGCGAGGGTGCCCAGGATGTAGATGACGGCGCAGACGAGCGTGCCGTACACGGTGGCCCGCGGCACGTTGCGGCCCGGCTCCCGCACCCGGCCGGCGACGACCGAGGCCGCCTCCAGACCGAGGTAGCTGAACAGGGCGATGGCACCGGCGGCGGAGATCGCACCCAGCGCGGACCGGCCGCTGGCGTTGAAGGAACCGAAATTGTGCGGGTCCATGAAGAACAGGCCGACGGTGGCCATGAAGACCAGCGGGACGAACTTCAGCACGGTGGTGATCACCTGGAAGGCGCCCGTGTTCCTCACGCCGGTGAGGTTGATCGCGGCTGGGATCCAGAGGCCGGTCAGGGCGAGGAGCACCGAGAGCCACGTTCTGTGCCCGGTGTTCACGAACACCTCGACGTAGCCGACCCAGGCCACCACGATCGCCGCGTTGCCGGCCCACGCGGTGATCCAGTACGACCAGGCGTTCAGGAACCCCGCGAACTCGCCGAACGCCTCGCGGGCGTAGACGTACGGCCCGCCGCTTGCGGTGGTCCGCCCCGCGAGCGAGCCGAAGGTCAGCGCCAGGGCGAGCGCGCCCACGGTGACGACGCCGAAGGCGACCAGCGCGATCGGCCCGTACGGCGCCAGCGCGGACGGCAGGGCGAAGACGCCGGTGCCGATGACGCTGCCGATCACGAGGGCGGAGGCGGCGGGAAGGCCGAGGGCCGCCGTGGGGGCGGCTCGCTTCCCGCTCGTCGGGGTCGTGGACATGGCTGTGCTCCTTGTGCGTGGCGCTGCGGACGGGTCGGTGCGGGACCGATCGTTCTGCGCCACGCGGGGGTGCGGGGAGCGGCCGTACGGGCTCAGGGACGTACTGAAGGTCCCCGGCGGCCGGGACCGTTCGGCCCATGCCCGGGCCGGGGCATCCGCCGCACGCTGGCAGTAGTAGTCGGCACGCCCCGCCCGGGAGGTACGTCATGATCACCACACCGACGCCCACCATGCTGCGCGCACTTCCCGGCGAACACCGGGAACGGCTGATGCGCTTCGCCCGGGAGGTCTCCTTCCCCCAGGGAACCCGGCTCTTCGAGGAAGGCGCTCGCGCCGACCGGTTCTGGATCATCCGCTCCGGCCGGGTCGAACTCGACATGCACGTCCCCGGCCGCCGGGCGGCCGTCATCGAGAACCTCGGCCACGACGAGCTGATCGGCTGGTCCTGGCTGTTCGCACCCCATGTGTGGCACCTGGGCGCCGAGGCCACCACGCCGGTCCGGGCCTACGAGTTCGACGCCGTCGCCGTCCGGTCCATGTGCCAGGACGACCCGGCACTGGGCAACGCCGTGAGCCAGTGGGTGGGACAGGTGCTCGCCCACCGCCTGCGTGCCGCCCGTACCCGCCTGCTGGACCTGTACGCCCCGTACGGCGCCGACGCCGGCGTCTGACGGCCCGCCCGGCACCTTCGGCTCTCCTGGGAGTGACCATGCACGGCACACCGCACATCGTGAGCGACGTCATGACGCAGACCGTCGTCAGCGTCGGGCCCCGGGCCCCCTTCAAGGAACTGGTGCGGCTGATGCGGGACTGGCAGGTGAGCGCCCTGCCCGTCGTCGAGGGCGAGGGCCGCGTCGTCGGAGTCGTCTCCGAGGCGGACCTCCTGCACGAGGAGGAGCTCCGGGACGGTGCCACGGACCCCCGGACCCGGCTGCGCCGGATCGCCGACCTGACGAAGGCCGGCGCGGTGACGGCCGAAGCGCTGATGACCTCCCCCGCCCTCACCACCCGTCCGGACGCCACCCTCGCCGAGGCCGCCCGCACCATGGCACGCGCCAAGGTCAAGCGGCTGCCCGTGGTGGACGAGCTCGGTCTGCTCCAGGGCGTGGTGAGCCGGGCCGACCTGCTCAAGGTCTTCCTGCGCGGCGACGAGGAGATCGCCGAGGAGGTGCGGCGCGAGGTGGTCTCCTACCTCTTCCCGCCGCCCTCCTCCGTGCTGCACGTCGACGTCCGGGAGGGAGTGGTGAAGCTCGTCGGCAGGATCCGGGACACCGCCCTCGTCCCCGTCGCGGCGCGGCTGGTGCGGGCCGTCGAAGGAGTGGTGGACGTGGAGTTCGAGCTGTCGGCCGACCGTCCGGAGGAGGCAAGTGGGGCCGGTCGGCCCTAGTGCGACCGGCCCCGGCGGGCGATGATCGTCCCGGGCGGTACGCAGTCCGTCCTTCAGTCGGGGAACAAGGGGACGTCGATGACAGAGCCGCGCACCTTCTCGGAACAGGACCCGATCCGCGTGTTCCTGCTGGACGACCACGAGGTCGTCCGGCGCGGCATCACCGACCTCCTCGACGCGGAACCCGACATCACGGTCGTCGGCGACGCCGGCACCGTCCAGCACGCCCTCGCCCGCGGCCCCGCCCTGCGCCCCCACGTCGCCGTCCTCGACGTCCGCCTGCCCGACGGCGACGGCATCACCGTCTGCCGCGAGCTGCGCGACCAGATGCCCGGCCTCGCCTGCCTCATGCTCACCTCCTTCGACGACGAGGAAGCCCTCCTCGACGCGATCATGGCCGGGGCGTCCGGCTACGTCCTCAAGCAGATCAAGGGCTCCGACCTGGTCTCCGCGGTCCGCACGGTCGCCTCCGGCCAGTCGATGCTGGACCCCGCGACCACCGCCCGCCTCATGCGCTCCCTGCGCGCCGACCCCGCCGAGACCCCCGCCACACCACCCGAGCTGGCGGGCCTGTCCCCCCGCGAACGCGACATCCTCGCCCTGATCGGGGACGGCCTCACCAACCGCGAGATCGGCAAGAAGCTCTACCTCTCCGAGAAGACCGTCAAGAACCACATCTCCCGGCTCCTGGCCAAGCTGGGCGTCCAGCGCCGCGTCCAGGCCGCCGTCCTCGCCTCCCACCTGGAACAGCCGGAGACCGGGGACCGACCGGTGCGGTGAACCGTGCGCAGAGCCTGGTGAGGCCGAACGGCCCCGGCCGCCGTGCATCGCCGCCGGAGATGCCCGAAGCAGCCGCCGCACCGGTCCTGCCTCGCACCGGTGCGGCCCGGTCGGGGAAGGAGTCACCATGTCCGCCACGGCTCTCGACGCGTACACCCTGGAGAAACTGGTCGCCGCCGCCGTTGCCGCGCCGTCGGTCCACACCACGCAGCCCTGGCGCTTCCGCCTGGACCCCGGGGCGCTCACCCTCCAGATGCGCGCCGCCACCGGGCGCGCCCTGCGCCACACCGACCCGACCGGCAGGGCCCTGCACGTCTCGGTCGGCTGCGCCCTCTTCAACCCCAGGGTCGCGGCCGTGCACTTCGGCTGGGAGCCGGTGCCCCGGCTGCCGCCCCGTCCGGAACAACCGGACCTGCTGGCCACGGTGCGTCTCGCCGGCGCCTCCAGGACATCGGTGCCCCCAGCCCTGTACGAAGCGGTGTGGCGGCGCCACAGCTGCCGTTTCCCCTTCTCGGACCGGGCGCTGCCGACCGCCGTGGTCAGGGAACTCCGCGACGCCGCCGGTGCCGACGGCGCCCACCTCGACCTCGTGTCGCCCGCGGACGTGGATCCCCTGCTCCGGCTGATCGGCCAGGCGGAACACCGCAACAACGCCGACACCGACCGAGCGGCGGAGAGCCGCCGGTGGGTCCGCGCGAGCGGCCGTGCGGCCGACGGGCTGGCGCCCGAGGTCCTCGGCCCCCAGGACTTCCTGGATCGCGTCCCGATGCGGGACTTCGGCACTCACCGGCGTCCGGGCGCGCTGACCGCGGTCCCCTTCGAACACCGTCCGCACCTCCTCGTCCTGTCGACCGACCACGACCGCCGGGCCGACTGGCTGCGCGCGGGTCAGGCTCTCGAACACGTCCTGCTGGTGGCCACGGCGCACGGCGTGCGAGCCTCACTCCTCGACCAGGCACTGGAATGGCCCGATCTGCGTGACCGGCTGATCCTCCCGTCGGCGAGCGGACGCCCTCGCCACGCGCAGATGGTGATACGTGCCGGATACGGCCCGGAGGGACCTCCGTCTCCGCGTCTGCCCGTGCCGACACCATGGCGCGCTTCCTGAGGTGATGCGCGCCGGTCCGCCGGGGCCGTCCGGCCCCGGCCGGTGACCAATGGCCCACTGACGACACCGCTCGCGCAGGAAAACGTAGGAGGCGCGGTTCCCGATCCACGGACGCGAGCGACGAGGAGTGTTCTGATGGCGAAGGCATATCTGGTGGGCAGCGGGGTCGCGGCGCTCGCCGCGGCGGCGTTCCTGATCCGCGACGGTGGCTTCGACGGGGCGGACATCCACCTCTTCGAGGAGCAGATGGGCATCGGCGGCAGTCTGGACGCGGGTGGCACGGCGGAGGCCGGCTACACCATGCGCGGCGGCCGGATGTTCGAGGCGGAGTTCCGCTGCACCTACGACCTGCTGTCCGGAATTCCCACGCTCGACGATCCCTCGGTGTCCGTGACACAGGAGATCCTGGCCGGGCACGAGGAGTTCGCCTGGGACGACATCGCGCGGCTGGTCGACGGTGACGGCAAGATCGCCGCCACCGGCTCCATGGGGTTCTCCGAGCGTGATCGTCTGGACCTGGTCCGGTGTCTGGCCGCTCCCGAGGGCCACCTGGACAGCAAACGGATCACCGACTGCTTCGGCGAGCACTTCTTCACCACGAACTTCTGGTTCATGTGGTGCACCACGTTCGCCTTCCAGCCCTGGCACAGCGCCATCGAGTTCCGCCGCTACCTCCGCCGCTTCATCCACCTGTTCCCGGAGTTCGGCTCCATGTCCGGTATCCACCGGACCCGGTACAACCAGTACGACTCGCTCGTGCGCCCGCTGGCCGCCTGGCTGCGCGAGCACGGGGTGACCATCCATCCCGGATGCACGGTGACCGACCTCGACTTCGCCGCCGGGAAGAACGGCAGGACGGTGGAAGCCGTCCGCGTGTCCCGGGCTGGCCGCGAGGAGCGGATCGCCGTCGCCCCCGAGGACCTGGTCCTGGTCACCAACGGCTCCATGACCGACGCCTCCAGCCGCGGCACGCACACCTCTCCCCCGCCTCCGCCTCCCCAGCGCTCGGACGCCTGGCTGCTGTGGCACCGGCTGGCCCGCGGACACGAGAACTTCGGGAACCCCGACGCCTTCGACAAGCACGTGAAGGAGTCCCGCTGGGAGTCCTTCACCGTCACCGCCAAGGACCCCGCCTTCCTCGACGCCCTGGCCGGGTTCAGCGGCCGTGAGACCGGCAGGGGCGGGCTGATGACGTTCACCGACTCCAACTGGCTGCTCACCATCGTCGCCAACCGCCAGCCCGTCTACCGGGACCAGCCCGAGGGCGTCTCGGTCTGGTGGGGCTACGGCCTCTTCCCCGGCCGCGCCGGCAACCACACGCCCAAGCCCATGACCATGTGCTCGGGCCGGGAGATCCTCGAAGAGGTCCTGCACCACCTGCACTTCGACGACCGGACCAGTGCCCGGGTCCTCGAAACGTCGACGGTCATCCCGTGCGTGATGCCCTACATCACCAGCCAGTTCCTGAACCGCCGTCGTGACGACCGCCCCGAGGTCGTCCCCGAGGGCTCGGTCAACCTCGCCTTCATCGGGCAGTTCGCGGAGGTGCCGGACGACGTCGTCTTCACGGTCGAGTACTCCGTACGCACGGCGTGGACGGCGGTGTCCCGGCTGCTCCACCTCGACAAGCAGCCGCCTCCCGTCTACAAGGGCCACCACGATCCCCGTGTCCTGGCGGCCGCTCTGGAGACCATGCACCGGCGTTGAAGCACGCACCCCGGGAAGGCCGCTCGGCCCAGGCCACCTCGGACCGGGGTCCACCGGCCCTCGGAAGGGCCGTCCGGGACCTGTTGTCCGGCGGCCTCCCCCAGGGACCGTGGAAACGAGTCCATCCCGCGACGTCGGCCCGGACGTCGCCGAACCGGGGAAGTGAACCATGCTGTCCGTACCAGCGTCGCGCCGCGGCCTGCGCGAGGGCAGAGGCTGCCCGGTCCCCTCCCAGGGCCGTACGGCCCCTCGGCGTCGGCCCGCCACCGGCCGGGCAGGGGAATCGAGGGCTGCTCGGCCCCGCCCGTGCCCGCTCGGCCCAGGTGGTGTTCGCATCAGTCGCCATCGGGAAAGGGAGGCACGGCCATGAGGCCCACGAGGATCGGCGCTCTCCTGGTCGACGAAGTCGTCACGGCGCGGTACGGCATACCGTTCAGCGACATACCGTCGCAGTCGGTGTGACCCGTCGGCCGGACGGCGTCGTGGACGTCGTCGACCACCTGTCCTTCCGGCTGGACGACAGGCACGTGCGGCCGGCGGGCGGCGTCGTGCACGGCATCGCCGACGACTGGCTGCGCAAGCTCTGAACCGCCGCCCGGCTGCGGCGGTCACATCCGGACTGATCGCGGTCCTGTCGACGCCGGGGACCGTCCTGCGCCCCGGTGAGCGGGAGTTCGTCGAGGAACGGCACTACTTCGGGAAGAGCGACGACCACCGGGAGTTCCGCACGTGACGGCCGACGGCCGCTGACGCGGACACGAACTCCGCGCTCCGGCGACGACGTGGGCCGGGGATCATGTTTCCGGCCCACGGGTGCGACGCCGGTCTGGTCCCGGGCAGGCCCCGCCGGCTCCTTCGGGGCGGCCTTCGCCTCCCTCCGGCGGGCGTGGTCGGGCGCAGCGTGAGAAACAAGCACGGGAGAGGCGCGTAGCAGGATCACTACGCTGCACGAGTGTTCTCATACGACGAGTTGACTTCGCCGGAGCGTGAGTTGTGGAACGCGTTTCCCGAAGGGCGAGCCGTGGACCTGCGCGCGGACGCGCCCGGGGACGACCGTGTCGCCGAGGGCGGGCGATGGGGGCCGGAGCGGACGGTTCGGGCCTCCGTGATCGCGGCGTTGATGCTGGGCGCGCACAGCGGGCAGCCCGGCGCCGTACCTTGTCTGCGGCTCGCCGGGGCGCGGATCGTCGGACCGCTCAACCTGGCCGGCGCGCAGCTGGCATACACCCTCTGGTTGGAAGGGTGCTGGTTCGAGCAGGCGGTGAACCTGCTCGGGGCCACGACCCAGACGCTGGTTCTCAGGAGCTGCCGGGTGCCTGGCGTCGAGGCCGGGGCCACGCGTATCGAGGGGAACCTGGACCTGGCGCACTCGGTCGTCGAGAGCGGCGCCCCCTCCCACTTCCACCACCGCATCACCGCCCTGTCCCTCACCAACGCCCGGGTGGCCGGCGGCGTGATCCTCAACAAGGCCGAGCTCAACGCGCCCGGCGGGTGGGCCCTGGCCGCCGGCGGCCTCGTCATGGAAGGAGGATTCTTCTGTCGCCCCGGGTTCGTCGCACGGGGCGAAGTACGGTTCCCGGGTGCACAGTTGCCTGGCGGCCTGTACATGAACGGCGCGCGGCTGGAGGAGCCCAGCCCGCGCGGCCTGGCGCTCAATCTGGAGAACTCCGTGGCCTCGACGGTCATCCTCTCCGACGGGTTCGTGGCGAACGGGACCGTAGGGCTGCGGGGTGCCCGGATCTCGGCCGGTCTGAGCTTCTCGGGGGCCGTCCTGAACGGGCCGCCGGACGGCAGCGGTCCCTCCCTGTCGGCCCCGTTGATGCAGGCGGTCGACTTCGACCTCGGCCTCGCCGCAGCGCCGTCCGGCGCCGTGGACCTGCAAGGTGCGCAGGTGTCCTACCTGCACGACGGCGAGCACAGCTGGCCCGAGGTCGTGGAGTTGGACGGCTTCGTCTACGGTTCCATCAAGACGGACGGGAGACGGGAAGCAGTGGGGCGGCGGAACTCCGTGGCCGAGCGCGTGGCGTGGATACGGCGCAGTCCCGGCTACAACCCCCAGCCGTACGAGCAGTTGGCGAGCTGGTACCGGAAGTCCGGCCACGACGACGAGGCCCGCCGCGTGCTCCTGGCCAGACAGCGCCACAGGCGCCGCACACTGCCCCCGGCAGCGCGGGCGTGGGGGCACCTGCTCGACGTGACCGTCGGCTACGGCTACCGTCCCTGGCTGGCCGGCGTCTGGCTCCTCGCGCTGACCCTGCTGGGCACGCTGTCCTTCGGCGGCCACTCCCCTCGTCCGGTCCAGCGAGGCGAGGGCCCGCCGTTCCAGCCCCTCGTCTACACGCTCGACCTTCTGATCCCCATCGGCGGCCTGGGGCAGCGCACGGCCTGGTACTGGACGAGCGGGAGCCTCCAGTGGCTGGCCTATCTGCTGATCGCCTTCGGGTGGGTGCTGACGACCGCCGTCATCGCCGGGGTCACCCGCGCACTGCAGAAGAGCTAGTCAGGAACAGCCGGCCCCAGGCGTCGCCGGCGGACGCGTGCGTGGACCGTGTGCGGCACGCCCCGACGGCAGCGACGGATCCGCCTGGGCCGACCGGCCCACCGGAGGGGACCGACAAGCACCTGCCCCCTCCGACACCGGCGGGCAGACGCTGGAGAGCATCCAGCCGAGGCCCGACGGAGGAGACCGACATCATGGTCCGTTACGTGTACGACTTCGCTGAGGGCGGCCGTGACCTGGCCGGCCTGCTCGGCGGCAAGGGGGCGAACCTGGCCGAGATGACCCGGCTGGGGCTGCCGGTGCCACCGGGCTTCACCGTGACGACCGAGGCCTGCCGGACCTTTCTCACCGCCGGCAGTGAGCCGCACGGGCTGACCGAGGAGATCTCGGAGCATCTGGCGGCTCTGGAGAAGGCGGCCGGCCGGAGGCTGGGGCAGCCCGACGATCCGCTGCTGCTGTCCGTCCGCTCCGGAGCACGCTTCTCCATGCCCGGCATGATGGAGACGGTCCTGGACATCGGTCTCGGCGACGACTCCGTGCTCGGCCTGGCGAAGGTGGCCGGGAACGAGCGCTTCGCCTGGGACTCCTACCGCCGCCTCATACAGATGTTCGGCAGTACGGTCATGGGTGTCGACAGCGGACTGTTCGAGACAGCTCTCGCCGACCTCAAGTGCGACCGGGGCGCAACGGACGACCTGGGCCTGGACGCGCCGGATCTGGCCGGGCTCGTCGAGACGTACAAGACCCTGATCCGCCGGGAGACCGGTGAGGACTTCCCGCAGTCCCCGGACGAGCAGCTACGGCGGGCCGTCCTCGCCGTCTTCGGGTCCTGGAACGGCGAGCGCGCCCGGATCTACCGGCGCCGCGAGCACATCCCCGACGACCTCGGCACCGCGGTGAACGTGCAGACCATGGTCTTCGGCAACCTCGGCTCCGACTCGGGCAGCGGTGTCGCCTTCACCCGCGACCCCGCCACCGGGCGCCCGGGCCTGTACGGCGACTACCTGCCAAACGCCCAGGGCGAGGACGTCGTGGCCGGCATCCGCAACACCGTGTCACTGGCCGATCTGGAAGAGCTCGACCCCGTCTCCCACGCTCGGCTGCGCGGTCACATGGAGACCCTGGAGGCGCACTACCGGGATCTGTGCGACATCGAGTTCACCATCGAGCGCGGCCGGCTCTGGATGCTCCAGACCCGGGTCGGCAAGCGCACCGCCGAGGCCGCGTTCGCCATCGCCTCCGAGCTGGTGGACGAGAGCCTGATCGGCCCCGCCGAGGCACTGGGCCGGGTCGCCGGGGACGGGCTCGCCCGGCTGATGTTCCCACGGTTCGACACCTCCGCCGTCGGCGAGGCGCTCGCGCACGGCCTTCCCGCCTCACCGGGCGCGGCCGTGGGCGCCGCCGTGTTCGACTCCGCCGAGGCCGTCCGCCGGGCCGCCGCGGGCGAGCAGGTCGTGCTCGTCCGCCAGGAGACCACCCCCGACGACCTGCCGGGCATGATCGCCGCACAGGCGGTGCTGACCAGCCGGGGCGGCAAGACCAGTCACGCCGCCGTGGTCGCCCGCGGCATGGGCACGGTGTGCGTCTGCGGTGCGGAGGAGATCGCGGTGGACGCCCAGGGCCGTCGCTTCACCGTGGGTGAGACCGTCGTCGAAGAGGGCACGGTCATCTCCGTCGACGGATCCGCAGGGGCCGTGTACCTGGGCGCCGCCCCGCTGGTCGACTCCGCGGTGATGCGGTACTTCGAGACGGGCGAGCGGTCGGCCGGACTGGTCGAGTCCGTGGCCCGGACCATGGAGCAGGCCGACCGCACGGCCCGGCTGGAGGTGCGCGCGAACGCCGACACCCCGGAGGACGCCGCCCGCGCCCGGCGGTTCGGCGCGCGGGGGATCGGACTGTGCCGTACCGAGCACATGTTCCTCGGCGAGCGGCGCAAGCTGGTCGAGGCGATGATCCTGGCCCGCGACGAGGCCGAGCGGAGGCAGGCACTGAGCGCGCTGCTGCCGCTCCAGCGCCAGGACTTCATCGGCATCCTGGAGGCGATGGACGGCCTGCCGGTCACCATCCGGCTCATCGACCCGCCCCTGCACGAGTTCCTGCCCGACCGCACCGGCCTCGCCGTGCGGATCGCCGCCGCCGAGGCCCGGGGCGGACACCCGGACCCGCACGACACCGAGCTGCTCGACGCGGTCGACCGCATGCACGAGGAGAACCCGATGCTCGGGCTGCGCGGCGTACGCCTGGGCCTGGTGGTGCCCGGCCTGGTCGCCATGCAGGTGCGGGCGATCGCCGAGGCGGTCGTGGCGCGTACGAGGGCCGGGGGCTCCCCCGAGGCGGAGATCATGGTGCCGCTGGTCGGCGCCGTCGAGGAACTGCGCATCGAGCGGACGGAGGTGGAGCGGGTCCTGGCCGAGGTGTCCGAGGAGACCGGCGTGCCCGTGCACTGCCCCGTCGGCACCATGATCGAGCTGCCGAGGGCCGCGCTCACCGCGGGCAGGATCGCCGAGGAGGCGGAGTTCTTCTCCTTCGGCACGAACGACCTGACCCAGACCACCTGGGGTTTCTCCCGCGACGACGTCGAGGCTGCGTTCTTCTCCGCCTATCTCGACAAGGGCATCTTCGCCACCTCGCCCTTCGAGAGCCTAGACCGCGACGGCGTGGGCCGGCTGGTCCGGATCGCCGTCGACGAGGGGCGCGCCGCCCGCCCCGGCCTGAAGATCGGCGTGTGCGGCGAGCACGGCGGCGACCCCGACTCCGTCCACTTCTTCCACGAGGCCGGACTGGACTACGTCTCCTGCTCGCCGTTCCGCGTCCCGGTCGCCCGCCTGGAGGCCGGGCGGGCCACACTGTCCGGGGCCGGGTCGAGCGACAGCAGGTGAGCGCCGGGCCGGGCTCGCGTCCCCGAGCCCCGGCCCGGCCGGAAAGGAGGTGGCCGCCATGGCCCGCATCGTCGGTGAGGTGATGACCTCCGATGTCGTCGGGGCACGCCCGGAGACATCGTTCAAGGACGTCGTACGGCTGCTGGACCGGCACCGGATCAGCGGTCTGCCCGTCGTGGACCACGACGACAAGGTCGTGGGCGTCGTCTCGCAGACGGACCTGGTCCGTCGCCAGGCGGCCGGGTCCCCGGCCGACCGGGCGCGGCGGTCACGGCGCCACCCGTCGGGCCGCCTCGGGCGCCCTCGTCCCGGTGCCGTCGCCGACACCGTCACGGCCCGGGACCTGATGTCGACGCCCGCGATCACCGTGCATCCGGAACAGCGGATAGCGGACGCCGCACGTGTGATGGAGCGGCACGGCGTCGAGCGCCTGCCCGTGGTGGACGAGGAGGACCGCCTGATCGGCATCGCCACCCGCCGTGACCTGCTGCGGGTCTTCCTGCGCACGGACGACGAGATCGGCCGGGAGGTCCGCGACGAGGTGGTGGACCTCACGCTCGGGCTCCCGGCCGACAGCGTGACCGTCTCGGTCCGGGACGGCATGGTCACCCTTTCCGGAGCCGTACCGCACCACGGCGACATTCCGACCGCGATCCGGATGACGTACCGGGTGGACGGAGTTGTCGGCGTCGTCAACGGCCTCTCCTGCCGCGCCGACGACCCCCACGCGGCCGACGGCGCCCACTCCTCCGGTGCGCACCACGACTGAGGGTCGAGTGACGTCCGCTGCCGCTCGGCAGCGCCCCGCAGGGACGCAGGGCCGCATTGCCGGTACGGCTGCCGCCGCGTGAGCACGACCGCCGCGACGGCGCCGCGGACGAACGACGGCGCATCGCGGCGATTCCAGCGCAGCGCCCAGCGGCGGCGGACGGGACATCCGGCCCCGACGGCCCGGGCCGATCAGTCCCTCAAGGGGACCATCGGGCCCTGGGGACACCACCGCTGACGAGAGACGCTGCTGATGGGAGCGGTGCCCATCCCCCGGGGTGCCGCTCCCTCCCGCGCCGCCACCCGTGCGGTCGCCGCCCTTCCACCACGGAGGCCTGCCGACATGACCCGCCACGCCGACCGCAGCGCGACCGCCGAACCCGCCGACGCGCCGTCCGACATCGCCGTCGCGGTGGACCGCCTGGTGACCAACGGGCTCAAGGCGCTCGCCGACTACGAGGGGCTCGACCAGGAACAGGTCGACCACATCGTGAAGAAGGCCTCGGTCGCCGCCCTCGACCAGCACACCGGCCTCGCGCGACTTGCCGTGCAGGAGACCGGACGCGGCGTGTTCGAGGACAAGGCCGCCAAGAACATGTTCGCCTGCGAGTACGTCACGCACAGCATGGGCCCGATGAAGACGGTCGGTGTCATCGCCCGCGACGACATCGACGACATGATCGAGGTCGCCGAGCCGGTCGGGGTGGTGTGCGCCGTCACCCCCGTCACCAACCCGACCTCCACCACCGTCTTCAAAGCCCTCATGGCGCTGAAGACCCGCAACCCGGTGGTGTTCGCCTTCCACCCCTCCGCCCAGAACTGCAGCGCGGAGGCTGCCAGGATCGTGCGCGACGCGGCGGTCGCGGCGGGCGCTCCGGAGCACTGCGTCCAGTGGATCGAGACTCCGTCGGTCGAAGCGACCGGCGCCCTGATGCGCCACCCGGGCGTCTCGCTGATCCTCGCCACCGGCGGCAACGCCATGGTGAAGGCCGCCTACTCGGCCGGCAAGCCCGCACTCGGTGTCGGGGCCGGCAACGTCCCCGCCTACGTCCACCACAGCGCCGGCATACGACGGGCCGTGAACGACCTGGTGCTGTCCAAGTCGTTCGACAACGGCATGATCTGCGCCTCCGAACAGGCCGTCATCCTGGACGACCGGGTCTACGACGCGGTTCTCGCCGAATTCGGGGCGCTGCATGCCCACTTGGCGACCGCCGAGGAGAAGGCGAAGCTGGAGGCCTTTCTGTTCCCCGCCGACGGGACCGCGGGCGCGGGCTGCGAGCCCAAGGTGAACTCCGCGGCCGTCGGGCAGAGTCCGGTGTGGATCGCCGAGCGGGCCGGGTTCACGGTGCCGGCCGGCACCTCGCTCATCCTCGTCGAGGCCGGCCAGGTCGGTCCGCAGGAGCCGCTCACCCGCGAGAAGCTCTGCCCGGTCCTCGCCGTCCTGCGGGCCGGCTCCACGGAGCAGGGCTTCGACCTGGCCGCGGACATGGTCGCCTTCCACGGGCAGGGCCACAGCGCCGTCATCCACACCGGTGACCTCGAACTCGCCGAGGCGTACGGCCGTCGTATGAAGACGGTACGGGTCATCGTCAACGCCCCTTCCTCCCAGGGCGCGATCGGCGGCATCTACAACAGCCTGCTGCCGTCACTGACGCTCGGCTGCGGTTCCTGGGGCAGCACCTCGGTGTCCAACAACGTCTCCGCAGCCCAACTGCTCAACGTCAAGCGGGTGTCCGTGCGCCGCAACAACCTCCAGTGGTTCAAGGTCCCGCCGAAGATCTACTTCGAGCCGCAGTCCGTCCGGTATCTGACCTCCATGCCGGACGTCCACCGCGTCACCGTCGTCACCGACGCGACGATGACCCGGCTCGGCCTCGTCGACCGGGTCGAGCAAGTACTGCGGCGGCGCCGGGAACCGGTCACCGTCCAGGTCATCGACAACGTCGAACCCGAGCCCAGCATCGACTCCGTCCGGCGCGGCGCCCGCCTCATGGGGGACTTCCGCCCGGACACCATCATCGCCCTGGGCGGCGGCTCCCCGATGGACGCGGCCAAGGTGATGTGGCTGCTGTACGAACAGCAGGCCGAGGGCAGGGACGTCGACTTCGCCGACATGCGGCACAAGTTCTCCGACATCCGCAAGCGCGCCTTCCGCTTCCCGGTGCTGGGGAAGCTCGCCCGCCTGGTGTGCATCCCCACGACGTCGGGCACGGGTGCCGAGGTCACCCCCTTCGCGGTGATCTCCGACCCGGCCACCGGCAAGAAGTACCCGTTGGCCGACTACGCGCTCACCCCCAGCGTGGCCATCGTGGACCCGCTCCTCACCGCCGGACTCCCGCCCGCGCTCGCGGCCGACAGCGGCTTCGACGCGCTCACCCACGCCATCGAGGCGTACGTGTCGGTCTACGCCAGCGACTTCACCGACGGACTCGCCCTGCACGCGATCCGGCTGGTCTTCGAGAACATCGAGGCGGCGGTGAACGACCGTGCGGCCCGACCCGAGGCCCAGGAGAAGATGCACAACGCCGGCACCATCGCCGGCATGGCGTTCGGCAACGCCTTCCTCGGCATCGTCCACGCCATGTCGCACACGCTCGGCGCCACCTTCCACATCGCGCACGGCCGCACCAACGCCGTCCTGCTGCCCCACGTCATCCGCTACAACGGCACCGTCCCCACCAAGCTCACCGGCTGGCCGAAGTACGAGCACTACCGCGCTCCCGAACGCTTCCAGGACATCGCCCGCGCCCTGGGCCTGCCGGCCGCCACCGCGGCGGAGGGCGTCGAGTCACTGGCCGCGGCGGTGGAGCGGCTCCGGAACGCCGTGGGCATCGAATCGTCGTTCCAGGCTCTGGGCGTCGACGAGACGGCCTTCCTCGACGCACTCCCCCAGCAGGCCCTGAACGCCTTCGAGGACCAGTGCGCCCCCGCCAACCCTCGGATGCCCCTGCTCGACGACATGCGACGGCTCATGCGGGCCGCCTACTACCGGCGCGACGCGTAGCCCGCCCGGCCGCATCCGGCCACCGCCGGTCCGTTCCCCTCATCCGTCCTGACAGGGAGTTTCCATGCTGTCCGCAGAGTCCGCCGCCCCACGACCGGCCAGAACTTCTCGACGGCATGTTCAACCGCGGCAACCAGGCGAGCGGCGGCCAGCGCCGTGCGCTGGCCGGTTCGATCGCCGGATTCGCCCGCGCACTGCTGGAGAGTCCCGGGACCCGGCCGGACCGGCTGCTGTCGAGGATCGCGCACGAGCCGATGAGGCTACGGCCACGGAGGCCGTCGACCGGCTCCAGGACCGACTGCGCCGCCAGACGGACAGGGCCGCCCGGTCCTGGAGCGACGGACGCCGAACGGCCACCCCGCCGTGGCGCGGCGGCCGCACGCGGTCCCCCGGCACGGACACCGACGGCACCGACGAGGGCTCTCGCCCGGCATGACACCACGGTCCCGGGCGCTCGGAGGAGCAGCGCGGGAGACGCAGGACGACCGGAGCGGCACCGCTTCCCCGCGGTGCCGCTCCGGATCCCGGGTGGCAGGACGTCGGCCGTGGCAGCGGGCTTTCATCCCTCCGGTACGACGATCAGGGGGCAGTGCGACCGGTGCAGCAGCGTGTGGACGACCGGACCCAGGCGCGGTCCGAACACACCGGTACGGCGGTGGGCACCGACGACCACCACGGCGGCTTCCCGGGACGAGGTCAGCAGTGCGGGGGCGGGGGCGGTACGGACCGTATCGGACTCCACGACGATGTCGGGGTGCTGGTCGTGGAGGTGACCGAGGGCGTAGCGCGCCACGGCCTCCTCGGCCCGGCTCTCCATGGCCGTCCGCTCCGGCCCGGAACTGCGGACCCCCGTGAGCGAGGGCAGTTCGGGGGTGGTGTGCCGACGCGTCCGGGAATGCAGGACACGGAGGTTCACGCCGCGCCGTTCGGCCTCCTGGAAGGCGTACTCCGCCGCCCGCATGTCCGAGTCGTCGGCAAGACCCAGCACCACGGGCCTGCCCTCGTCGCAGGGGTGGTCCCCGCGGACGACCAGGAGCGGTCCGCGGGCGAGGGCGGCCAGCCTCAGGCTCACCGAACCGAGCGCCGAACCCGCCACCGTGCCCAAGCCGCGGTTGCCCACCACGGTGAGAACCGCGTCCTCGCTCGCGCGCGCCAGGGCGTGCACCACGCCCCCCTCGACCGCGACGGTCTCGACGGACAGCCCCGGACACCGCTCACCGGTGCGGGAGACGGCGTAGGCCAGGACCGGTGCGGCCTCGTCGAGGTCGGGAACCGCGTACAGCACGCGCAGCGTGCCACCGTGCCGTACGGCCTCGGCCGCGGCCCGGTCCAGAGCTCGCACGGAGGTCAGAGAGCCGTCGACTCCGACGGCTATGTGACGCAGGGTCATGGTCGTACCTCTCCTTCCCTCGGCCGGCGGTGCGACGGCAGCGCCGATCGACACCGCGCGGCGGATTCTCCGGACGATGCTCCTCGTGCGCCCCGGCCCTCAGCAGATGCCGATGGAACCCGGGCAACGGCCGAACGGCCCACGGGGCAGGGGCCGTTCAGCCCGGATGGCGTCACTGGGCGCCCCAGGCCGCGGAGTTGGTGCCGATCGGCCCTGTGACGGCACCAGGTCGGCTCATGCACCGGCACGGCGCCGGCTGTCACCTTCGGGGATGTCACCAGGACGACTGGAAGGAGGTGCGGACCGATGCCCAGTGGCAAGTACGCGAGGAAATGGCTGTGGCGGTGGCGGAGCAACCCGCTGCGGCGCCACGACGGCATCGTGCTTCTCGACGACGTGCCGCGCGCGACCCCCGCCATCGGCACCACGACCGATCGCCGGGCGACGACGGTGCGCTGGACCACAGCCGACGGCGCGACGCACACGGGCCGGACCCTGGCGGACGCCGGTCTCAAGGCAGGGTCCGAGGTCACGGTCTGGCAGGACCGCGCCGGCCGGTTGGCCTCGGCGCCTCCGGACCCCACGGAAGCCGCGATCGAGTCGGGCGCCCTGGGCACCGCGGCGGCGGCCGCTCTCGGAGGCCTTGTCTTCGGTGGGGGCGCGGTCGCCCGACGGCTGCTCGACCGGCGCCGCATCGAGGAGTGGGGCAGGGAATGGGCGCTCGTGGGACCCCGGTGGGGCGACAAGACCAGCTGAGCGCACGCCGGGGTCCGGGCCGCCGGTCCGGGGCACCCTCGACCGCGAGCCGCGCCTCCTGCAGCACCCCGCGCGGCCGGCCCGCTACGGCCTGTGGCAGGTGGCTCGCACCGCACGTCATCGCGGCCGTCGCCTCCGCGCCGAAGCCCTTCGGCCCACCGGTGGCGACACCGGTAAGGCCGCTGTCCGCCCCGGAGGCCGGACGGTTCCGCGCGAGGGGCGACGGCAGGAAGGGCGATGGAAGTGCCGCGCGGGAGCGAGTGGACAACGATGGGAACGACAGAAGCGAGGGACGTGGTCGACGCGGTGAGAGCGGCCGTCTCGGGCATCCCCGGCCCTTCCGGCGTTCGTCCGGAGGCCACGGTGTCCGAGCGGGCAGAACAGGCGGTGACCGACATGCGCGATGCCAACCCACTCGGCGGGAGTCCCGGCACACCGCCCGATCCGGTCGACCCGGCCACGGCGGTCGTCGACGACCGGGGAATCGTGAGGCGGTGGAGCCCCGGCGCCGAGCGTCTGCTGGGCTACCCCTGCCAGGAGGCCGTCGGCAACCACGTCAGCCGTCTGGTCGCCTCGGAAGCGGGGAGCGTGAACGGCCTTCCGCCCCTTGGCGGGACCGCGACGACGGCCCTGCTCCGGCACCGGGACGGCCGCCCCGTGACCGTGTGGGTGCGTGCGTATCCGTTGGTCGACCGCGAGGGCCGCGCCCAGCGGCTCCTCGTGGTGACGCCACCGGAACGGCCACGGCCCGACCTGGTGACGGGGGACGAGGCGTTCGCCCAGTGCCGGCTGCCCGTGATGGTGTACGACTCCGCGCTGCGGGCCGTGCGGGCGAGCGCCGGTGCCACGCGGGAACTCGGACTGAGCGAGGAGCGGATGCGCGGCCGGCGTGTCACGGAGATCCTGCCGCCGCACCTGTGCCACCGGGTCGAGGACGGCATGGGCCGGGTCCTCGAAACAGGTGAACCCGAGGACTTCCACGTCCGGGGGCGGGCCCAGCCGGACGCCCCGGAGAAGGTCTGGTCCGTCACCGTCTCCCCGCTCGTCACACCGGCGGGCCGGGTACGGCACGCCGAGGTCTCCGCGCTCGACGTCAGCGAGCAGTACCTGGCCAGGGAGCGGCTCACGCTGCTCAACGACATCAGCGCCCGGGTGGGCAGCACCCTGGACATGATGCGCACCGCGCAGGAGATGGCCGACGTCACGGTGGACCGGCTCGCCGACTTCATCACCGTCGACCTGCTCGACTCCCTGTGCCGCGGCATCGAGCCGAAGCCTTCCACGGCAGGCACCGTCCTGCTGCGCCGCGCGGCGCAGCAGTCCGTGCTGCCCAGCGCGCCCGAGGCACTGATCCGGCCCGGGGAGACCGACAGCTACCCGGCCTCCGCGCCCCCCGTCCGCTGCCTGGCCACCGGCAGGTCCTCGCTGCACACCACCGAGGACCAGGCGATCCGGGCCTGGGTGCAGGCCGATCCCGAGCGGTCGGGTGTGGTCCGCAGGTTCGGGATCCACTCGATCATGGTCGTCCCGTTGCGCGCCCGTGACATCACGATCGGCGTGGCGGTCCTCGTCCGGCACCGGCGCGAGGACCCCTTCACCCATGACGACCTGCTGCTGGCCGAGGAGATCGCCGCCCGTACCGCCGTGGCCGTCGACAACGCCCGCCGGTACACCCTCGAACGCGGCACCGCCCTGGCCCTGCAGCGCAGCCTCCTGCCGAGCCGGCTCTCGGCCCAGGACGCGGTCGAGGTGGCCCACCGCTACCTCCCGGCCCGCACCCGGGCGGGGCCGGGCGGCGACTGGTTCGACGTGATCCCGCTCTCCGGCGCCCGGGTCGCCCTGGTGGCGGGCGACGTGGTGGGCCACGGGCTGCGGGCCTCGGCCACCATGGCACGGCTGCGGACCGCCGTGCGCACCCTGGCCGACGTCGAGCTCCCCGCCGACGAACTGCTGACCCACCTCGACGACCTGGTCACCCTCCTCGCGGCCGAGGAGGAGAGCAGCGCGGACCACGAGCCCGAGCTCGCCGTCCCGACCGATGTCATCGCCACCTGCCTGTACGTGGTCTACGACCCGGTCTCCCGCCGGTGCACGGCCGCCAGCGCCGGCCATCCGCCACCCGCCGTCGTCCGGCCGGACGGAGCTGCGGAGCTCGTCGACGTGCCGCCCGGCCCGCCGCTGGGAGTGGGGGGTCTGCCGTTCGAGACCGTCGAGTGGGAACTGCCGACGGGCAGCCTCCTCGCGCTGTACACCGACGGCCTGCTGCAGGGTGCCCGGCACGATCTGGGGAACGGGCAGGCGCGGCTGCTCCGATGCCTCGACCAGTCCGTGCCCCGGCCTTTGGAAACGCTGTGCGACGAGCTGCTCCGGGCGCTGCTTCCCCCGCGGCCCGAGGACGACGTCGCCCTGCTCCTCGCGCGCACCCGGGCGCTCGACGCCGACCAGGTCGCCGCCTGGGACGTGCCCGCCGACCCGGCCCGGGTGGCCGACGCCCGCGCCCGGGTACTCGCGCAGCTGGAGGCCTGGCACCTGCCGGACGTGGCGTTCACGACCGAGCTGGTGGTCAGCGAACTCGTCACCAACGCGATCCGCTACGGGCAGCCGCCCGTCCAGCTGCGGCTGATCCGCGGCGCCGCGCTGATCTGCGAGGTCGCCGACGGCAGCGGCACCGCCCCGCACCTGCGCCGGGCCCGCACCTACGACGAGGGCGGGCGCGGCCTCCTGCTCGTCGCCCAGCTCGCCCAGCGCTGGGGCACCCGCCACCAGACCGGCGGCAAGACCATCTGGGCCGAGATCGGACTGGGCGTGGGAGACGGATGACGGCACGCGGTCATGACGCCCGCGTCCACTCGCCGTGTGCGCACGCCCGGCCGGCAGGGTCCGGGTGTGCCTACGGGCCGGCCCGACATAGGGCCTGTCGGCCCTACAGCGACGAATACACCAGGAGGACCATGGGCCAATGCTCCCGAACGACGGCTTTCACGTACTCGACCGCCAGGAGTGCCTGCGCCTGCTCGCCAAGGTACCGGTCGGTCGCGTCGTCTACACCCAGCAGGCGCTGCCCGCGGTCCTCCCCGTCAGCTTCTCGGTGGACGCGGATGCCTCGGTGCTGCTGTGCACCGCTGCGGGTTCCGCTCTGGTCCGTGCGATCGCGGGCGTGGTGGTGGCCTTCGAGGCGGATGAGTTCGACGCGGAGAACCGGTCCGGTTGGAGCGTGGTCGTCACCGGACGGGCCTCCGTGGTGCGCGATCCCGCGGAGCACGCCCGGCTGGCGCAGGGTGGCCCCCGCTCATGGATGCCGATGACGGACCCGGTGTTCGTCCGGATCGAGTCCGAGATGATCACAGGGCGCGAACTGGGTCGACCCGGCGGTCCCGGGGCCCCGCGGGACCGGCAACCGGAAAGCTGACTCCGGCGACCCGCCTGGTGACCGCGATCGTAGGACGGCCGTCGCCGCCGTCGCGTCCGGCAGCGGACGGCCGTTCCGTCGCAGCCGTCATCGCAGGCCGTTTCATGGTCGGGGCGCCGGCCGGCCGTGGGGGAAGTGGCACCGCCCGCGTGCGTTGCCGAGGATGCCGTCAGTCCGCGCGCCCGTGAGCGGCGTGCGCCGCGTCACAGCCGCAGCGTGAACCAGGTCGTCTTGCCCTCGTCGGTGGGACGCACGCCCCAGGTGTCCGCGAGGGTGCGGACCAGGAACAGGCCGCGGCCCGACTCCTCGTCCCCGGCCGCGTTGCGGGGCTGGGGCAGGTGTGGGCTGCGGTCGCTGACCTCGACGGTGAGGTCCGTGGCGGTGCGGCACAGGTGCAGTCCGATGGGACCCTCGGCGTGCTGCACGGCATTGGTGAGGGTCTCGGACAGCAGCAGGAGGGCCTCGTCCGCCGGGCCCGTGCAGTCCCAGGAGAGCAGCGCCTTGCTGAGGAAAGCGCGGCCCTCGGGCACGGAGGAGGCGACGGCCGGAAGGTCGGTCGTGGCGGCCGCCGGGGGTGCGGCCGGCAGTTGGGCGAACAGGAGCGTCACGTCGTCGTCATGGCTGTCGGCCTCCGGCAGCAGCCGGGCCAGGACGTGGTCGGCGGCGGTCTCCAGACTCGGTGGGGCGGTGAAGAACCCGCCCAGTACCGAGGTGAGTTCGGCGATCCTGACCTCGATGTCGCTGCCGGGCGTCTCGACCAGGCCGTCGGTGTAGAGGATGAGGGTGGCGCCGGGCGGTACGGACGTCGAGGACTGCTCGTAGAGGATGTCACCCACCCCGAGCGGGGCGTTGACCTGCGCCGGAAGTCTGCTGACGGAGCCGCCGGGGGTGGCCACCAGGGTCGGGAGATGACCGGCGGAGCAGACGGTCACCGTGCCCGCGTCCGGGGCGATGGTGAGGTAGCAGCAGGTCACCAGCTGGTCCGGTACGTCGAGGTCCTGGACGCAGGTGTCGAGGGCCTGCATCAGCTGCCGGGGCTGCATACCGGTCTTGGCCAGCGCGTGCGCGGCCGACCGCAACTGGCCCATCACCGCGGCGGCTTCGAGGCCGCGGCCCATCACGTCCCCGATGAGGACGCCGACCCGGCCGGCGCCCAGCGGTATCAGGTCGAACCAGTCGCCGCCCACGCCCGCGCCCTGCGTGGCCGGCCGGTAGCGGCTCGTGGTGGCCAGCCCCGGGATCGCGGGCGGCGTGCCCATGAGGCTGCGCTGCAGGGTGAGCGCGATGTGCCGCTGCTGCTCGTACAGCGCGGTCAGTTCGGCCTCCGCACGCTTGCGGTCGCTGATGTCCCGCACGATGGCGCACGCCCCGACGACCGTGCCGTCGGTGTCGCGGGTCGGCCAGAGGGTGACGTCCACGTCGAGGAGACCGCCGCCCTTGGTCATCCGGAGCGTCTCGAAGTGCTCGACCTTCTCGCCGTGCAGCAGCCGCTCCAGGAGCGCTCTGATCTCGCCGCGCAGTTCGGGCGGGGAGAGCAGCGACACGTGCCGGCCTATGACCTCCTCTGCCGTGTAGCCGTACAGCCGCTGGGCGGCCGCGTTCCAGTAGGTGATGTAGCCGTCGAGGGTCTTCGCGAGGATCGCGTCCTGGGACGACTCCACGAGCGCGGCGAGTTCGTTGATGCGGGCCTCGGCCGCCTTGCGGTCGCTGACGTCGCGGACGGCGGCGGAGACCAGCAGTCCGTCCGCGGTCTCCAGCGGGCTGAGGCTGATCTCGACGGGGAACTCGGTGCCGTCCTTGCGCAGCCCGTGCAGGTCGAGCCCCGCGCCCATCGGGCGGACCTGGCGGTTGGCGGCGTACCCGTCGCGGTGCACCGTGTGGTGGCCGCGGAACCGGTGCGGCATCAGCAACTCGACCGGACGGTCGAGGAGTTCCTCGCGGCCGTAACCGAAGAGGGCCTCGGTCTGGGCGTTGACGAGTCGGATGGTTCCGGTGTCGTCCACGATCACCATGGCGTCGGGTGCCGCCTCCAGCAGGCCGCGGAACCTTTCTTCGGCGGCCTTCGGCCCGTCCGTTCCGACGGCCTCGCCACACCGGCAGGCCCCCCGGTCCGCTCCGGTCGCCGAACAAGCCAGACCCGACTCGGCAAACGTGCCCATGCCGCCCCCTCCCGCCGGTTGCGATGAATCAGGCCATCTCAGCGCAACAGGACTTCGACCGTGGTGGCATGTCGCTTACTGTCCGCCGTCCGGCCGAACCTGTCCGTCGGGGCTCACTGCGGCACGGTTCCGTGAGAGGACACGGAAGCAACGAGGCCGCCGAGCGCGCACGGCCGTGTCGAACGCGGTGCAGGCCGGCCGTCCCGTGGCCGGTCCTTGTACCAGCGGGCGAGGAAGTCGAGGAACACGGTGATCTTGCGGGGGACGGGCTGCCCGGGCCCGTAGACGGCGTAGAGCGGCCGGTCGGGCACCGTACGTCCGGGAAGCACTGCCAGCAGCTTGCCGGACATCAGGTCGTCGTGGGCCGGCCCCTCCGGAAGGAGGGCGATGCCCCGGCCGTGCACGGCGGCCTTCTGCAGCGCGAGGTAGGAGTTGGACGAGTACGCGACGTTACGGATCTTGTGCAGTGTCGAGGTGGCTCCGTGCCCGAGCCGCCACACGGGCTCGTTGACGTGCACGAGGCAGTCATGTGCCGACAGGTCGTTCGGGTGGGCGAGCGCCCCGTGCCTGTCGATGTACTCCTTCGACGCGCAGAGCACGAAGGGCAACGAGGTGATCTTCTTGAGGCGAACGCCGGAGTCCCGCAGATCTCGGGTGTGCAGGGCGACGTCGAAGCCGGTGTCCAGGAATTCGTAGGTGCGGTCGGACAGGGCGCCCAGTTCGAACCGTACCGAGATCCTGGGATGGGCGGTGGCGAAGGCGGCGATCGCGTCACCGAGGTCCAGGCTGCCGATCCACTCGGGTGAGACGACGGCGAGGTTCCCCTCGGCACGGTCGTGGACGCACGCGATGCCGGCGTCCTCGGCCTCGATCTCCTTGAGGATGCGGGTCGCGAACTCGGCGTAGCGCACTCCGGCCTCGGTGAGGCTGACCGAACGGGCCGTCCTGTTGACGAGCCGGA
This sequence comes from Streptomyces sp. NPDC013157, assembly GCF_042899865.1. Classification (NCBI taxonomy): domain Bacteria; kingdom Bacillati; phylum Actinomycetota; class Actinomycetes; order Kitasatosporales; family Streptomycetaceae; genus Streptomyces; species Streptomyces sp. NPDC013157. Next base: position 335,318 of record NZ_JBIBAK010000008.1, on the reverse strand, counting down.
CACCGACCTGCCGCTCCAGCTCCGCGACATGGCGCGAGACGAGCGATCCCGAGGACCTGAGGGTTCGGGCGGCCTGGCTGAAGCTGCCCGCCTGCGCGACGGTCACGAAACTGTTCATCAGGAGAATGCGGTCCATGGCGTTCCTCCCCTCGGCCTGGGCGTCGGCCCGAACCGCCGATCCGGATCCGCCCGCCTGCCTGCCTTCACCTCACAACGCGGATGTGTCGGTTCGCCGCCGGTCGGGCTTGAAGGGAAGCGCCGTCACGGTTGCCCTGACCTCGCGCTGCGCCGTACCGGGCCTGCCCCACACCACGACGACGTCGGTTCCGGGTGCCGCACGGCTCTCGTCGATCACGCACAGCGAGATGGTCGACCGGAGATTCACGCTGACGGTCCGCCCCGTGGAGACGCCCACCGGAAGTCCGTCCACGAGAACCTGGTCGAAGACGGGGCCGCGGCCGCGCGGAAGCTCCATGGGGTCGGGCAGGTCGCCCTCGCCCAGAGAGGCGGCGAGGATGCCGACGACGTCCGCCGTGTTCCAGTGCAGTCCCACCAGGATCCGCCGGGGTTCCCCGCCGGCCGCGTCCGCGACCAGCGCGTCCCGCCCGAGGAAGTCCCGGCCGGGCACTCCCTTGCGGAAGCCCCAGCCGAGCTCGGCGGGCTTGCGGAAGTAGTCCGTGATGCCGTTCTCCGGCACGTAGCTGCCGCCGGGCCTGCCGGTCCGGAACTGGGTGGGCGCCCCGGGGGTGAGGATCGAGGCGGGGAGGTAGTCGAGACCGTTCGTCGCGATACCGGCCTCGATGTGCTGCACCGGCTGGGACCTCAGGCCGAGTTGACTGATCCCGAACTGACGTCCGGTCTCCACGGTTGCCGACCAGATCTCGTTGGCCTGTTCGGCGGGACCGTGGATCTCGTAACCGAGTTCACCCGAGATCCCCGTACGCAGGAGCCGCACCGGGACTCCGGCGAGCCGCGACATGCGGCTCCGGCTGAAACCGATGTCCCGCAGGCTTTCGCCGGTCAGCTTCTCCAGCGTCGCCAGGGACGCCGGACCCTGGACACCGAAGATGAACCGCTCGGGGCTGACATCCTCGAACTCGGCGTCCCAGCCGCCCTCGCCGAGCTGCCACATCAGCCAGTCCCCGCTGCCGGCCGTGTACAGGAATTCCTCCTCGGACAGGCGGCACAGGATCCCCTCGGAGGCCACCCACCCGTGGCCGTCGAGCTGGACATGATGCTTGATCCGACCGTGCTCGAAGCGGGACAGGTCCCGCATCCCCAGCCAGGCGAGGAAGTCCAGCGCCTGCGGCCCCCTGACGACGACCTTGTGCAGGCTGGACCAGTCTCCGATGTAGCACGCGTGCACATGCGCGGCGCTCTCCTCGGTCCAGTCCGTGTACTCGAGGGGCAGGAGCGTCTGCGCGAACTCACCGAAGCCCCCACGGGCGTTGCTCTCGTCCTGGGCCGCCGCGGCGGGGCTGAAGTACGCCGGCCGCCGAGTGACGAAGGGGGCGCCCTTCGACCGCTGGACCGCGTCGTACGTGGTGCGCTGGATGCCGGCTGTACCCATGACGTTCTCCTGCTCGCGGGCGCTTCTGACGTTCACCGACCCAGCCCGGTCGCACCGGCCGCAGCCCAGGTCGCACGGAACGGTCCGGCGCGGGCGGGCGGGGGCGTACGACGAGCTCTCGAAGCCGCTCGAATCGTGCGTGGCCTCTTCGTTCGTCCATAACGAAGAAGCAACTAGATCGGTTAAGTGGGACGGTAGCAGACGCGTCCGGCATCGGCGAAGGTCCTGACGGAGATCAGTTTTTCCGATCGGCGCAGAGCATGCGGCGGGCCTGTGCCTCCGAAGGCGCCCGGCTCCGGACCACGGCGCGCCCGGTCGACGGCATCCGGCCTCGCGCACGGTTTTGCCGGCATGCGGCCCCGGCGACCGCACGGCCTCATGCCGACGCGCGCACCACGACCCGGCCGGGTACCGGGGCCAGGTCCCCGGTGTCCAGCCCGAGGGCCTCTCGCGCCGCGATCCGCCCGAGGACCTCGGCGTCGATACGGACGGTGGTGAGGGCGGGAGTGGACAAGGAGCCGTACTCCGTCTCGTCGAAGCCGATCACGGCCACGTCGTCGGGCACCTGACGTCCGAGATCACGCAGGGCCGTGAGGCTGCGCAGCGCGATGTCGTCGTCGAACGCGGCGAGCGCGGTCACTTCCGGGTGCGCCGCCAGTGCCGCCGCCACCGCGGCCTCGCCGGCCCTCCGCGGCCGCGGTACGACGAAACGCCTCAGGGACGGCAGCCCCAGACGCCGGGCTGCCTCCCGGGCGAATCCGAGACGTGCCTCGGTCAGCGGGAAGTCATGATCGGGCATGGCCATGGCGATGTGGCTGTGCCCGCGTTCCGCGAGGTAGCCGATCTGCAGGCCGGCGTTGAAGGCGAATCCGCGCTCCCAGTCCTCGTCGTCGGGCTCGTGGCCCTGCATGTAGGCCTCACCGAGCCGGAGGACCGCTCGCGGGGCGATGGCGTCGAGGATCCTCTGCAGGTTCTCCGGCGCCGCACGCCCGTGCCGTACGAGAAGCACGTGGTCGTGTGCGGCCAGTTCCTCGTCGAGGCCCAGGACGTAGCTCCGGGAGAAATTGCCCTCAAGCCCCTGGTCGACGTTGAGCACGACGATGCGCGACGCCCCCTCGCGCAATGCCCGGGCGATGCCGTGCGGGACATACCCGAGCTCGCGGGCGGCCGCCAGGACGCGTTCGCGGGTGGCGGTGGAGATGGTCTGCCGTGGGTCGTCGTTCAGTACGAAACTCACCGTCGCCCGCGACACGCCGGACGCCTTGGCCACGTCGGTCAACGTCACCCGGCCGGAACGGGCCATGTCGGACGGACTCCCTCTCCTCGGAGCACACCGGCCCGAGCGATCACCGGTGGGCCGGCCCGCCAGGACGATGAAGCGGCTGTCCGCCAACCTTACGGGACGGGATCGTTGCGGACGGGGGCGTCTCGTTCTCCCTCTTCCTCGTCTCACCCCAGGTAGGGGAGGAAGAGCGGCGATGCCCTTTCCTGGCGCGGCACGGACGGATGGCCGCAACGGGCCCGGGCGGGCAACTCGCTGCGCCTGAAGGAGCCCTCGGAGTCGTGCAGGTAGATGTGTTCCCTGTGGGCGACCACTCCGGCGACCGGCTCGCCGAGGAGGCGAGCGACGACGTACGCGGCGGCCATCCCGGTGACGTCTCGGACCGTTCCCATCGGGAGCAGCGAACGGGTCTCCGCGATGGCCTCGTGTTCGCCGGCCCTGATGAGAACACGGACTTGAGGGGCGACACCGTGCGCGGCGATGGCGACGGCGATGTTGTCGAGGTCGTCGGAACCGACCGCGGCGAGTGCGCGGGCGTGCCTCAGGCGCACCCGCTCCAGTACGTGCCGGTCACCGCCGTTCCCGGTCATGACCGGCACCCCCAGAGTGCGCGCAAGCCTCGCGGCGGATGCCTGTGGGTCGCGCTCGACGCCGACGACGGGGACGCCCAGGCGTCGCAGCTCGACACAGAGGCGCATGCCCACCTGGCCCATACCGACCACGACGACGTGGCCGGTGCGCGGCAGGGTACGCGGCCCGATGAGGCCGATCAGCCGGGGACCAAGCATCCGTTCGACGACCCCGGCCGTGAACAGCGCGGTGAAGGCGACGGTGCCGAGCATGGCGAGGGCCGCGAGGGTCTGGTACTCCGCATCGTCCGGCGGAGCCACGGCGGGGCCGACACCCGAGACGACGCGCGCCGCGTCGAAGAACGCTTCTGCGGCGGGGCGGCCGTGCCCGGTGAGCCAGGCCCAGTCAGCGGCCAGGACCGCCAGCATGGCCAGCATCCCCAGGACCAGCAGGCGGGTGCCGCCGTCGTGCGGCCGCAACTGGCTCAGGGCTCTGCCCGCCCGGTTCCGCCATCGCGCCCGTGGCCTCTCCTGCCAGTCCTCGGCGTACAGGCCGTCCTTCCTCTGACGCACCGCTCGGACCTGGCCCCCGTACCGTCGGACCGAGACGATCCCGGGGTCCAGGGACGGGCCGGCCAGCGCGGGCGCCACCAGGTCCGCCGGCGACGTGATGTCGCACTGCGGCAGCAGGCGCCGCAGTTCCTCGGCCACGGTGCGGTCGAAGACCGTGGCGACCAGCGGAGTGGCGGGCGAGAGGTGGGCGACGGCGAGGGCGTAACGCAGCGCTGCCACGTCGTCGTGCAGGAGCACGGCCACGCCTCGCGGCCGGGTGCTCATCGCGGTGCGAAGGTCCTCGTCACCGGGCCGCGCAAGGTGTTCGACCGTCCGGGGGCCGGCGCGCAGCGTGGCGCACACACGACTGGCCACGTGCGTTTCACCGATCAGGATGTAGTGGTGGGGACCGGGGCCTGGCGAGTGCGTGGTCACGTTCCGGGCTTCCTGCCGTAAGAGGGCTTGAGTCGGCCTCGCCACGCCGGCCGTGAGCCGCGTCGGTGTGCCGACGACGGTGTCCGCACGTCGTCGACGCGCCGGGCTGTCGTTGAGGGCGAGGGTGTTCGGTCACTCTTGCGGTGGGGGGATACTAAGCGGCACGGACGCGCTGTGGGCGCAAGCTAACGTTGCGAGCGGATGGGCGGACTCTCCAGGGCGTGACGCTCGATCAGCAGGCGCTCGCCGTTGGCCATGCCGGTCCGGAGGCGCCGCGACCGCGCCGGACTCACCCTCCGACGGGAAGAGTCAGCAGGCCCTCCCCCTCCCAGGAGCGCCGAGCCGGTGAAGCCGCCTCGGCGTGCGCTGTCCTTGCGCACCCGGCGCCAGGTCGCATCGGATACCACGTCCGGGTCGCCGGGCCGAGATGGGTGACGACCAGCATTCCCACGTCGGCCTGCGCCGCGATCCGCCGGCCGGCGGCGCCGGACCGGCGTTCCTTCCGGCGGCGGGCCGGGCCGCCCCGACCCGCAGGGAGCGGGCTCGGCCGTCCCATAACATCCAGGACATGGCAAGCGAGCGGAGAATGACCGCGACGGACCGACGGCGACTCATTGCGCGGGCAGCGGGCGAGCTCTTCGTCGTACACGGCTACAGCGGCGTCTCCATGGACGACGTCCTGGCCGTGGTGGGTGGGTCGAAAGGGACGATCTACCGGCATTTCTCCGACAAGAGCGCACTCTTCCGTGCCGCAGTGGAATCGCTCTGCGACGAGTGGTCGGGTCCGTTGCACGCCTTCTCACCGAGCGGCAGGAGTCTCCCCGACACCCTGGTGGCCCTGGGCGAGCACTTCGCGTCGATCGTCCTCACCCCGGAGGCCATTGCGCTGCACCGGCTGGTGACCGCCGAGGCCGGACGGATCCCGGGGATCGGGGACGTGTTCTTCGAGCACGGGCCGGCCGCGGGGTACGCGGTGCTCGGGCGCGGCCTGCGGCAGGCGTGCAAGGACGGCCTGATCGAGGTGGAGGATCCGGTTCGCGCGGGGGCGCAGCTCTACCAGGCCATGCTGGGCGACGCCCAGATGAGGCTGCTCACCGACGCCCCGCACAAGCTGACGGAGGCCGAGGTGCACGCGTCCATCGTGGAGGCCGTGCGGGTCTTCCTCCGCGGGGTGTCGGGGCCTCGGGCCGACGACCGGGGCTGATGCCCCCCGCGGCCGGCCCCTTGCCCCTGGACCGTACCGTACCGTACCGTACGGTCGCTGCCACCGTCGGCGGCCGCCTGCGCGCGCACCTCGGGCACCGCACGGAGGGCAGACCCATGGCTACGACGACCATCCGGGCCGAGCATGTGGGAAGCATGCTGCGCCCCGCCGAACTGCTGACGGCGCGTGCCGAGGTCAGGCGCGGCACGATGCCCCCGGAGCGTCTCGGTGAGCTGGAGGACGCTGCCGCGGCCGCCGCGCTCAGGTTGCAACAGGACGCCGGGATGCAGGTGTTCACCGACGGCGAGATGCGGCGCGACGACTTCATGGCCTCCGTGGTGGAGACCGTCGGTGGCCTGGTGCCCGCGGAGGAGTCCTCGGCCCGCCCTCGCTGGCACCGCGACGCCGACGACGCCGACGACGCCGAACTGGAGGGCGAGGTCGCTCCGGTCACGATCGGCGGCCCGCTGTACCGGCGGACGCCCCTGTCGCTCACCGAGGCGAAGTGGCTGGCCGGGCACTCCCCGGGACCGTACAAGATCACCATGGCGAGCCCCACCACGGTGGCGGGCTGCTGGCGGCCGGAAGTGTCCCGTGCCGTCTATCCGGCCCGCGAGGACGCAATCGCCGCGCTGGCCGGGATCTACCGGCAGGACATCGCCGACCTGATCGGCTCCGGGGTCACCTGGCTCCAGCTCGACTCCCTGGCCTACTGGGCCGGCATCGACCCCGAGGCCGCCCGGATGCGCCGGGTGAAGGACCTGGACGGTCATCTCAGCCATGTCATCGACACCGACAACTCCCTGATCCGCACGGCGCGTTCCCACCAGACCCGGGTGACCGTGGCCATGCACTTCTGCCGCGGGAACATGCGCAGCGCCTGGTCCGCCCAGGGGGGTTACGAGCCCATCGCCGAACGCGTCTTCGGCGAGGTGGAGGTCGACCGCTTTCTGCTCGAGTACGACACCGAGCGCTCCGGTGGTTTCGAGCCGCTGCGGTTCGTTCCCCCCGCCAAGACCGTGGTGCTGGGGCTGGTGTCGTCCAAGGTGCCGGAGCTGGAGTCGGTCGACGCGCTGCGCCGCCGTATCGACGAAGCCTCCCAGTACATTCCCCTCGAGCAGCTCGCCCTCAGCCCGCAGTGCGGATTCGCCTCGACGAGTCAGGGGAATCCGCTGACCGTCGACGACCAGCGCCGCAAGCTGGAGCTGGTGGCCGAGACAGCCCGACTGGTGTGGGGCTGACAGGTCTTCGAGGCCGTCGTTCGAACCGGCGATCAGGTCGCCGAGGGTCGGCGGGCGGGTCCACCGACGGGTCGGGCCCCCGAGGACGCGATGGCCAGGAGCTTGGCCGCCTTCAGTTCGGTCTCCTCCCACTCCCGTTCGGGATCCGACCCCCAGGTGATGCCCGCTCCGGTCCCGAAGAGAAGCCGGCTCTGTGCCCGGTCGATCCAGAACGTCCGTATGCCCACGGCGAGTTCGCCGGTGCGGCGGTCGGCGTCGACCCATCCGACACCACCGCAGTACGGGCCGCGCGGCCCGGTCTCCAGGGCCTCGATGATCCGCAGGGCGCTCGTCTTCGGCGCGCCGGTGACCGAGCCCGGCGGAAACGCGGCGGCCAGCAGGTCCCCCCAGCCGGCGCCGTCCTTCAGCTCTCCTCGGACGGTGGAGACCAGGTGCACCAGTCCCGGGTGCTTCTCGACGGCGCAGAGTTCCGGGACGGTGACACTTCCCGTGGCGCAGACTCGGCCGAGATCGTTGCGGACCAGGTCGACGATCATGACGTTCTCGGCGTGGTCCTTGTCCAGGAGGTCGGCCTCGGTGCGTCCGGTGCCCTTGATGGGACCGGACTCGATCACCGTCCCGGTCCGCCGGAGGAACAGCTCGGGGGAGGCCGAGGCCACCTCGATGCCGTGCCCCGGCAGTCTGACCATCCCTGCGTACGGCGCCCGGTGGCGCGCGGCCAGCAGGTCGGCCAGGGCTTCGATGTCCGCGCTCGAGGTGACGGGGGCGGACAGGACACGGCACAGATTGGCCTGGTACACCTCGCCGGCGGCGATGTGCTCGCGAATGCGCCGTACACCCGCGGTGTACGCGGCCCGGTCCAGCGACGTCGTCCACTGGGCCCGTCCAGGCCCGTGCCAGCGGGCTCCGGGAGTCGCGGGCCGCGGCGGGGGCCGGACGTCGCGGAAGCGGGCGCAGGTCAGCCTGCCCTCGAAACCGGCCACGACGGCCCACAGACCCTCGGAGTCGAGTGCCCCCGGGTCGGAGGTGACGTCGAGGAGTCCGCTCATGACGCGGCCGCCGAACCGGGCCAGCGAGGGAAGGTCCTTCATGTCCAGCGCCTTCCTGTGCGCAAGAAAACGGCTCGGTGGTCCCGCGTGCCGCTCGGCGGCACGCGGGCGGGTACCGACTACGCGGGGACGGCCTCGCGTTCGGCGCCCCATTCGGCGGCCTGGAGTGTGTTGACCAGGAGCATGGCTATGGTCATCGGGCCCACACCCCCGGGAACCGGGGTGATGCGGCCGGCGATGCCGTCCAGCTCCGCGGCACGCACGTCGCCGGTCAGACCGTCCGGTGTGCGGTGGATGCCCACGTCGATGACCGTCGCGCCGGGCTTGACGTGTTCCTGGCCGATCAGGCCGCGAACGCCGGTGGCGACCACGACCACATCGGCCGGACGGGTCACGGCGGCGAGGTCGGCGGTGAATTCGTGGGCGACGGTCACCGTCGCCCCACGGCGCAGCAGCAACTGGCTCAGGGGACGGCCCACGAGTTCACCCCAGCCGACCACGGCGACGCAGGCACCCTTGAGTTCGACGCCCTCGGCGTCGAGGAGCTCGATGACGCCACTGGGCGTGCACGGGCGCAGCCCGCGTTCGCCCCGGGCCAGTCGGCCGGCGCTGGCCGTGGTCAGGCCGTCGACGTCCTTGGTGACGGGGATACGGTCGGTCAGAGGCGCGGCATCGAGCTGCGCGGGCAGCGGCAGTTGGAGGAGGATGCCCGAGACGTCCGGGTCGGCGGCCAGTTCGTCGATGACCGCCGCCACCTCGGCCTGCGTGGCATGGCGCGGTAGATGGCGGTGGACGTCGCGCATGCCGGCTTCGCGGATGGCGCGGCGTTTGGCGGCGACGTACACGGCGCTGGCGGCGTCGTCACCGACCAGGATGGTGGCGAGTCCCGGGACCCGTCCGGTGGCCGCGGCCGCGGCCACGCGCTCGGCGACCCGGGTCCGTATGCTGCGGGCGATCTCCGTGCCCTTGATCGTGTGTGTCATGGTGGCGAACCGCTTTCTGTCAGCGAACGATTCGCCCGGTGGAGAGGACTGCGTGCGGGGACCGCGGCGGGTGCCGCCACGGTGTACGGCGCCGGGGGTCGGGGCAGCGGCGAGCACCGCGGCGGACCGTGCGGTAGTCCGCCGCGTCCGCCGCCCGACGGCCTGTTCCGGCGCACGACAAGACCACCTGTCCCTGTTCCGGGCGGGTTTCCCTGTCGGGGGTACGAGTGAACGGTGATTCAGGCGAAGACGATGGTGTGGTTGCCGTCGCGGATCACCCGGTCCTCGGCGTGCCACAGCACGGCACGGGAGAGCACCGCGCGTTCCACGTCGGCGCCGCGGCGGGTGAGGTCGGTGGCGGTGTGGGCGTGGGTGACGCGGACCACGTCCTGTTCGATGATCGGGCCCTCGTCGAGGTCCTCGGTGACGTAGTGCGCGGTGGCCCCCACCAGCTTCACGCCCCGTTGCTTGGCCTTGGCGTACGGTCCGGCGCCGATGAAGGCCGGCAGGAAGGAGTGGTGGATGTTGATGATCGGCACTCCTGCCTTCTCGATGAAGTCGCCGGACAGGATCTGCATGTAGCGGGCCAGGACGACGAAGTCGACGTTGTCCTTGAGCAGGCGCAGGTGTTCGGCCTCGGCCGCCGACTTGTCCGCCCCCTGGCACGGGACGTGGAAGAAGGGAATCCCGAACGAGCGCACCTCCTCGGCCAGATCGGGATGGTTGGAGACCACCATGGGGATGCTGACCGGGAGTTGGCCCTGCCGGTGTCGCCAGAGCAGGTCGAGCAGGCAGTGGTCGGACTTGGAGGCGAAGATCGCGACGCGCTTGGGCGCCGACATGTCGCGCAGGGTGTAGGTCAGCCCGAACTCCTGCGCGAGCCGCTCGTCCAGGTCGGTGCGCAGCGCGGGCAGAACGGCCTGGAGACCGGGGAGGGTGAAGACGGTGCGCTGGAAGAAGGCGCCGCCCTGCGGGTTGTCGGAGTACTGGTCGAGGGAGACGATGTTCGCACCGTGCTTGCTGAGCACCGAGGTCACCGCCGCGACGATCCCGGTGGCGTCGGCGCCCTGGACGATCAGCGAGGCTCGGTGGTCCGTCTCCTTGCCCGTCTTGGCGGTGCCGGTGGGCGCGGTCTGCGTGATCGTCATGCGAGAGGTTCCTTCCTGAACTGGTTGATCCATTCGGAGGTGGCCTTGAGCCCGCCGAACGTATAGAAGTGGATCTTCACGGTGCCGTGCCGCTCCGGGTCATGGCCTTCGGCGAGGGCGTGCAGGAACTTGTCAGGTCCTGCGGTGCCCATCAGGTTGGTGATCGACAGCCCGTACTTCCTGGCGATGGAGGCGCTGGTCCCGACGCCGAACCGGGCCGCGTAGCCCATGAGCCGACGTACCCCGGCCGGGCCGGGGACGCCGATACGGATCGGCAGGGCGATGCCCTCGTCGCGGACCCGCTCGACCCAGGCGAGGACCGGATCGACGTCGAAACCGAACTGGGTGATGATGCTGCCGTCCAGGCCCTGAGCGGCTATGGCCGCGCTCTTGTCGCGGAGCGCCGCCCACAACTTCTCCCCGCTGATGGCGGGGTGGCCCTCCGGGTAGCCGCTGATGCCGACGTGCCGTACGCCGTGGTCCCGGAACAGGCCGGACTCGATCAGGGCGAGAGAGTCCTCGTAGGGCCCCTCGGGACGGATGGGGTCACCGCCGATGGCGAAGACGTCGGCTTCGGTCCCGTCGGCCTGGAGTCCGCCGAGGAACTGCTCGAAATCGGCACGCGAGCCGAGCCGCCGGGCGGAGAAGTGCGGGACCGGCACGAAGCCGAGCCTCTTGACCGCGCGAGCGGCGTCGAGCCGCATCCGCAGGTTCTCGTTGCCGAGGAAGGTGACGTTGATCCGGGTGCCCTGCGGGATGAGGCTGCTGGCCTCCTCCAGTTTGGGCACGTCCTTGCCGGTCATTTCCAGGGAGAAGTCCTCCAGCAGCGATGTGCTGACCGCTGCGGAAGCCGTGCTGAGCTGGCTCATCGTGCTCCTAGTCGTCATGGACGCGGTCCGGCCGGCCCAGCGGGGCACCGGGACGGCGGCCGCGTCGGCCGGGGGTCCTGGTGGCAGCCGCACGGTCGGGCGCCGGACCGGACCGCGTGGGGCACCGCTCCGCGTCAGGCGTTGCGGCGGTATTCGCTGCGGGCGTGGCGGTCGTACGGGCTGGGCTGGACCGTGGCGCGGATGCGCGCGAACCCGAGGTCGGCCTCGGGGTCGGTACCAGTACCGGGGTGCTCGCCCCAGACCACCTCGACCTCGGTGCCGGGCTCGGCGTGCGCGGCGTCGATCAGCGTCTGCGACAGGAGGGTGCCGACCGGGTCGATGGACGCCGTCTGCATGGTGACGCCGACCAGACCCGCGGAGGTCTCCACCCGGTGGCGGGCGTAGCTGAGCACGAAACCCGGGTCCGCTCCCCCGCCCAGCACCCGGCGCACGTCGTCCGGATCGAAGACCAGCGTCACCTTCTGGCGCAGGCCCGTGTCCTCCCTGGCCTTCAGCAGGGCGTCGCGGCCCAGGAAGTCGTGACCGAAGTGGATCATCTTCCCGTAGCCCAGCTCGTACGGGGACACGTAGTAGTCCTCGATGTTCCCGGAGAAGTAGCTGCCGTTCAGCGGACGCTTGCCCTCGATGCCGAACAGCGGAAGCCACTTGCGGTACTCCGCAAGGTCGGGGTCGGAGTAGATCCCGGGAACCGGCGAGGGGATCCATCCGCTCTCCACGCTCGGCGTCGCGTACGCCAGAGCACCGACCTGGATCAGGCCGAGCGGCTCCCCGGCCCTGAGGAACGCTTCGTGCACGTGGGCGGCGTGTTCCCAGGGGCCGATGAACTCGTAGCCGGCCTGGCCGGCCATGCCGTGGCGCAGCGCCTTGAAGGCGCGGCCGTCCAAGGTGACCGCCGTGGAATGGAAGAACTTGGTCTCCGGGACCGGAGCGCCGAAGACCTTCTCGATGAGGTCGAGCGCCTGTGGGCCCTGGATCTGGTAGCGGAACAGTTTCGGGTCGCCGCCGCCCGGCCGGAAGGCACTGGAGGCGTCGGTCTCGAAGGCGACGTCGTAGCCGCCCTTCTCCGCGTGGTACTGCACCCAGTGCTGGGCCGCCGGGATGCCGCTGAGCAGGTAGGCGTTCTCGGCCTCCCGGGCGAGGATGCCGTCGGTGACGATGTGACCGTGGCGGGTCACCGGCACGTACTGCTTGGCCTGGCCGACGGCGAACTTCTCGAAGTTGTTGGCGCCGTGGTCGGCGAGGAGCCGGGTGGCGTCCGGGCCCTCGATCCACAGGTCGTACATGTGGTGCGACAGGTTCAGCAGCGCGACGCCCTCGTGCCAGGCCGTCTGCTCCTGCCGCCAGCCGCGGTACTCGCGGGCGACGACTTCCGGGGTCCACGGCTCGGCACCGGGCTTCCACAGCAGTTCGACGGGCGAACCGGCCTTGTCGATGCCGTCCTGGAGGCTGGGGATTGCCATGCGGCTCCTTCTTTCATGGTTTCCGAGAGGGACTAGATCGATCTAGCGACGGACAGACCGCGGCTCATCCAGGCAGGGTCGACTGGGTAACTAAATCGATCTAGCGCAAGTTAGCAGAGACCGCCGTCTCCGGCGAGGCCCAGGAGGCGGATTTGTCACCGGGCGTCCGGCGGGTGACTCCGGGCGGCAGCGTGCGGCCTCCGCCGGCCCAGGCAGCGGCCATGCAGACCGCGTGGAGACTGGAGCGCACATCGTGAACCCGCACGCATGCCGCTCCGGCGGCCGCCGCGAGCGCGGAAACGGCGGCGGTCGCGGCGTCCCTGGCACGGGGCAAGGACCCGCCGTCCGCGCATCCGCGCAGCGCGGCGCCGATGAAGCGCTTCCTGGACGCACCCACGAGCACCGGGAAGCCCGCGGCCCGCAAGGTGCGCAGCTCCGCGAGCAGCCGCCAGTCATGGTCGGCATGCTTGGCGAAGCCGAGGCCGGGATCGACGATGACGCGCCCCGGATCCACCCCCGCCGCGGCAAGCGCGTCGATGCGCCCGAGAAGCTCCGAGACGACCTCGGACACGACGTCACGGTAGATCGCGTGACGGTCCATCTCGCGGCTCGGCGCCCGCCAGTGCGTCACCACGTAGGGGACGCCCAGCTCGGCGACGGCGGCCGCCATGGCCGGGTCCGCAAGGCCGCCGCTGACGTCGTTGACCAGGCATGCCCCCGCCGCCACGGCGGCGTACGCGACCTCGGCATGCATGGTGTCCACGCTGACGGACACCCCGGCGCGCGCCAGTCCCCCCACCACCGGCACGACCCGGGACAGCTCTTCGGCCACCGGGACCGGCCCGGCTCCCGGACGCGTCGACTCCCCGCCCACGTCCACGAGGTCGGCACCTTCGCGGGCCATCCGCATGCCGTGCCGAACCGCGCGCCGTGTGCCGGCGTGGAGACCGCCGTCGGAGAACGAGTCAGGCGTCACGTTCAGTATCCCCATCACGAGGCACCTGCCGGGCCGCGGAAGACCATCGGGGACTTCGTACGCCGGTCGCGGCGCGACAGGGGATTCCATCTCCATCACAGCTCGGGAACCTCCTCGGTCCGAGGATCGGGGACCTGCGGACGGGGTGCTGCTGAATCGATATGACGGCCAGGTTACATGAGTTTGCTAAATCGATCTAGTTGTTCTGCTGCGGAAGGTGCCGGGCCCTGCGGTGGCCGCCCGCGTGACGGGCGGGTCCCTAGAATGGCGGTCGCGCCGGCCCGGAGGAGGATGCGGTGTGCAGGACCGCATCGGAGCAGGGGTGATGGGCGCTTCCGGAAGAGTGACGCTGAAGGACGTGGCCGCGGCCAGCGGCGTCTCACGTGCCACCGTCAGCTTCGTCCTCAACGACGACCCGCGCCAGACGATCTCCGCCGCGACGCGCGACCGCGTCCAGCAGGCCGCCCGCGATCTCGGTTACGTACCGCACGGCGTCGCCAAGGCCCTGAGAGAGGGAGCCTCGCGCGTCGTCGTCCTGAACATCGACACGGGCATGGAGGGCAACTACTCCCAGAGTTATGTCCGCGGTCTCGATGCCGAACTCGGCGCCCACGACCATGTCCTGCTCGTCCGCCACGGCCACCACACGCCGCGGTCCACCCGGCAGGTGCTCGACGCCATCGCGCCCCGCGCGGTCATTCGCTTCGGTGAGACGTATCTGACCGGCGACGAACTCCATGACCTCGGAGGCGGCTGGCGCGGCGGGCTCGCCGCCCACTCCGCGCTGCAGCTCCGTCATCTGGTGGAGCACGGCCACACCCATGTCGCCGTTGCGCTGCCGGACATCCAGGCCCCGCTGACCGCGGCCCGGCTGAAGTTCACCGGACATGCCGCGTTGAACATGGACATCCCCGTCCCGGTCACCTTCGTCGCCCCGCGGGACCGGACCGCATGCGCCGAAGCCGTCGAGACGTTCCTCGCCGGAGCACCTGAGGTCACCGCCGTGGCGGGGTTCAACGACGATGTCGCGCTGCGCGTGCTCCTGGCCCTGCGTGACCTCGGCCGCGACGTACCGCACGACCTCGCCGTCATCGGCTTCGACGACAACGGGTTCGGCGCCTACTCCAGTCCCGCGCTGACCACGGTCAGCATTGACGCCGAGGCCCATGGACGGCTCAGCGCCCGCCTTGCCCTGGGCCTCGAAACCGGTGGCCTCCGCCCGCCGCCCGCCCGGGTCGTCACGCGCCAGTCCGTCTGACCGCCGCCCGGCACCGTGACCCGGCGCCGTCCGGGGCCACGCACACATCGGCCGCGACACAAGCGGCGCCGGGATGACGCACAGGGCCGGCGAGGTTGCCCGCCTCGTGTCCGGCGGTGCCGCGATGCCGCACGGCACCCGGACAGGGATCACGGCTGTGAAGGGCGGACCCCTCCACGGAGCGCAAGGTAAGCCTGCACCGGGAGCAGTCTCTGGCATCTGGGCAGCTCAGGGGGCAGAAAGCCCTGCCGGAGGCGGCGCTCGGATCTCGGTGTGCACCTTGTGACGCCCCGAAGGCGTACCGTACCGTACGGTTCCACGTTGACGTGGGCACCTCGCCGACGGGCCCCGCGTGGGCCGACGTGATCACGGTCGGACGCCCCCCGCGCCAGTTCGTTGAGGACACCAGGCGCCCTCACCCGCCGGTCGCTTCGCACGGCGACGGCCGCCGCCCCTGCCGCCCATCCCGCACATCGCGCGACGACATGGAGAACCCGATGGCACACCTCGAAGACCAGATCCAGGCCGCCGGAGGCCCGCTGGCCCTCATGCGCAGCGGCCGCTCCGGCGCCTACCCCTTCCCGATCAGGGCCGAGTTCACCAACTGGCGTGACGAGCAGGAGTCGTGGCGCACCTCGGCGGCGCTGATGGACCTGTCCCACCACATGACCGACCTGACGGTCGAGGGCCCGGACTGTTACCGGCTGCTCTCGGACGTCGGCGCCAACACCTTCGCCGGTTTCGGACCGATGAAGGCGAAGCAGTTCGTCGCCGTCAACTACGACGGCTACATGATCGGCGACTGCATCCTCTTCTGCCTGGCCGACAACCTGGTCCGGCTCGTCGGACGGCCGCCGGCGCTGAACTGGGTCCAGTTCCATGCCGAGACCGGCGGCTACGACGTCACCCTGCGCCGCGACGAGCGCACCGCGCAGAACCCGAACGGCCGGGAGTTCTTCCGTCTCCAGCTCCAGGGCCCGTATGCGGCGGCCATCTTCGAGGAGGTCAACGGCGGCCCCATGCCCGACATCCCGTTCTTCTCGATGGGGAAGTTCCATATCGGTAAGCACGAGGTCACCGCCCTCAACCACCGTATGTCCGGCTTCCCCGGCCTGGAGTTCTTCGGCCCCTACGAGCACATCGACGACGTCCGCGACACCATCCTGGAGGCCGGCGAGTCCTTCGGGGTCCGCCAGGTCGGCGGCCGCGCCTACGCGTCGGTGGCGACGGAGTCGGGCTGGATCGCCAACACCGTCCCCGCGGTCTACTCCGGCGAGACGATGAAGCCCTATCGCGAGTGGGTGAACGCGAGGAGCTTCGAGGCCAACCTCTCCCTCGGCGGCAGCTTCGTCTCGGACCGGGTCGAGGACTACTACGTGACTCCCTGGGATCTCGGCTACGGCCATATCCTCAAGTTCGACCACGACTTCATCGGCCGGGAGGCCCTGGAGTCGAAGCGTGGCCAGAAGCACCGCAAGAAGGCGTGGTTGTCCTGGCACCGCGACGACGTCGCCCGGATCTTCGCCAGCCAGTACGAGCAGGGCGAGCGTCGTTTCAAGCACATCGAGATGCCCGCGGCCTTCTACGCGGCCTCGCACTTCGACCGCATCGAACGCGACGGCCGTCTCATCGGTGTGTCGACCCTGTGCAGCTACACCGCCAACGTCCGCGGCTGGATCTCCGTCTGCATGATCGACGAGGACGCACTCACCTACGGCCAGGAAGTCGAGCTGGTATGGGGCGAACCGAACGGCGGCTCCGCCAACCCCACAGTCGAGCGTCACTCCCAGACGAAGATCCGCGCCACCGTCTCCCGCCGGCCCTTCGCCGGCGACAAGCACTGACCCACCTTTCACCCCCAGGCCGTCAACAACGGGGCGGATCACCAGGCAGAGGCTGCTCGGCCGGCACGGTGATCCGTCCCCGCACACGGGTCCGCGACATCCTGAGACAGGCTGTCCGGTGTCGCGGACCCCGCCCCGGAGACGAGATGCCCATGACCGACCTCGTAATGCCCCGCATCGGCGCTCGTACGGGCGGATTCGATGCCCGGCGGGCCGAGAACGCCGTTCGCGAACTGCTGCTCGCCGTGGGCGAGGACCCGGATCGCGAAGGGCTGCGCGCGACACCCGCCCGCGTGGCACAGGCGTACCGAGAACTCCTCGCGGGGATGCGGCAGGAGCCCGAGGACGTCCTGACCACGACCTTCGAGCTCAGCCACGACGAGATGGTGCTGGTCAAGGACATAGAGATCGTCAGCCTCTGTGAGCACCATCTGCTGCCGTTCCGCGGTACGGCCCATGTCGGCTACATCCCCGCCGAGGACGGCAGGGTCACCGGACTGTCCAAACTGGCCCGCCTGGTGGACGTCTACACGCGCCGCCTGCAGATCCAGGAACGGCTCACCGGGCAGATCGCCGATGCCTTGATGCGCCTGCTCCACGCGCGCGGCGCGATCGTGGTCGTCGAAGCGGAGCACATGTGCATGTCGGCCCGTGGCATCCGCAAGCCCGGCGCGCGGACGACGACGTCAGCCGTGCGTGGACAACTGCGCAGGCCGGCAACGCGCGCTGAGGCGATGAGCCTGATCCTCGCACGCTGACCGCTCGGAGGCATTCCGGCGTCGGGCGCCCGCCGCGCCCGGCCTCGTGTCGCGGCCGGCTGGAGGGCACGGCCGGGCCGCCTCAGTGAGGTGTTCACCAACCGGGAGTACGCGAGCTGGTTCATCAGTATCTGGTGGGGCGCCTGCAGCCTGCTGTTGTCGGAGCCGACGATGAGCAGGTGGTGGAACTCCTGGACCAACTCCGCGTACCGCTCCCGATCGTCCCGCTCCACGGTTTCATCGGCGTCGCGCAGGTTTCGGACGACCGGCAGGCCGCGCGAGCTCGGGCCGCGACCCTACCCTGAGGTGAATGCGGGACCGGCAGGCGGGCGCGGAGAGGAAGGACCGTCGTATGGACGCGATGCGCGAGGGGTACCGCAAGGTCACCCTGGCCTCCTGGCCGACTCCGCTCGAACCCGCCCCGCGGCTCGCGCAGGCCCTGGGACTCGGGCCGGACGACCTGTGGATCAAGCGGGACGACCTGATCGGGCTGGGCGGCGGCGGGAACAAGGTCCGCAAGCTCGAGTGGACCTGCGGACAGGCCCTCGCCGAGGGTGCGCGCACCCTTGTCACCAGCGGTGCGCCGCAGAGCAACCATGCCCGTCTCACGGCGGCGGCCGGAGCCCGGCTCGGCCTGGACGTCGTACTCGTCCTCGCGGGCGAGCCCACCGGCACGGCCGCGGGCAACCTGGCCCTCGACGGCCTCCTCGGCGCGAGGGTCGTGTGGGCCGGCGCGGTGGACGGGGCCGGACTCGCGGCCGTCCTCGACCGTGTCGTCGGGGAGCTGCGCGACCAGGACGCGGCTCCGGCGCTCATTCCCTTCGGTGGATCGAGTCCCGTCGGGGCACTCGGCTATGTCGACGGCGGGCATGAACTCCTCGCCCAGGCTCCCGACCTGGCCACGGCCGTGGTCGCGCTGGGCAGCGGTGGCACGATGGCCGGGCTGGTGCGTGCCCTGGGCGAGGACCGCGTCCTGGGCGTGCACTGCGGGGCCGTGGCGGATCCGGGTCACACACTCGACCTGCTCCTGGCGGACCTGTACGCGCCCTCCCCCGCGCCGCGGCGGCCACGGCTGCGGCTCGACCAGGTCGGCGCCGGGTACTCCCACCTCACCGAACCGGTCGCGGAGGCGGTCCTGCTCGCCGCCAGGACCGAGGGGATCGTGCTGGATCCCGTCTACACGGGGCGGGCCATGGCCGGTCTGGTCGCGGCCGTGCGCGCGGGGGACATCCGTCCGGGTGAGCGCACCGTCTTCGTCCACACCGGAGGACTCCCCGGGCTCTTCGGTCACCAGGAGGCGCTACGACGGGCCGCAGCGGTTCTCGCGGACCGCACCGTGTGACCGACGGCCGCCGCGGCGGCCCGCGAACCGCTGCCACGCCGGCACCGGGACGGTCCGGCGATCTTCTCGGGGCGCCGCTTCCGGCCCCGGGCCCGTCCGGCGAGTGGACGGTCCCGGGGCGGGGCAGGGAGTGCGTCAGTTCACGCGGACCGTGACCGTGACGGTCTTGAGCACGGCCGGCAGCCTGGTGGTGTCGACCTTCAGGATCTCGCCGTTGTCGGTCTGGCCCGTGGCCGGCAGCACCTTCTGGTGGACGGTCCATGTGCCGTCGGGGTCGACGGCGACGGTGTCGATGCCGAAGTCGTCGTCGTTGGACAGGTACAGCGTCTTGCCGGCGTCCGTGGTGGCGACGCCCTCGACCTTGTCGTGCGCGAAGAACTTCCCGCTGGGGTCGAGCTGGCTCACCAGCGTCCCGACATTGACGTACGGCTGCTTCTGCGCGACCTGGACACCGGCACCGGTGAGCGCGGTGAGAGCGGCATTGGTGCCGACCTTGCCGACGAACGCCTCGGGCGACTTGCCGCCGATCGTCAGCCCGCTGACGTCGGTCGCGCCGTTGATGTCGACCTCGTAGAGGGACTTCTGGGCGAACGGCTCGACGTTGCCGTCCCGTTCGTCGATGACGAACTTCGTGTCGGACAGCGCCGTGATCTCACTGTTGGCGTCACCGGTGGTGGCCGGGTCGTCCAGCAGGTACAGGTACTGCCTGGTCTTGAACGTGCGCAGATCGACGGTGACGATGCGGGTGGGCGGGAGGTTCGACGCCTTGGTGCCGCCGAGGTCCGGCTGCTGCAGCGCGGCCTGCATGACGCCCACCAGGGTCGAGCCGTCCGGCGTGACCGTCAGGCCTTCCATGCCCTTGTTCTTCAGGCGGTTGGCCAGTTCGGCCGGCAGGTAGCCGACGATCTTGTGGTACCGGTTGTCCGGGCTGTCCTTGTACGGGGTCAGCCGGCCCAGTTCGTAGCCGTTCGCGTCGAAGTGCGTGAGGTACGGGCCGTACTCGTCCGAGACCCAGAACGTGCCGTCGGGCAGCGCCACCAGGCCCTCGGAGTCGTAGCCGTAGGGGTCCCGGGCGACGGGCACGGGAGTGCCGCCGTTGGCGTTCGTCGCGGCGACGTCGTCGATCACCTCGCTCGTGTCGTGCGGCGGACGGCCGCTGTACGGCACGCCGCCAAGGCTCTTCGGCCCCTTCAGGGTGACCTTCCTGACCAGCTCGGCCCTGCCCTTGTCCAGCTTGAACTCACCGATCTGCGGGGTGAAGCCGGTGAGTATCTCGGACTTGTTGCCGTCCGGGGCGTCGGCGTTCGGACCACGGTCGGTGAGGCCGTAGAAGCGGCCCTGCTTGCCCGGCACCGGGGCGAGCGCGGAGCCGTAGCCCTCGCCGGAGATCCGGGTGGTGGTGCCGCCCGGTCCGGCGACCGTCGCGAGCGAGGGCAGCGGGTCGCCGTTGCGCCGCGTGTCCTTGAACAGCTGGACGGCGTCGGTCGCCGTGTACGTGAAGGTGTCCGTGCCCTTGAAGCCGGAGTCCGGCGTGTACGTGAACGTGCCGTCCGCGTTGACCGTCGCCGTGCCGTGGGACGGGGCGGTGTGCCGCACGACCGCGGTCGCGCCCGAGTCGTTGCGCAGCACGTCGCCCGTCACCTTGTCGTGGCCGGAGAAGGAGTCGGCGACCGCGTCGAAGTCGTGCGTCGGGGCCGACAGCCGGCCGTGGGCCTGGGCCACGACCGTGCCCGTGCCCGTCACGGCGGCGGTGACAAGGATCGCTGTGCCGAACCGGGTGCGCTTGCGCAAGCGAGATCTTGAGGTCATGTCCATGAACTTGTAGGCCGGTGATGAACTCTGGGTCGTCTTTCGGTGAACCGACGGTTCAGGACGGACATGATTTCGCTCCTCGGGCGCACTCCGCGCGAGCCGGCCGGGCGTGCAACCACCCGGCCGGCTCCCCGCTGTTCGGCTCAGCTCGGCAGTTTCCAGTTCTGGGCAGCCGTGCCGTTGCAGGTGTAGAGCTGCAGCTGGGTGCCGTTCGTCGTCGAGGAGTTGGGGTCGTCGAGACACAGCTTCGACTCGGGGTTGACCAGCGACCCGTTGGCGCCCGCGGTCCACTGCTGGGCGCCGGTGCCGTTGCACGTCCACAGCTGGATCAGCGTGCCGTTGGTGGTCCCGCTGTGATCGGCGTCCAGGCACTTGCCGAGGGACCGGATCGTTCCGTCGCCCGCGACGATCCAGTCCTGGGCGTACGTGCTGTCACAGCCCCAGATCTGGACGTGGGTGCCGTCGGAGGTACCGGAGGACGCGACGTCCGCGCACAGGTTCGAGGTCACCGCCGAGTCGAGCGGACCGATCCGCGGCGAGGCCGGTGCGGTGGTGTCCCCCGGGTAGGAGGGCGGTGCCGCCGTGGCCGCGGTCGCCCACGACGTGTCGGCGCCGGTGCCCAGGGTGAAGTCCAGTGTGCCGCCTGCCGTGATCGCCGTGGTGGGGGCGTAGGCGTTGTTCCACGCCGTGCCGTTCCACGCCGCGGACTGGACGTACGGGGCGTTGTCGGCGGCGCCGTTGCCGTTGATCGTCAGCGACTTGCCGGAGGGAAGGGTGACCACGGCCTGCGTGAACAGCGGTGAGCCGAGGGCGAGGTCGGAGGTTCCGGGCGTCTCGGGGAACATGCCGAGCGCCGACCACACGTACCAGGCGCTCATCGCGCCGAGGTCGTCGTTGCCGTCGGCCAGGCCGCCCGGGGTGTTCGACCAGATCTGGTCCTGGATCGCCCGCACCGTGCCCTGCGTCTTGTAGGGCTGCCCGGTGTAGTCGTACTCCCACGGGAGCTCGATGCTCGGCTCGTTGCCGACCCAGGCGTAGCCGCTTGCGCCGGTGTAGCTGCGCAGCACGGTGTCCAGGTAGTGGTTCATCGCCGTGTTGCCGCCCTTGGCGTGCGCCAGGCCACCGATGTCGAAGGGCACCATCCCGGTGTAGATCCACGAGTCGGCCTCGACCATGTCGGTGCCGCTGGTGGGGTCGAAGCCGCCCGTCCACGACCCCCCGGCGTTACGGGGTTCCACGAAGCCGGAGGCGGGGTTGAGCACGTTGCGCCAGTCCTGCGCGCGGTTGGCGTAGGTCTTCTGGTTCGCGGTGTCGCCGAGCGCTCCGGCCATCGCGGAGACCGCGAAGTCGGCGGTGTCGTACTCCAGGGTGGTGGCCACCGGACCGTAGAAGTTGCAGCAGCCGTAGCTGCCGTCGTGCGGCATGTATCCCGGCGAGTTCAGGTAGGCGAGTCCGGGCCGGTCGTTGTTGGTGGTGCTCGCCTGCCTGACCATGTCGGCCAGGGCGGTCGTGGTGTCGAAGTTCCGGGCGCCGAAGGCGTAGTAGTCGGCGAGGACGGCGTCCGCCGGGTCACCGACCATGACGTACGACTCCCCGTTGTTCTCCGACCACTTGGGGAAGATCCCGGTCTGGGTGTAGTCGTCGACCATCGACTGCGCGGTGTCCGAGGCGGCCTGGGGCGCGACGAGGGCTTCGAGCTGGGCCTGCGAGCGGTAGATGTCCCAGCCGGAGTAGTTCGCGTACACCGCGCTGTGACCGGCGTCCACGGTGTGCGTCTTCCCGTCGAAGCCGTAGTACTGGCCGTTGCTGTCGCTGATCACGTTCGGGTGCAGCAGCGAGTGGTAGAGCGCCGTGTAGAAGCTCTGCTGCTGTGCGGCCGTCCCGCCGGCGATCTGCACCTTGCCGAGCGTGCTGTTCCACGCGTTCTGCGCCGCGGTGCGGGTCGCGTCGAAGTCCCAGCCGGTGTTCTCCGCGGTCCGGTTGGCGGCCGCGCCCGCGACCGACACGTAGGAGATGCCGACCTTGGCCTGCACGACCGGGTTGCTCGTGGTGTTGAAGGTGACGTAGCCGTTCGAGGCCGCGGCGTCGGGGGCGGCGCCGTCCTTGGCGGACTTCGCCGAATTGCCGTGCAGGACCGGCTTGTTGGGCGTCTCGGCGGCGTTCTTCGACGCCCCGCCCGTTGCCGGAGACGTGGTGGCCGACGCCTTGGCGAGCGAACTGCCCTGCGAGACGAACGGCTGGTCGAAGACCATGTCGAAGTACACGGTGTAGGTGTTGCCCGCGCCGCAGAAGTGGCCGCTGGTGACCTGCCCGCTCACCTCCGTGTTCGACACCTTGGTGAACTGGGTCGAGGTGGCGCCGTTCTGGCTGCCCGTCAACTTGAAGACCAGGTTGGCCTGGCTGGTCGAGGGGAAGGTGAAGCGGGCCATGCCGCTGCGCGTCGTGGTGGTCAGCTCGGTGGTCACCTGGTTGTTGAGCGCGACCTTGTACGACCCGGCGGAGGCCGACTCGTTGGCGTGCGAGAACGCGTCCGTGGCACCGGTGTTCACGGCTCCCACCGTGGGCAGCACCGGTATGTCACCGGCCGCGCCGCAGCCGGGTCCGGCGATGTGGGTCAGGCTGAAACCGGTGATCGACGAGTCGTTGTACTCGTAGCCCCCGCCGTCGGGTCGTGACGGCGTGTCCGGGCTCCACTGCACCATGCCGAACGGGACGTCGGCCCCCGGGAAGTCGTCGGCCTGGTTCGACGTGCCGATGAACGGATTGACCAGGGTCGCCGGCGCGGTGACGAGCGCGGCCTTCCCGGCCGCCCACGCCGGCGTGCACAGCCCGGCCGCGGCGAGCGCCGCGGCCGCGAGGAGACCGACCGCCATGGTTCCGGGAGGTCTCGACAGTCGTGTGATCACGGGGTTTGCTCCTCTACTCGGGAGTGGAGGTCCGACAACGTTGTCGTCGCGGCGGAGCGCGACCCCGGGTGATGAACGACGCGCCGGGACGGCTTGATCACCGAAGGCTGACAACGTTGTCCAACCGTGGAGACGAGGTGCCTGAGAGACGAACGCTTCGATGGATCCCTGGGCTGCGAGCGCCCCAGGAGCACAGCGGGAACTGTTCGTGAAGCTAGCCACAAGGCAGGAGCATGTCAACGACTGCTGCACAGCGGTCCGTTGAGTGCGACGTGAGCCGAGGGGCCGGCGTGCGGGTCGCGGACGGCATCACCGCGGAGCGGCAGGCTACGGTGGCACATCCGGCGCCGAAGGAGGCAGCGCATGATCGACGTCGTCCTCGGAGTGGACGTCGGCACTTCCAGTACCAAGGGCGTGGTGGTGGACGCCGCCGGCCGCGTCCTGGGCGAGGCCGTACGCGGGCACGCGGTCGACCGTCCGCGGCCGGGGCACGTCGAGATGGACGCACGGGTGTGGTGGGACGAGTTCGTCTCGATCGCGGCCGAACTGCTGGACCGCGCCGACATCGCCGTCCGGGCCGTCGGAGTCAGCGGCATGGGCCCGTGCACCCTGCTGGTCGACGACGCGGGAGAACCGGTGCGGCCGGCGGTGCTGTACGGCGTGGACACCCGCGCCGAGGAGCAGATCACGCGGCTGAACAGGGAGTTGGGACCGGACACGGTCTTCGGCAGGTGCGGTTCGGCGCTGTCGTCCCAGGCCGTCGGGCCGAAGCTCGCCTGGATCCGCGAGCGGGAGCCCGCGGCGTGGGCACGCGCCCGCCGCCTGCTCATGCCCGCTTCGTGGCTCGCGCACCGGCTGACCGGCGCCTACGTGCTGGACCTGCATTCCGCCAGCCAGTGCACCCCGTTGTTCGACATCCACGCACAGCGCTGGATCCCCGAGTGGGCCGAGCACATCGCGCCCGGCATCGAACTCCCGCCGCTGCGCTGGCCGGGCGACGAGGCCGGCCGGGTGCGCACGCCCGTCGCGGGCATCCCGGCCGGGACGCCGGTCGTCGTGGGGACGATCGACGCCTGGAGCGAGGCCGTCAGCGTCGGCGGCCACGGCGTCGGTGACCTGATGCTGATGTACGGCACCACGATGTTCCTGGTGAACACGGTCGACAGGCTGGTGACCAGCCCGTCGATGTGGTCCACGGTCGGTGCCCTGCCCGGCACCCGCTGCCTGGCCGGCGGCATGGCCACCTCCGGAGCCGTCACCGACTGGCTGGGGCACCTCTGCGGCGACATCGGCCCCGGCGAGCTGTTCGACGAGGCGGCCGCCGCGCCCCCGGGTGCCAACGGCCTGGTGATGCTGCCCTACTTCGCCGGGGAACGCACACCCCTCATGGACCCCGACGCGCGGGGGGTGATCGCGGGCCTGACGCTGGGTCACACCCGCGGCGACCTGATGCGGGCGGCGCTGGAGGCCACCGCCTACGGTGTCCGGCACAACGTCGAGACGATGCTCGCGGCCGGTGCCGACATCCGGCGGATCGTCGCGGTCGGCGGCGGCACCCGGGGCGGGCTGTGGCCCCGGATCGTCAGCGATGTCACCGGCCTCGAACAGATCGTCGCCCGCACCACCGTCGGCGCCTGCTACGGAGCCGCCTTCCTCGCCGCCGGGCTGATCGGCCGACCGGACATCACGGCCTGGAACCCGCCGGCATCGGTGGTCCGGCCCGATCCCGCCACCGCGGACGTCTACGACCGCCGGTTCACCCAGTACCGGGACCTGTACGAGAGCACCACCGCGGTCACCCACGCCCTGGCCCGCGACCAGGTCACCGGCGTCGGGAGGGAAACCCCGTGACGCCGCGGGGCGTTCAGGGGCGGAGTCCGCCTGCTATGGTGCGCCGATGTCAGCGATCAAGGAGTTCCAGGTCACCTTCGACTGCGCGGAACCCGAGCGTCTCGCCCGCTTCTGGTGCGAGGTGCTGGGGTACGTCGTACCGCCGCCACCGGCGGGGTTCGCCACCTGGGACGAGTACCAGCGTGCGCAGCCGGCTGAGCAGCGGGACTCGTGGTTCGCCTGCACAGATCCCTCAGGAGCAGGCCCGCGTCTGTACTTCCAGCGCGTCCCCGAAGGAAAGGCCGTCAAGAACCGGGTGCATCTGGACGTGCGGGTCGGCACCGGCCTCGTGGGCGAGGAGCGCCTCGCCGCGCTGGAGGCCGAATGCGCGCGGCTGGTCCCGCTCGGTGCGGTACACGTGCAGACGCTGTACGACGGCAACGACGCGTGCATCCCGATGCTGGACATCGAGGGCAACGAGTTCTGCATCGACTGAGCGTGCTCCGGGACGCGGTGGGCCGTACTCGGCCCGGTACCGGCTCGCTCGCCGTCAGGACCGGCGGGCGTAGGACGCGAGCCGGTCGGCGAGGGCGGCGACGAGGTGACGCAGTTCGTCGGGGCGCTCGATGACGAACGGCCGGTCCAGTGCGGCGAGTACCGGAGGCAGCCAGTCGAGCCGCTCCGCCCGCAGCCCGACGCGCAGCCAGCGTTCGGCCGCCGGATCGCGGCCCGCCGTCGGCTCGTACTCCTCCAGGGTCGCGACGCCGGCGGGAAGACGGGCCCGGATCTGCTCGGCCGTCCCGTGGATCCGCAAGGTCACCTCGTGCCGGTACCCGGCCGCGGCGAACCCCGACAGCACGCGCTCTGCCGGACCGGGACCCGCGGGCGCCTCGAAGGAGCCGGGCAGGGTCCGCGCGTCCGCGATGCGGTCGAGCCGGAAGGTCCGGTCCTCACCGATCCCGGCGTCCCTGCCCGTGACGTACCACCGGCCCGCATGGGCGACGATCCCGTACGCGTGCAGCGTGCGCTCGCTTGGCCGTCCGTCGCGGTCGGTGTAGCGGATGGAGACCGGCCGGCGGTGGCGTACGGCATCGGCGAGGGTGAGCAGGACCCCGGCGTCCGGGGTGTCGAACTCGCCGGGCCGGTCCGTGAAGGCGAGGGCCTCCAGCAGGGTGTCGAGCCGACGGGCGAGGTGCTTGGGCAGCACCCGCCGGATCTTCGCCGATGCCGTCTCGCTCGCCGTCAGCTCCGTCGTCGTCAGTCCGGCCCGGCGGCCGGCGACCAGGCCGAGCAGCACGGCCAGCGCCTCGTCGTCGCCGAGCATGAGCGGGGGCAGCCGGTACCCGGGGGCGAGCCGGTACCCGCCGTAGCGGCCGCGCACCGATTCCACCGGCACGTCCAGGTCGATCAGCTGGTCCACGTACCGCCGCACGGTACGCCCTTCGACGCCGAGCCGGTCGGCGAGTTCGGCCACGGTCCGGGTGCCGCCCGACTGAAGCAGCTCCAGGAGGGTCAGCACGCGGCCTGCGGGTCGGGACATGGACACAATCTAACGCGAATACCGGACCGATTCTGTCCGCTATTTCTCCTAGCCTCTGCGGTGCACGCGTTCAGCACAGCCAAGGAGAACCCATGGACTTCGTCTCGATCCGCATCATCACCGGCGACGTGGCGCGCCTCGTCGAGTTCTACGAGCGCGCCACCGGGGCACGGGCGACGTGGGCCACCGAGGACTTCGCCGAACTGAGGACGGCCGGCGCGACCCTCGCGATCGCCGGTACCCGTACCGTCCCGCTGTTCGCCCCGGGCTCCGCCCGCCCGGCGGAGAACCACAGCGTGATCACCGAGTTCCTCGTCGACGACGTGGACCACGTCCACCGGAACCTGAAGGGCTTCGTCACCGACTTCGTCACCGAGCCCACCACGATGCCCTGGGGCAACCGCTCGCTGCTGTTCCGCGATCCTGACGGCAACCTCGTCAACTTCTTCACCCCCGTGCCCCCGGCGGCCCGCGCGAAGTTCGGGCGCTGACGCATCGCCCGACGCGGCGACCGTGGCCTCAGAGGGATGCCAGCCAGGCGGCCGTGTCGTCGGGGGACGCGAAGCGGTGGGTGTGGAGAGGGGCGAAGCGGGGATCGCCGACCCGGCGGCCGATCTCGCGGCTTCGAGCGTGTTGCGACCAGGCCCACCAGGCCGGGTGTTCCCGGCTCAGCCACCCCGACCAGGTCTCCCTGTTGCCGCCGAAGAGTGCCTCGCGTGTGACGGTGCGCCGGACGGACCGGCGCAGCACGCGAGGCATGACGACGCGTCTGGGACGGTCCAGCCAGACCACGGTGTCGGCCCGGTCCCACAGCAGGTCACGGACTTCCGGATAGCCTGGCGAGTCGATGATCCGGCGAGGCCCGGCGGTGAGCCGTGCGACGTCCTCGGCCAGTTCGCCGTTGACGGCCCGGCCCGGGCCGCTGAAGTACATGGCGTCCATCTCGTGGTAGGGCAGGCCCAGCCGGCCGCTCAAGGTGCGGGCGAGGGTGGACTTGCCCGCGCCCGTGACCCCCACCACCAGGATCCGTTCCACCGGTGCACCCTGTCCCGCGGGCGACCTCGTCCGCCGGGCCGGCTCCGGGCACGGCTGCCGCGCGCTCCCCCGGGTGCGGTACGGGTGACCGGCCGCCGCCGCTGCCCGCACTGTCTAGGGTTGGGGCATGGACGCCAGTACAACACCCCCCACTCCGGCCGCCGTTGACCCCGCGGAGCTGCTCGCCGACCCGTACGCCGGGTACACCCGGCTGCGGGAGGCCGGGCCCGTGCACCGGGTCGCCGGCACCGACGGGCTGCCGGCCTGGCTGGTGACGCGGTACGAGGACGTGCGGCAGGCCCTGGCGGACCCGCGGCTCTCCCTCGACAAGGCGAACGCCAAGCCCGGTGGCTACCGCGGGCTCGCGCTGCCGCCCGCGCTCGACGCCAACCTGCTGAACATGGACCCGCCGGACCACACCCGTGTCCGGCGCCTGGTGTCCCGGGCGTTCACGCCCCGCCGTGTCGCCCTGCTGCGCGAACCCGTCCGGCGGACCGCCGACGCGCTGCTCGACGCCATGGCGCCCCTCGGCCGTACCGATCTGATCGCCGCCTACGCGGCGCCGCTGCCCATCGCCGTGATCTGCGAACTGCTGGGCGTCGCCGAGCAGGACCGGCCGGACTTCCGGGCCTGGACCGACGCCCTCGTGGTCCCGGACCCGGCCCGGCCCGAGCGGGCGAAGGAGGCCGTCGGGGCGCTGCTGGCCTTCTTCGCCCGGCTGCTCGCCGGCAAGCGGGCCGAGCCCGCCGACGACCTGCTCTCCGCCATGATCGCCGTACGGGACGAGGAGGACCGGCTCAGCGAGGACGAGTTGATGTCGCTGGCCTTCCTCATCCTGTTCGCCGGGTACGAGAACACCGTCCATCTGATCGGCAACGCCACGCTGGCGCTGCTGCGGAACCCCGGGCAGCTGGCCGCGCTGCGCGCGGATCCGGACCGGATCGGGCCGGCCGTGGAGGAACTGGCCCGCTACGACGGGCCCGCGCCGCTCGCCATCCGCCGTTTCCCGACCGAGGACGTCACCATCGGCGGGGTCACCGTCCCGGCGGGCGAGACGGTGCTGCTGTCCCTGGCGGCGGCCCACCGCGACCCGCGCCGCTTCCCCGAGCCCGACCGGCTCGACCTCGGCCGCGACGCCACCGGGCACCTGGCCCTCGGGCACGGCATCCACTACTGCCTGGGCGCGCCGCTGGCCCGGTTGGAGACCGAGATCGCCCTCGGCGCGCTCCTCGAACGCTTCCCCCGCCTCGAAATCGACGTCCCCGTCGAGCGGTTGGACTGGCGTCCGTCGATGCGCACCCGCGGGCTGCGCGCCCTGCCCGTGCGCTACTGAGAGGCCCGGCGGACACGCGGCCCCCCGGATGCCGCCGCGTAGGCGTCTCCGGGGGGCCGCGCTCCGGCGTGAACCGCCGTCAGGTGCTGCTGCGCCGTCGGGCCGGTGCGCGGGAGGCGGACTTGGGCTCCCGGGGCAGGGACTTCGGCGGCGGGGTGTCCCCGGCGTCGAGTACCTGGTCGCCGTCCCCGGTGCCGGGCACCCGGTCGCCGTCCCCGGTGGCCAGCACCTGGTCGCCGTACAGGTCATGCAGCCAGTTGGTCTGGTAGATGGTGTCCAGGTAGCGCTCGCCGAGGTCCGGTGCGACGGCGACCGCGGTGAGGTCACCGGCGTCGTGCCGGGTCAGCCAGTCCGTCGCGCCGCTGACCACGGTCCCGGTGGAGCCTCCGAAGAGGAAGCCGTGCCGGGCCATGCGGTGGCACATCCGGATGGTGTCCGGCTCCTCCACCCGGATCACCTCGTCCACGAAGGACTCGTCGAGCAGCGGCGGCCGCATGCTCATGCCGAGGCCCGGGATCATCCGGCGGCCCGGCTCGCCGCCGAACGCCACCGAGCCCGCCGCGTCCACCGCGACGATCCGCACCGGCCGGTGCCACTCGCTGAAGTAGCGGGCGCAGCCCATGAGGGTTCCGGTGGTGCCCGCCCCGACGAACAGCACGTCCAGTTCGGGGAACCGGCGGGCGATCTCCGGGGCGGTGGTGCGGTAGTGCGCCGTCCAGTTGCCCGCGTTGGTGTACTGGCTGAGCCACACGTACCGGTCGTCCGACGCGCACAGCGAGCGGACGTACTCGATCCGCGTGCCCAGGAACCCGCCATTGGAGTCCTGGTCGGCCACGATGTGCACCTCGCTGCCGAGCGCCTCCATCAGGAGCCTGGTCGACAGGTTGCAACGGGAGTCCGTCACACACAGGAACCGGTAACCCTTGCTCGCGGCGATCATGCTGAGCGCGACGCCGAGATTGCCGGAAGAGGACTCGACGAGGACGGAGTCCGCTTTCAGGATTCCGTCCCGTTCGGCGTTCTCCACCATCTCGTTGGCGGCCTTCAGCTTGATGGATCCGGCGAAGTTGAAGGCCTCGCACTTCAGGTAGAGCGGGTGTCCGCAGATCGACTCCAGGTCGACGTAGAGATCGCCCTCGTTGAAGGCGTAGGGAGCGGAGATGACAGGCACGGCGGGCCTCCTGGTGCCGGGCCGAGGACGACGGCCTCAGCCGTAGCGGCGCAGTTCGTGGAAGAAGTCATCGATGAGACAGAGGTCCCCGGCCCGGGACACCTCGTCGTAGACGTACTTGCCGACGGCGAGGTCGAGGACGCCGAGTCCGAAGGGCGAGAAGATCACGGTACGGTCGGGCGGTGGGGCGGCCCGGCCGGCCATGACGTCGCCGAGGGTCCCGTTGAGGAAGTCACGGTTCCCGGTGAGCTGTTCGACGAGATGGGGTGACGTGTCGGCCTTGAGGCAGTGGTCGACGTCGTCGACGAAGTTGGCCGCTCCCAGCAGGACCTCGGGGGCGAGGTCGCGCAGGGACACGTGCAGGACCAGCGGGTTGTGGGTGAACCAGGCCGGGTCCGTGACATGGGGCCGGCCGGCGATGGTGGCGAAGACCACCAGGTCGCTGCCGCGGACCAGGTCCTCGGCGTGTTCGTGGACGGTGATCCGCGCCCCGGTGCCGGTCTGTTCCAGGTAGCCGCGGAAGCCGCCGGCGCTGTCGGCGGACAGGTCGTGCACGCCGATCTCGTCGAAGTCCCAGCCGGTGCCGGCCAGGAAGGTGTGGATGTAGCGGGCGATCAGGCCGGTGCCGAAGAAGCCGACCCGGGTGGGGCGGGCGCGGTTGCGGCTGAGCCAGTCGGCGGCCAGGGCGGCGGAGGCCGCGGTCCTGGTGGCGCTGATGATCGAGCTCTCCAGGCAGGCGAACGGGTAGCCCGTCTCCTGGTCGTTGAGGATGAGCACCGCGGACGCCCGCGGCAGCCCGCTGCTCACGTTCTCCGGGAAGCTGGAGACCCACTTCAGGCCGTCCACGTGGACGGAGCCGCCGAGGGAGGCCGGCAGCGCGATGATCCGCGAGGTCGGCCGGTCGGTGAAGCGCAGGAAGTACGACGGCGGGTTGACCGAGTCGCCCGCGTCGTGCAGCCGGTAGACGGTCTCGACCAGCTCCGTGAGCTGTTTCTCGCGCCCGCTCAGCGCCTGGTGCACCTGCTCGCCGGTGACGACCGCGAAGGTCGGGACGGCGGGCCGCCCGGGTGTGGCGGACCGGCTGGTGGTCGACAGGGTGTCGGTCATCGCTCGCTCGCCTCCGTCGCCGGGCAGTCCTCGGCCGGCCGCAGGGGTTCGCCCATGCCGACCAGCACCTGCCGCTCGCCGGTGAACGCCTCCCGGCTGTGCGCGGTGCGGATGTTGTCCACGAGCAGCAGGTCGCCCTGCTGCCAGGGCTCGCGCCGGGTGTGCGCCTCGTAGGTGCGGTTGATCAGCTGGACGACGTCCTCGCCGATCGGGGTGCCGTCGCCGTGGCGGGTGTTGAACGGCAGTCCGTCCGCGCCGTAGACGTCCACCAGGTACTCGCGCACCTCGGGTGCGAGGGTCCACTCGTTGAGGAAGGCGATCTGGTTGAACCAGCAGCGCCGGCCGGTGAGCGGGTGCCGGACGACGGCGTTGCGGCGCTGTTCGGTGCGCAGGATGCCGTCGGGCTGCCAGGTGAAGTCGATGGCGTTGGCCCGGCAGTAGCGCTCGATCCCGGCGCGGTCGCCGGTGCCGAAGGACTCCGTGAGGCTCGCGCCGATCTCGTCGTTGTAGGTGCGGGTCAGGATCCAGCCCTCCCGCTCGAACCGTTCGACGAGCCCGCCGGGCAGGGCCCGCAGCACCTCCTCGGCGTCGGCCACCGCCGTCGCCCCGCCCTGCTCGGGAGCGGTGAGGCAGGCGAAGAGCATCAGGCCGGGCACCTGGAGCTGGTAACTCAGCTCGTGGTGCATGCACATGGGCTGGTTGGCCGGCCAGGGCGTGGACGCGTACACGCCGGGACGGTGGGTCTCACGGGGGGCGAAGGCCTCCCGCTCCGTCATGAGTTCCCCGGCCAGGCGTTCGAAGACGGCACCGGCCTGGCCGGTGTCGCGGAGTCCGAGGCCGCGGACGACCAGTGCCCCGTGCTCGGTGACCTGGGCGCGCAACGCCTCGCGGTGCTCGGCCGCCCACTTCGGCGGGTCGTCGGGGGGATCCACGCGCAGCAGCGCCGGCTTGTCCGGCCGCAGCTCCACGTCGAGCGGTGATGCCAGGGAGGAGAACGGCATCTCGGGTTCCTTTCGGTCGACCGCCTGGGGTGTGACGGGTCAGGAGGAGGCGAGGGGGAGGACGGTGGTCAGGACGGCCTGCGCGGTCTCGGCGGGGCGGGTGCGCAGGAAGTGGTGGCCGCCGTCGGCGAGTTCGTGCAGCTCGACGCGGTCGGCGAGGAGCAGCCAGTCCCGGTGGTGCCGGGCGTGCCCGGCCGTGTGCGGGTCGTCGGCGGCGACGACCACCGAGACCGGGGCGGACAGCTTGACGGCCGGCGGGGCTTGCAGGACCGTGCCGAAGTAGCGGTGGGCCGCGGCGCAGTCGTGCCGGTAGGCGGCGGCGATGTGGGCGGCGTGCTGCGGGTTCAGCTCGGCGAGTTCGGGGTGGCCGCCGTCCGCGGCCAGGCGCGTCGCGATCTCGGTGTCGCCCAGGTGCGCCAGTTCGGTGACGGCGGTGTGCCGTTCGGTGGCGGTGCCGAGCAGTTGTGCGCCGAGGAAGAGCCGTTCCACGTGGACGCCCCGCTGCTGGAGCCGCCTGGCCGTCTCGACGGCCGGTGCGGTTCCCGAGGAGTGGCCCCAGAGCATGACCCGGGTCAGGCCGCGTGCCGTGATCTCGGCGGCGACCTGCTCAGCCACCTCCTCGACGGGCGCGAACGGCTCCGGGGGTGCGGCCAGGTTGTGGCCGGGCAGGTCCACGGCGAGGACCGTGAGGCCGCTGCCCGCCAGGGCGCTCGCCATCGGCTGGTAGTTGACCGCGTTGCCGCCCGCGTACGGGAAGCAGACCAGCGCGCACTCGGGGGTGCCGCTCCCGTCCGCCAGGGTCAGCAGCAGCTCCTGGCGCTGCCGGGCCGGGCCGTCGAGGAGGGCGGCCAGGTCGGCGAGGACCGGATGCCGGGTGATGTCCTTGAGGGACACCGCCCGGTCGAGGGCGAGGCTGAGCTTGACCGCGGTCAGGGAGGTGCCGCCGGAGTCGAAGAAGTGGTCGGTGCGGCTGACCTGCTCCACGGGCACTCCCAGCAGTTCGGCCCAGGCGGCGGCCACTCTCCGCTCGGTCGCGTCGAGCCGGCCCGCGGCCGCCCGCTCCGTGCCACCGGACGCCCGGTGGACGTCGCCGGCCGGCGTGGTCTCGGCCAGCTTGGTCAGGGCCTTCTTGTCGATCTTGCCGTTGGCGGTCAGCGGAAGGCTGTCCTGCCAGTGGCAGGCCGAGGGGACCATGTAGGCGGGCAGCCTCGCGCCGAGCGCGTCGCGCAGGGCCTCCGGCCGCTGCCGGGTGCCGGAGTAGAAGGCGATGAGCTGCTTGCCGCCGCCGTTCCGTTCGGCGACGACGACCGCGCCGTCCCGTACACCGGCCACCCGCAGCAGGCAGTTCTCGATCTCGCCGATCTCGATCCGGAACCCGCGGATCTTGACCTGGCTGTCCCGGCGGCCGAGGAACTCCAGCTTGCCGCCGGGGTGCCAGCGCCCCCAGTCACCGCCCAGGTAGAGGCGTTCGCCCGGCCGGTACGGGTCGGTGCGGTACGCCTCCCGGGTGCGCTCGGGGTCGTTGACGTAGCCGCGGCCCACGCAGACGCCGGAGAAGGCGATCAGTCCCGGGGCGCCCAGCGGTACCAGGGCCAGGTGCTCGTCGACGACGTGGACGCGGACGTTGTTGACGGCCCGCCCGAGCAGAACCCGGTCGGGCACCTCCCGGAGGAGTTCGTGGTTGGTGTCGTCGGACGTCTCGGTCAGTCCGTAGGCGTTGAGCAGGCCGATGGCCGGCTGGACCGCCAGCCAGCGCTGGACCAGTTCGCGTTTCAGCGCCTCGCCGGTCACCGACACGTACCGCAGGTCGGGCAGGGTGCGCGGGTGCTGCTCCAGGTAGGAGACCACGACCTCCAGGTACGACGGCACGAGCTGGGCCACGCCGACCCGGCCGCGCTCCAGGGTGTCGGTGAACCGTGCCACGTCCGTGATCACGTCCTGCTCGACCAGCAGGGTCCGCCCGCCCGCCAGCAGCGGGGCGACGAGCTGCCACAGGGAGATGTCGAAGCACTGCGGGGCGGTCTGCGCGACCACGGTCCCCTCGCCGATCTCCAGGTCGTCGATCTTGGCGTGGAGGTGGTTGAGCAGGCCCGCGTGCTCGCACATCGCGCCCTTGGGCTCGCCGGTGGAGCCGGAGGTGAAGTAGATGTAGGCGAGTTGACCGGCGTCGACGCGGATCCCGGGGTCGTCGTCGGCGTGCGGCTCGGCGTACGCCGTGTCGAAGGGCAGCTGCACGACGTCCGGCAGGGCGGCCAGCGCCCCGTCGAGGGTGCCGGTGCTGCCGGGCTCGGCCAGGGCGATCCGGCATCCGGCCCGGGACAGGGTGGCCTCGATGCGGCCGGCCGGGAAGTGCGGCTCGATCGGCAGGTACACGCCGCCCGCCTTGAACACGGCCAGCACCGCCGCCAGCCAGTCGAGGGTGCGCTCGGAGACGACGGCGACCACGTCCTCCCGGCCCAGGCCCCGGGCCAGCAGGGCGCGCGCCAGCCTGTTGGCGCGCCGGTTGAGCTCGTCGTACGTCCACTCCCGCGTGCCGTGCACGGCCGCCACGGCCTGCGGATGCGACCGCACCCGCTGCTCGAACAGTTCGTGCGCGCGGGCGTCCGGCAGCGGGCGGTGCGGACCGGCCAGGCCTTCCAGCTGCTCGTGCCGTTCCTCGGCCGAGAGCAGGCTCTGCCGGGTGTGGTCGGCGTCGGGGTCCGCCGTCAGCAGCCGCAGCGCGGTCAGGTGGTAGCCGCCGATGCGGGCGGCGGCCTCGGCGTCCAGGACGTCCGTGCGGTACCGCAGACGCAGCGTCGGCCGGTCGTCCCGGTCGGACCAGCGCACGTGCAGGACGCCGTGGTCGGCGTGGGTCTCCGCGGCGCCGAGGGGACCGCAGACCACCTCGTACGGCGGCTCCGTCAGCCCGAGTTCGCGCCGCAGCGCGGCCACCGGGTGGTCGCGGTGTGCGAGCACCTCCGCCTCGGCCTGCGCGGCGGCCGCGAGCAGGGCCGCCCAGCTTCCGGAGGGGACGGCCACCCGGCACGGCAGCGGTGCGCCGCCCGGGCCGGTGGCGTGGCCCGTGACCACTTCCGGCTCGCCGGAGAGCGCGGCCAGCACCTTGAGGTGGGCGGCCAGCAACACGGTGCCGAACGACAGGCCCTGCCGCGCGGCCAGCTCACGCACCGCCCGTGTCACGTCGTCCGGCAGCGGTGTCTCGTGCCCGGCCGTTCCCGGCACCGGTTCCCGGACCCAGCGGGGCACGGCGGTGGCACCGCCGGCGGTCAGTGTCCGGGTCCAGAACTCCCGGTCCGTCTCCACGCGCGTTCCCATCGGATGCCCTTCCTCAGCTCAAGGTCGCCGTGGTGGCGTCGGCTGGTGTCGTGACCCGGGCTGCGCCACCGGACCGGCTGCCGCTGTCCGGCATGTCCACCGCGGGGTTGCCGCCCCACCGGGCGTTCGGGGGCACTTCCTCGCCTTTCATGAGGAAGGAGTCGGGTTCGAGCACCGCGCCGTCGCCCATGGTCACGCCGTAGTGCACATGCGCGGCGACGCCCAGCGTGCAGCCGGCGCCGAGCGTGGTGACGTCGGACTTGAAGGTGCCGTCCTCCTGCGAGTGGCACTGGATCTTGCTGCCGGCGTTGAGGGTGCAGTCGTCGCCGATGGTGGCGAGGGTCCGCTCGGTGAGGTAGCAGCCGTCGTCGAACACCCGGCGGCCGATGTGCACCCCCAGCAGCCGCCAGACCAGGCTCTTGAACGGGGTCCCGTTGAAGATGTTGAGGAAGTGGTCCGGCACCTTCCACAGCCGTTCGTGCCACCAGAAGTACGGGTCGTAGATGGAGCACAGCCGGGGGCGCAGCGCGCAGAACGAGGCGAGGCAGCGCTCCACCAGGATGAAGTAGGCGGCGGAGAAGGCGAGGGTGAACGCCAGGTAGCCGGCGATCACCACCTGGCCGACCACGCCGTACAGGTCCACGGAGGCGAGTCCGAACAGGGTGAGCGCGAAGGCGTGCAGCCAGCGCACGAACAGCATGAGCGCCATGGAGCGGAGGTTGTAGCGGTTCTTCGCGGCCAGCCGGCGGCGGAACGTCTCGCCGGTGCGGAGGTGGTCGAAGCCGGCGTCGCGGTCCACCGAGCGGGGGATCTCGAAACAGGGTGAGCCGAGGAGCCCCACGCCTTCCCGGACTTCGCCGTCGAGGGGAACCATCACCTTCGTCGCGAGCAGGCAGTTCTCCCCGGTTCTGGCGCCCGCCGGGTAGGCGATGTTGTTGCCCAGGAAGCTGTGCGCCCCGATCGAGGCCCGGGACAGCCGGAAGGACGTGCTGGAGAAGTCCGCGTTGAGGACGGAGAGGCCGTCGGCCACCATGGTCCCGCTGCCGACGCTGACCAGCAGCGGTGTCTCGTGCTGCACTTCCGTGCCGAAGTTCGACCCGGTCTGCTCGACCCGTGACAGGTCGTATCCGATGCCGCGGAGGTAGCCCACGATGTAGGAGCTGTCGCCGAAGAGCCAGGCGAAGAACTTGATGTTCGTCATGCGGGCCGTGGTCCGCTGCAGCGCGTAGTGGAATCCGTAGAGCGGGTAGACCCTGTCGGGCTTGACCACGAGGCCCACCAGGCGCGGCAGGGTGCACAGGGCCGCGAGTCCCAGGACGAGGAACCCGAAGAAGAGCACGGCGGAGAGCAGCAGGGCGTCGGAGAGGAGTTCCGACCAGCCGAGCGCGACCGTGACCGGGTCGAGCCGCTTGCCGATCGCCGGTACCTCGGTGAAGAACATGTAGACGCCGCCGATGGCCAGCGGGACGTACAGGAGGAGCAGCTGAAGCAGTGTGCCGAGGCCGAACCAGGCGCGGCGCAGGGTGCCGCAGCGTGCCGGGGCGATCCGGACGTAGTCGGTCCGGGTGGGCTCCGCGGGGGATCCGTGCCAGCGCTCGCCGTCCGGGACCGCCTGACCGCTGTGCAGGGCCGAGGAGTGGCCGAGCTGGGCGCCGTGGCCGACGGAGGTGTCGATGTCCAGGACGGTCTTCTCGCCGACGAAGGCGTTCGTGCCGAGGGTGATGCGGCCGGTCTGGATCCGTCCGGCGCAGGCCCGGTAGCCGAGGAAGAAGGAGTCCTTGCGGATCACCGTGCCGGCCCCGACGGTCAGCAGGTCGGTGCAGACGGGGACGGAGTGGGAGAGGATCGTTACGCCCTTGCCGATCCGTGCGCCGAGGGCCCGCAGGTACAGCACGTACAACGGGGTTCCGGTGAGGAAGACCATCGGGTTGGCGTGCAGCAGCGCCTTGACGACCCAGAACCGCAGATACGTCAGGCCCCAGACGGGGAACTCGCGGGGGCGCCAGCGGCCGACGAGCAGCCATTTCGCGACGACGGGGAAGGCGCACAGCGCCACGAACGCGCCGCTTCCGAAGAGCAGCGACCGCAGATAGATGTCGGCCAGCCCCTTGCCGGCGGCGATCCACTCGTATCCCGCGGCGGTGACGAATCCGGAGACCAGGGAGTAGCCCAGGAAGACCAGCAACTGGAGGGTGCCGCAGACCAGATGGTTCCACCGGCCGGTGCGCGGGCCCGGTGCCGGCGACGGCTCGGGCGGCTGCGGGGCGGGCACCGGATCGGCGGGGGCGGCGGTCTGGCCGAGTGCCGCCGCCAGGCTCTGGATCGTGGGGTGCCGGTAGATGTCCCGCATGGACGGCGACGGAAGGTCGGCGGCCTTGCGTATTCGTGCGCAGAACTGGGCCATGACCAGGGAGTTGGCGCCGAGGTCGGTGAAGAAGTGGCCGTCGACCGGGACGGTCTCGGCGTCGAGGAGGTCGGCCAGTGCCTGCGCGAGCCTCCGCTCGGTCTCCGCCGCCCTGGGGCCGCTGCCGGTCGGGGCGACGGCAGGTTCATCCGGCTCCGAAACGACCTCGGAGGACTGTTCCACCATGCGATCTCCTGGAGAACGTGGATGTTCCTGATCACGAACCGGCGGATTCAGTTTGTCCGGATAAGAGCATTACCTGCCACTTGTCCCACAGGCATGAACGAGCGCCCGGCATGAGCTGCCAGGCCTGCATTCCCTTGGTTTCACGCCCGGAAGGGGAGCGGGCGAATCACCCGAACGGCGGCCCCCCGGCCGGCAGCCCCCGTCGCGGGTACCGGCATCGGCCGAGGCATGGGGCCGTGGCGTGCGGTGGTCCTACGCGGATCCGT
Organism: Streptomyces sp. NPDC013157; assembly: GCF_042899865.1. NCBI lineage: Bacteria > Bacillati > Actinomycetota > Actinomycetes > Kitasatosporales > Streptomycetaceae > Streptomyces > Streptomyces sp. NPDC013157. The sequence goes on along the minus strand of NZ_JBIBAK010000008.1, from coordinate 296,854 downwards.
GCCGCGCCGGCGGGAGTCCTCACCGGCGGCGCGGGGCACGGATCATCAGCTCGTGTCAGCCGTCGGCACCGTCCGCCGCCGCGGCGGTCTCGTGTGCCGCGATGCCGACGAAGCGGCGTACGGCCTCCACGGGCATGTCGAGCCCCTCGGAGGCGGCACGCTCGTCACCGAACACCTGCACCGCCTCGGCGACGGCCACGGCCAGTTCGGCTTCCGCCTTGCGGACCTTGACCTCGGCCTTGTCCACGGTGTCGACGACGGCCAGCTGGCGGCGCTGCTTCTCCTGGAGCCGCTGCTTACGGGAAGGCGTTTTGTCAGAGTTCTGCACAGTCACGGCCAAGATCATATGCGGGCCCGTACACCCGCACGAAATCGGCAACTCCGAACCGTCGACGCCCTGTTGACCCCCCGTCAGGCCGTCAGTATCGCCCACACCGCGTGACCGCTGGTGAGCCGCGACCGGTCGACGCCCCAGGAGTCGGCGAGCTGCTCGACGAGCAGCAGCCCCCTGCCACCCTCGTCGTCGGGGCCGGGATCGCGCCGGGGCAGTCCGTGGCCGGAGTAGTCGTGGTCGTGGACCTCGAGCCGCAGACACCCGTCGGCGACGAGCCCCATGCCGCACAGGATCCGCACGCTCAGCGTGTGGATGACGGCATTGGTGGCCAGCTCGGACACCAGCAGCACCGCGTCCTCGCACAACTCGCGGGAGAGTCCCCACTCGGTGAGCCGGGCTCTCACGGAGCGGCGGGCGACTCTGACGCTGGAGCGGTGCGAGGGCAACTCGATCCAGTGCGCACGGTCGGGCGCGTCTACGTCTAACAGGTCGCGGGGGGAGGTCGCGTGGGGGGACACGATGGCTGCCTTCCGTAAGGCGGGCGCGGCTGAGAGCAGGCAGAACGGGCGGAGTAGAGCGGCAGAGCGGGCACGACGGGGCAACGGCCGCACGGGAAGCGGGACATCGCCCGTGATCGTGACCGCGATTTACTCAAGTAATCATGCGCGCATGCGAGTTCATGCTGCAACCGACTCCCTGATAATTTCAGGATGCCGGTATCCGTCTGGCCGCTTCAGCAAGTGCCTGTCACACTCGTCCGGGTGACAGTCCCTCAGGAGGTAGGGCGTGAGCGAAGGCCGTTCGAACGCGGGGAGCACCAGTGCGCCCACCGTGCTGCGCATGGTCCTGGGCCGCAGGCTCCAGGAGCGGCGCCAGGGAGCGGGAGTGTCACTGGAGGACGCCGCGCGGGCGCTTCGGGTCACACCCCTGACCATCCGCCGGCTGGAGAAGGCGGAGGTCACGCTCAAGCCCCTCTACGTGGAGAAACTGCTCGAGACCTACGGCGCCGACCGGCAGGAGCGGGACGAGTTCGTCGCCTTCGCCGAGCGGGCCAACGAGCCCGGCTGGTGGCACACGTACCGGGATGTGCTGCCCACCTGGTTCAGCGCCTACGTGAGCCTGGAGACCGGCGCGACGACCCTGCGGACGTACGAGCCGCACTACGCCACGGGGCTGCTGCAGACCCGGGAGTACGCGCGCCACGTGCTCAGCGGGGGTTTCCCCAACGACAGCGACGAGGACCTCGAGCGGCGGGTGAACCTGCGGCTGCGCCGTCAGGCCCTGCTGGAGCGCTCCGACGCGCCGACGCTGTGGGTGGTGATGGAGGAGGCGGTCCTGCACCGGGTGGTGGGCGGGCCCGAGGTGATGCGGGAGCAGATCGAACGGCTGCTGGAGGCCTCGGAACTGGCGCACGTCAGCGTCGACGTCGTCCCGTTCACGGCCGGTGCCCATCTGGGGGTGTGCGCCCCGTTCACCTACTTCCGCTTCGCGGAGCCCGAGCTGCCGGACGTCGTCTACACCGAGGTCCTCTCCGGCGCGATGTACCTGGACCAGCGCTCCGACGTCGTCGCCCACCTGGAGGCGCACAACCGCATGTCCCTGCTCACTTCCGACGCGCAGAGCAGGGCGCTCCTGAACCGCATGCGCAAGGAGTACTCATGACCACCTTCGACACCTCCTTCGACGGCGGCGTCCACGACGTGTACAACGGCATGCCCGCATCGGACCTGGGGGAACAGGGCTGGGAGTCGCCCTGGAGCGGCCCCAACGGCGGTCAGTGCGTGCAGACGAAGCAGCTCGCCGACGGCAGGATCGCGCTGCGGCAGTCGACGGATCCGGCCGGCCCCGCGCTGATCTACACCCCGGAGGAGATCACCGCGTTCGTCGCGGGGGTCAAACGGGGCCTCGCCGACCACCTCACCACCGGCTGACCTCTCCCCCACCCACCCCCTCTGAAAGGTTCAGGATGACCAACTCGCCCGCGGCGCGGGACATCGACACCAGCAGGCCCCACTCCGCCCGCATGTACGACTACTACCTGGGCGGCAAGGACCACTTCGACGTCGACAAGGTGGCCGCCGAGACCGTCGCGTCCGTCTACCCGGGCATCTTCGTCTGCGCCCGGGAGAACCGTGCCTTCATGCACCGGGCCACCCGCGTCCTCGCCCGCGAGCACGGCATCCGGCAGTGGCTCGACATCGGCACCGGCATCCCCACCGAGCCGAACCTGCACCAGGTCGCGCAGTCCGTGGTCCCCGAGGCCCGGGTGGTGTACGCCGACAACGACCCGCTGGTGCTCAAGTACGCCGAGCGGCTGATGCGCAGCACGGTCGAGGGCCGCACCACCTACATCGAGGCGGACGTCAACGACCCGCAGTCGCTGCTCGACGCCCCGGAGCTGGCGGAGGTGCTGGACCTCGGGCGGCCGGTGGCGCTGTCCCTGAACGCCCTGATGCACTTCGTGACGGACGCTCAGGACCCCTACGGCATCGTGAGCCGACTGCTTGACGTGCTTCCCCCGGGCAGCGCGCTCGCCCTGAGCCACTGCACGCCCGACTTCGACCCGGACACCTGGCAGAAAGTCACCGACATCTACAACAACGCGGGCACCCCGGTGCAGTTCCGCTCGCGTACGGACGTGACGCGCTTCTTCGACGGGCTCGAACTGCTCGACCCCGGTGTCTCGGTGGGCCACCGCTGGCGCCCCGACGCCGAGCCGACCGCCACCGACGCGGAGGTCAGCCTGTGGACCGGGGTGGGCATCAAGCCGTAAGGCCGCTGCGAGGGGGGATCCGCCCCTGGGCTGTCGTACCGCATGGGGGTGCGGTACGACAGCCCGGGGGTGTCAGCCGATGTGGTAGCTGTCGCCGTACACCTTCCAGTCCAGCGGGGTGTTCAGGCACAGGTTGCCCTTGTTCAGGAAGACCCGCTGCTCGGTGTCGACCCTGGTGGTGTCGCTGTGCGCCTCCTCCTGCTTCATGGCCCACACCCGGGCGTCGAGGAAGGCGTTGAGGTACGTCTTCTCGTTGCCGCCCTGCGCCGGCGGCTTGGCGTGGCCGAGGGCGCGCTTGCGTATGTTGCGGAAGCTGGTGGCGTCGTCGCCGTCGCCGTGCATGACGATGGCGTCGTAGTAGGTGAACTGCCCCAGCGTGCCCAGGCCGTCCGTCTTGCCCTGCTGCACGGCCGGGTTGAAGTACACGCGGTCGCGTTCGTCGTTCTGCGCCTGCTGGAAGGCGGTGTCCTGGGCCGCCTTGCGCCAGTCCGCCGGGAAGTTCGGGTCGAGACCGCTGTGCGAGTCGGTGCCGTTGACCCGGCGCAGGGCGGGGAGGTACTTGGCGAGCACGTTGCCGGGCTTGCGGTCGGTGTAGAGCTGGACGAGGTCGAGCATGTCGCCGGTGCCGGAGCAGAAGCCGATGATCCCGGCGGTGTAGCCGCGGCCGTCGCCGATGTCCTCGATGTACTTGTACTGCGCCTTCCAGTCGAGCGAGGAGTTCTCCGCGCTCGACACCAGCTTCATGGCGATCTCCTTCTTCGCCGGGTCGTCGAGGCCCACGCAGCTCGCGGCCGGCGCGGCGGCGGAGGCGTGCGCCGGGCGCAGCAGCACGGCTCCGGCGCCGACGGCGGACGCTCCGAGCAGGGCGAGCAGGGTGCGACGGGAGGTCAGGACGGGGTTCGTCGGGGTGGTGTCGTTCGGATTCCTCACAGCGGGCTCCCGTGGGGGGTTGGGGACTTCACCGATAGGAAGGTTTCCTATCAGTCGGACCCACTGATGTGTACCCATCACGCGAAAAGTTCGTAGGGTCGAACAAGTCCGCCGGTGCGGTCCGGTGCGGTCCGGTGCGGGTCAGCCGGTGGCGGTCCAGGCCTTCGGGCCGATGCCGCGCCACTCGATCAGCTCGGGGTCGTCGACCGTCGTACTGGCCTCGGGCAGGCCCGCGCGACGCAGGAACTCGACGATGTCGAGCAGGTGGTACGCCATGCCGACGTACTCCCCGCGGATGGTGACCCGCCGGCCGCCGTCGGGGCCCGGCGGCTGCACGATCACAGGCGCGCCTTCCATAGTGTCCGGATGCCCCCGAGGGACACGGATCATGCGGCGGGCCGCGCCCTCGAACGACGCATGGAGGGGCGGGGGCACCCACCTCCGGCTGCCGCTCCTCGCGAGGGTTGGCCGGGGCGAACGCGGCTACCCGGGATGCGGTGGGTGCGCCGAGACCGCCCCCGGGAGGAACCATGCCGGAGCTGCCGGACGTCGAGGGTTTCCGCGAGGTGCTGGACTCCTGCGGCCGGGGGCACCGCGTCCGGCGTGTCGACGTGCGGGACGCGGGAGTCCTGCGCGGTGTCGGCGCACGGCGGCTGCGGCGCGAGGTCGAGGGCCGGCGACTGGGCCGGCCGCACCGCCACGGCAAGCTGCTGGTCGCACCGGTCGGCGACGGCCCGGCCCTGGTGTGGCACTTCGGCATGACGGGCGAGCTGATACCGGCCTCGGCCGACGACCCCCTGGACCGGCACGACCGGGTCGTCCTCACGCTCGACGGCGAACGGCAGCTGCGCTACCGCGACCAGCGCAAGCTCCAGGGCGTCCGACTGGCCGACGGGCCCGACGCGGTGGAGCACATGCTGGCCGGCCTGGGACCCGACGCCCTCGACATCGACCGCGGGGACTTCCTGGCGTTGCTCGCCGGGCGGCGGGGCGCCGTCAAGGGCCTGTTGATGGACCAGTCCGCCGTCGCCGGACTCGGCAACCTGCTCTGCGACGAGATCCTGTGGCGGGCCCAGGTCGCCCCGGGGCGGCCGGCGCGCGATCTCGACGAGGCCGAGGCCCGCCACGTGTTCACGGCGATGCGACGGGTGCTCGCCACCTCCTGCCGGGCCGCTCGCGTACCACCCCGCCGCAACTGGCTCACCGGCCACCGCGACGACACCGAACCGAGCTGCCCGCGCTGCGGCACCCCGCTGCGCTCCCGCCGCGTCTCCGGCCGCCGCACGGTCTGGTGCCCGGCCTGCCAGCACTGACGCGACCACGCGGCTGACGGCGGCGCGGCTCAGCGGACGACGTCGAAGACGTTCTTCTGCACGCCGTTCGCGTAGACCTCGTGCTCGACCAGCTTCAGGTGCTGGGTGTCCTTGTCCGAGGCGCTGAAGAGCCGCTTGCCCGCGCCGAGCAGCAGCGGGTAGACGAGCAGGTGGTAGCGGTCGATCAGGCCCGCGTCGGACAGGGCGTGGTTGAGCGAGGCGCTGCCGTGGACGATGACGGGGCCGCCCTCGGTCTCCTTGAGGGCGGCGACCTCGTCGAGCGAGCGCAGGATCGTGGTCTCCCCCCAGTTGGACACCAGGTCGCCCTCGGTGAGGGTGGTGGAGACGACGTACTTCGGCACCGTCCTGTAGTGCGCGAACTCCGCCATGTCCGGCCACACCGGACTGAACGCCTCGTAGCTGGCCCGCCCCATCAGGATCGCCGTCGACTCCTTCTGTTCCCGCTCCTTGATCTCGAACGCCTCGGGGACGAACTCGACGCCCTTGAAGGTCCACCCGGAGTTCCGGTAGCCGGGCTCGCCGCCGGGACCCTCGACGACACCGTCGAGGGAGATGAAGGCAGTGCTGATCAGGGTACGCATCGGGGTTTCCTCGCCGCCTGGGATCCGCCGCGGTCGTCCGCGGTCCCTCCCAGCCTCCAACCGACAACTAATATTGTCAAGAAAATCCAGCTTGTCGGCTGGAGACCGTGGCAGCCGCACCGGTGCCCGGCGATGCCGTGTAAAGCGCCGTACCGCAGGTACTCGACCGGGCAGGACCATTTCCTGGGGACCTGAGGAGATGACCGGGATGCTGTTCCTCGGACTGCTTCTGCTCGCGGCGACCGTCGCCTTCACCGCTCTGGCGATCGCCGGCAACCTGTCCGGCGGACCCGGCTACACCGTGTCCGTGCTCGACCACCACATCGCCACGCTCGGCCCGCTGGCGATCTTCTGTGCCGGTCTCGCGCTGGCGCTGATCTTCTGCCTGGGCCTGGCCGCCATGACCGGCGGCGCGGTCCATCACCGCCGCGGCCCGCGCGCGGGCAACACCCGTACCGCGCCCGGCCGCTCCACTGGACCCGCCGCCGGGGCCTGACCTCACCGGGAGCCGGCACGCTCCCGGCGCAGGCCGCGGGCCACGACCAGCAGGTCCACGGCCGCCGCCACGGCGAGGGCCGCACAGACCGCGGCGAGGGTGACCAGAGCGCCGCGGCCAGGGCTGTCACCGGCTCCGGAGCGGGCGGCCCAGACGGCGAACAGGACGGCCGCCGCGGCGAACAGAGGCAGGAAGACGCCGCTCAGCAGCCGGCGCAGACGCACCGGGCTGCGGGCGGTGACCGGTTCGGTGCCGGACCGCGGGCGGCGGCCGCCGGGCGCATCGGAGCGCTCCCGGGGCACCGGCCGGGCCTGCTCGCGCCCGCGGTCGGGAAGTTCGTGGTCCACGGCTCTCCCCTTTCCGGGCGGTCGGACATCCGTCCACAGTCGCGTTGCCCGCACCGGCACCGCCAAACCAGCCCCTCCGCAGAGTTGGTGGAATATTCAACCACCTCGGTCCGTTGTCGGCCTCGAAGGAGGTCACGAGTGGACACGACGTACGAGACGACGTACTACGACCAGGGAACCGCCGCCGAGCGCTGGGCCCGGGCCCAGCTGTTCTTCGACGCCAAGGACTACGCGGGCGCCGCGCGGGTGCTCGCCGGGCTGGTCGAGGAGGCGCCGGAGCAGACCGGACCGCGGCTGCTGCTGGCGCGCGCCTACTACCACTCGGCCCAACTGCGCCGCGCGGAGGCCGAGTTGCGCGAGATCGTCGAGCGCGACCCGGTCGAGCACTACGCCCGGCTGATGCTGGGCCGTACGCTCCAGCGGCAGGCCCGGCACGAGGAGGCGGAGCCGCATCTGCGGATCGCCTCGGCGCTGGCCGGGGACTTCCCGGAGAAGTGAGCAGCGGCTGATGAAGAGGGGCCCCGGCACGGCCGGGGGCCCTTTTCGCCGTCGTCGGGTGCTTCGCCGTCGTTCAGGCGGCGGTCACGGTGGCGCCGCCGCGCGCAGGACCAGGAACAGCGTCACCGCCGAGTTCGCCGAGGACATCGCCGAGACGAGGGTGCCCGCGGCGGCGCCCCAGACGGCGAGGCCGGCCGCGGTGAACGCGGAGGGCCAGGTGCGGGCCACCGGGGCGGGGCCGAGCAGGGCGGCGACCCGGCGCGGCACCGCACCGGTGGCGGCCAGCGCGGCCAGCGTCGGCGCCGGGGTGCCCGCGGACAGCAGCGCCGCCTTGCCGATGGCCCGCGCGACGGTGCGCCGGTCCCCCACCGAGCGGGCCGCCTCCTCGTCCGCCCAGCGCTCGGCCGTGTAGCGGACGGCGGTGCGCAGGGGCCGCAGGAAGGGGTTGGCGCGTGCCGCCAGGTGGACGGCGAGCAGGTGCCGGTGGTGCCGGGCGGCGAGGTGGGCGCGCTCGTGGGCGAACAGGGCCCGGCGTTCGCCCGGGGCGAGGCCGTCCAGGAGCGCGGAGGTGACGACGATCCGCTCGGGGAGCGCGTAGGCGTAGGGCGTGCTGTCGGGCAGCACGGCGACCGCCCGACCGGGCAGTGCGGTGAGCGCCCGGCGGGCCCGCCGGATGACCCGGCCGTGCCGGTGGAGGGTGCGGCCGCACAGGACCGTGACCGCGGCGAGGGCGGGGATGGCGGCGCGGCCGGCGATCTCGTCGTGCGGGACGGCGGCCCGTACCTCCGGGTCGGACCAGCCGTCCGGGAGGGGGTTGCCCGGGAGCTGGGCGGTGCCGACCACCATCAGCAGGGCGAGGCAGAGCGTGCTGCACCCGGCCATGACCACGGCCACCGCGGTCAGCAGCCGGGCGGCGGTGCGCGGATGCAGCCGCCCCTCGGCCAGCCGGGCGACGGGCCACGCGGTCAGCGGCAGGACCAGCGGCAGGAAGACGAAGACCCCCATGGACGGTCAGTCTTCCGTACCGCCGTGGTCCGCGGGCGGGACGTTCCGAGTGTTCACCGGGCCCGGCCCGGCGGCCTCCAGCAGGGCCCGCAGCACCTGCTCGTCACCGGGCGGCAGGGCGGTGACGAAGCTGGCGAGCACCGCCTCGCGGTCCCGTTCGCCGTCGAGGAGCCGGCGCATCCGCAGGGCGGCGAGCCGGGCCACGTCGGCGGTGGGCGTCCACAGGAAGGCGCGGCCCTGCCGTTCCCGGGCGACGACGTCCTTGGCGAGCAGCCGGGTCAGGATGGTCACGACGGTGGTGTACGCGAGGTCGCCGCCGAGCCGCTCCTGCACCCAGGCGGCGGTGACGGGACCGCCGGCCTCGCGCAGCGCGCCCAGCACCTGCCCCTCCAGCTCCCCCTGCCCCCGCCGGGCCCGCGCCATGGTCCCGTCTCCCTCCGGCGTCGGCGTGTGGTGACACGCTCACCAGCGTGTCTGACCACGCTACTTCACGCCGGCCCTGCCTCCGTACGTCCGCCGGCCGCGACGGTGCGCGATCTCGCCGAGCACGATGTCCACGGCGAGGAAGGCGGCCAGCGGGATCCCGAGCAGCGGCACGAACCAGCCGAGGACCGCGACCACCGCCATCGCCGGGACGAGGAGGTACGGCGGGACCTCCGCCCAGGCCCCGCGCGGGATCGGCCGGCCGAAGGCGGAGCCGCGGCCGCGCTGCCACCACATGCGGTAGCCCCAGAGGATCAGCAGGATCAGCGCGACCGCGAGCAGGGCGAGGGCGAGCTGGTTGACCAGGCCGAAGAGGATGCCGGTGTGCAGGTCGATGCCCCAGCGGGTCAGTTTGGCGAGAACCGGGTAGTCGGCGAAGCGCAGGACGTCGGTCACCTCGCCGGCGCCCGGGTCCACGGCGACGGAGTCCTGCTTCTCGGGCCAGCTGCGCTGGACCTGCCGCACCACGTAGGCGCTGTTCGCGTCGGCGGGCGGGACGATCTCGACGGGGTCCCCGAGTCCCTCGGCGCGGGCGGCCGCGAGCACCTTGTCCAGACCGACGCCGTGCTCGGCGTCACCGCCCGTCCCGGCCGCCGTGCCGTGACCCGCGTGCTCGCCGCCGCTCGCGGCCGCCGAGACGGACGGGGTGGCCTGGCCGAGCGAGGTGCGCAGCTCGTCGATGTTGGCGCCGGCGTACGTGGACCAGGTCAGGCCGGTCGCCGAGAGGAAGACGAACCCGGCGGCGGCCCAGACGCCGACGGTGCCGTGCAGGCCCAGCGTGCGGCGCCGCCCGCTGGTGCCGCGCACCTTGCGCAGCGCCCGCCGCCGGGCGAACCACAGCACCAGGCCGCCGCCCGCGATCACCCACAGCCAGCTCGCGGCGAACTCGCTGTAGAGCCGCCCGGTGTCGCCGAGGTGGAGGTCGCGGTGGAGTTCGTCGATCCAGGTGCGCAGCGGCAGCGCGCCCGTCGAGCCGTACTGTTCCAGCGCGCCGCGCACCTTGCCGGTGTACGGGTCGACGAACACCGCGAGGGTGTGGTCCGGGTTGACACCCTTGACTCCCGACAGCAGCACCCTGGTGGTCGCGCCCGCCTCCGGCGACGGCCGTACCGCGGAGACCGTGCCCTCGGGGTGGGCCTTGCGGGCGGCGGCGACCTGTTCGGAGAGCGGCAGCTCGGTCCCGCCGACGGGGACGGTCAGCTCATGGGCGTACACCAGCTTCTCGGCCTGGAAGGAGAAGGCGTACAGCAGGCCGGTGGCGGCGGCGACGAGCAGGAAGGGGGCGACCAGGACGCCGGCGTAGAAGTGCAGGCGCAGGACGAGGGGGCGCAGCGGGGCCCAGCGGCTCGGCGACGCGGCGGGGGCGGCGGGTTGCGGGGCCTCGTCCGATGGGGGTCCCCCCGATCGAGCGGAGCCGAGATGGGGGGAGGTCGAAGGGGTGATGGGCATCGAGGGCTTCTCCGGGGAATGGTGCGGAGCGGGGACGGTCCAGTAGTCGGACCGCTCCCGGGCGGAGTTCCCCACGGTCGAAGTGACCTGAGTCACACCCCTCGCCATGGCATGCTGGCCCGATGGCATCTCCCAGTGCTCGCGCACCCCTTGCCGACCGGATCGAGGAACTCCTCGCCCCCGGCGGCCCGTTGCCCATCGTCGCGGCCGGCGACCCGGTGCTGCGGCGCGGAACCGAGCGGTACGACGGCCAGTTGGCCCCGGCCCTGCTGGCCCGCTTCGTCGAGGCACTGCGCGTCACCATGCACGCGGCACCGGGCGTGGGCCTCGCCGCGCCCCAGGTCGGCGTCCCGCTCCGCATCGCGGTCATCGAGGACCCGGCGCCGGTGCCCGAGGAGATCGCGGCGGCCCGGGGCCGGGTCCCGCAGCCGTTCCGGGTGCTGGTCAACCCGGTCTACGAGCCCGTCGGCACCGCCCGCGCCGCGTTCTTCGAGGGCTGCCTGAGCGTGCCGGGCTGGCAGGCGGTGGTGGCCCGGCCCGCGAGCGTCCGGCTGACCGGCGCGGACGAGCACGGGCACCCGCTCGACGAGGTGTTCACGGGGTGGCCGGCCCGCATCGTCCAGCACGAGACCGACCACCTCGACGGCATGCTCTACCTGGACCGGGCGGAGCCGCGCTCACTGTCCTCCAACGCCGCCATGACGGAGCGCTGGACACAGCCGACCCCGGCGACGGCCGCCGAGGCCCTGGGTTTCGAACTGCCGTGAGGCGACAGCGCTTCGCGAGGCGCGGTGCTCGTCAGCGCCCCGAACGGGGCGCTGGGGGTACCCCCGGCCGAAGGCTGGGGGAGGAACTGCGCGGCCAGCCCCCACCGGCCCGCAGACAACCCCCACGCCCCGTCTCCTCCTTGAGGCCTACCCCCTGTACGCCTCAAGGAGCCGCAACCACACCTCACTCAACGTCGGATAAGACGGCACCGCATGCCACAACCGGCCGATCGGCACCTCTCCGGCCACGGCGATCGTCGCCGAGTGGATCAGCTCACCCACCCCCGGCCCCACGAAAGTGACTCCGCGCAGGGTCTCCGTATCCAGGTCGACGACCATCCGGGCGCGCCCCTTGAAGCCGTCGGCGTACAGCCCGGCCCCGGCGACGGAGGAGAACTCGACGTCGACGGCCCGCACCCGGTGACCCGCCTGCTCCGCCTCGGCGAGGGAGAGTCCGACGGCCGCCGCCTCCGGGTCGGTGAAGACGACCTGCGGTACGGCGTGCTGGTCGGCGGTGGCCACGTGCGCACCCCACGGTGCGTCCAGGAGCGGCGTGTCCGCGACACGCGCCGCGATCGCCGCGCCCGCGATGCGGGCCTGGTACTTGCCCTGGTGGGTGAGGAGCGCCCGGTGGTTCACGTCCCCGACGCCGTACAGCCAGTCGGTGCCCTCGACCAGGAGGGTGTCGTCCACCGACAGCCAGGACCCCGGCTCCAGACCGACCGTGTCGAGGCCGATGTCGTCCGTGTGCGGGACGCGCCCGGTGGCGAACAGGATCTCGTCGGCCTCGATGCGGTCGCCCCTGTCGGTCACGGCCACGACCGTGCCGTTCTCGCGGGTGACCGACCGGACCGACGTACCGGTGCGGACGTCGACGCCGGCCTCCTCGAGCGCGTCGGCGACGAGCTCGCCGGCGAACGGCTCCATGCGGTTGAGCAGGCCCTTGCCCCGGACCAGGAGGGTGACCCGGGAGCCGAGGGCCTGCCAGGCGGTCGCCATCTCGGTGGCGACCACACCGCCGCCGACGACGATCAGCCGGCCGGGCGCCTCCTGGGCGCTGGTGGCCTCGCGGCTGGTCCAGGGCTTCACCTCGGCGAGGCCGGGCAGGTCGGGCAGCTGGGCGCGGGTGCCGGTGGCGACGGCCACCGCGTGCCGGGCGGTGAGGGTGGTGAGGGTGCCGTCGGGGCCGGTCACGGTGACCGTGCGGGGTCCGGCGAGGCGGCCGTGGCCGCGATAGAGGTCGGCGCTGATGCCGTCGAGCCAGGCGACCTGGCCGTCGTCCTTCCAGTCCGAGGCGAAGTAGTTGCGGCGGGCGAGGACCGCGGGGGTGTCGAGGGGGCCCTGGACCGCCTGGGCGAGCCCGGGCAGGCGGCGGGCGTCCGCCTGGGCGATGACCGGGCGCAGCAGGGCCTTGCTGGGCATGCAGGCCCAGTACGAGCATTCGCCGCCGACGAGTTCGCTCTCCACGACCGCGGTGGTGAGGCCGGCCGCACGGGTGCGGTCGGCCACGTTCTCCCCCACGGGCCCGGCCCCGAGCACCACGACGTCGTAAGCGATGGATTCCGTTTCCGTCATGGGGCCAGTCTTGCGGGTGGTGTGCGCGGAGGCCACACGGGTAGGCAGCCGGAATACCCGCCCGGCCGGACATGTTGTCGCGAGCGGTTCCGCCCCGCCCCGGGGCGCCCCCCACGTCAGGAAGAGGGAAGCACGCATGAGCAGCACCGTGGAGCTCACCAAGGAGAACTTCGACCAGACGGTCACCGAGAACGAGTTCGTCCTCATCGACTTCTGGGCGTCCTGGTGCGGCCCGTGCCGGATGTTCGCGCCGGTCTACGAGAAGGCCGCGCAGGACAACCCCGACCTGGTCTTCGGCAAGGTGGACACCGAGGCGCAGCCGGAGCTGGCGCAGGCCTTCGGTATCCAGTCGATCCCGACCCTGATGATCGTCCGCGACCAGGTCGCCGTCTTCGCCCAGCCGGGTGCCCTGCCGGAGGCCGCCCTGACGGACGTCATCGGCCAGGCCCGCAAGCTGGACATGGACGAGGTCCGCAAGAGCATCGCCGCACAGCAGGACGGTGCGCAGGGCGAGTGAGACCCGGCAGGCCGGGTCACGGCTGCTGACGGTCACCGGAAGGCGGGACGCGCCGCCGAACCGGGGCACGGGTGCCCGAGGCGGCGGCTCCGCCGGAGAAGGGTCCCACGGATCGTCGTCCACGGTCCGGTCGTCGCGTCGTTCACGGTCCGGCCGCCGCTGTGGGGGCGCCGGTCGGGATCAGCTGGACTCGCGCTGCACCACGGAGGCGCCGAGCACCCGGTGCGTCTCCGGTTCGCCGCCGGGGTCACGCACCACGCGGTCGACCAGTTCGGCGAGCTCGCGGCCGGAGGGCAGGTCGATGTGGATCGTGGAGAGCCGGGGCCGCAGCAGCCGGCCGAGCATCAGGTCGTCGGCGCCGAGCACCGCGGTGTCCTCGGGGATGCGCACGCCCTCGTCCTGGAGGGCGCGCATGAACAGCATCGCGTACTCGTCGTTGTACGCGAACACCGCGTCGAGCCCCAACTCCGGCCAGCGTGCGGCAAGTTCGGCCGCCGACTGTTCCGTGTAGCCGAGCGGCACCGCGGTCACCTCGGCGTCGGTGCCACGCAGCGCCTGGCGCACACCTTCGAGGCGGGGCCGGGAGAAGGTCTCCAGCCCCGCCTCCTCGGGGACGACCACGCCGATCCGGCGCCGGCCGCGGGCGTACAGGTGGCGTCCGGCGCAGTGGCCGACGGCGTCGTGGTCCATCAGCAGGGCGTGGGCGCCCTCGACGCGTTCGGGGCCGAAGGTGACCACGGCGCGGGCGCCGGCCCGCTTGAGGACCGCGACGCCCTCGGAGCCGAGTTCGGAGCCGGGGACCAGCACGGCCACCGGCCTCAACTCGGCCCAGGCGCGCGCGGCTTCGTCTCCGCGGAGGCCCGCGGTGCCGAACTGGACGACCGTGTAGTCGAGGCGGCTGAGGGCCCACTGGAGGTCGTTGATGAACTGCCCGTAGAGCGGGCCCACCGCGATGGCCGGGGCGGGCATCAGGACCATCCGGCTGTGTCCGGCGCGCAGGCTGCGGGCGGCCGCGTGCGGGACGTACCCGAGTTCCTTCGCGGCCTCGTGGACCCGGCGGCGGGTGGGCTCGCTGATCCGGACGGCACTGGTGTTGTTGAGGACGTAGGAGACGGTCGCACGGGAGACGCCGGCCAGGCGGGCCACGTCGGCGCTCGTGGGGACCGAGCGCGGGACCGGCGACGCTGCCGAGGTCGGTTTCGGGATCTGCACCATGACGTACGGCATCTTGGCAGAAGCCCGGCAAGGGGGGACCGGCGGGGCAAGGTGGTTGACGGTTCGACGAATTGGGTCCCCGGCCATCCGGCCGAGGACCCACCCCGCTATGGGACGAACATGTTCGTCACGAACTTGTTCGCACCGAACATGTTCGTTATGGTCGACGCATGCCAGCAACTCCCCGCTCCCGCCGGGAGCGTCCCGCCAAGCCCGCCCTGACCAGGGAGGGCATCGTCGCCGCCGCCGTGGAGATCCTGCGCGCCGAAGGCCTGCAGAAGGTCACCATGCGGCGTCTGGCCCAGGAGCTCGACACCGGGCCGGCCTCGCTGTACGTCTACGTCCGCAACACCGCCGAACTGCACGCGGCGGTCCTGGACGAGCTGCTCGGCTCCGTCGGCCCGGCCCCGACGGAGGGCGGCTGGCGGGAGCGGCTGGAGCGGGTGCTCATCGCGTACACGCAGATACTCCTGGAGTACCCGAGCCTCGCCCGCTCCGCGCTGACCGCGTGGCCGAGCGGCCCGCACTACCTGGACCTGATCGAGACCCTGCTGGGCCTGCTCGACGAGGGCGGGGTACCGCGCGAACGGGCCGCCTGGGGCGTCGACCTGCTGCTCCAACGCGCCACCGCGACCGCCGCCGAGCACGCGGGCGAGGCGTCCCGGGAGGACTGGGACGCCCTCGGCCGGGCGCTGAGCCAGGTGTCGGACCGTACCCACCCGCACATCGCCGCCGCCTCCGGGGTGCTCCTGTCGGGCGCGCCCGAGGCCCGCGTGACCTGGGCGTTCCAGGCCCTGATCAACGGCATCGAGCACACCGCCGTACCAGAACCCCGAGACTAGGAGCTCCTCATGTCCACTGCCCACCACCCCGTCGCGATCGTCGGTGCCGGTCTCGGCGGGCTCACGCTCGCCAGGGTGCTGCGGGTGCACGGCGTCGAGGCGGCCGTCTTCGACCTCGACGCCTCGGCCGCGGCCCGCACCCAGGGCGGCATGCTCGACATCCACGACGACTCCGGCCAGGTGGCGCTGCGCGCGGCCGGGCTGTACGACACGTTCCTGACGCACGTCCACGCGGGCGGCCAGGCGACCCGGGTCCTGGACAGGGACGCCCGGGTCCTGCTGGACATCCCCGACGACGGCGCCGGCGGGCGGCCGGAGATCGACCGGGGCGATCTGCGCGGGCTGCTGACCGGCTCTCTGCCGGAGGGCGTGATCCGCTGGGGCGCGAAGGTCACCGGCGCCCGCCCGATCGGTGGCGGGCGGCACGAGGTGACGTTCGCGGACGGCGGCTCCGTCACGACCGATCTGCTGGTCGGCGCGGACGGCGCCTGGTCCCGGGTGCGGCCCCTGGTCTCGGACGCACGGCCCGCGTACACCGGGGTCTCGTTCGTGGAGGCGGACCTGCCGGACGCGGACGTACGGCATCCGGTGAGCGCCGAAGTGGTCGGCGGGGGCATGCTGTTCGCGCTCGGCGCGGGCCGGGGTTTCCTCGGCCACCGGGAGAGCGACGGCAGCCTGCACGTGTACACGGCGGTGGAGGCGCCCGAGGACTGGCTGGACGGGATCGACTTCACCGACGCCGAGGCGGCGAAGCGGGCCGTGCTCGACCACTTCGGCGACTGGGACAAGAGCCTGCGGGCGCTGGTCGCGGACGCCGAGGGCCCGCTGGTGCCGCGGCGGATCCACGCCCTGCCGGTCGGCCACCGCTGGGACCGGGCACCCGGAGTCACTCTGCTCGGTGACGCGGCGCACCTGATGTCGCCGTTCGCCGGCGAGGGTGCCAACCTGGCGCTCGTCGACGGCGCCGACCTCGCCCTCGCGCTCATCGCGCACCCCGGCGACACGGAGGCCGCCGTGGCCGCCTACGAGGAGAAGATGTTCACGCGTGCCGAGCGGTCCGCCGCGGACTCCGCGGCGAGCGGCGCCCTGCTGTTCCGCGCCGACGCACCGCAGGGCCTGGTCGACATGTTCACCGCCACCGGGGCGGACGTCAGCGGGGCCGCGCCGTCCGTGTGACGCGGTCGACCAGGTCGGTCCAGCCGGCCTCCAGGCGCTCCATCGGCATCCCGCACTGCCTGGTCAGATGGTGGATCTGGGCGGGATCGAGATAGGCGAGCAGCGTCTGGGCGAGCAGTTCGCAGTCGGCGCCCGGCTCGATCTGCCGCAGCAGCATCGTGACGTGGGTACGCAGCGCCTGGATCGGCGGATTGGCGTAGCGCCGGGTGGGCTCGGGCTGGGCGGCCAGCTGGAGGTCCAGTTGCTCGGCCGAGCGGTAGAGCACCGCGACGCCGAACGCCCGCAGCCGCTCGACCGGCGGGGCGCCGGGGCCGAGGGGCGGCGGCCCGCCCAGGAAGTCCGCCTGGAGCTGCCGCGAGGAGTGGTCGAGCAGCGCCATCAGCAGTCCGGTGCGGTCGCCGAAGCGACGGAAGACCGTGCCCTTGCCCACCTCGGCCGCCGCGGCCACCGCCTCCATGGTCACGCCGGCCACCCCGTGCTCGGCGATCAGCCGGGCGGCGGCCTCCAGCAGCCGGGCACGGTTGCGGGCCGCGTCGGCACGCAGGCACGGCTCTTCGGGAGCGGGTCCGACTTCGAGCAACTGCGGCGCGTCGAATGGCTCCTGGGGCTGCGGGAGGGGCGGCAGGACGCTGGACATGAAGACAGCGTAAAGCATCGGGAACAGAACTGGACCGAGGTCCGGTTAGGGTGTTAGAAACTAAGCGGACCTCGGTCCGGATTCGTAACGGCAGTGTTTCACCCCCCCCTGGAGTTCCCATGTCTGTCCGCATCCTTGCGCTCGTCGGCAGCCTTCGCGCCGGTTCGCACAACCGCCAGCTCGCCGAGGCGGCCGTCAAGCTCGCCCCCGAGGGTGCCGTGGTCGAGGTCTTCGAGGGCCTGGCCGACATCCCGTTCTACAACGAGGACATCGACGTCGCGGGCAACGTCCCGGCCGCCGCCGCGAAGCTGCGCGAGGCCGCCCAGGCCGCCGACGCGTTCCTGCTCTTCTCCCCCGAGTACAACGGCACCATCCCGGCCGTGCTGAAGAACGCCATCGACTGGCTCTCCCGCCCGTACGGTGCCGGCGCCTTCGGCGGCAAGCCGGTCGCCGTCATCGGTACCGCCTTCGGCCAGTACGGCGGCGTGTGGGCGCAGGACGAGGCCCGCAAGGCCGTGGGCATCGCCGGCGGCAAGGTGATCGAGGACATCAAGCTGTCGATCCCCGGTTCGGTGACCCGCTTCGCCGAGACCCACCCGGCCGACGACACCGAGGTCGCCGCCCAGCTGACCGAGGTCGTCGCCCGCCTGCACGGCAACGTGGGCGTGGCCGCCTGAGGCACCCCCACGCCCGGAAAGGGGCCGGCACTCGCCGGCCCCTTTCGCGTCTTTCAGGTCGCGCTCCCGCTCAGGTCCCGCTCCCGGTCACTCGATCCCGGCGAGCCGCTGGACGGCCGGGGCGGCGAAGGTCTCCATCCATCCCGAGGTCTCACCCAGGCGCGGGGAGAGGATGACGGTGTCGAGGCCGAGCTTGGCGTAGCCCTCGATGTCACGGGTGAAGGCGTCCAGGTCGCCCGTGGTGGCCGGTTCGGCGCCGTACGCGATGGTCTTGCGGATGGTGTCGTAGTCCCTCCCGACGGTGTCGCAGTGGCCGCGCAGCACCTCCAGCTTGTGCCTCAGCTCCTCCGCGGAGGACGGGATGAGGTTGCAGGCGTCGGCGTACTGGGCGACCAGGCGCAGGGTCTTCTTCTCGCCCTGGCCGCCGATCATGATCTCGGGGTGCGGGGTGCTCACCGGAGCGGGGACGCAGAGCGTCTCGGCGAGCTTGTAGTGCCTGCCCTCGAAGGGGCCGTTGTTCTCCGGGTCCCACATCTGCAGGCAGATCCTGAGCGTCTCCTCCAGCCGCTCGAAGCGCTCCGCGAGCGGAGGGTAGGGCACGCCGAGTCCGTGGTGCTCACGGTCGTACCAGGCGGCGCCGATGCCGAGGGTGGCCCGGCCGACCGACACCACGTCGAGGGTGGTGGCGATCTTGGCGAGGAGTCCGGGGTGCCGGTACGTCACCCCGGTCACCAGGGCGCCGAGCCGCACCGTGGAGGTGCGGCCGGCGAGGTAGCCGAGGGTGGTGTAGGCCTCCAGCATGGGGTCCTCGGCGCCGCCGTTGAACTCCATCTGGAAGTAGTGGTCCATCACCGAGACCCAGCTGACGCCCGCGGCCTCGGCCGCGGCCCCGGCGGCGGCGAGTTCGGCGCCGAGGGCGGGTCCGCCGCCGGGGTGGTTGAACCGGTTGATGTGCACGCCCACGCGCATGACCGTTCTCCGTTCCGCCCTGATGTTCCACACTGGTGTTCCGCACCGGCGTACCGCGCCGGTGTTCCGCACCGATCGTCGTCCGCCTCCTCGACGCTAGGTCCTGGAGCGCGCTCGAAGTCAAGCCCCGGCGCCGGCGGCCCGGCGTGTCCGGACACGTTTCCGGACAGGCACCCGCCGGATGGCGGGGAGCTTCCGCCGTCCGGCGGCCCCCGGGAGGCGCACGGCCGCCCGGATCATGGGCACACGAGCCGCAGGACACCACAGCGAGGAGCCGCCATGACCGCCGTACCGCCCCCGTTCGACCCCGAACTCTCCGCCGCCCTGGAGCTGATCAAGGACATGATCTCGCCGTCGTTCACGATGGCGGACATCGCCGAGATCCGGCAGGGCGCGGGGATACGGCTCCTCGCCGAGCTGGACCTCACGATGGAGGGCGCGTTCGAGGTGGAGGACCGCACGGTCCCCGGCCCGGCGGACGCCCCCGAGATCTCGCTCCTGATCTGCCGCCCAGTCGCCCCGGCCGCCGCCGGTCCGCTCCCGGTGATCTACCACGTGCACGGCGGCGGCATGGTGCTCGGCAACAACCGGGTGGGCGTGGACGTCCCGCTGGCCTGGGCGAAGGAGCTGGGCGCGGTCGTGGTGTCGGTGGAGTACCGGCTGGCGCCCGAGCATCCGCATCCGGCGCCGGTGGAGGACGTGTACGCGGGCCTGCTGTGGACCGCGGAGCACGCGAAGGAGATCGGCGGCGACCCGGAACGGATCGTGATCGCCGGCGCCAGCGCGGGCGGCGGCCTCACCGCGGCCCTGGCCCTCCTCCTGAGGGACCGTCAGGGTCCGTCCGTGATCGGCCAGATGCTGATGTGCCCGATGCTCGACGACCGCAACGACACCCCCTCCAGCCACCAGATGAAGGGCCTCGGCGTCTGGGACCACACGTCCAACGAGACCGGCTGGACCGCCCTGCTGGGCGAGCACCGGGCCGGTCCCGACGTCTCCCCCTACGCGGCCCCGGCCCGCGCCACCGACCTCACGAACCTCCCCCCGGCCTTCCTCGACGTCGGCTCCGCCGAGACCTTCCGCGACGAGACCGTCACCTATGCCTCCCGCATCTGGCAGTCCGGCGGTATCGCCGAACTCCACGTCTGGCCCGGCGGCTTCCACGGCTTCGACGGCTTCGCCCCACAGGCCGCCCTGTCCCAGTCGGCCAGGGCGGCCCATGTGGACTGGCTGCGGCGGGTGCTGGCGCGCTGAGAGCCTGACGGACCCGCGGTCAGCGCGGGCCCAGGCCCAGCCCCCTGCGGTACGGCGGGCGTGGGCCCGCGGTGGCCGTGATGGTGGTGCAGGCCGGGTGGGCGGGGCAGGGGGCGGTCGGGGTCAGGAGGGTGTTGGACGTGAAGTGGAGGTGCTGGGGGTCGCCGCAGTCGGGGGCGGGGGGCCAGGCTCCCGGGTAGGGGCGGCGGGCGAGCCAGGTGGGGACCTTGTCGTCCCAGTAGTTGCCGGTGTAGCGGATGTTGCGGACGGGGCGGTCACCCCAGTTCTCGCTGCAGCCGCCTATGGAGGCGACGTAGTCGTGGACGACGTTGTCGCGGACGGTGATGCGGTTGCTGGAGTCGTCGGTGTAGATGCCGACGTTCCAGACGGCGCCCGGGCTGTCGGTGACGGCGTTGCGGGCGACCAGGGCGCCGTCGGCGTAGGAGGGGCCCTGGTCGCCGCGCAGGTAGATGCCGCCGCCGTCGGCGAGCAGGCGGTTGGTGGCGAGGACCCGGTTGCCGATGATGCGGTTGCGGCGGGTCAGGCCGCGCAGGTCCTCGCTGGGGCCGGAGAGGATGCCGGTGTAGGGGACGTGGTCGACCTGGTTGTGGGCGATGAGGGTGTCCTGGGTGGCGCTGTTCCAGAGGGCGGAGGCGGCGCGGTACTCGGTGCCGATGCGGTGGATCCAGTTGTCCGCGATGCGGTTGCCCGTGTTCGTGCCGCGGGTGGCCGGGGGCAGGACGCCCAGGGAGATGCCGCCGTCGGAGATGTCCGTGAAGACGTTGCCGGTGACCGTGGTGTGCGAGGTGCCGGCGGTGAGGGTCAGACCCTGGGCGCCCAGGTGGACGAAGCGGTTGCCGGCGAGGGTGATGCGGTCGCTGTGCCGGAAGGTGACGTTGCCCGGGACCGTGAGGGCGGTGATGTCGCCGCCCCGGCCCGGGCGCATGTACATGCTCCAGGCGGCGGCGAAACCGGCCGGTTCGTCCGGTGCCAGCCAGGTGGCGTGGGCGAAGGTCAGGCCGCGCAGGGTGAGGTCGTGGAGCGGGTGGGCGGCGGAGCTTCCGGTGCCGCTGAGCAGGGTCTGGAGGATGGGGGCGATGACCTCGGTGCGGGTCATGTCCTCGCCCGCGCGCGGGCGGTAGAGGAGAGTGTGGTGGCTTGGGCGGGAGCGGTCCAGGGACCAGGTTCCGGCCCGGGTGAGGAAGTCGGCGGCGTTCTCGACGTCGTGGGTCCGGGCGAGGGCGGCCGCGCCGTAGAGGGCCCGGGCCAGCCGCCAGCAGGGCTGGTCCATGGTGATCACGGTCCTGGCGGGGGTGGAGGCGGTCGCGGAGACGGCCTTCACGCCGCATCGGCCTTCCACGTAGTCGTAGCGGTAGACGACTTCGAGGCCGGCGGGGTGGTGCCAGGAGAGGGGGATCCTGCTGGTCGTGGTGTAGCCGGTGGCGGTCGGGGTGAGTTTTCCGGGCAGGGGTCCGCCGAGGGAGGCGCGGGGGGCCCGGTGGCCGTCGACGTAGAGCTGGCGGGTCTCCAGCCCGCCCACGTCGGCCCGCCAGACCCCGGGCCGGCCGGGGTCGGGGCGCCAGCCGGTGACCTGCCGGCCGCCGCTGAGGGTGACCGGTTCCTGGTGTGCGGTTCCGTAGCCGTACGCCTGGTAGACCACCCGGTGGCCGTGCCTGCCGGAGTCGGCGGGGGTCAGGCGGACGGGGGAGGTGAGGCGGTAGGTGCCGCCGCGCAGGTTCACCGTGACGTCGGAGGTCGTGCGCGGGGCGATGGCCCGCACCGCGCGCTGGGCGCGGGCCGGGGTGGCGAAGGGGCGGTCGAGGGTGCCGGGCCCGTGGTCGTCGCCCCACGGGGCCACGTAGAGCCGGGTGGGTGATGGGTGGTGGGGCGGCGCCGGTGTGCCGGCCGTCGATGCCAGTGCGGCCGCCACGGCCAGGGCGGCGGCCGCACTGCCCCGTGCTGTCCTCACGTCTCGTACCTCCCGCTCGTCGGATGGGCCCATCGTCGGGCGGGAGCGGCCTCGGGGGCGTCGGCCGATCGTCTATGGCTGGGCCTCCATCGTCTGTGCGTCGGGCGCCTTTGGTCGCCGTTCGCGCGTCGGGAGGTGGAGCGGACCGGGAGGTGGAGCGACCTGGGCTCAACCCCCGTTCGCCGACGCCTTCTTGATCGCCTCCCTGATCCTGGAGTAGGTGCCGCAGCGGCAGACGTTCTCGATGGCGTCGATGTCGGCGTCCGTGGGGTGCGGGGAGCGTTTCAGAAGGGCGGCGGCCGCCATGATCTGGCCGGGCTGGCAGAAGCCGCACTGGGCCACGTCACGGTCCAGCCAGGCCTGTTGGACGGGGTGCAGGGTGTCGCCGTCGGCCAGGCCCTCGATGGTGGTGACCGCGCGGTCCGCGCAGTCGGCGACCGGGACGACGCAGGGCTGGATCTCCTCGCCGTCGAGGTGGCTGGTGCAGGCGCGGCAGACGCCCACCCCGCAGCCGTACTTGGGACCGGTGACGCCGAGCAGGTCGCGCAGGACCCAGAGGAGGGGCATGTCGGCGGGGGCCTCGACCGTCACCGGCTTGCCGTTGAGGACGAAGGAATACGAACGCATCGGTGCCTTCTGGGAGTTGGGAACGGCAGTGGTCAGAAGTCGAGGGGGAAGCTGCGGGGTTTCCTGCCGGTGGCGCGGGCGTAGGCGTTGGCGACCGCGCCCGCAGCCGCGGGGACGCCGAGTTCACCGGCGCCGCCCGGGTCCCCGCCGGAGGGGATGATGTGCGCCTCGAACTCCAGCGGGGCGTGCCGCTGGCGGGCGTAGCGGAAGTCGGCGAAGCTGCCCTCGCGGACCGCGCCCCGGTCGATGTGCAGCCCCGCGCGCAGCACGGTGGAGATGCCGTCGACGGCGGTGCCCATGAGCTGCGCCTCCAGGCCGCGCGGGTTGACGGCCGTACCGACGTCGGCGGCCATCACCACCTTGGTGACCCGGGGGTTCTCCGGGTCGGTGGCGTCGATCTCGGCCAGGCAGGCGACCGCGGACCCGTACTCCTCGTGGACGGCCACGCCCTGGGCGGTACCCGCGGGCATCCGGCGCCCCCAGTTCCCGGCGGCGGCCGCCTTGGCGAGGACGGCCTTCACCGTCCTGCTGCGCAGGGTGGTACGGCGGAAGGCGACCGGGTCCCGGCCCAGCGCGCGGGCGATGTCGTCGACGACGATCTCCTCCGCCGTGCGCGTGGTCCCGGAGTCCACCGAGCGCCAGGCACCGAGCGGTACGGGCAGTTCGATGCCGCCCGAATCGCCGCTCACCCGGCCGAAGTTGTACAGCCCGCTGTCGCTGGGCAGCGGACGTACCGCGGCGGACTGCGCGGTCAGGCCCTGCCCGTCGGACGACTCCCCCACCGAGGCCGACATGTGCTGGAAGGCCACCACCCGCCCCCCGGCGACACTGGCCCGGATCCGGTGGTGGTCGGCGGGGCGCATCCTGCCGTGCCGGATGTCGTCGTTGCGGCTCCACATCAGCTTCACGGGCCGACGGGCCGCCCTGGAGATGAGCGCCGCCTCGGTCGCCTGGTCGAAATTGAGCCGCCGCCCGAACGAGCCGCCGCCGCGCATCACATGGACGCGTACGGCGGTCCTGGAGAGCCCGAGCAGGTCGGCAACGGCCTCGCGGGCCTCCATCGGGGTCTGGGTGGCGAACCACAGCTCGGCCCGGTCGGAGCGGACGTCGGCGACGGCCGTGAGCACCTCCATCGGGGCATGGCTGACGAACGCGAACGCGAACTCGCCCTCGATCTGCGTCGATCCCCGCGGCGGGGTGCCGAGCCGGGGTACCGCGGCGCGCAGCCGGGCGCGGATCTCCTTGTCGGACAGGGCAACGAGCGGGCCGTCGGCCCAGGTGATCCGCAGCGCGTCCCGAGCCTGGAAGGCGTGGTGGAAGGTGTCCGCCACGACGGCGACCCCGCCCGGTGTCTTCACGACCGCGTGGACGCCGGGCAGGGCGCGGGCCGCGGTGTCGTCGAGGGAGACCAGTCTGCCGCGCAGGGTCGGCGGCCGGGCCACCACGGTCGGCTTCGCGCCCGCCACCGCCAGGTCACCGGCGTACTTCGCGGCCCCCGTGACGATGTCCCGGGCGTCGATCCTGGTCGTCGGCTTCCCGATCACCCGGTGCCGGGAGGCCGGCTTGGGCCTGCTCGGCACGTCCGGGTTACGGATCCGGGCCGCGCTCGCGGTGAGGGAGCCGAAGGTGGCCGTCCGGCCGTCGGGGGCCACGACCATGGTGTTCCGGGTGTGCAGGACGCGCGCGGGGAGCCGCCAGCGGCGGGCGGCCGCGGTCACCAGCCGGGCGCGCGCGGTGGCGGCCAGCTGCCGGGCCGGGCCGTACAGCGAGCTGACCGAACTGGAGCCGCCGGTGTACTGGTTGCCCTTGCTGCGGGCGTCGGCGAGCGGGATCCGGACGTCGGCGAGGCGGGCGTCCAGCTCCTCGGCGATCATCATGGCGACGGCGGTGGTGATGCCCTGGCCGACCTCGACGCGGGGCAGCCGTACGACGACCTCGTTGGCCGCGGTGACCTCCAGGACGAGCATCTCCTCGTCGGTGCCGGTGACCAGGACACCCGGGGCCGCGGTGGCGCCGTCGGCCCGCGGGGTGTCGCAGCCGAGCGGGGCGGCGACCGTGAGGGTGGCCGCGGCCACCGTGTACACCATGAATCTCCGGCGGGACGGTCCGGCGGCGGCCCGCCGGGGCTCGTTGCGGTCCAAGCTGGGCTCCTGTCGGTCGGTTCCTGTGCCGGCGCTGTGTGCGGCCGGGCCTCGACAGCTAGGAGGGGCGGGCGCCCGCGCGGGTTGCCTGCCGTGCCGGGCTCTCCTCGCCGTACCGCCGGATGACGCATCATGGCCGTATGAAAGAGCTGGCGGGGCGGCTGGCCGCGGTGGACCCGGATGCCGGGGCCGCCGTCGCGGTCATCGCCTACTTCGACCGGCTGGCCGAGACCCGGGCCGGTCTGGAGGCGCTGGTGCGCGGCGCCGCCGTGCTCGCCGGGTGCCCGGCGCGGCTGGCGGACGAGGAGCGGCGGGTCCGGCTGCGGGTGGAGCAGGACGGACGGCGGACGGACGTGGCGGGCGCTCCCGAGCCCGGGTGGCCGTGCGCGCCGCTGGTGCCGGGCGGGCCGCCGGCGCTGTGGCTGGAGCGGGCCGGGGCCGACGGTCCGAGTGTCGTCGACGCGGTGATCCTGGAGCGGGTCTCGGCGGCCGTGCGGTCCGTGCTCGACCGCACCCGGGGGCGGGCCCCAGGGCCGCCGGTGGACGACCCCGCGCTGGTCGAGACGGTCCTGGACGCAGCCGCCCCGCTACCGGCCCGGCTGCACGCGGCCCGCAGGCTGGGCCTGGACACCGCCGACCGGGCGGCGCGCTTCCGGGCGGTGGCGCCGGCCGACGGACCACCCCGGATCGTGGCCGACGGGACGCCCCGGATCACGGCCGACGGCGCGCCACCGGTGCCGCCGGCCGGACGCGCGGGCGTGGGGACGGCCGTGGCCGTCGCGGACCTCCCCCGGTCCTGGGCGGCGGCCCGCACCGCGCTGCGGTTCACCTACGACGCCGGCGCACAGGAGCCCGGCGGCCCGCCCGTCGTGCACGCCGACGAACTGGGCGGGGTCGCGCTGCTCGCCGATCTCGTCGTACCCGGTACGGAACCGGCACCGGACGTCCGCGCGGTGCGGGCCGCCGCGGCGGACGCGCCCTGGATGCTGCGCACGCTGCACGCGGTCGCGTCGACGGCGAGCCTGCGGGCGGCGGCCGCCGACGTCAACGTCCATCACTCGACGCTCCAGGACCGGTTGACGCACGCCGAGCATCTGCTGGGCTGGTCGGTGCGCACCCCGCAGGGCCGGTTCCGGCTGCAACTCGCCCTCACCATGCACCACCTGATGGGCAGCCAGTAGAGGTCAGTAGACGTCCCGGACGTAACGCTTGTCCGCGGCCAGCTGCTTGACGTACACGGTCGCCTCGTCCTCGGTCAGTCCGCCGTGCACGGTGGCGATGTCCTTCAGGGCCCGGTCGAC
This sequence comes from Streptomyces sp. NPDC013157, assembly GCF_042899865.1. NCBI lineage: Bacteria > Bacillati > Actinomycetota > Actinomycetes > Kitasatosporales > Streptomycetaceae > Streptomyces > Streptomyces sp. NPDC013157. Next base: position 270,957 of record NZ_JBIBAK010000008.1, on the reverse strand, counting down.
GTCCTTGGCCATCCGGGAGGCGTCGCCGCAGACGTAGAAGTGGGCGCCGTCCTGGAGCCAGGACCACAGCAACGGCCCGTGTTCGCGCATCCGGTCCTGGACGTACACCTTGGCACGCTGGTCGCGCGAGAAGGCGGTGTCGAGGCGGCTCAGGGTGCCCTCGGCGAGCAGGGCGGTGAGCTCCTCCTCGTAGTAGAAGTCGGTGGCCCGGTGCTGTTCGCCGAAGAACAGCCAGTTGGGGGCGCGGTGGCCGCGGGCGCGGCGCTCCTCCAGGAAGCCGACGAACGGCGCCACGCCGGTGCCGGGGCCGACCATGACCATGGGGGTCGCCGGGTCGGCGGGCGGCCGGAAGTGCGGGGAGCGCTGGACGTGCACCGGGACCGGCGTGCCGGGTTCGGCGTCCGCGAGGAACGGCGAGCAGACGCCCTGCCGGGGCCTGCCGCGCAGGTTCTCGTAGCGGACGACGGAGACGGTGAGCGAGACCTGGTGGGGGTCGGTCAGCGGACTGGACGAGATGGAGTACAGGCGCGGCTGGAGCCTGCCGAGGACGCCCGCCCATTCCCGGGCGTCGGCACGGATCCCGAACTCGGCGACGACGTCGACCGCCTGGCGGCCCCAGGTCCACTTGGCCAGCTCGTCCTTGTTGTCGGGACGCAGCAGCTTGCGCAACTCGCGGGGGTCACGGGTGCGTTCGGCGGCGAAGCGGAGCAGGTCCGGGGTGACCCGGGTGATGTCCAGATGGCGGGCGAAGGCCTCGGCGAGCGGGACTTCGCCGACTCCGCCGACATCCACGCCGGTTGCGGCGTCGAGGCCGGTGACGTCCAGCCATTCCGCCACCAGGTCACGGGAGTTGAGGGGACGGACGCCGAGCGCGTCGCCCGCCTCGTAGACCAGTGGGGTCTCGCTGTCGCGGGTGTCGAAGGTGAAGCGGCGGACCTCCTTGCCGGCGCCGGGCAGGCTGAGCAGCCGGTTGCCGACGAGGCGGGCGGTGGTGGGGGCGGGGCGCCGGGACCTGGCGGGCGCGGGGGCCGGCGCCGCGGAGCCGTCCTTGAGCGCGGTCAGCACCCGGTCCAGCCAGGCCTCCGCCTGGGTCTCGTAGTCCGGTTCGCAGTCGGTGCGCGGCGCGATGCGGACCGCGCCGAGTTCGTCCATCCGGCTGTCCAGGCGCCGCCCGTGCCCGCAGAAGTCGTCGTAGCTGGAGTCGCCGAAGGCCAGCACGGCGTACCGGCGGCCTTCGAGGCGCCCGGCGTCGAGGGCGGCGAGGCCGTCCCAGAAACCCGCGCCGTTGTCGGGGGCGTCGCCGTCGCCGAAGGTGCTGGTGATCAGGAGCAGGTCGGCGCCCGTGGGCAGGGTGGCCGGGTCGGCCTGGTCCATGGCGACGAGGGAGGCCGCGTGGCCGCCCGCGGTGAGGCGCTCGGCGGTGCTGGCGGCGAAGTCCTCGGCGTTGCCGGTCTGCGAGGCCCAGAGGACCACCACCTGGCGGCCCGGCGTGGGGAGGGGGGCCGGGGTCACGGTGGACCGGGAGTACATGCCGGCGAGGGTGCCGTTGACCCACAGGGCGTGCTCGGGGCTGAACGGCGCGTCCGGCGGCAGCACGGGGACGCCGGGGGCGCCGACCGGGATGCCGGCGAGGAAGCCGAGCAGGTACTGCCGTTCGGACGCGGTGAGGACCGGCGGCGGGGTGGGGCCGAGGCCGAAGACGGAGGCGGCGGAGGGCAGCACGGCGGGGGGCGCGACGACGCCGCCACCGGCTACGGCGGCGCCGCCACCGGGTACGGCGGCAGCGGGTGCGACGACGGCGGCCGGGGTCTCCTGCGCACCGGGCACCTGCACGCTCACCGGTGTCGACACCTTGGTCAGCGACACCGCGCACACCTTCAGCTCGGGCTGGAACGACAGGGGATCGACGGCGTCGCTGGTCACGGCGTTGACGCTGAGGTACTCGCCGAACAGGTCGTTCCAGTGGAAGGGCGCGAAGCAGGAGCCGGGCAGCACCCGGTCCGTGACGACCGCCGGCAGCACCGCGCGGCCGCGCCGTGAGGCGACCTCCACGGAGTCGCCGTCGGCGAGCCCGAGCGCGGCCGCGTCCTCGGGGTGGACCTCGACGAACGGGCCCGGGTCGAGCTTGTTCAGCTTGGCGACCTTCGCGGTCTTGGTCAGGGTGTGCCACTGGTGCTGGAGGCGGCCGGTGTTCAGGACGAACGGGTAGTCGTCGTCCGGCATCTCGGCGGGGTCCACGTGCGGCCGGGCGTGGAAGACGGCGCGCCCGGAGGCGGTGGCGAAGGTGAGGGAGCCGTCGGCGTCGACGTACCGGACGGGGTTGCGGTCGGGGCCGTCGGCGGTGGCGGCCGGCCACTGGACGGGGGCGGTGCGCAGCCGGTCGTAGGTCACGCCCCGCAGGTCGTAGCCGGTCTGCGGGTTGTGGAAGCGCTTGATCTCCTCGAAGATCTCCTCCGCGCTGTCGTAGGAGAAGCCGTCCTCGTATCCCATCGCGCGGGCCACGCCGGCGATCAGCCGCCAGTCGGCGGTGGCCTCGCCGGGCGGGTCGGCGGCGGGGCGGGCGAGGGTGAGGTTGCGCTCGCTGTTGATGAGGACGCCCTCGGTCTCGGTCCACAGGGCGGCGGGCAGGACGACGTCGGCGTAGGCGTTGGTCTCGGTGTCGGTGAAGACGTCCTGGGTGACGACGAACTCGGCGGCCTCCAGGCCCTCGATGACGGTCCTGCGGTTGGCGACGGAGGCGACCGGGTTGGTGCAGATGATCCAGCAGGCCTTGATCTCGCCGTCGGCCATCTTCCGGAACATCTCCACCGTGCCCTTGCCGACGCCGTCGGCGCGGATCGAGCCGGGCGCGAGCCCCCACTGCTCCTCGACGAACGCGCGGTCCGCGGCGGCGAGGACCGACCGCTGGCCGGGCAGGCCCGGTCCCATGTACCCCATCTCCCGGCCGCCCATGGCGTTGGGCTGGCCGGTGAGGGAGAGCGGGCCGCTGCCCGGACGGCAGATCTTCCCGGTCGCGAGGTGCAGGTTGACCAGGGCGTTGGTGTTCCAGGTGCCGTGCGTGGACTGGTTGAGGCCCATGGTCCAGCAGCTGGTCCACTCCCCCGCCTCGCCGATCAGCCGGGCCGCCGCGCGCAGGTCGGCCTCGGGGATCCCGGTGATGTCCGAGACGGCGGCGGGCGGGTAGTCCGCGAGGAACTCCGGCATCGCCTCCCAGCCCTCGGTGTACGCGGCGACGAAGCCGGGGTCGGTGTGCCCGTTCTCGTACAGCAGGTGGAGCAGGCCGTTCAGGAGCGCGAGGTCGGTGCCGGGCTTGACCTGCAGGAACAGGTCGGCCTTGTCGGCCGTGGCGGTGCGGCGCGGGTCGACGACGATCAGCTTCGCGCCCGCCTTCACCCGGTCCATCAGGCGCAGGAAGAGGATGGGGTGGCAGTCGGCCATGTTGGCGCCGATGACGAGGAAGACGTCCGCCTTGTCGAGGTCCTGGTACGAGCCGGGCGGGCCGTCGGCGCCGAGCGAGAGCTTGTAGCCGGTGCCGGCGCTGGCCATGCACAGCCGGGAGTTGGACTCGATGTTGTTGGTGCGGAGCCAGCCCTTGGTGAGCTTGTTGGCGAGGTACTGGGCCTCCAGGCTCATCTGGCCGGAGACGTAGAGGGCGACCGCGTCCGGGCCGTGTTCGTCGACGATCGCGCGCAGCCGCCGCGCGGTCTCGGCGACCGCCGCGTCCACGGCCGACGGCACCGCCTCCGCGCCCCGCTCGGGCCGCAGCAGGGCGGTGGTCAGGCGGCCGGGCGCGGCGAGCATGTCGGCGGTGGTGGCGCCCTTCGTGCACAGCCGGCCGAAGTTCGCCGGGTGCTCCTTGTCGCCGGACGCCTTCAGGACGGTACGGCGGCCGTCCGGGCCCATGCCGATGTCCAGGACCATGCCGCAGCCGACCCCGCAGTACGAGCAGACGGTCCGCACCCTGCCGGTGTCGGTGCTGCGCGAGTCCGGCGCGGCCACGGGCGCCCCCTGTTCCTGCTGGTCAGCCTCTTCCATTCGACACCGACGGTAGGTAGGGCTGATTACACCGGCGTCACCGCTCCTGATCAACGGGGGTTAAGGCCGCCGCACAGCCCCGCTCCGGGCGGTGTGAGCGAAGGCGCCCGGGATGCCCGCCGGAGCCGTCCCGGGATGCGCCGTGCCGGGACCTGTTGCACGATGAGGGCGGCCGAGGGAGGGGGCAGGCGAGGAGGACCGGGTGGACAGGGACACCTCCTCTCGACGACGGGCCGCACCGGCGCCGGCGCCGGCAACCGCGCCTGCGGCGACCGCGCGGGACACACCGAGGTCACCGGGCGCACGGGACACACCGAAGACGCCGGGTGCGCCCGTCGCGCGGGGCACACCGGCTCCGGCCGCGGCGAAGGCGTCCCCCGTCGGCATCGGCTACGTCGACATGCTGCGTGGCATCGTCGAGGACGCGGCCGTGGGCTTCGCCGTCCTCGGCACCGATCTGCGCTACCTCTACGTCAATCCGCACATGGCCCAGGCGACGGGCGTGCCGGCCGCCGCCTACCTGGGCCACACCCAGCGCGAGGTGCTGCCGCACATCCAGCGGCCCGACCAGGTGCTGCGGGACGTCATCCGCGACGGACGGCCGCGCGAGGCCATCATCACCGGACGCACCTGGGTGGACTCGCCGTACCAGGTCCGGGAGTGGCGGTGTGTGTACCACCGGCTCGTGGACGGCACGGGCAGGGTGGTGGGCGTGGCCGCGGTGGGCCTGGAGATCAGCGAGCCGCAGCAGTACCTGTACGAGCTGGAGCGCGCCCACCGGCGGCTGGCGCTGCTGGACTCGGCCGCGTCCCGGATCGGCACCGGCACCGACGTCGCCGGGACCTGCCGGGAGCTGGCGGAGTTCGTCGTACCGGAGCTGGCGGACGCGGCCGGAGTGGAGCTCACTCCGCCGGACACCGTGTCGGCGCGGCGGACGCCGACACGGCTCGCGGCGTACGCCACGCGCCCCGGGCTGGCCACCGGGCTGGCGGCCCTCGACTCGCGCGGCGAACTGGTCGGCTGGCCACGCGGCACCGGGACCCGGCGGAACCTGGCGGCGGGCCGGATCTGGCGCCGCAGCGCGATCACCGCGGCGCAGTGGCGGTCGCTGATCCCGCGCTGGGCGCCCGCCCAGGCGTGTCTGGCCGCCCGGGTCCACTCGGTGCTGCTCGCCCCCCTGGTCTCGGACGGCCGGGTGCTCGGCATCCTGCTGCTGGCCCGGGCCGGGGACTCCGGGCCGTTCTCGAACGAGGACGCCACGGTGGCCCGCGAGCTCGCCGCCCGCGCCGCCCGCGCCCTGGACCGGGCGGTCCGCTTCGAACGCGAGCACACCATGGCCCTGGAGCTGCAGCGGGCCCTGCTGGCCGAGCCCGGCCAGTTGCAGCAGCACGCCGGTGTGGAGACCACGGCCCGCTACCGTCCCGCCGACGACGGCTCGATGATCGGCGGTGACTGGTACGACGTCCTGGCACTGCCCGACGGCCGCACGATGCTGGTCATCGGGGACGTGATGGGCCACGGTGTGGACGCGGCCGTGGCGATGAGCCACTACCGTTCGACGCTCCGCGCCCTGGCCCTCGCGGGGCTCTCGCCGCGCCGCATCCTGCAGCACGCGGACCGCATGGTCGCCGACTCCGGCTTCGAGCGGGTGGCCACCTGCTTCCTCGCGCTCGGCGACCCGGACGTCGCCACGCTCACCTACGCCAGCGCCGGCCATCTGCCGCCGGTCTGGCTCACCCCTGAGGGCGAGATGCAACTGGTCCCGGTGCCGGTCGGCCCGCCGCTGGGCAGCGGGCTCGGCCGGTACGAGCAGGGCGTCACCCCGGAACGCGGCGGGGTGCTGCTCCTGTACACGGACGGGCTGGTGGAGCGGCGCGGCGAGGACATCGACCGCGGTCTGGCACGGCTGACGGGACTGTCGCTGTGCCCCACCGATCCGCTGGACAAGATCCTCGACACGGTCCTGGCGCACCTCGCCACCGGTTCCGAGGACGACATCGCGCTGCTCGCGGCCCGCGCGGTACGCGGCTGAGCGGCACGCCCGTACGCCGGGGCGCGCGCCCGCCGTGCCTCCGGCAGCCGTGTGACACCGCCGCGGGTGGCTCGTTCACCGCCGGGGAAGCGATCAGCAGTGAGGACCGGGTATGCGGCACGAGGAGAACGGCACGGCGGCCGCCGTGGAGCAGGCGCTGCGGGACTGGCTGTCCGGGGACGCCGAGGGTCCGCTCACGGAGGTGCACCGCTGGGCGCTCCATCCGCCGGGCAAGCTGCTGCGGCCGGTGCTGCTGCTGGAGTCGGCGGCGGCGGTGGGCGGGTCCTGCGAGCGGGTCATGCCCGCGGCGGTCGGGGTGGAGCTGGTGCACGTGGCGAGCCTGCTGCACGACGACATCCTCGACGACGACCAGCTGCGCCGCGGCAAGCCGTCGGGGCATGCGAGGTTCGGGCCGGGCGCGGCCGTCCTGGGCGGTGACGCGCTGATGTTCGCGCTGTTCGAGCAGGTGGTGGAGTGCGGTCGGCGCGGGGTGCCGGAGGCGGCCGTGAACCGGGCCGTGGGCATGCTGGCGCGGGCCGGCCGGCGGATGGCGCAGGGGGTGGCCCGGGAACTGGACCCGGTCCGGGCGCCGGACGCGATCGGCGGGTATCTGGAGATGGTCCGGCTGAAGACGTCGGCGCTGCTCGGCGCGTGCTGCGCGACGGGGGCGGTGCTGGGCGGCGGCTCGCCGGGGCAGGCGCGGGCCCTGGCCGGGTACGGCGAGGCGCTCGGAGTCGCGTTCCAGATCCGCGACGACCTGCTGCCGTACGGCCCGGAGGCCGGGCGGGAGGGCAAGCCCGCCGACAGCGACGTGCGCAACGACCGGCCCAGCCTGCCCCTGCTGCTGGCCGGGCCGGTCTCGAAGGATCCGGAGAAGGTGGGGCGGCTGCTGGTGGAGACGGGCGTGCTGGAGGAGTGCACGCGGATGGCGCGCGCCTATGCGGAACGGGCCTGCCGGGAGCTGGACGCGCTGCCGCAGGGCCCGCACCGGACCGCGCTGTGCCGGATCGCCGAGGCGCTGGCAACCGGGCCGTGGCGTGCGGGCGGAGCCGGTTGACGGCGACGCGGCTGCCCGGCCATCTGGAGACGCTGCGCCCGTACGACCTGGTGGTCACCCCGGTCATCACCGCGCTCGGCCTCACGGCGTGTGCCGGGGCGCTGTACACCGCCGACTACCTCACCCGGCACGAGGACGGGCGGACCAAGCCGTACCGCCCCATCCCCTCCGGACGGCTGCGGGCCGCCACCGCACGGCGGTGCGCGGTCCTCCTCCGGCCGGTGGCGTTCGTCCTGGCCACGCTGGCCGACCGGCGTTCCCTCAGCCGCGGGTTCAGTCGTAGGTGATGACCATGCGGAAGCGCGCGGCCCCGGTGAGCATCTTCTGGTAGGCCTCGTCCGCCTGCTCCAGCGGTACGGTCTCGATCGTCGGGCGGATTCCGTGCAGGGCGCTGAACTCCATGGTGTCCTGCACGTCCCGCGCGGTGCCGGACGGATGGCCGCGGATCTCCCGCGCGCCCGTGAGCAGCTGGAGCGGGCTGATCCCGAGCGGCTCGGGGTCGATGCCGATCACCACCAGCTCGCCCCGGGGCCCCAGCCCGTCCACGGCCGCGGAGATCGCCTGGGAGTTGCCCGCGGTGGCGAGCACGACCTTGGCGCCGCCGAGCGACTGGAGGGACTGCGCGACCGGGGTCTCGGCCGTGGAGTCGACGTAGTGGTGGGCGCCGAGCTGCTTGGCGAGGTCGGCCTTCTCGGCGCCTCGGGCGACGGCCACCGTCTCGAAGCCCATGGCCACCGCGTACTTCACCCCGAGGTGGCCGAGCCCGCCGAGGCCGACGACGGCGACCAGGTCACCGGGCTGGGCCGGGCTGCGCCGCAGACCGTTGAAGGTGGTCACGCCCGCGCAGCCCAGGGGGGCGGCGTCGGCCGAGGCCAGCCCGTCGGGGATGCGGGCCAGCGCGTCGACCGGTGCGATCACCTGCGCGCCGAAACCGCCGTCGTAGGACCAGCCGGGCACCTTCAGGTTCTCGCAGACGATGAAGTCGCCCTGGCGGCAGGGCTTGCAGTGGCCGCAGCTGCCGCCGAACCAGCCGACGCCCACGCGGTCGCCGAGCTGCCAGCCCCAAGCCTCGATGCCCTCGCCGAGCTCCTCGATCCGCCCGGCGATCTCGTGGCCGGGTACCACCGGGAACGTGACACCGGGCAGTGCGGCGGTGACGAAGAAGGTGTCGCTGTGGCAGATGCCGCAGGCCTCGACGGCGATCCGCACATGGCCGGGGCCCGGCCTCGGCACCTCCCGCTCGACGATCTCGAACGGCCCGCCCAGAGCGGTCACCTGCGCGACTCGGTAGGTACTCATGCGTCTCTCCCGGAACGGGTACGACGGGTAGGGTCCGAAGCCCCCCACCCAGCACACCAGCTCCGGGCCGATCCCGCGCGCCGAGCCCCGCCCGGCACCGTCGCCCGGTCCGGCGGTCGGGTGCGGGCCGGTGGGGGCTCGTCGCGCGGTTCCTCCCCCAGCCTTCGGCCGGGGGTACCCCCAGCGCCCCTTACGGGGCGCTGCAGCGGATCAGGAGGTGATGCCGTTGTACTGGTCCCAGGTGTAGGCGAGGTCGGGTGAGGAGGGCTTGCCGGGCCAGTTGAAGTAGTCCCAGACGAGTTCGGCGGGGTTGGTGGCGAGGTAGCCCCGGCCGGGCAGGTCGTCGCCGTCGTCCCAGGCCCAGGGCGGGTTGGCCGCGTCGGTGTCGCACGCTCCGTCGGCCGGGCCGAGGACCCCGCCCGCGCCGCACTTGGCTCCGTAGGGGTTGGAGCTGTCGTCGCCCGCGAAGTTGTCCGGCGTCGCGAACAACGTCGTCAGGGTGCGGTTCGCCCACATGCCGTTCGCGGCGAAGACGTCGGTCAGGGTGTACTGCACGTCCCGGTCGTCGGAGCCGGACGGCACCTCCGCGGTGGAGCCGGGGTAGTAGACGATGCCGTCGCCGCTCGCGTACTGGCTGCGCTCCTGGGACAGGTATCCCTCGGCCCAGGCGGCGTGCGTGTTGGGCTGCTGGGTGGTGAACGGGCGGCCGTGGCCGTCGTCGTGCGGGTCGCCCTGGAGCTTCAGTGTGCCGTCGACGCTCTCCTGGCCGCTGGTGAAGTCGCTGCCGGAGGGCACCCAGGAGTAGAAGTTGCTGTGCGCGACGGTGACGGCGGCCTTCAACTGGCCGTGCGCGGAGCCGTCGTTGGCCACGACGACCAGGACTCCCTCGGCGTCGTTCTCGTGCTCGGTGAGGTCCTCCTGGTAGTTGTCGAGGACGCCGTCCGACCAGTCGCGCGGGTGGAAGTACGTGTACAGCAGGTAGGAGAAGGACGGGGTCTGGACGACCGAGTAGTAGACGTGGGCGGCGAGCGGGAACTGGCTGGTGTTCTCCCAGTTGTCGCGGCCGTTGAGGTCGCCGTCGTAGTCGTACGACGTGATGTAGTCGGACTTGCCGCCGAGTGCGGTCTCGCCGGTGGAGTCGACGTCCTGGAAGTTGACCGGGGCCCACCACTGGGCGAGGGCGGCGCGGTCGGTGGCGGCGTCCGCGGCGGCGGGGGTCGGCTGGGTGAGGCCGGCACCGCAGACGGCGGCGAGGGCGGCCGTCACGGCGAGGGATCTGCGTCGGGTCAGAGGCACACGGAAACGGTGGGGGCGGCTGGTTGCCACGGTTCCTCCGGGGGCGGCGAAAGGAACCGGCACGTCGGTGAAGTCGACGTGCCGGTACGGGAGTTGACGCATGTTCCGGTGGTGCGTGTGGTGCCGCGCGTACGATACAGCGCGGCGCGCGCGGCCCGGCAGGGCCTCAGCAGGTGACGGTGCCCCTGCGCAGGGCGTGACCGCTGTCGTTGCTGTCGTCGGACCACCACACCGGCTTGGTGCCGCCGCTGCACGCGTCGGAGCCGGAGACGGCGAAGCCCTCGTTGTTGTAGTTGTCCATGCCGGTCGGGCGGTTGTAGACGGCGGTGGTGGCGAAGACACCGGAGGAGTTGATCTGCATGGTGCGGTGCCGGCCGGAGCAGGTGTCGTCGCAGACCACCCAGAGACGGGACGTCTGCGGCTCCCACTGGAGCTCCATGACACCGGCCATGCCGCTGCTGAGGGACGCCACGCGGGTGAAGGTGCCGCCGTCCTCGAGGACGTAGCCGTAGATCATGCCGGTGCCCTCGACGCCGACGAAGAACACCCCGCCGGTGTGCGAGCCGTAGTTCGCCGGGTTGTAGGCGGCACCGGTCGAGGCGTCCTTGAACCCGGCCGCGGTCAGGGTGGCGTCGGGGACCCAGGTGATGCCTTCCAGGCCGAGGTTGGAGCCCACCGACGGCAGGTCGGAGGTCAGGTTCCACTCGGCGGCCGCGGTGATGGCGGTGGCGGTGCCGCTCACGTCGTACTTGAGGACGGAGAGCCTGCTGGTGCCGGACGAGTCCGCGTTGCGCTCACTCGCCACGTACACACCGCCGCTGGAGCCGGAGCCGGTGAGCGTGACGCCCTCGTCGTCGGGCGTGCCCGAACCGCTCGGGAACCTGAGCGTCTTGCCGGAGGTCCAGCCGCTGCTGGTGTCGGCCTTCCAGGCGGTGGAGCCGTTGGGCACCAGCCGCCACAGCTTGCCGCTGTTCTGCGCCGCCCACAGCACGCTCCCCTCCTGGTAGAGGCCGCTCATGTCGGAGCCGAAGGCGTTCTTGGTGTCGGCGGTGGCGACCGAGCTGCCGCCCGGCCACGCGGTCGCCGAAATACCGCCGGAGCCACAGTCGTTGGCGGCGCCGAGGGTCAGCGCGGCCGACCCGAAGGAGCCGGTGCCGTCGGGGCAGCGCGACCAGGAGGGGTCGGAGTGCGAGGTCCAGCTGAAGCTGTCGACCAGGGTGGTGCCGTCCGCGAGGTACAGGCGCGCCTCGTCGGAGGAGCCCAGACCGAAGGCGTTGTGCACGTCGAAGGCGACGAAGCCGCCGGGGGCGAGCGTGGTCCCGGAGGCTATCGCGTACTTGGAGCTGTCGTTGTCGTCCCTGAGGATCCATCCGGAGACGTCGACCGTGGCGGTGCCCTTGTTGTAGAGCTCCACCGAGTCGTCGACGCTCCCGGTGGTGGCCACCTCGTTGATCCGGATGTCGTCGGCCGCCGCCGCGTGGGCGGGCGACGCCGTCAGGGCACCGACGACGAGCGTCGGTCCGGCGACGGCGACGAGCAGAACACGGAGGCTGTGGCGCCACCGGCGAGCACGTGATTCGGTCACGAAATCCGTCCTGGGGTTTCGTTGTGACAGGCCGCCAGGACCTTTCCGACACCGCCCGAACGGCCGCCTTCACGCAGGTGAGGGGGTTATGAACGGTGAGCGAACCGCCAAGATCGCTCCGGGCGGCCGGAGGTGGCCGTCCAGACCGTGGCGAGCAGGGCAATGACGAGCACCGGGAGCAACTGGGACGCGTGGGTGCCCGCACCGTCCGCCGCGCGGGCGACGAGGTTGTCGAGCCCCAGAGCGGTACCGACCGCCGTCCGGGCCCGTCCCGCGGCCCACCGCCGCGCTAACTCGCCCTCGACGAGGGCTTGTTGGCGATTTCACGCAGCGCGTGGATGACGCTGCCGAGGTGCGCGCGGGCGGCCTGTTCGGCGGCGGCCGGGTCACGGCCACAGACGGCGTCGATGATCGCGAGGTGCTCCGGGAGCGAGACGGCCGGCCGCCCCGGCTGCAGGGCGAGCCGGAACTGGTGCCGTACCGACTGGCCGCGCAGCCGCTCCAGCACTCCCCCGGCCGTGGACTGGCCGCTCAGCTCCATGAGCCGGCGGTGCAGCCGGTTGTTCAGCTCGGAGTAGGTCATGACCTCCCCGGCCTCGACCGCCCCGATCATCCCCGCGCGGATCTCCCGCAGTTCGGCGATCTCCGCGTCGGTCACCCGCTGGGCGGCCTTGGCGGCGCACAGGCCTTCGACCACCATCCGCACCTCGGTGATCTCGATCGCCTCGGCCAGCGGCACCGCGCGCACCCGGGCGCCACGGTTGGGGATGCGCTCCACCAGCCCCTCGTTGCCCAGCTGGAGCAGGGCCGAGCGCACGGCACCCCGGCTGACCGCGAACCGCTCCGCCAGGTCGACTTCCACGAGCCGCTGGTCCGGCACGTACTCCCCGCGCACGATCGCCGCGCGGATGACCTCGACGACCGGGTCGGACCCGGACGGGATGTTGGGTGCTGCCGGCACGTGGTGCCCCTTTCCGCAACGGAACAGATCGCCAACGATATTGTCGCCAATCCTGCCCTGCCGTGACGGCCTCCGGCCAGGGACGATGAGCACGACCCGAAGACACCCGTGGACTCCGCCGCCCGGCCGAGCGTCCATGCGCGGACCGGCACCGGCCGGCCGGTGCCGTCGGGGTAGGCGGCGGGGCCGCCGTTGCGCATCACCTCACACGTGACCGCCGAGGTCGGACGGTCGACACGACGGGCGACCGTTCGCGAGGTCGCCGCCCTGAGCCGGTCACCCCACGAAGGAAGTTCATGTACCTGAACCTTGCGCACATGCATGTACGCGAGCGGCGCCGCATGCGAGACTCCTTCAACTCCCCCACTCATCAGTTCAGTTGGAGAGGAAGGCACCCATGCACATGTCCCGCAGGGCCGTGCTGGCCACCGCAGGCGGCGCCGCGGTGGCGTACGCCGCCGCACCTCAGTCCGCGCAGGCGCTCACCGGCCAGGTGCCGGCGGCGACCGAGACGGTGCTGCGTGACGCGGCCGACTACGCGGTCGCGAAGGTGCGTGCCGTCGCGCCCGGGGTGAGCGCCTTCCCCGTCGGGACGAAGTTCGAGAAGTGGGTCTACTCCCAGAACGGCGACTGGGTCGGCGGATTCTGGCCCGGAATCCTCTGGATGAGCTGGCTCCACAGCGGCGACGACAGCCTGCACGCCCTCGCCCTGGCGTCGGCCGCGAAACTCGCCCCCCGCCAGTACGACACCAGCACACACGACCTGGGTTTCCTGTTCACCCCGTCCTGGGTCACCGCCTGGCGGCTGACCGGCGACACGTCCTGGCGGGACGGCGCGGTACAGGCGGCGCGTTCACTGCTCCAGCGCTACAACCCCCGTGGCCGCTACCTGCGGGCCTGGGGTGCGCTCAACACCTCCGACAACGCGGGGCGCATGATCATCGACACGATGATGAACCTCGACCTTCTCGTCTTCGCCGCCCGGCAGACCGGCGAGAGCGCGTTCATGGACGCGGCCGTGGGACACGCGCAGACCACCCGGCGCCTCTTCCCACGACCGGACGGATCCACCCCGCACGCCTACGACCTCGACCCCGCCACCGGCGCCCCCATCGGCCCGAACACCGTCCAGGGCTACAGCCCCACCTCCTGCTGGGCCCGCGGACAGGCCTGGGGCATCTACGGGTTCACCACGATGTACCGGCGCACCGGCGACCGCCGGTTCCTCGCCACCGCCCGCACGCTCGCCGACTACGCCGTCAAGGCCCTCGGCCCGGACCACGTGCCCGTCTGGGACTATCGCGCACCGCAGCAGCCGTACGACGTCAAGGACGCCTCCGCCGGGACCGTCATGGCCTGCGGGCTTCTCGACCTGGCCGCCGCCACGGGCAGCCGGCCCTACCGCAGCACCGCGCTGCGCATCCTCGGTGCCCTGTGCGAGACCTGCCTCACCACCCACTCCACCCGCGCCGAGGCCGTCGTCGCCCGCTGCACCCGCAACCGCCCCGCCGAGGACGGCATCGAGATCTCCCTCCCCTATGCCGACTACTACCTCCTCGAAGCGATCCTGCGCGTCCTGCTCCCCCACGACCTGGACCGGGCGATCGATCTGTCGACGGTCTGACGAGGCACTCCTCAGCCGGCACACGGGGTGAACAGCCGCTGATGTTCACCCGTACCCCCTGTCGTACGCCCGGCCGTCGGCCGGGGCAGGACCACCCGGAAACGGAGGGCAACGTGCTGCAGCAGCCACGAGCCCGGCACACCGGCCGCCTGATGCGCGGCGCGACCCTGGCCGCGACCCTGGCGATCGTCCCCCTGACCGCGGCCTGTGGCGGCGGTGACGACGACGCCGACACGAAGCGGAGGCAGACGAAGGTCTCCGTGTCGGACGCCCCCGCGAACGGTGTGGTGGCTCCGGCCAAGGTCGAGGTGATCGCCGGCCTGACCGGCTGCAAGCCCAAGATCCGCATCGAGGCCACGGAACTGCGCCAGGGCCTGTGCCACACCAGGAAGGTCGACTACCTCATCACCACCTTCCCCACCGACGAACTCAAGGAGACCTGGCTGGACTCCGCCTCGGGGTACGGCGGCCAGTACCTGGTCGGCACCCGGTGGATCGTCAGCGCCCAGCCGGAGATGCTGGACGGGTTCCGCGACAGACTCGGCGGCACGATCCGGCAACTGCGCGGCTTCGGCCCGGCGGCGGAACCGAGCGCGTCGTAGCGCGGCGGCGCAGGAACCGCCTCCGCCCGTCTCGTATCGGGGGCGGCTCGGTCATGGGGCGAGCCTAGGGCGTGGCGCTCGTCGTCCCGGCGGTGCCGGTCGGCGGTGCGGTGAGGGGGGACGGCTGCTGCGGCGGGGACGCCTCCCCCGAGTCCGCCTGGACGACGAGGACGACCGCGATGACCGCCGTCGTGAGGGCAGCCATGGTGGCCAGCCACCAGATCCCGATCGCTTTCGCGTGAGCGGCCATGGCACCCTCCTTCGACGCGGAGCGTACGCCGTTGCCCGGAGACGGAAGAACTCTCTTTTCACAGCACGCGACAGCCGGCGCCCCACACCACCGGCCGCACCGCCACATTCTGACCGTCTTCCTCGGTTGTCGCGCCGAATTGAAAAATCTGCAAGGTAATTGACCCGGTATCACCGGAAAGAGCACGACGGCCGTCGACTCGAAGCGCGCCCGCAGCGCCGTCCGACGCGTCCCGTTGAGCCGTTCCCCATGGCCGGCCGGCGAAGGGCTTGTGGAGGTGATGTGCGGGCATACGGGATTCACCCCTTCGAGAGGAGCCAGTTCATGCCCGGCATAGTTGCGGCGGTGTTGTTCTTCATCGCCTTCCTGATCAACGCGGCGGACATCAGCACCAATGACACGTTCACCTCCACGAACCTGATGCTGCTGGGGCTGACCGCCCTGGCCCTGCACGTAGCGGGAATCGGAACCGGCTGGTCGTACCGACGGCGGCGCTGATCGCCGCTTCCGCAGGCCTCACGATCGGTGACCGCCACAGCCTCCTGTGAGACAGACCGTCAAATTACCGAACCGTAACCTGCAAGCCGCTGTCACGAGTAACTTACTCGTGCGTAAGGTCTGGCGCACCGCCATCGAGCGGCACGAGCGCGCCCCTGGGACGGTCGCTCCCGTGCCGCGTGTGCACCTCACTGCCAGCCGCTTCTCAGGAGGTTCGCCATGCCCGCACGCAGACGGCTTCTGGCCGCAGCGGTCACCACCGCCGCCGCCTGCCTAGGCGCTCAGGCCCTCTCGGACACCCCCGCCACGGCGGCGGACGAGGTGGTCTCCCGGGGTGTCGACATCCCCGCGTTCTACAACCCGCCCGCCCACCTGCCCGCGGCCGACGGCGCCCTCGTCCGCACCGAGCCCCTCCCACTCGCCCTCAGCCTGCCCGGACTCGACGGCCCGCTTCCCGGCAGCGCGACCCGTCTGATGTACAAGTCCACGGACTCCAACGGTCAGCCGGTGGCCGTAACCGGCGCCTACATCGAACCGTCCGCTGCATGGCAGGGCGACGGACCGCGCCCCCTGGTCGTCGTGGCACCCGGAACCATGGGACAGGGCGACCAGTGCGCCGCCTCCCTGGGACTCGAACACCCGCTGACGGCCAACAGCCAGACGGTGTCCGTCGGTTACGAGGACCTGGCGGTCTACCGTCTCCTCGCGAAGGGCATCGCGGTGGTCGTCACCGACTACGTCGGTCTCGGCGCGACCGACCGGCTGCACACCTATGTCAACCGCGTCGACGAGGGGCACGCGGTGCTGGACGCCGCCCGCGCCGCCCGCTCGGTCGGCGGAGCCTCCGTCACCCACGCGTCCCCGGTGGGGCTGTTCGGCTACAGCCAGGGCGGCGGGGCGACCGCAGCCGCAGCCGAACTCCAGGCGTCCTACGCCCCCGACGTCACACTCGCCGGCACCTACGCGGGCGCGCCGCCCGCCGACCTGACCTCGGTGACCAAGGCCATCGACGGCAGCGAACTGGCCGGCGCGCTGGGCTGGTCGCTCAACGGCTTCCTCCAGTCCGACCCCTCGCTGAAGCCGATCGCCGAGGCGCACCTCAACGCCGCCGGCAAGGCCGCCCTCGCCGACCTGTCGACCATGTGCGTCGGCGACGCGATCTTCGGCTACGCCTACGCGAAGAGCACCAAATGGACGACCGACGGACGGTCCATCAGCGACATCATCGCCGACACACCCGCACTCCAGTCGTTCCTGAACAGCCAGCGCATCGGCACCCTCACGCCGTCCGGGCCCGTCCGTGTCGCAACCGGCGTCAGCGACAACCTCGTTCCACACGCCCAGGCCCGGCAACTCGCCGTCGACTGGTGCCGCAAGGGAGGCGATGTCACCTACAAGGCCGTCGTGCTGCCCAACGTCGGCAGCGCCCTCCTCAACCACTTCGCCCCGCTCCTCACCGACCAGACCGACGCCGTCCACTGGCTGGCCGACCGGCTCGCCGGCAAGGCGACCACCTCCAACTGCTCCAGCATGCCCCTCCAGCCCTGATCCGCCGGCCGGTGGGCGGCGGACAGTGCGTGCCGGCCGGTGGGCGGCGGACAGTGCGTGCCGCCCACCTCACCGTCGGCCGGGCGCGGGCCTCCGCATCACCGGCGTCAGGCGGGCCGCCGAGCGTCCGGGGCGCTTTCAGTCGGCGGTCGCCGTGGACGGGGTCCCGGGTGGCAGGTTGAACGGGGTGACCACCTGGATCGCCGAGGGGAGGGGCGGGCCGTCGTCCGGCAGGGCCCGGTGGGCCCGCATGACGGTCTGGCAGGCGCGGCGCATGTCCTGGCGCAGGTCGTGGTGGAGCACCGCGGACAGCCGGCGCTCGCGGAGCAGGCGGGTGTTGTCGTGGTCGAGGTCGTGGGCGACGAACACCGCGCACTGCCGTCCGAGGACGTCGAAGGCCTCGAGGGTGGCCCGGTTGCCGCCGCCCACGGAGTACACGGCGACGACGTCCTCGTCGCGTCGGAGAGCCTCCCGGACGAGGTCGTACTGGGTGGCGTCCAGCCCGTCGCTGTCCGTGACCTCCACCAGCGAGCGGTGCGGGGCGGCGAGGCGCATCGCGCTGCGGAAACCCATCTCGCGTTCCTCCTCACCGCGGAAGGAACCCCGGCTGATGGTGGTGAGCACGTTTCCCGGCCGGTCGCCGAGCCACTGTTCGAGCAGGTAGGCGGCGGTGGCGCCGGCCGCGCGGTTGTCGATGCCGATGTAGGCGAGGCGGGCGCTGTGCGGAAGGTCGGTCACCAGGGTGACCACCGGGATGCCGGCCGCGACCAGCCGCCCGACCGCGGCCGCCGTCTCCGGTACGTCGGGGGCCTTGAGGATCACGCCCTGCGTACCGCGCTTGGCGATCCTCTCCAGGGCGGAGACCAGATCCTCGGGCGGGCAGGTCTCGCGGAAGTGGAAGCGGGAGCGCACGACGGCCGGGTGCAGGGCCGGCAGTTCGGCCTCCAGCGCCCCGCGTACGGCGGTGGAGAACCGCTCCGGTGCCTGCATGACGATGTCGATCATGAACGTGCGGCCGCCGATGCGGACCTGGGTCTGCTGGCGGTCCAGGTCCTTGATGGCCTGGTGGACCTCGCGGACGGTGCCCTCCCGCACGTTGCCCCGCTGATGGAGGACGCGGTCGACGGTGGCCGTGCTCAGCCCGGCCTGACGGGCGATTTCCCTGATCGTATAGGGGTGGCGCATGACGGATTCCAGCGGACGGTGATGGACTTTTGATGCACTGCTGAGCATTGAATGACGGGTTCGGGTTCTCAACACTGACAGAAAGGCAGGCACGGCGAAAGGACCCGGATGCCCTCCCAGACCACCGCACAGCGGACTCGGCTGACCGAGGCCGACTGCGACCTCGACGCGTTCCGCTCGCTCGTCGAGCAGGCGACGGATGCCGCCGACCACCCCTCGGCGGAGCGGGTGGAACAGAACGTGCCGCTGTACGACAGCGACCGGCTCCGCACCCTCACGGCCACCGCCGACGGCCGCCGCGAGGTCCAGGACGAGCTGGTCCGGGCACTGCTCGACGGACCCGGCATCGTCGTCCTCAAGGGCGCGTTCGCCGACCCCGACGTCGTGGACCGGGCCACCGAGACCTTCACCGCGCTGATCGAGGAGGAGCGTGCGAGCGGTGCCGCCCGCGGCGACCACTTCGCCGAGCCGGGCGCCAACGACCGCGTGTGGAACGCCCTGGACAAGGTGGCCGTACGGGCACCAGAGGTGTTCGCCGACTACTACGCCAACGACATGACCGCGCTGATCGCCGAGGCCTGGCTGGGCCCCGCCTACCAGGTCACCTCACAGGTCAACGTCGTGAACCCGGGCGGCGCCGCGCAGAGCGTGCACCGCGACTACCACCTCGGTTTCCTCTCCCGGGAGCGGGCCGCCGCCTACCCGGCGCACGTCCACCGCCTGTCGCCGGTCCTCACCCTCCAGGGCGCCGTCGCCCACTGCGACATGCCCGTCGAGTCCGGCCCCACGCTCTACCTCCCGCACTCCCAGAAGTACGAGCCCGGCTACCTCGCCTGGCGCCTGCCCGAGTTCGTCGAGTACTTCGACGCCCACCACGTCCAGCTCCCCCTGGACAAGGGCGACGCGGCCTTCTTCAATCCCGCGCTCTTCCACGCCGCCGGGCACAACCGCTCCGCCGGTATCCGCCGCATGGCTAACCTGCTGCAGATCTCCTCCGCCTTCGGGCGCGCCATGGAGACGGTGGACCGCGAGGCGATGGCGAACGCCCTCTTCCCGGTGCTGCTGCGCCGCAAGGCCGAGGGCGTCTCGGAGGACTGGCTGCGCCGCGTGGTCGCCGCCACCGCCGAGGGCTACCCCTTCCCCACCGACCTGGACCTCGACCCACCGGTCGACGGCCTCGCCCCGCCCTCCCAGGCCGACACCCTCCGGCAGGCCGTCGACGAGGGCTGGACACCCGACCGGCTGGAGCACGAACTGCGGGCCGGCGCCGAGCGCCGCCACGGCTGAAAGGAACACCGCACTCATGGCACTTCTTCAGGGCAAGGTCGTCCTGGTCAACGGCGGCAGCCAGGGCGTCGGCGCCGGCATCGTACGGGCGGCCGTACGCGAGGGCGCGGCCGTCGTCCTGACCGGCCGCCGCGCCGAGTTGGGTGAGAAGCTCGCCGCCGACACCGGCGCGCTCTTCGTACGGGCGGACCTCGCCGACCCGGCGCAGGCCCGCGACTCCGTCGTACGCACCCTGGAGGCGCACGGCCGGATCGACTGCCTGGTCAACGCGGCCGGGCTGACCTCGCGTGGCTCGCTCCTGGACACCACACCCGACATGTTCGACCAGCACATGGCGATCAACCTGCGGGCGCCGTTCTTCTCGATGCAGGCGGCCGTGGCCGACATGAAGGCCCGCAAGGCACCCGGCACCATCGTCAACATCATCTCCAACTGCGCCCACGGCGGCCCGCCCTACCTGGCCGCCTACTCCGCGGCCAAAGCAGGCCTTGCCGGGCTGACCCGCAACGCCGCCCACGCCCACCGCTGGGACAGGATCCGCATCAACGGCCTCAACATCGGCTGGACCGACACCGAGGGCGAGGACGCCGTCCAGCGCGCCTTCCACGACGCCGGCGACGACTGGCGGGAGAAGGCCGCCGCGGCCCAGCCCATGGGCAAGCTCGGCCAGGTCGACGAGATCGCCGACTTCGTCGTCCTCCTGCTCTCCGACCGCAGCGGAGTGGTGACCGGATCCGTCATCGACTGGGACCAGATCGTCTTCGGCGGGATGGACTGAGCCGCTCTTGGACGAGTGCCACCTGGCGGCCGGGTTCCCGGTCCGGCGGACGGTGGTCCCGGCCACTCCCTTGCTCAACCTATCGAATCTCGATAGATTCCCATCGTAACTCGATGGAAGGAGGAGCCGTGGGGAAGCTGACCGTGCGTGCGCTGCGCGCCGTGCTCACGCTGGTACTCGTCGGCACCGCGTTCGTACAGGCGATGATGGTCTGGGTGTTGGCCAGCGGGAGCGATCCGGAGGACGGGACACTCCCGCTGACGGCGTTCCGCCTGATCACGATCCTGGGCATGACCTCGGCCCAGGTCGCCCTGGTCTGCGTATGGCGGCTGGTGTCGATGGTGCGACACGGAACCGTGTTCTCCCACGCCGCCTTCCGGTACGTGGACGGCGTGATCGGCGCGATCGTGGCGGCCGCCCTCCTGTGGTTCGCGGTCACGGCCGTCAACGCGCCGGGCCAGCGGGACGACCCGGGCGTCACCCTCATCATGGGCGGGATCGGCGTGGCCGTCCTCGGGGTCGCGCTCATCGTGCTCGTGCTGCGGATGCTGCTCGCCCAGGCTGTCGCACGCGACGTCGAGGCGAGGGAGATGCAGGCCGAGTTGGACGAGGTGATCTGATGCCGATCGCCGTCGACATCGACGTGATGCTGGCCAGGCGGAAGATGTCCGTGGGCGAACTCGCCGACCGCGTGGGGATCACGCCCGCCAATCTGGCGGTGCTCAAGAACGGCCGCGCCAAGGCGGTACGCTTCGCGACCCTCGCCGCGCTCTGCGAGGTGCTCGAATGCCAGCCCGGCGACCTGCTGCGCTGGGAGGCCGAGGACGGGCATGAACACGGATCGCCGGGATCGGCCCGGGCGGAGGATGTCGCCTGATCGGGTCGCGCTCGCCGGGAGTGGCCCGATACCTCACGTCCGTCCCGAAAGGTCTCGGTAATCTGCGGACCCTGAGACGGTCAGAGGGAACTGGAGATTCGTTCACATGTCCAAGATCGCCCTGTTCGGCGCCACCGGCACCATCGGATCCCGCATCCTGGACGAGGCGCTCCGCCGTGGCCACATGGTCACAGCGGTCGTCCGCGACCCGGCGAAGCTCACCCGGAACGACCCCGGCCTGACCGTGGTCACCGGCGACGTCCTGGATCCCGGGTCCGTCGCCGAAGCGGCCAAGGGGCAGGACGTCGTGATCAGCGCGGTCGGCGGAGGCGACGGGCCCGGCCACGTCGCCACCATCAGGCCCGGCGCCGAATCCCTGGTCGCCGGCGTCCGCAGCCTGGAGGGACCGGCACCCCGGCTCGTCCTGGTCGGCGGCGCCGGTTCCCTGCGCAGGCCGGACGGCACGCAGGTCTGGGACGCGGAGGGCCTGCCGGAGTTCCTGCTCCAGATCATGCACGCCCACGGGGACGCCCTGGACTACTGCCGCACCGTCAGCGATGTGCGCTGGACCAGCCTCAGCCCCGCTGCCACGATCGAGCCGGGCGAGCGCACCGGCGTCTACCGCATCGCCAAGGAAGATCTGATCATCGCCGAGGACGGCGGCAGCCGTATCTCCGCCGAGGACTACGCGGTCGCCCTGCTCGACGAGATCGAACAGCCACGGCACATCGGCGAGCGCTTCACCGTCGGCTACTGACAGGTCGGAAACGTCCCCGGAGACCGAGCCCCCGGCTGCCCCCGGCGGGGCGGGGGCGACGCCCGTGGTTAGGGTTACGGCATGTACACACGGGGGCGCAACCTCAGATTCACCGCGGTGTCGGCCATGGTCGTCCTGGCCCTGACCGGGTTCTCCTCGAGCCGTGACCAGCACGGCAGTGACGGTGGCGGTTGCAGCGGTTCCCGCCAGGACCACGACGGTTCGAGGCCGTCCCCGAGCGGAACCGGCACTCACCGTGCGCAGCCCACCCGCCCCGCCACCCCCACGGCGTCCCCCTCCCGCGCCACCGCCCGGCCTCTGAAGAACGGCACCGCCGCCCTCGTGCGCTGCGCGAGCGCGGACGACCCCTACGCCACCGTCGAAGTCAGGAATCCGAACACACGCGAGGGCCTCTTCACCGTGAAGATCGCTTTCAAGGACAGGAACGGCTTCACCGTCATCGACACCTCTGATCAGGTGTCGGTGGCCGCGAAGGACAAGGCGACCCTGCGCGTACCCGTCGCCGGTACGGGACGTGTGGACGCGATCGATCACTGCGACGTCGATCCGAAAGCCACGGTCGACTGACAGCAGAAGGACGACCGGCCGGCAGTGTCACCCGTCCAGCACGGCCAGGGCGTCGATCTCCACCAGCAGTCCCGGCGGCAGCTGCAGGTAGACATCGGTGAGGTACACGCGCGGCATCACGACGTCGTCGAGGCCGGCGCCGGCCGCCTTGAGGGCGGCGGTGACGTCGCGCAGTACCTGCGTGGTCTGCTCGGCGACCGAGGTGCCGACGGCGTCGCCCGTCTCCGGGTCGAACGGAAGCTGCCCGGAGATCTGGAGGACGGGGCCTTCGCGGATGCCCTGGGACTGCTCTCGTGGTGCGCGCGGCGGATCATCATCCGTGGCCCGTCGACGGTGTTCTGTGACGACCACGCGCGTCCGGGCCGTCCGCACAGGGGCCCGACGAGGGTGTGACGGGCATCACCTCGTTCGGAAAACCGTTCGTTCGATCCCGGCGTCTTGCGGGTGTGAGATCAGCGAGGAAGGCACTGGGCCGACTGGACGAGGAGCATCTCGTCCGGCTGGTGGCCGGCGGTGACCGTGCCGCGTTCGAGGAGTTGTACCGGCGTACGTCGCCGTGGATGGCGGTGCGGCTGCGTCGTCGCTGCGCGGACGAGCAGATCGTCGCCGAGGTCATGCAGGAGACCTATCTGGCGGTGTGGCGCGCTGCGGGCGCGTTCGCCGGGTCCGCGGCCGGGGGAAGCGCCGTCGGCTGGCTGTGGACGATCGCGGCGCGCCGGCTCGTGGACGCGTTCCGGCGCCGGGCCCACCACGCGGAGCCGCCACCGGCCGCCGCGGTGTCCCCCGCGGCGCCCGCGGCCGAGGAAGAAGTGCTCGCGGCGACCGTCGCCGGTGACGTCGGGGACGCGCTGCGACTGCTGGCGCCGGAACTCAGGGACGTACTGCAGGCCATGGTGCTCGACGGGCTGTCCGTCCGGGAGACCTCGGTCCTGCTGGGACTGCCCGAGGGCACCGTCAAGACGCGGGCCCGCCGGGCCCGGACCGAGATGCGGAGGGCACTGGCATGAACGGGGAACACGCGTCGGCACGGATCATCGAAGGCTATGCCCGCGGCGCCAAGGATCTCGGCGCCGACGAAGTGTGGGCCGTGGAAGCCCATCTGGAGGAGTGCCGGGGATGCCGTGACCGCCTGTCCGCCGTTGTCGGTGCCGAGGTGCCCGCCGTGGCGTCGCTGGTCGACACCGTGTGGTCCGGCCTCGAACCCCGGCTGGCGGTCACCGCCACAATGCCGCGCCGACGGCGCCGGTCGGCACGTCTGTCGGGGTGGCTGACGCCCGCGATGGCGCCGTGGCTGGCCATGGTCGTCGGCGTGACGCTGCTGGCCCTGCTGCTCGACCTGGTCGGCACCGGCTTCGGCCAGGTGTCGCTGGTGCTGCTGCTCGCCCCGGTCCTGCCCGTGCTCGGCGTCGCGGCGTCGTGGTCGCGCGGTCTGGATCCCGCGTACGAGCTGACGGCCTCCGCGCCGCGCGCGGGTCTGTACCTGGTACTGCGGCGTACCGCGGCCGTACTCGCCGTGGTCGTCCCCGCTTTGCTGCTGGCCGGCTGGGTGACAGGGGTGACGGCCGCGCAGTGGCTGCTGCCCTGTCTGGCCTTCACCACCACGACGCTGGCGCTGGGCGGGGTCGTGGGGGTGACCCGCGCCGCCGTCTGGCTCATGGCCGGCTGGGCCGCGGTGGTCGTGGCGCCGACCGTGGCCGCCGGCCGTACCCCCTTCGTCCTGCGGACGGACGGTATGCCCGTGTGGGGGCTGGTCCTCCTGCTCGGCACAGGTGTCGTGATCGCCCGCAGGGGCGCGTACTGCGTGCTGGGAGCCCATCGTTGAACGTCGGAGAGGAACATCGGAGTATGCCCGCGTCGAACGCGGCCGAGATCGCACCGACGCCCTACGCCTGGGAGATCCGGGCCACCGGGCTGAAGGTGAGGGCCGGCAGGAAACGGATGGCCGTCGACGACCTCGATCTGGCGCTGGGCACCGGCGTACACGGTCTGCTCGGCCCCAACGGGGCGGGCAAGAGCACGCTGATCCGGGCGCTGGCCACCGTACTGCGCCCGGCCCAGGGCACCTTGGAGCTGCTCGGCGAGTCCGCGGGCGGCAGGGGCGAGCACCGTGCGCTGCGCCGCCGGATCGGTTATCTGCCGCAGGAGTTCGGCTACTACAAGCGTTTCACGGTTCGCGAGTTCGTCGAGTACATGGCGTGGCTGAAGGAGGTGCCCGGGAAGGACATCCCCGCGGCTGTGCAGCGAGCCGTCGAGCGGGTCGGTCTGGCCGACCGTGCCGACGACCGGATGAAGACGCTCTCGGGCGGCATGGTCCGGCGGGTCGGTATCGCCCAGGCCATCGTGAACGACCCGTCGATCCTGCTGCTGGACGAGCCCACGGTCGGCCTGGACCCGGCACAGCGGCTGCGCTTTCGTCAGCTGCTGCAGGAGCTGGGCACGGACACCTGCGTGGTCGTCTCGACGCACCTGGTGGAGGACGTGGCCGCCGCCTGCACCGACGTGGTGCTCTTCGCCGGGGGCCGGCTGGTGTTCCAGGGCACCCCGGACGAACTGGCCGCGGCCGGCGGTCCCGAGTACGTGGGCGACAGCCCCTTGGAGCGCGGCTACTCGGCCCTCCTCCAGGACCCGGAGCAGGCAGGGGGCTCGTGGTGAACACACGTGTGCTGCGCACCGAACTGAAACGGTCCGTCGCCCCCTGGGCCGGCGCCGTGGTCCTGACGTCCGCGCTGGCGTTCCTGTACCTGGTGAACGGCACGTGGTGGACGGGCACCACAGCGTGGACGGCCCAGTGGACGTCCATGGCCCTGTGGACCCGCGCCCTGCTGTTCTACCTGTGGCCGCTCGCCGTCGGGTTCGGTGCGTTGCAGGGGCTGCGCGACCGCCGCTCGAAGATGTCCGAGCTGCTGACGACCACGTCGCGGCCCGCCTGGCACCGCGCCGGCGCTCTTGCGGGCACGACGGCGACGACCCTGGCCTCGGCCTTCGCACTGCTCGTCCTCACGGGCGGGGTCCAGGTGCTCGCCCACACCGCGTACACGCACCTGGGATGGCTGCCGATCTCGCTCGTTGGCGCACTGTCCCTCGCCGCGGGAGCCGTACTCGGCATGGGGGCGGCGCGCGCCCTGCCGTCGGTGCTCACCCCGCCACTGCTGACCGTGGGCGCGTTCGCGTTCACGGCACTCATGCAGACCACGCTGGGCCGGACGCAGACGGCCACGGCCTCGGGGATCCCGCGCACCGAGCCGAACCGGATCTCGCTGCTGTCCCCGGCGGTGCAGGACGTCCGCGACACTCTCGACACGCTCTCCCCCGCCGTGCACCTCGGGCAGACGATCTGGCTGCTCGGCATGGCCGCGACCGGCTTCGCGCTGCTGGTCGCCGCGACCCCGCGGGCCCGGCTGCTCGCCCTGGCGCCCGTCCTGGCCGGCGCGGGGATCGCCCTGCTCGTCCTCCCCTCCGACCCGAACCGGATGTACGTCCTCGACAAGGCCGCCGCGGAGCCGGTGTGCGACGGCCCGGTGTGCGTGACCAGGACGCACCAGGCACAACTCGCCGACGTCGCGGGGCCGGGCAGGCAGGCGCTGGGCCTGCTGCACGCCGCCCTCGGCAGCCGGGCGCCCGTCTCCGTCCGCGAGAACACCACCGTGCTGCCGGAGGGGACCACGCCCAGGTGGTCGAGCAGGGCGGTGCCCGTCGACTTCGACGACGACGTCATCACCGCCGCGAAGGGCGCGGAGCTGACCTGGGCCCTCGTCGGCGAGGGCATGGTGCCGGGGTGCACCCCCGTCGGCTGGAGCGGCACGGGCGAGGAGGATGTCGCGCGCACCGTAGCTGTGGGCTGGGTCCTCGGGGAGCTGAGGTCGCTGCCGGGTTCGACGCCGAGCCGGCGCCACTACGCCGACACCGCGGCCCGCCCGGTGTGGAAGAAACTCAAGGCGCTGCCGCGGGCCGAGCAGCTCGCGCGGATCGACGCGATGCGTACGGCCGCGTTCTCGTGCAAGGGAGACGTGCTCCAAGCGCTGGCCGGCAGCGCGTCCCGATGAGATGGCTGACGCTGTACGCCCGCTCGCGCCGAGTACCCGCGTCGCTCGCCGCGGCGGTGACCGGCGCGGTGGTGCCGTGGGCACTCGCCGGCGACGGCGGCGGGGCGCCCGCGGATCCGCGGCTGCCCGCCCTCGTCCTCGCCACGGGTGCGATGGCCGCCTCGATCGGGCTCGGCGGGCAGGACACCGAACTGGACCGGACCGCTGCGATCCGCTGGGTGCCCCGCAGAGCTGCGCACGTGCTGCTTTCCGCCGTGGCCGTCGCCGCGGTGCTGCTGGCGGTTCAGACCATGGGGAAGGACCTGGCAGCCGCCGAGTTCGTCGTCCGGGACGGTGCGGGCCTGATCGGGCTGGCCGCACTGGCCGCGGCGCTCTCGGGCGGTCCGTACGCGTGGACGCTGCCGTTCGCCTGGCTGTCCTTCGCGTCCTTCGCTCCGGCTCGGACGAACACGGCGATGGAGGTGGCCGGCTGGTTGCTGCTGCCTCCCGGCACCGCGACGGGCACATGGACAGCCCTCGTCCTTCTGCTGTCCGGCACCACCGCCTACGCCGTCGCCGGCCCGCGATGCTGACGGGTCCAGACCACCCACCGCACCCGCTCCCGCGGGCGGGCCCGAACCAGGCGCGAGCTACTGTCCAGCGGGCCTCACTTCCTGGAGCATCCGTGAGAAATGGTGGAAGCGCGCGAGAGAACCGGTGCCCGGCTCACGATCCCGGTCCGCCGGTGGTGGGTGGTCGGGAGGTCGGGACCGCGGAAATCATGCGGTGAATCGCCGCCGACCGTTCCCGCAGCGAGTACTGGGCCGCCCGGGTCCGCGCGCTGCTCGCGGACCCGCAGCACGCCGCACCGTACTTCCAGGCGGCGCTCGCGGACGACACGCTCGAGCAATGGCCGTTCGAACGTGCACAGACCCGCTGGACCACGGCGACTCGCCGCGCAGACAGCGCCGCATCGCCGAAGCCTGCCCGCCGCTGACCGCGGCCCGTGGCCCGACCAGCTCCGCGACGTGGTGGACGGCACCCTGTCGGGCGGCGGCACCCCGGGGCTGAGGAACACGAGGATCACGGGTCACGGTTCCAGATCAGGCACCAGTAGCTGCCGGCCTGTCCGGTGCCCACCGACGTCAGGCCGGTCGGGATCAGCGCCGGATCAGGCCGCCCGAAAGCCGACAGAGAGCAGGCGGGGTCGCCGACCACCCCGGCGGCCTCCATACGCCTGGCAGCGGCCGTTGCCGCCGGGCTCGTGTACCACAGCGTCGACGGCCCCCGCGGAAGCGACGTCGCGGACGGTGCCGGAGGCGGGGTCGATGGCACGCTCGGAGGCGGCGTCGATGGCAGCGTCGACGGCGGCCTCGGAAGCGACGTCACTGACGGCGTCGCGGGCAGCGTCGACGGCGGTCTCGGAAGCGACGTCACTGACGGCGTCGACGGCACTCCTGGAGGCCGCGTAGGTGTCACCGGTGGCGGTGGTGGCACTGGTACTACCGGTGCTACCGGTGCCACTGGGGCCACTGGGGCAGCCGTCGGTGGGGTCCTCACCGGCGGCTTGGCTGCCGAGGACCGTGCGGGCGTCGGCTCCGGCTTCGGTTTCGGCTTCGTCGGGGGCAGCGGGGCGCCTGTCGTCCTCCCCTGTGTCGGCTGGGGGTGTTTGCTGGACGGTGTCGGTTGCCGAGGAGGGCTGCTGGACGGCGTAGGGGTGGGCCCCGGCGATCGGGGGGGCGTGGGCAGCGTGAGGCCCGACGGCGTCGGCCGGGGCGTGCCGTGCTCCTGCGTCACCAAGGCCCACACACCGATGCCACCGAAGACGAGCACGGCTGCACCGCCCGCGATCCACGGGGCACGCCGGTGTGGGCGTCGGTGACGGTTCATGGTTCCTACTGTCCGAAAGCGACAGCAGTGTTGCCACTCGTGCTGCGTTCGGCCTATCGAGGGGCACCGGGACCAGGCCTCCGGAATCGCGCGCCTGCTGCCGAAGCCGGGCAACCGGGGATGGAGAGGTCGGCAGCAGCCCGGTCGGCTTCGGGAACGCTGTCCATCACAGCGACGCACTCACCCGGTCCGCCCCGCCCAGGAGAGTGAACGACCGCCGGTGAACACACGACCACCCACCGCTCGAGATCGAGCACCCGGCGAAGGTCCGGGGCGCCGGGATGCCGAACAACTCCGCAAACGAGGCGGGCGCGTTCTCCCAGCCCGCTTCCCTGGCAAAGCCGTACGAGTCCAGGGTCAAGGCGAGAGTCTCGTGCCGTATCCGCGTCTGAACGTCGCGGTTCGGTACGCCCGAAGCCACCAAGACGGCGTCCATGCACTCACGCAGGTCACGGAACGTGCGGACTTCACCGCGCGGCGGTGATGCCACGGTCCCTCGGGCCCCGGGTAGTACGCGAGGAGTCGCGCCGAGGCTCGACCTCGGCCAGGGGGTAGGGGCGTCCCTGATAGAGGACGCCGATCATCGGCTTGCCCGCGGCGCCGACGCGCGGACCGGCTCCACCTGGCGCTCCGGGAGTTCGACACAGGCCACATCCGTTCCCTCGCCCTCGGTGATCCGGGTCCCGAACCATCCCGCGCGTCGGCCGATGGCCGGCACGACCGCATCGGCGTCATCGGCCGTCCTTTTCACCCCGTCTTCGGCTATCCTCCGAAGGATTCTCCAGGGCCGTGCAGGGCCCGCTGGAGCTGGCTTCGCCCCGGGGCTGGGCCGCAACTCGCCGAGCGGAGCCCCGTGTTGTCCTCGCCGTACCCCGATCGTGCCCGACGACCTTCCCGGATCTCGAAGGAGCATGAATTGCGTGTGAATGTGCGTGTTCGACGGCGCCCGCAATTAACGGGGTTTCGCGCAATGGCAACAGTTGCGGTGTCCGCGGCCCTCGTCGTGCCCCTCGCCGCGACCCCGTCAACTGCGAACACGATCCACGAGAGTACGGCGGTCCGACAGGACGGCACCGCGGAGACACGCGCTCACCTGCGGGAGCTGGCGCGGAAGTTGGTGGAAGAAGGAGTGCCTGGGGTGATCGTGCGCGTGGACGACGGTCACGGCAGGCCCATCGAGATCTCCGAGCAGGCCGCCTGGACGAAGAAGGACCATCGG
The DNA here is from genome assembly GCF_042899865.1 of Streptomyces sp. NPDC013157. Taxonomy (NCBI): domain Bacteria; kingdom Bacillati; phylum Actinomycetota; class Actinomycetes; order Kitasatosporales; family Streptomycetaceae; genus Streptomyces; species Streptomyces sp. NPDC013157. The sequence goes on along the minus strand of NZ_JBIBAK010000008.1, from coordinate 241,567 downwards.
CTCAGGGCGGACGACGAGGTGCGAGAAGCGTCCAACACCAAGACGGTGATGGCCGCCCTCGTCCTGCAACTGGTCGCCGAGCACAGACTCGCCCTCACCGACCCGGTCGACAAGTGGCTGCCCGGCCAGGTGCGCAACGGCAGAGCGATCACCCTGCGCATGCTGCTCAACCACACCAGTGGGTTGTTCGACTACACCGACGACCCCGCCCTCGTACCCGCCCTCACCGGCCGGGACTCCCACGTATGGACGTCGACGGAAATCCTGAGCCTGGTGAGCAGACACCCGGCACTGTTCGAGCCCGGCACCGAGTGGTCGTACAGCAACACCAACTACATCGCGATCGGCGCCGTCCTGGAGAAGGCCACCGGCAAAAGCCTTGCCGCGCTGGTACGGGACCGGATCGCCGGCCCCCTGGGGCTCCGGCACACCTTCTATGCCACCGGCTCCGCCTGGCACGACCGGCACGCGCACGGCTACGAACCCGACGCCGCCCACATGCCACCGGACGTCCCCGACGAGTTCAGGAACTACGCCGGACCGCAGCACGACGACCACGTGGACGTCACCGGCGACTACGTCACGGCCGACGGAGCGGATGCCGCGATCGTGTCCACCGCAGGTGACTGGTCCCGTTTCTACGGCGCACTGATGTCGGGCCGCCTGCTGCCCGCCGCCCAACTCGCCGAGATGCGCACCACCGTGCCGGAGGACGGCTCGGGGGACCCGGACGAGCTCGCCTACGGGTTGGGCATCGAGACGGCGAAGACCTCCTGTGGCACGGTCTGGGACCACGTCGGCGTCGTCCCGGGCTATGCGACCTACAACGTCACCGACTCCACCGGCCGTCGCACGGCCGCCTTCTTCTTCGCCACGTCCACTCTCACCAAGCAGGCGCACCAGACCGGCGCGGCCCTGATGGACGCGGTCAACTGCGCCATTTTCGACTGACCTGCGCGTTGCCGTGGGAGCCGCCTCCGGATCACGATGCGAAACGCCTAGTCGTGCTGCACAGCCTCAGAGAGCGTCTGGTCCCGGCGAGGTCGTTCGGTAGCGTTTCCAGGGGCGAGCGGGTCTGCGGCGGCCGGACACTTGGACGAACAGGCTGCCACGTTTCGCAATCGCCCACCCCCTTGACCAGGGCCTTTACTCGTTCGTCCGGGCCGACACACTGACCCAGAAGGTCCGCGAGGGCGGCCGCATCGTCGACGTCCCTCGACACCGAGGCCCGGTGAGCGTTCTGGCGCTCGCCGGGCCCCTCACACCTTTTCACCCCGTTCCGCAAGTACGGCTCAGGCCCAGGACGTCACCGGCAAGAACGAACTGTCCTGCCGGAACAGGTCGGTGCCGTTCGAGATGTCCACGCGGAGTTGGTAGTTGTAGTGGCGCAGGTAGTAACCCGGGTAGTTGTACGACTCGAAGCGGACCGAGCCGCTGGTCGAGCCCGTGCGGGCGATGAACGTGGCGTCCTGGGCGAACGTCGTCGTGCCGTCGTTCGCGTCGAAGCGGCCCCGGAAGGCGTAGTGGCGCAGGTAGTTTCCGGAGGCGTCGCGGAAGGAGCAGGCGTTGGCGTCGGCGAGGCCCGCGACGACCGTGAAGGTGGCCGCCTGCTTGTCGGTGGTGGCGCTGGAGCTCGTCACCACCGGGAGGTTGAGGAGGGCGGACACCTCTTCCCAGTACCTGGTGGGGTAGTTGACCGACTGGAAGGAGCGGGTCGCGTTCTTCGTCAGGGACGGGCCGCCCGACACCGTCTCCTTGATCACCGTGAAGTGCCGGGCCGTGCCCGAGAGGGTCGGCAGGGCGGTCGGTGTGGACCACGTGGCGAAGGTGTCGTGGCTGTCGCTGTAGTAGTAGTTGCCGTCGCCGTAGCCGTCGAAGAAGATCCGCCAGGCGCCGTTGTCGAGCTGGATCACGGAGGGGCCCTCGCGGTAACTGCCCCAGCCCGCCCAGTCACCGGTCCTGGAGATCGTGTAGGGGCCCTTGAGACTGGCGGCCGTGCCGTACTCGATGTACTTCGCCGTCTCGTTCTTCGTGAACGCGTGGTAGGTCGAGCCGACCTTCACGATGTACGTGTCGATGTGGTTCGGGCCGATGCCGGACAGGGCGACCGGTGAGGTCCAGGCGGTGAGCGCGGAATCGGTCGCCGTCAGGACGTACGGGGTGAAGATCCACTCGTCGTCCGTGGTCGAGCAGGACACGATGACGTTGACGCTGCCGTCGCCGTCCACGAACCACTCGGGCGCCCAGGCCCGGGACAGGTTCGTGAGGGGGATCGTGTAGTCGTACAGGAACGTCCAGTCGACCCGGTCGGCGCTGCGGGCGAAGCCGATCGTGGTGCTCTCGTCCTCCCAGGTGTGGGTGGTGTAGGTGACGTAGTAGTAGCCGTCCGTGTGCTTGAAGATGCTCGCGTCGCGGATGCGGTTGCCGGGCGGTGTGTAGGCCGAGGACTGCAGGAGGCGGAAGTCCGTGGCGTCGTCGGACTGGTAGACGTTGACCGTGCCGTCGTCGCTGTCGAGGAACGGGACGACGGTGTAGCGGGTGGCGTAGCCGCTCGTGGGCGCGGCGGCCTCGGCCGCGCCGAGCAGGCCGGGCAGTTCGCCCAGGGCCAGGGCCGTCGCGGGCAGGGCGGCCAGCGCGCGCAGCAGGGTGCGACGGGACGGGGCGGGGGGACGTGTGGTCACGGCGGCTCTCCGGGGGGCTCGTGCAGACGCGGACACAGCAATGCGTCCGGCATTTCGAACTGAGTTCGATAAGTCGACGCAGAAAGTAGAAGTCGCGGCAGGTGCACGTCAATGCTCTGTGCAGGACTGGGGCGCCCCTGCGCGCCGGCTGTGGGAAACCTGTCCCGGGGAAGCCGGATCGACGTTACTCTCCGGTAAACGCTGCGCCCCGGAGGTGGGTCACCGTATGCCGTACGACCGTTCCGCAGGTCTCGCCGAGTCCGTACGCGCCCTGGCCGCAGGGGAGTTGACCTCGCGCCAGCTGGTCGAGGAGTGCCTCGCGCGCGTCGAGGCCACGCAGGGCTCCCTCAACGCCTTCCGGATCGTGCGCCGTACGGCGGCCCTCACCGAAGCCGACGCCGCCGACCGGGAGTTGGCCGCCGGGGTACGCCGGCCGCTGCTCGGGGTGCCGGTCGCGGTCAAGGACGACACGGACGTGGCCGGCGAGCCGACCGCCTTCGGCTGCCCGGGCGAGTTCCCGCCGGCGGCGGAGGACGGGGAGGCGGTACGGCGGCTGCGCGCGGCCGGAGCCGTGATCGTCGGCAAGACCAATACGTGCGAGCTCGGGCAGTGGCCGTTCACCGAGGGACCGGCCTTCGGCGCGACCCGCAACCCGTGGCAGCCGCTGCACACGCCGGGCGGGTCCTCGGGCGGCTCGGCGGCCGCCGTCGCGGCGGGACTGGTGCCGGCCGCGCTCGGCTCGGACGGCGCCGGATCCGTGCGCATCCCGGCCGCCTGGACCCACCTCGTCGGCATCAAACCGCAGCGCGGCCGCATCTCCACCTGGCCGCCCGGCGAGTCCTTCCAGGGCATCACGGTCAACGGCACCCTGGCCCGCACGGTCGCCGACGCGGCCCTGCTGCTGGACGCGGCGAGCGGGAACCATCCGCAGGACCCGCACCGGCCCGCCCCGTTGACCCTCGGCGACGCGGTCGGCCGCGATCCCGGGCGGCTGCGCATCGCCCTCTCCCTCAAGCCGCCGTTCACCGCGCTCCCCGCCCGGCTCCAGCCGGAACTGCGCACCCGCGTCCTCGAACTCGCGGACAGGCTGACCGCGTTGGGCCACACCGTCGAGGAGGCCGACCCGCCCTACGGCCAGATCGGGCTCACCTTCGTCCCGCGCGCCACGGTCGGGATCGCCGAGCGCGTCCGCGAGGCACCGCATCCGGGCCTCCTCGACCGGCGCACCCTGGAGGCGGCCCGCCTGGGCCGGCTGCTCGGCGGGGCCCCGCTGCGGGCCGCCCGGCGCGCGGAGGCCGCCCTGCGGGCCAGGATCGGCGCCTTCTTCACCTCGTACGACGTCGTCCTCGCGCCGACCACCGCCGCGCCGCCGCCCCGCGTCGGCGCGCTGCTCGGCCTGGGTCAGTTCGCCACCGACCGGGCGATGATCGCGGCCTGCCCCTACGCCTGGCCGTGGAACGTGCTGGGGTGGCCGGGGGTGAACGTGCCGGCCGGGTTCGTCGGGGACGGGCTGCCGGTGGGCGCGCAGTTGCTCGGGCCCGCGGACAGCGAGCCGTTGCTCGTCTCCCTCGCCGCCCAGCTGGAGGCCGAACTGCGCTGGCACGAGCTCTGGCCGCCGCAGGCCACGGCCGTCGACGCCCCGGCGGCGTAGGAGCAGGCCACTTTCCCGTGGCTTGACCTGCCCGTACCCTCTGACCATGGACGATGCGTCGATGGTCGGGCTCGTGGGGCGGGTCAGCGGAACGATCGGGCCCGGGCTCGTCGGCGAGGTGATCGTCCGGGTGCGCGGGGGCGCCGAGCACTTCCTCGCGTACGCCGCCGACGGCACCGGCCGGATCGAGCGGGGCACGGTGGTGATGGTGGTCGAGTACCTGCCGCCCCGGACGGTCTACGTCACGCCCGCGTACGACAGTTGAGCGGGCATAGCCCCAGGTGAGGGGCGTATGCGTCAAGATTGCAACAAGGAATCGTCAGCGTCTTCTCCCGGCGCTCGCGCGGGCGCACACTCCCTTCGTTCGGTGCCGAAAGGGCACCATTCAAAGGGGGCGTATGCCGATGGTTGTCGGCGTCGTTGCGGGGGTGGCGGTTCTCGCCGTTCTCGTGCTGATCGGTGTGTTCAAGATGATGTGGCGGGTGGCCGAGCCGAACGAGGCGCTCATCATCTCCGGTTCGAAGCATCGGACCGAGGGTCTCGAAGAGGGCATGGGGTTCCGGATCGTCACGGGCCGCGGCACGCTGGTGCTGCCGGGCGTGCAGGCGGTGCGCAAGCTCTCCCTGGACCTCAACGAGACCGAGTTGTCGGTGGACTGCGTGACCCAGCAGGGCATTCCACTGAAGGTGCGGGGTGTGGTCATCTTCAAGGTGGGTGACGACTTCGTGTCGATCGCCAACGCGGGCCGCCGCTTCCTGGACCAGCAGAAGATGATGTCCGAGCGGGTGCACAACGTGTTCGCGGGTCATCTGCGGTCCATCGTGGGCGGGTTGACGGTCGAGGACATGATCCGCGACCGGGACAAGCTCACCGGGCAGACCCGGGCCGCCTGCGGCACGGAGATGGAGAAGCTGGGGCTCATCGTGGACTCCCTGCAGATCCACGAGATCGAGGACCCGACCGGGTACATACAGAACCTGGCGATGCCGCACGCGGCAGCCGTGCAGCGGGACGCCCGGATCGCGCAGGCGGAGGCGAACCGTCTCGCCACCGAGGCGGAGCAGCAGTCGTTCGCCCGGATGGCGGAGGCCACCCGGGACAGCGAGATCCTCCAGGCCGGCTACCAGGCCGAGCGGGACAAGGCGGCCGCCCAGGCCCGGCAGGCGGGTCCGCTCGCCGACGCGGCCGCACGGCAGGAGGTCGTGGTCCAGGAGACGCGGGTCGCCGAGCTGGAGGCGCACCGGCGCGAGCAACAGCTCCAGGCGGACGTCCGCAAGCCGGCCGACGCCAGGGCCTACGAGAAGCGGACGCTGGCCGAGGCCGAGCGTGACGCGCGTATCTCCGCCGCCCAGGCGAAGGCGAAGGAGACCGAGCTGGCGGCGGCGGCCGAGGCGACCCGGGTCAAGACGGCCGCGGGCGCCGAGGCCGAGGCGACCAAGTCCCGGGGTACGGCCACCGCGGCGGCGACCCGGGCCACCGGTGAGGCCGAGGCGGCCGCCGCACAGGCCAAGGGGCTGGCGGAGGCCGAGGCGGCCAGGGCGAAGGGTCTCGCGGAGGCGGAGGCCATCAAGGCGCGTGCCGCCGCCCTCGCGGAGAACCAGGAGGCCGTCGTCGCCCAGCAACTCGCCGAGAACTGGCCGGAGATCGTCAAGGCCGGCGCCTCCGCGTTCGGCAACGTCGACAACATGGTGCTGCTGAACGGTGCCGACGGCATGGCCGAGTTGTTCGCCAAGGCGCTCACCATGGGCGGCACGGGGCTCGGTCTGGCCCGCCAGCTCCTTGCCTCGATGAACCAGAACGGGCAGGCACCGGCCGGGACTTCGCCGGTCCTCAACGGGGCCACGGCCCCGACGTCGCAGAAGGTGCAGGTGGAGGAGGGCGGCGAGTAGCAGCCGGAGAACAACCGGAGCACAGGGGTGCCCCCGGCCGTGGCCGGGGGCACCCCTGTGGTCACTCCTGCGCGTTGAGCCGCTGCAGCAGGTCCAGCAGTGTCGCCCGCTCCGCCGGCGACAGCCCGGCGAAGCAGCCGGCGAGCACCTCGCCGGCCACCCCGTGTCCGGCCGCCAGCATCCGCTCCCCGTCGGGGGTGAGGCGGTGCCGGATCCGCCGCCCGTGGCCCGGCTGCCGTTCCACCAGGCCCTGCGCGGCCAGCCGGCCCACCAGCGTGCCGAAGGCCTGCTCGCTCTGGAAGGTGGCCGCGGCCAGCTCGCGTGCCGAGGCGCCCGGTGACCGGTCGATGGCGCGCAGTGCGTCCCACTGCGCGAGGGTGGTGCCGACGGCCGAGAGCGCGCTGTCCATCGCCCGGTGCTGCCGGTACTGGGCCTGTTTCACCGCTCTTCCGAGAACGTGCAGGTCATCTTGCATGGCTCCACTGTAACCGATGACTAAGCTTGTTTATATAAACATCCTTAGTTAGATTGGACGGCATGACGACGAACCGCATCGCCCAGGTGTACCCGGATCTCCCCATCTCCCTCACCGAGGCCGGTTCCGGCCGCCCGGTGCTCGTGCTCCACGGGGGCGGCGGCCCCGCCACGGTCGCCGGCCTCGCCGCCCGCCTCGCCGAGTCGGCCCACACCATCGCCCCGGTCCACCCCGGCTGGGACGGCACACCCCGCCCCGACTGGCTGACAAGTGTCGACGACCTCGCCGGCGCCTACCTCCACCTGCTCCAGGACGGTGAGTTGAGCGACGTCCTGGTCATCGGCTCCTCACTGGGCGGCCAACTCGCCACCGAGATGGCGATACGGGACACGGCCGGGCTGATCACCGGCCTGGTCCTCATCAACGCGGTCGGCGCGGACATCGACGGCGAACAGGTCACCGACTTCTTCGCGCTGGACCCGCGCGCCCAGGCCGAGCACTCCTGGCACGACCCGGACCGTTTCTACGTCGACCCGGCCGCCCTCCCCGCCGCCGAACTCGCCCGCCGCGGGGCGAACATGGCGACCATGCGGCTGCTCACGGACGGCGGCCGGATGACCGACCCGAAGCTGCTCCCCCGGCTGGGGCGGGTACGGCAGCCCGCGCTGGTGATCTGGGGCGAGAGCGACCGTATCGTCACGCCCGCGTACGGTGCCGCCTACGCGAAGGCCTTCCCGCAGGGCCGGTTCGAGCCGGTCCCCGAGGCCGGTCACCTTCCGCACCTCGAACGCCCCGACGTCACCGTCGAGTTGATCGAGGCGGAGCTGCGCCGCACCGGCACCCCGACTGTTCTCGCAGGCTGAGGCCCCTTAGGGTGCCCTCGTGACTGCGTTTATCGACGACGACAACATCCCCGGCCGGTACGGCCCCACCGCGACCGCCGAGGCCGACCCGCACGAGGTCGGCAAGGTGCGCACCGAGTACTCCCCCGCCCACGACGGCGACCCCGACCCCGGTGAGATCGTGTGGACCTGGGTGCCCTTCGAGGAGAACGACGGGCGGGGCAAGGACCGGCCCGTGCTGGTCGTCGCCCGGGAGGCGGCCGGCACCCTGCTCGCCGTCCAGCTGTCCAGCAAGCGGCACGACAACGACCGCGAGTGGGTGGCGATCGGCAGCGGGCCGTGGGACCGCACCGGGCGCGACTCCTGGGTGGACGTGGACCGCGTCCTGCGGCTGCACGAGGACGGCATGCGCCGCGAGGCCTGCGCACTCGACCGGGGCCGCTTCAACCTCGTACGCCACCGGCTGCACGAGCGCTACGGCTGGAACTGATCCGGGCGCTCCCTTGGTTGCGCGGCTCATTCACCGCGGGCCGGTGGGGGCTGGTCGCGCAGTTCCTCCCCCAGCCTTCGGCCGGAGGTACCCCCAGCGCCCCTACGGGGCGCGGGACCGCAGCCGACTTCACCAGATCCGCTCAGACCCCAGCGGTCCGGAACGCCTCGGCGAAGGCACCCCGGACCACGGATCCCGGCGTGCGGTCCAGGACCCCGAACACCACGTGTGCGAAGGTCCCGGCGAACCGTCCGCCGGGGCCCAGCAGCCCCCGGAAGGCGCCCGCGACCTGTGCGGGGTCGTTCTGGAAGACCCCGCAGCCCCAGGCGCCGAGTACCAGTCGCCGGTAGCCGTGCGCGGCGGCCACCTCCAGCACCCGTCCGGCCCGTACGGCGAGGGCCCCCGGCAGTTCGCCGGTCCGCTCCGGAGCCGTACGGCGGATCACACCCGCGTTGGGGGCGGCGGCCGTGAGGAAGCCCGCCCGGTAGGGCTCGGCAAGCAGCGCGCCACGGTCGTCGCGGAAGACCGGGACGGCCGGGGAGTGGATCACGCGGTCCGTGTAGAAGGGGTCGCGGTGCGCGCGGTGGTGGTCGTAGTACGCGGCGGCCTCGCGGACGCACGTGTACAGCGCGGAGGCGCGGCACAGGGCCTCCTCCTGCGCCTGGGCGCCGTTGAGGTAGCCGCCGCCCGGATTGCGGGCCGAGGCGAAGTTGAGCACGGCCACCGGGCTGTCGGCGAGGCGGCGGGCGGCCTCCAGGCTGCTCTCGCCGGTGACCTCCAGGACGGCGTCCGATGCGGTCGGGAGGGGATCCGGGACCGGCACCGGTTCCGGGCCGTACAGCCGCGTCCCCGCCCGTGCGGCCGCGATGTCGGCGGCCAGCAGGACCTGACGGCCGTCGGGCGCGCGGTAGCTCCCCGCCGCCACGATCTCTTCGGTCTGCCGTGCGATGCCGCGCAGGCGCGCGCTCATGGCGCCACCCCCGTGGACGCCATGGCAGCGGCCCGCGCGGCCTCCCCCGTCGTGCTCATGCACGCATCCTGGGTGATCCTGGTGGTGCCGTGCAACGGAGTTTCCCTGGCCCGAAACGGCCGGAAACACGAAAGGAAGCAGTAACAAAGCGGCAGGGAAGCAGAGGTTACCGATCTAGAACGTCCCGATAGGTGCCCTTGTGCGAATCGAGGTGAAGGTCTTGGGTGGGACGGACGATGCCGCCCCGGGCGTATCCACGGCCGGGACGGTGGCATGGTGGAATCTCAGGAGGATCCCGACATGTCCGACTCGATATCCGACAGCGGTGACTGTACCGACGGGTCGGTGAAAACCGACTTCTCGGACGACCGCACGGCTGTCACCGAAGCCGAGGTGGAGGCCCTGGTCAAGGGCATCTGCTTCAAGACCGGCCCGCCCCGCACGCTCGGGGTCGAAGTGGAATGGCTGGTCCACGAGCTGCGCGGGCCGCAGCTCCCGGTGACATCCGAACGACTCGAAGCGGCCTACGCCGCACTGCGCACGGTGCCCCTGGGCTCGGCGCTCACCGTCGAACCCGGCGGCCAGCTGGAGCTCAGCTCGCCGCCCGCCGCCTCCCTCACGGAGTGCGTCGGCACCGTCTCCGCCGACCTGGACACCGTCCGCAAGGTCCTCGCCGAACAGGACCTCGGACTCGTGGGCGTCGGTCACGATCCCTGGCACACCCCCCGCCGCTTCCTGCGCGAGCCGCGCTACGACGCGATGGAGACGTGCCTGGACCGCACCGGCACCGCAGGGCGTCACATGATGTGCGCCTCGGCGTCCGTCCAGGTCTGCCTGGACGCCGGCCACGAGGAGCCCGGTCCGCTCGGGTACACCAGGCGCTGGTGGCTCGCCCACCAGCTCGGCCCGGTGCTGGTGGCCGCGTTCGCGAACTCCCCGCTGGTCGGGCACCGGCCCACCGGCTGGCTCTCCACCCGCCAGCTGCTGTGGATGGAGATCGGCGCGGGCCGCGCGGGCGGGCCCCCGCTGGACGGCGACCCGCGCACCGCCTGGGCCCGGCACGTCCTCGACGCACCGGTGATGTGCCTGCGGCGGGAGACGGGCCCCTGGGAGGTTCCCGAGGAACTGACCTTCCGGGCCTGGACCCGGTCCGGGACGCCCACCGGCGCGGATCTCGCGTACCACCTCACCACGCTGTTCCCGCCGGTCAGGCCGCGCGGTCATCTGGAGCTGCGGATGATCGACGCGCAGCCCGGCGACGACGGGTGGATCGTGCCGCTGGCGGTGACGGCGGCACTGTTCGAGGACCCGGAGGCCGCCGAGACCGCGTACCGGACGGTGAAACCGCTCGCCGAGCGGGCGGGGCCGCGGCCCGCCCCCAACAACCCGCTGTGGATCGACGCGGCCCGCACCGGGCTCCGCGACCCGGAGCTGCACGAGGCCGCCGTCGCCTGTTTCGCGGCGGCGCTGGAGGCCCTGCCGAGGATCGGCGCGAGCTCCGGGGTCATGGACGCGGTGGCGGCGTACCAGGACCGGTACGTGCTGCGGGGCCGCTGCCCGGCCGACGACCTGCTGGACCGACTGCGCGGCACGGCCGGTCGCGCCCAGGGGAAGGACATCAGCGCATGACCGAGACCGACGTCGACATCGATATCGAGACCCTGCGGGTGCGGGCACTGAAGTCCCTGACCACGGCCCGCGACCGCACCACGCTGCTGACCAGCTGCGTGGAGGGGCCCGACCTCACCGCCCAGCACTCCCCGCTGATGTCCCCGCTGGTCTGGGACCTCGCGCACATCGGCAACCAGGAGGAGCTCTGGCTGCTGCGCAACGTCGGCGGCCGGGAGGCGATGCGCCCGGAGATCGACAGCCTCTACGACGCCTTCGAACATCCGCGGTCCGAGCGGCCCTCGCTGCCGCTGCTGGCGCCCGCCGAGGCCCGGCAGTACGCGGCGGAGGTGCGCGGCCGGGCCCTGGACCTGCTGGAGGGCGCGGCGTTCAGCGGCACCCGGCTGACCGAGGCGGGCTTCGCCTTCGGGATGATCGCGCAGCACGAACAGCAGCACGACGAGACGATGCTGATCACCCATCAGCTCCGCACGGGCCCCCAGGCCCTGACCGCCCCGGACCCGGCTCCGGCGCCGCCGTTCACCGGCCCGGCCGAAGTCCTGGTCCCCGGCGGCCCGTTCACGATGGGCACCTCCACCGAGCCCTGGGCGCTGGACAACGAACGCCCCGCGCACCGGCGGGAGGTGGCGCCCTACTGGATCGACACCACCCCGGTGACCAACGGCCGGTACCTGGCGTTCATCGAGGACGGCGGCTACGAGGACGAGCGCTGGTGGACGCCCGAAGGCTGGGCGCACATCCGGCAGCACTCCATCTCCGCGCCGCAGTTCTGGCACCGGGAGGGCGGCCAGTGGCTGCGGCGCCGGTTCGGGGTCACGGAGGTCGTGCCGCCCGAGGAGCCGGTGCTGCACGTGTGCTGGTACGAGGCGGACGCCTACGCCCGCTGGGCCGGGCGCCGGCTGCCCACCGAGGCCGAGTGGGAGAAGGCCGCCCGGCACCACCCGGGCGAGAACCGGTCCCGGCGCTACCCGTGGGGCGACGCCGACCCGGCGCCGCACCACGCCAATCTCGGCCAGCGCCATCTGCGTCCGGCCCCGGCCGGCAGCTACCCGGAGGGCGAGTCCCCGCTCGGTGTACGGCAGTTGATCGGTGACGTGTGGGAGTGGACGTCCAGTGACTTCCTCCCCTATCCCGGCTTCAGCGCCTTCCCGTACAAGGAGTACTCGGAGGTGTTCTTCGGCCCCGAGTACAAGGTGCTGCGCGGCGGTTCGTTCGCCGTGGACCAGGTGGCCTGCCGGGGGACGTTCCGCAACTGGGACTACCCGATCCGGCGGCAGATCTTCTCCGGTTTCCGCACCGCGCGTTCGGCGGAGGCTGCCTGATGTGCCGTCACCTGGCCTGCCTCGGACCCGAGGAGCCGCTCGGCCGGCTCCTCGTGGAGCCCGAGCACTCCCTCTACCGGCAGTCGTGGGCACCCCGGCGGCAGCGGTACGGGACGGTCAACGCGGACGGCTTCGGGGTGGGCTGGTACGCCCCGGACGATCCGCAGCCGGCCCGCTACCGGCGGGCCGGGCCGATCTGGGCCGACCAGTCCTTCGCCGACCTGGCCCGGGTCGTGCGCACCGGCGCGCTGCTGGCCGCCGTCCGGGACGCCACCCTGGCGGGCGCGGACGCGGAGGCCGCGGCGGCGCCGTTCGCGGCGGGCCGCTGGCTGTTCAGCCACAACGGGGCGGTCCCCGGCTGGCCGCAGTCGCTGGCGCCGCTCGTCCCGCTGCTGCCCCCGGCCGACCTGCTGTCGATGGAGGCCCGCACCGACTCGGCGTTCGTCTGGGCGCTGGCCCTGCACCGGCTGCGGTCCGGTACGGAGCCGGGCCCGGCCCTTGCCGAAACGGTTCAGCAGGTGGCCGAGGCGGCGCCCGCGGCCCGGCTCAACCTCCTCCTCACCGACGGCGAGACCATCACCGCCACCGCGTGGGGCGACAGTCTCCACTACCTCGCGGAACCCGGCCTGCGCACCGTCGTCGCCTCCGAGCCGTACGACGACGACCCGCGCTGGCAGGAGGTCCCCGACCGCACGCTGCTCACCGCGAGCCGCGCGGGCGTCGTCCTCACGCCCGTCGACAACCCGGTCGAGGACCTGGCATCGGTACCACCTAAGGAGCCTTGTACGTGAGTCCCTTCCGTGTCACCCGCACCCTTCCCGAGGACGCGACGGACGCCGCGCTGCGCGCCGATGTCCTGACCGGCCTCACCGCCACGCCCAAGACGCTGCCGCCGAAGTGGTTCTACGACGCCCGGGGCAGCGAACTGTTCGACCAGATCACCGAGTTGCCCGAGTACTACCCGACCCGGGCCGAGCGGGAGATCCTGCGCGCCCGGTCCGGCGAGATCGCCGCCGCGAGCGGTGCCCGCACCCTGGTGGAGCTGGGCTCGGGCTCCTCCGAGAAGACCCGCCTGCTCATCGACGCGCTCACCGGCCTCGAGGTGTACGTCCCGGTCGACGTCAGCGAGAGTGCGCTCACGCAGGCCGGCGAGGCGCTCGGCACGGAGCGGCCGGGGCTGTCCGTGCACGCCCTGATCGCCGACTTCACCGGCCGGCTGGAGCTGCCCGAGACGCCGGGGCCCCGGCTGCTGGTGTTCCTCGGCGGCACGATCGGCAACCTGCTGCCCGCCGAGCGGGCGGTGTTCCTGGCCTCGGTGCGCCGGCGGCTCGCGCCCGGCGACGCGCTGCTGCTCGGCACCGACCTGGTCAAGGACGAGGGGGTGCTGGTCCGGGCGTACGACGACGCGGCCGGGGTGACGGCCGAGTTCAACAAGAACGTCCTCGCCGTCGTCGACCGGGAGCTGGACGCCGACTTCGACCCGGACGCGTTCGACCACGTCGCCCTGTGGGACGCGCGGAACGAGTGGATCGAGATGCGGCTGCGCTCCCGGGTGGCGCAGACCGTGAAGGTGCCCGCGCTCGATCTGGCCGTGGACTTCGCGGCGGGCGAGGAGCTGCGCACCGAGGTGTCGGCGAAGTTCCGGCGGGACGGCGTCACCGCCGAGCTGGCCGGTGCGGGGCTGGAGCTGACGCATTGGTGGACCGACGCGCAGGAGCGCTTCGCGCTGTCGCTGAGCGTGGCTCGCTGAGCGGTCCGCCCTGGCTCCGCTGGAAGTGCCGCGCCATGTCGTCGGTCGTCTGCGGCGCCGTCGTGGCTGGTCGCGCCCACGCGGCGGTGGCCGCACATGCAATGCGGCCCCGCGCCCCTTCGGGGCGCTCAGCCGAAGTCCGGTGCGAGTAGTTCGGTGATGCGTCGGGAGGCGCGGCGGGCCTCGGTCGCGGGGTCCGCCCCGTCGAGCACCTTGGTCATGTAGCCCTTGATCGGGTTGTCGGCCTCCACCGCGGGCCAGTCCGGGGTGTGGGGGGTCGCTCGCCCCCGTGCGGCACCCGCCGCCATGGCGGCGACCCCCTCCTCCCCGGCCACCGCGCCCGCCAGCGTGGTCTTGTTGGGCACGTAGTTCATGGTGCGGGCCAGGTCGGTGTCCCACTTGGCGCCGGTCAGCGCACCGACGACGGCCGTCGCGTCGTAGGGCCGGTCGGTGTTCTGCGGTACGACGAGGTCCGAGCCGCCGGTGAAGACGGCACCGGGGTGGGCCGCGGTGAGCCCCGGCACCGGGAAGTAGCCGATCTCGTCCTTCAGTTCGGGATTCTCCTGCGCGATGGACTGGGCGAGGCCGGGTACCGCGACGATCTGCGCGACCTGTCCGCCCGCGAACACCTGGGCCTGGGGCGGGTGTTCCTCGTCGGCGTCGACGGGCCCCCTGCCGAGGGCCTGGAGTCGCCGGTAGAAGTCCATCCCGCGCAGCGCGGCCGGGCTGTCGAGGGTGCCCTTCCACTCGGCGTCCGTCTCCCGGGCGAGGTCTCCGCCCTCGTCCCAGATGAACCCGGAGAGGGTGTACCAGTCCTGTCCGGCGAGGTAGATCCCCTGGTCGCCACCCGAGTTGAGCTTCTCGGTGTCGGCCAGCCACTGCTCGCGGGTCTTCGGCGGCGAGGTGATCCCCGCCTTCCGGAACAGGTCCTTGCGGTAGATGACGACCCGGTTGGCGGCGTACCAGGGAATGCCGTACTGGCGGGAGTCGTCCGAGCCGGGCTCGGCGAGGCCGGGCAGCCAGTGCTCCTTGCCCCAGTCGCGCATCGACTCCAGGGTGAGGTCGGTGAGCCGGCCGTCCTCGACGTACTCCGGGACCTGGGTGTTGCCGACCTCGATGACATCGGGCGCGTCGTCGGAATCGCTCTTCAGCGCGGCCTGCACCTTGTCCACGATGCCGGTCCAGTCCTGGATGCGGATGTCCAGGCGGATGTCCTTGTGGGTGCGCTCGAAGTCGGCGGTGAACCGGTGCAGGAAGTCCGCCGAGGCGCTGTTCCGCATCAGCCAGACCGTGACCGTGTGGCGCCCACCCCCTTCGCCCGGCAGGACTCCACAGGCGCTCAGCAGGGCGGCGGACACACAGGCGAGGGCGAGCGGGCGGCGATGTCTCACGGGGGTTCCTGTTCTGTCTGGCGGACAGGCGAAGAGGCCCGACGTGGGGGAACGAGCACCGGGGCTCGTACGGGTGTACGGGATTTTGGTATGGACCAATACGGAGGGTCAAGGGCTGTAGGCATTTCGGAACCGACGCCTCGCGCTCCGCTTCCGGATGCGGCACCGTGGAGTGACGACGAGAGGAGCTTCCCGATGACGAACCACACCTACCGGGTCACCGAGATCGTCGGCACCTCGCACGAGGGCATCGACCAGGCCATCCGCAACGGTGTCGCACGCGCCAACCAGACCCTGCGCAACCTGGACTGGTTCGAGGTCACGCAGGTCAGGGGCCAGATCGAGAACGGTCAGATCGAGCACTACCAGGTGGGCCTGAAGGTGGGCTTCCGCATCGACGAAGAGGGCTGACGCCGTACCGTCAGGTCCGCCCCTCCCCCTCCTGGGCCTGTTCCAGCGCGGCCGGGCGATCGGCCCAGCGGGCCCTTACGACGGTGAACCCGGCCCGTTCGGCGGCGTCGCACACCGGCTCGTCGTCATCGACCAGGAAGCGGACCGAACGCCCTTCCGCGAGCCGGCGCAGGATCTCCAGCTTGGGGTGCCGGGCGGGCCTGCGGTCGGCGTTGCGCCGCATGTGCACGCGCCCCTCCGGCAGCCCGTGGGCGGCGAGCCAGTCGAGCGTGTCACGCCGGCAGCTCGGGGCGCCCGATGAGATAGACGATCTCGCACTCCTCGGCGCTCGCCACGGCCAGCGCGATCCCCTCGGCGATCGGCGGGTCGTGCGGCGCGGCCGCGAAGAACGCGTCCCAGTCCCGGGGCCTGCTCTCCAGGAACCGCTGCCGGTGCGCGGTGTCGGCACGGGTGTTGTCGATGTCGAACACGGCGATCGGACGGCTGCTGCTCTCTGTCACGCGGCAACCCTGGAACGCGACTCGCCCGGCGGTTCGGCCCGGTGGGAATCCCGTGGCCGCGCGGCTGTTGAACCCTGTGTGAACGCAGCCATCGCCCGGACCCGGTTCTCCGTCCTCGACCGCTCCCGCACCCGGGAGGGGCACGCGCCCGGTGAGGCGCTGCGGGACACGGTGGCGCTGGCGCGGGAGGTGGAGGCGCTCGGGTACCACCGCTTCTGGGTGTCGGAGCACCACGGGGTGCCCGGGGTCGCCGGATCGGCACCGACCGTGCTGGCCGCCGCCGTGGCCGCCGCGACCCGGACCATCCGGGTCGGGACCGGCGGCGTCATGCTGCCCAACCACCAGCCGCTGGTCGTGGCCGAGCAGTTCGGCGTGCTGGAGTCGCTCCACCCGGGGCGGATCGACATGGGGCTCGGCCGGTCGGTGGGCTTCACCGACGGCGTGCGCAAAGCGCTGGGACGCGGCAAGGGCGACGCCGAGGACTTCGCGGCGCAGCTCGGCGAGCTGCTCGGCTGGTTCGAGGGGACCTCGCCGACCGGGGTGCGGGCCCGCCCGGCGGAGGGGCTGCGCGTGCCGCCGTTCGTGCTGGCGATGGGCGAGGGCGCGGACATCGCGGCCCGGGCCGGGCTGCCCATGGTCATCGGCGACCTCCGGGGCCGCGAGAAGATGCGGCGCGGGATCGACCGCTACCGCGACCGCTTCCGGCCCTCCCCGTGGGCGGCCGAGCCGTACGTCGTGATCTCCGGAACGGTCGCCGTCGCCGACACCCCCGAGGCGGCACACCGGCTGCTCGTCCCGGAGGCCTGGTCGATGGCGTACTCCCGCACCCACGGCGCGTTCCCGCCGCTGCCCCCGGCCGAGGCCGTCGAGGCCCGGACGATGACCGCGAAGGAACGCGGCTTCTACGAGTCCGGGCTCACCGGGCACATCGCCGGCACCGAGGACCGGGTCGCCCACGAGCTGGAGACGGTCCTGAAGGAAACCGGTGCCGACGAGGTGCTGGTCACCACGAGTACGTACGACCGCGCGGCACTGCTGGACTCGTACCGGCGGCTGGCCGGGATCGTCGCCTCCTGACCGGACCGGTCGGAACGTGGGCCCGGACCGGTCAGACCGTGGCCGGCTTGTCGGAGCGGATCACGATCTCGCCGTTCGCCGCGTCCACCACCGCCCGCTCGCCCGCCACGAGTTGGCCGGAGAGCAGCAGGTCGGCGAGGCGGTCGTCGACCTCGCGCTGGATGGTGCGGCGCAGCGGACGGGCGCCGAAGTCCGGCTCGTGGCCGAGGTTGGCGAGCAACACGGCCGCCGCGTCGGTGACTTCGAGGGTGACGTCCTGGGCGCGCAGCCGGCTCCGGGTGTGCTCCAGGAGCAGGTCGACGATCTCGCGCAGCTGGGTGCGGTCCAGGCCGCGGAAGACGATGATCTCGTCGATGCGGTTGAGGAACTCCGGACGGAAGTGCTGCTGGAGGGCCGGCATGACCGCCTCGCGGACCTTGCTGTAGTCCTCCGTGCCGGCGGCCAGGATGCGGTCGGCGCCGATGTTCGACGTCATGATGACGACGGTGTTCTTGAAGTCGACGGTTCGTCCTTGGGCGTCGGTGAGGCGGCCGTCGTCGAGGAGCTGGAGCAGGGTGTTGAAGACGTCCGGGTGCGCCTTCTCCACCTCGTCGAGGAGCAGCACGGCGTACGGCTGCCTGCGCACCGCCTCGGTGAGCTGGCCGGCCTCTTCGTGCCCGACGTATCCGGGCGGGGCGCCGACCAGCCGGGAGACCGTGTGGCGCTCCTGGAACTCGCTCATGTCGAGGCGGATCATGCGGGTCTCGTCGCCGAAGAGGGCGGCGGCCAGGACGCGGGCCAGTTCGGTCTTGCCGACGCCGGTCGGACCGAGGAAGAGGAAGCTGCCGACGGGGCGGTGGGGGTCGCTCATGCCGGCACGGGCGCGGCGGACCGCGCGGGCGACGGCGGTGATCGCCTCGTCCTGGCCGACGACCCGCTCGTGGAGGTGCTCCTCCAGCTTCATCAGCCGCTCCCGCTCCTCCTCGGTGAGCTGGGCGACCGGGATGCCGGTGGTGCGGGAGACGACCTCGGCGATGTCCTCGGCGGTGACCTTGGGCGCGTGTTCCTCGGCGGTGCCGGCCTGTTCCAGCTCGGCCTCGGTCGCCTTGATGCGGTCGCGGAGCTCCTTGGCCCGCTCGTACTCCTCGTCGGCGACGGCCTGGTCCTTCTCCCGGTTAAGGGCGGCGACCCGGTCCTCGATGTCCCGGGTGTCTGTGGGCGGGGTCTTGGAGCGCAGCCGTACCCGGGCCGCCGCCTGGTCCATCAGGTCGATGGCCTTGTCGGGCAGGAACCGGGAGGTGATGTACCGGTCGGACAGCTCTGCCGCCGCGACCACCGCCTCGTCGGTGATGCGGACCTGGTGGTGGGCCTCGTAGCGGTCGCGCAGGCCGCGCAGGATCTCGATGGTGTCGTCGACGGTGGGCTCGCCGACCAGGATGGGCGCGAACCGGCGTTCCAGGGCCGCGTCCTTCTCGATGTGCTTGCGGTACTCGTCGACGGTGGTCGCGCCGATGAGGTGCAGTTCACCGCGGGCGAGGGCGGGTTTGAGGATGTTGCCCGCGTCGAGGGATCCCTCCCCGCCGCCGCCCGCACCGACGACCGTGTGCAGCTCGTCCAGGAACAGCACGAGTTCGTTGCCGTGCTCGCGGACCTCGTCGAGCAGCTTCTTCAGCCGCTCCTCGAACTCGCCCCGGTACTTGGTGCCGGCCACCATCCCGGCCAGGTCCAGGGAGACCAGCCGCTTGCCCTCAAGGGTCTTGGGCACGTCCCCGGCGACGATCCGCTGCGCGATGCCCTCCACGATGGCGGTCTTGCCGACCCCCGGGTCACCGATCAGGACCGGGTTGTTCTTGCTGCGCCGGGAGAGCACCTCGATGGTCTGCTCGACCTCCTCGTCCCGCCCGATCACCGGGTCCAGGCGCCCGGCCCGGGCGTCCTCGGTGAGGTCACGGCCGTACTCGTCGATGGTCGGCGTGGTGCTGGGCTTCCTGCGCTCCGCCGCGCCCTCGGCCGGCATCCTGGTCGGCTCCCAGCCGCTGTCGCCGAGCGCCCGCCCGGCCGCCGACTCCGGGTTCGCGGCGAGTGCGCGCAGCAGGTGCTCGGGGCCGATGTAGGAGGCGCCCTCGGCGCGGGAGATCTGGTAGGCGTCGAGGAGGGCGCGTTTCGCGGCCGGGGTGAGGGCGGTGGGCTCGGTCCTCTCACCGCCGCCGTGCCCAGCGGTGAGCCGCTCCCGTAGCTGGTCGGGGTCGGCGCCCGCCTCGGTGAGCAGCCGCCGGGTGGAGTCGTGGGCGGTGGCGGCGGCCAGCAGATGCCGGGCGTCCAGTTCCTCGCTGCCCTCGACGGCCGCGAGGTCGCGGGCCTGCGCGACCAGTTCCCGGGCCCGTTCGGACAGCAGGCTGCCGATGTCGACGCGCTGCGGCCGGCGGGGCTGGGCACCCGCCCCCGAGCCGCCGAAGAAGCGGGACATCAGCTCGTCGAACTCCTCGAAGGGACTGCGTCCGAATCCGAAACCGGAAGTGCTCATGGGGCCGGGCCTTTCTGCGGACGGCTGTGCGGGGCGGCGCCGCGGGGCGGCTGCGCGAGAGCCTCTCCGGAAGGCTCTGCGATCGGCGGCAATCCGCGTCTTCCAAGCTCGCACAGGCGCGCCGGGCCCGCACGGGGACGGCCGCCGAGATGCGGACGGCGCCCGGGCCGGTGACGCTGGGGGTTGGAACCCGCAACCAGCGAGGAGGGCTGCCATGTCCATGCTGGACAAGCTCAAGGGGATGCTCAAGGGCCACGAGGACCAGGCCAAACAGGGCGTCCAAAAGGGCGGCGACATGATCGACCAGCGGACCGGGAACAAGTACCAGTCCCAGGTCGACATGGGCCAGAAGCAGGCCGACGACTACATCGAGCGGGAGCGGAGGCAGGGCGACCCTCCGCAGTAGAGAGCTGCCCGGGCTAGGATCGCGGGGTTTGTCCCTGCCCCGCGAGCCGCCCGTCACGGAGTGTCCGTCCGATGCACAGCCCCCACGACCCGTACGTCCGCGTGCGTGGCGCCCGTGAGCACAACCTCAAGGGCGTCGACGTGGACATCCCCCGGGACGTGCTGGCCGTCTTCACGGGCGTGTCCGGCTCGGGGAAGTCGTCCCTGGCGTTCGGCACGATCTACGCCGAGGCCCAGCGGCGCTACTTCGAGTCGGTCGCGCCGTACGCGCGCCGGCTGATCCACCAGGTCGGGGCGCCGAAGGTCGCCGGGATCAGCGGGCTGCCGCCGGCGGTCTCGCTGCAGCAGCGCCGCTCGGCCCCCACCTCCCGCTCCTCGGTCGGCACGGTCACCAACCTCTCCAACTCCCTGCGCATGCTGTTCTCGCGCGCCGGGGACTGTCCGCCGGGCGCCGAACGGCTCGATTCCGACGCGTTCTCCCCCAACACGGCGGCGGGCGCCTGCCCCGAGTGCCACGGACTGGGCCGGGTGCACCGGACGACCGAGGCGTCGCTCGTCCCCGACCCGTCGCTGTCCATCCGCGAGGGCGCGATCGCCGCCTGGCCGGGCGCCTGGCAGGGCAAGAACCTGCGGGACATCCTGGACGCGCTCGGCCACGACGTCGACCGGCCGTGGCGCGAACTGCCCGCCGAGCAGCGCGAGTGGATCCTCTTCACCGACGAGCAGCCGGTGGTCACCGTGCACCCGGTCCGGGACGCCGACCGCATCCAACGCCCGTACCAGGGCACGTACATGAGCGCCCGCCGGTACGTGCTGAAGACCTTCTCCGATTCCAAGAGCCCGACGCTGCGGGCGAGGGCGGAGCGGTTCCTGACCAGTGCGCCCTGTCCGGTGTGCGGCGGCAGCAGGCTGCGGCCGGAGGCCCTCGCCGTGACCTTCGCAGGCCGTACGATCGCGGACCTCGTCGCGCTGCCGCTGACGGAGCTGTCCCAGCTCCTCGGCGAGCAGGGCGGGTCGGAGACCGTGCGGGTCCTCACCGCGGACCTCACCTCCCGCATCGCCCCCGTCGTCGAGCTGGGCCTCGGCTATCTCAGCCTCGACCGGGCCACGCCCACCCTCTCCGCGGGCGAGCTCCAACGCCTGCGCCTGGCCACCCAGTTGCGCTCCGGGCTCTTCGGTGTCGTCTACGTCCTGGACGAGCCGTCGGCCGGGCTGCACCCGGCGGACACCGAGGCGCTGCTGGCGGTGCTGGAGCGGCTGAAGGCGGCCGGGAACTCGGTGTTCGTGGTGGAGCACCACCTCGACGTGGTGCGCGGCGCCGACTGGCTGGTGGACGTGGGTCCTCGGGCCGGCGAGCACGGCGGCGAGGTGCTGCACAGCGGACCGGTGGCGGAGCTGGCCGGGGTCGCGGAGTCTGCCACCGCCCGCTACCTGTTCGCGCGGGATCCCGTCCCGCCACGCCGGCCGCGGCCCGCCCAGGACTGGCTGACGGTCGGCCCGGTGACCCGGCACAACCTGCGCGCGGTCACCGCCGAGTTCCCGCTCGGTGTCCTCACCGCCGTCACCGGGGTGTCCGGCTCCGGCAAGTCGACGCTGATCGGCGAGATCACCGAGGAGCCGGCCGAGGTCGGCCGCCTGGTCTCCGTCGACCAGAAGCCGATCGGCCGCACCCCGCGGTCCAACCTGGCCACCTACACCGGCCTGTTCGACGTCGTACGGAAGGTGTTCGCGGGGACCGAGAAGGCACGGGAAAGTGGTTACGGCGTCGGGCGGTTCTCCTTCAACGTGGCCGGGGGCCGCTGCGAGACCTGTCAGGGCGAGGGGTTCGTCAGTGTGGAGCTGCTGTTCCTGCCGAGCACCTACGCGCCGTGCCCGGACTGCGACGGGGCGCGCTACAACCCCCCGACGCTCGAAGTGACGTACCGGGGGCGGAACATCGCCGAGGTGCTGGACCTGACCGTGGCGGGCGCGGCGGAGTTCTTCGCGGACACCCCCGCCGTCGCGCGCAGCCTGGCCACACTGCTCGACGTGGGCCTCGGCTATCTGCGACTCGGGCAGCCCGCAACGGAGTTGTCCGGCGGCGAGGCCCAGCGCATCAAGCTGGCCGGTGAGTTGCAGCACGGGCGGCGCGGCCACACGCTCTATCTGCTCGACGAGCCGACGACGGGACTGCATCCGGCCGATGTCGAGGTGCTGATGCGGCAGTTGCACGGGCTGGTCGACGCCGGGCACACGGTCGTGGTGGTCGAGCACGACATGACGGTGGTGGCGGACGCCGACTGGGTGATCGACCTGGGGCCGGGCGGCGGGGACCGGGGCGGGCGGATCGTCGCGGCGGGCCCGCCGGCCGAGGTCGCCCGGGCCGGGGGCAGCGTCACCGCGCCCTATCTGTCCCGTTGCCTGCCCTGAGGGTCTTCAGGAACGCTTCAGGTTGCCCCGGAACCTTGGGCGCATGCACGGACACCACCCCCGCACCCCCGAAGCCGAGCGCAGCCGCCGCTGGTTCATGAACAAGGCGCTGCTCGCCGGCGGTGTCGCCGCGCTGGCGACCATGACCGGCTGCTCCGACGGCTCGTCGAACGCGTCGAGTTCGCCCTCCGGAGGCCCGAACGGCGGCATGCCCTCGGGCGGCCCCGGCGGCATGGGCCCCGGCCAGACCGAGGTCAAGTACAAGGACTTCACGGGCCTCACCACGGACGGCAGGACCGTCGACGACCTGTACTCGATCCACTCCACCGGCGTCTCCACGGACAAGGTCGTCAAGGCTGCGCAGGCGTTCCTGGACGGTCTCAGCGCGAAGGAGCGCACGTCCTGCACCTTCGATGTGGCCGACGACGAGTGGCTGGCCTGGAGCAACGTCGACGGCTACGAGCGCAAGGGTGTCCGGATGGGCGACATCACGGACAGGAAGCGGGAGCTGGGCTACGCACTGCTCGGGGCCGCGCTGTCCGCGAAGGGTCTCACCCAGACCCGCAACATCATGAAGCTCAACCAGTTCCTCGGCGACTACAACGGCGGCAACCGGGAGACCCTCACCAAGGGCGCCTACTTCTTCACCTTCATGGGCACCCCGTCGACCGGCAAGCCGTGGGGCTTCCAGTTCGAGGGCCACCATGTCGCCATCAACTACTTCGTCCTCGGCGACCAGGTCGTGATGACGCCGACCTTCATGGGCTCCGAGCCGACCTCGGCCACCTACAAGGGCGAGAAGATCACCCTCTTCAAGCCGGAGACCAGGGCCGGTCTGGCCCTGCTGCGCTCCCTCACCTCGGGGCAGCGCGCCAAGGTGATCGACTCCAAGGTGAGCAAGTCCGGCACGGACATGAAGGCGGGCGCCGGCTCCGACAACCTCAAGCTCGCCTACCAGGGCCTGCCCGGCTACGAGCTCACCTCGGCACAGCAGGACAAGCTCCTCGACCTGGTCCGGGTGTACGTCGGCTACATGGACCACGGGCACGCGGGGGTGAAGATGAAGGAGGTCGAGAAGTACCTGGACAAGACCTACTTCTACTGGCTGGGCGAGACCAAGGACACCTCGGCCTTCTACTACCGGGTGCACAGCCCGGTCGTGCTCATCGAGTACGACGCCCAGTCCCCGCTCGCCTACGGCACGAAGACCGGCACCGGCGGCGGCCGGCCCTCAGGACAGCCCTCGGGCCGGCCCACCGGCCAGATGACCGGCCGGCCCACCGGCGGTATGCCCTCCGGCGGGCCGGGCGGCGGCGGTGGCATGGGCGGCCCGAACGGCACGCCGACGCAGCAGCACATCCACACCGTCATCCGCACGCCCAACGGCGGCGACTACGGTGTCGACCTGCTCAGGCTCCACTTGGAGACCGACCACTGAGAGGCCCGCTCGGGGCTCACCAGAGCCGCGTGCGTCCAGGCCGGCTCGTGGGTCACCGGCTGGGCGGCGCGGGCGAGGGTACGACGGTCCGGGTGGCTGCCGGCCGCTATCAGCGGCCGTACGTCCACCTCGGCCACCAGGCCGCGGGTCGACACCACTCGCCAGAGGGAGGCCAGCAGCGTGTCCGCGCCGACATAGGCGGGCACGGTGCTGGCCGCTCCCGCTTCCAGCCGGTAGTGCAGCCGCACCGGCTGCACGGGCGCGCCGGCGTCCAGCGCGGCCTGGAAGACGGCCCGCCGGAACCGCCCCTGGGCCCGGCCGCACCAGGTGCTGCCCTCCGGGAAGGCGACCACCGCGGCGCCCTCCCGCAGCGCCCCCGCTATCCGGCCGACCGTGTCCGGCAAAGCGCGCAGCCGGTCCCGGTCGATGAACAGCGCCCCGGCCCCGGCCACGAGGGCGCCGGCCACCGGCCATTCGCGGATCTCCTTCTTGGCGAGCATCCGCGCCGGCCGCACGGCGGCCAGCAGCGGGATGTCCATCCAGGAGATGTGGTTGGCGACGAGCAGCACCCCGCCGGTGCCCGGAGCGCTCCCGGTGATCCGGACCTGGACCCCGGCCGCCCGGACGAGCGTCCGGGAGAACCGCCGCACCCACTCGGTGGGTATCCGCCCGCCGAGCGGCAGCAGCGCTATGGCCACGAGCATCAGAGTCACGACCGCGGCGAACCGCAGCACGGCCCGCGGCAGGGTCGTGAGGGATCCCGCACGCTCCACGCACGCGCCCGGGGTGCAGGGCGCGCTGGGCAGCCAGACGCTCATCAGGCCGGGACGAGCGAGAGGAAGTGCCGCAGATAGCGCGCGTTGACGCGGCGCATCGACAGCAGCACGTACATGTCGGCGACCCCGAAGTCCGGGTCGTGCGCGGGCTCCCCGCACACCCAGGCGCCGAGGCGGAGGTAACCGCGCAGCAGGGCGGGCAGCTCGGTACGGCCTTCGGGGGCCGGCACGCCGGGAACCCAGGGGTTCAGCGGCCGCACCCGGAACTCCTCCGGCGCGAGGTGCTTGGCCTGGACCTTGTCCCAGGTGGCGGCGGCGAGGGCGCCGCCGTCGGCGAGCGGGACGGAGCAGCAGCCGGCCAGCCACTCGTGGCCGCGGTCGACCATGTACCGGGCTATGCCGGCCCAGATCAGGCCGATGACGGCACCGTCGCGGTGGGCGGGGTGCACGCAGGAGCGGCCGACCTCGACCAGGCCGGAGCGGATGGGGGCGAGCGTGCTCAGGTCGAACTCGCCCTCGGAGTACAGGCGGCCGGCGACCGCGGCGCGCTCCGGTGGCAGCAGCCGGTAGGTGCCGACGACCTCGCCGGTGAGGGCCTCGCGGATGAGGAGGTGGTCGCAGTACGCGTCGAAGGCGTCCACGTCCAGTCCCGGCTCCGGCCCGTCGAGCCGGGCGCCCATCTCTCCGGCGAACACCTGGTAGCGCAGCCGCTGTGCGGCCCGGACGTCGTCCTCGTCAAGGGCGAGCTGCACCAGGTAGCCGGAATCCCCGGCTGGGGCGGCGAGAGCGGGGGGTGAGGCGGGCATGGCGGTCATGGAGGTCTCCTGCGCCGAGCGGAAGCTGAGGAAATCTGCACCTGCTTTCTTCCGTGGCAGGCTGGACTCGGCGTGACATGTGCGGGACCCGTGGATGTGCGACTGCTGAATGCCGGGGGTCGGACCGTTTCCGGTCACTCACAGACGCCCGAGAGTAACCCTGCCGTGATCAAACGGCCGTAAAGAACGCGAGACGGGGCCGGAGAGCACCAACCCCGACCCCGCCCGTCCGCACCTCTCGGCGAACGTCTTTCACTTGTCAGCGCCCCGCACACCAGCGCCCCGTCAGGGGCGCGGGGCTGCATGTGCTATGCGACTGCCGCCGCGTGGGCGCGACCAGCCCCCACGGCGCCGCACCCCGCAACGGCGCTACCGCTTCCCGGCCTTGCGGGCAGCCCGCAGCCACTCCTTGTTCATGCTCGTGATGGACACCAGCGGAATCCCCTTCGGACAGGCCGTCGCGCACTCGCCCGTCAACGTGCACCCCCCGAACCCCTCCGCATCCATCTGCCCCACCATGTCCAGCACCCGCGTCTCCCGCTCGGGCGCCCCCTGCGGCAGCACGTTCAGGTGATTCACCTTGGCGGACGTGAACAGCATCGCCGCCCCGTTCGGGCAGGCCGCGACACACGCCCCGCACCCGATGCACTCCGCGTGCTCGAACGCGAAGTCGGCGTCGGCCTTCGGCACCGCCGTCGCGTGGGCCTCCGGCGCGGCCCCGGTCGGCGCGGTGATGTACCCGCCGGCCTGGATGATCCGGTCGAACGCCGACCGGTCCACCACCAGGTCCTTGATCACCGGGAACGCGGAGGCCCGCCACGGCTCGATGTCGATCGTGTCGCCGTCCTTGAAGGACCGCATGTGCAGCTGGCAGGTGGTGGTGCGCTCCGGTCCGTGCGCGTCCCCGTTGATCACCAGGGAGCACGCGCCGCAGATGCCCTCGCGGCAGTCGTGGTCGAAGGCGACCGGGTCCTCGCCGCGCAGGATGAGTTCCTCGTTGAGGGTGTCGAGCATCTCCAGGAAGGACATGTCGGAGGAGATGCCGTCCACCTCGTACGTGGACATCGCGCCGTCGGCGTCGGCGTTCTTCTGCCGCCAGACGCGCAGGGTGAGCTTCATGCGTAGCTCCGCTGGGTGGGGTGGACGTACTCGAAGACCAGGTCTTCCTTGTGCAGGACCGGGGCGTCCCCGGTGCCGGTGAACTCCCAGGCGGCCGCGTACGCGAACTCGTCGTCCTTGCGGGCGGCCTCGCCGTCGGGCGTCTGGGACTCCTCCCGGAAGTGGCCGCCGCAGGACTCGGCGCGGTGCAGCGCGTCGAGGCACATCAGCTCGGCGAGTTCCAGGTAGTCGACGATGCGGTTGGCCTTCTCCAGGGACTGGTTGAACTCCTCGCCGGTCCCCGGCACCTTGATCCGCCGCCAGAACTCCTCCCGGATCTGCGGGATCCGTTCGAGTGCCTTGCGCAGACCGGCGTCCGTGCGGGCCATGCCGCAGAACTCCCACATGAGTTCGCCGAGTTCGCGGTGGAAGGAGTCCGGCGTACGGTCGCCGTCGACCGACAGCAGCAGGTTCAGCCGGTCCTCGGTCTCGGCCAGCACCTCCTGGACGACGGGGTGCTGGGCCGTCACCGCCTCCTGGTGGGGGTTGCGGGCGAGGTAGTCGTTGATGGTGGCCGGGAGGACGAAGTAGCCGTCGGCCAGGCCCTGCATCAGCGCACTCGCGCCGAGCCGGTTGGCGCCGTGGTCGGAGAAGTTGGCCTCGCCGACCGCGAACAGGCCGGGGACGGTGGTCTGGAGGTCGTAGTCGACCCACAGGCCGCCCATCGTGTAGTGCACGGCGGGGTAGATCCGCATCGGCACCTCGTACGGGTCCTCGTCCGTGATCCGCTGGTACATGTCGAAGAGGTTGCCGTACTTCGCCTCGACGGCCTTCCGCCCCATCCGCCTGATCGCGTCGGCGAAGTCCAGATAGACACCCTGCCCGCCCGGGCCGACGCCCCGGCCCTCGTCGCAGACGTTCTTCGCGGCACGGGAGGCGATGTCGCGCGGGACCAGGTTGCCGAAGGACGGGTAGATGCGCTCCAGGTAGTAGTCGCGCTCGTCCTCGGGGATCCGGTTCGCGGGCCGGGTGTCGCCCTTGGCCTTGGGCACCCAGATCCGGCCGTCGTTGCGCAGCGACTCGCTCATCAGGGTCAGCTTGGACTGGTGGTCGCCGGTGCGCGGGATGCAGGTGGGGTGGATCTGCGTGAAACAGGGGTTGGCGAAGTAGGCGCCGCGCCGGTGCGCCCGCCAGATCGCGGTGGCGTTGGAGTTCATGGCGTTCGTCGACAGGTAGAAGACGTTGCCGTAGCCGCCGCTGGCGAGGACGACGGCGTCCGCGAAGTACGTGTCGATCCTGCCGGTGATCAGGTCCCGGGCCACGATCCCGCGCGCCCGGCCGTCGACGACGATCACGTCGAGCATCTCGGTGCGCGGGTGCATCTCCACGTTCCCGGCGGCGATCTGCCTGCTGAGCGCCTGGTAGGCGCCGAGCAGCAGCTGCTGGCCCGTCTGGCCGCGGGCGTAGAAGGTGCGGGACACCTGGACGCCGCCGAAGGACCGGGTGTCGAGCAGGCCGCCGTACTCACGCGCGAACGGCACGCCCTGCGCCACGCACTGGTCGATGATCTCGACGGAGATCTGTGCCAGGCGGTGGACGTTGGACTCGCGGGCCCGGAAGTCGCCGCCCTTGACGGTGTCGTAGAACAGCCGGTGGACGGAGTCGCCGTCGTTGCGGTAGTTCTTCGCCGCGTTGATACCGCCCTGCGCGGCGATGGAGTGGGCGCGGCGCGGCGAGTCCTGGTAGCAGAACTGGACGACGTGGTAGCCCTGTTCGGCGAGGGTGGCGCCGGCGGATCCGCCGGCCAGGCCGGTGCCGACGACGATCACCGTGTGCTTGCGCCGGTTGGCGGGGTTGACCAGCTTGGCCTCGAAACGGCGCCTGTCCCAGCGTTCGGCGACCGGGCCGGCGGGGGCCTTGCCGTCGGCGACCGCTTCACCGGTCGTGTAGTTCACGTATTCGGTCATGTTCAGCTCACCACTCCGGTCATGACACCCACGGGTACGGCGATGAAACCGGCCGTGAGCAGCAGCGCGAGGACGTTGGCCGTGGCCTTGAGGGCGCGGTCGCGGGTGCGGCTGCCGGCGCCGAGGGTCTGGGCGGCGCTCCAGAAGCCGTGCCGCACGTGCAGGCCGAGCGCGAGCATCGCGACGATGTAGATGACGTCGCCGTACCAGGTGGAGAAGGTGTCCACGACGTTCTGGTACGGATGGCCCTCCTGGAAGCCGCCGGAGTGCACGGTGCC
Organism: Streptomyces sp. NPDC013157; assembly: GCF_042899865.1. Classification (NCBI taxonomy): domain Bacteria; kingdom Bacillati; phylum Actinomycetota; class Actinomycetes; order Kitasatosporales; family Streptomycetaceae; genus Streptomyces; species Streptomyces sp. NPDC013157. Next base: position 212,800 of record NZ_JBIBAK010000008.1, on the reverse strand, counting down.
GGTGGTCAGGTCGAGGATGTGCCAGACGATGAACAGGCCGAGGATGATCCCGCCCCAGCGCATCGTGCGGGTGGCGTAGCTGGCCCGGGGCCTGCCGTGCACGTACTTGGTGGGGCGGGCCTTGATGTCGCGGCGGCTGAGCTGGTAGGCGGAGGTGGCGTGGGCGACCACGGCGACGACCAGGACGATCCTGATGAGCCAGAGCGTCCACTCGTAGTGCATGAACGGTTCGCCGATGGTGCGCAGCCAGTGGGCGTAGTGGTTGAACTCGCCCGCCCCGAAGTAGATCTTCAGGTTCCCGATCATGTGGACGACCAGGTAGAGCAGCATGATCAGGCCGCTCACGGCCATCACCGTCTTCTTGCCGACGGAGCTGTCCCACATCGTGCGCGCCATGGACGGCCGTCGGTCCGTCCGCGTTGCCAGAGCCATGGGGACGACGCTAAGGCCGGATGACCCGATCGGTCCAAGACATGGCACGGCTGGATTCCATAGCTGGAAGCTATCGTGTCACCATGCAGTTCCAGCAGCTTCAGTACTTCGTCGCCGTGGCCGAGACCCGGCACTTCACCCGGGCCGCCGAGCTGGTCCATGTCGCCCAGCCGTCGCTGTCCCAGCAGATCAAGGCGCTGGAGCGGGAGCTCGGGGCGGATCTGTTCCTGCGGGCGCGCGGGAACATCACGCTGACTGACGCCGGCGAGGCGCTGCTGCCGCTGGCCCGGCGGATCCTCGCGGACGCGGACACCGCCCGGCACGAGGTGCAGGAGCTGGTGCAGCTGCGGAGCGGGCGGGTGCGGCTGGGGGCGACGCCGAGTCTGTGCACCGGGTTGCTGCCGGACGTGCTGCGGGCGTTCCACGACCGGTATCCGGGGATCCAGCTGCTGATCGAGGAGAGCGGGTCCCACGACCTGGTACGGGAGCTGGCGCGCGGGGCGCTGGACCTGGCGCTCATCGTGCTGCCGCTGCCGCCGGCGTCGCCCGCGCTGACGACCGTGGAGCTGCTGCGGGAGGACCTGGTGGTGGTGTCCTCGCCCGAGGCGACGGCGCCCGGGCGGGGGCGCGGTGGGGTGAGGATCTCCGACCTGGAGGGGGAGCGGCTGGTGATGTTCCGGCACGGGTACGACCTGCGGGAGCTGACCGTCGCGGCGTGCCGCTCCGCAGGGTTCGAGCCGGGGTTCGCCGTCGAGGGGGGTGAGATGGACGCGGTGCTGGGGTTTGTGCGGGCGGGGCTGGGGGTGGCCGTGGTGCCCCGGATGGTCGCCGCCCGGTCGGGGCGCGGGCTTCGGGTCACTCCGTTGGCTCGGCCGGGTCTGCACCGGACCATTGCGTTGGCGCACCGGAGTGACGTGGCGCCGCCTCGGGCCGCTCGGGAGCTCCAGAGGATGCTGTTGGAGCGGTGAGAGTGCCCGTCGGCGCCGTTCTGGTTGATCACCGGTGGGGGCGCAGGGTCGTGCGTGGATGGTCGCGCAGTTCCCCGCGCCCCTTTGGGGCGCTCAACCTGTGGCGTCTACCAGGGCCAGGTCGTGCAGGCGCTCCGGTGGGCCCGGGCGGGCGTAGTACCAGCCCTGGGCGGTGTCGCAGCCGAGTATGCGGAGTTGTTCGGCCTGGGCGCCGGTCTCCACGCCCTCCACCGTGACCGCCAGGTCCAGGCTGTGGGCGAGGGTGACGATGCCCTCCACGATCTTGAGGTCGACCGGGTCCGCCGGGAACTGCTGCATGCTCTGGGTGAAGGAGCGGTCCAGCTTGAGGATGCTCACGGGCAGGCGGCGCAGGTTCGCGAGGTTCGAGTAGCCGGTGCCGAAGTCGTCCAGGGCGATGTCCACGCCCATCTCGGCGAGGCGCCGCAGGGGTTTGAGGAGGTCGTCGTCGGCGCCGATGAGCGCGGACTCGGTGACCTCCAGGCAGAGGGCGTCCGGGGCCACCCCGGTCCGCTCCAGGATGTCCACCGTGTCCTGGACCAGGCCCGGGTGGGAGAGCTGGCACGGGGACAGGTTGACGTTGATCCGCAGCGGACCGGCGCTGTCGTGCTCGCCGTAGCGTTCTCGCCACTCGCGGGCCTGGCGGATCGACTCCTCCAGGACCCAGCGGCCCAACGGGACGATGAGCCCCGTGTGTTCGGCGAGCGGGATGAACCGGTCGGGGCCGAGGACCCCGTGCTGCGGATGCAGCCAGCGGACCAGGGCCTCGGCGCCGCGGACACTGCCGTCGCCGAGGTGGACCAGCGGCTGGTACTCGATGAAGAACTCGCCCCGGTCCAGGGCGGCCGGCAGCGCCGTGGTCAGGCCGTGCCGGGTGATCGCGCGGGCGTCCGCCTCCGGGTCGGCCAGTTCGAAGCGGTTGCCGCCCGCCGACTTGGCCCGGTACATCGTGATGTCGGCGCTGCGCAGCACCTCGGCCGGGGTGCGCTCGCCGGCCGGACCCTCCACGATGCCGATGGAGCCGCGGACCATGAGTTCACGGCCGTCGATGCTGATCGGGGTGACCAGGGCGTTCATGATGCGGTCGGCCAGGTCGTCGACCTCGCGCTGGGTGGCCGGCCCGGTGGTCAGGGCCACGAACTCGTCGCCGCCGAGCCGGGCGACCATCTCGCCGGGCGCCGTCGCGCAGGACTGCAGCCGGTCGGCGACCTCCACGAGCAGCCGGTCGCCGGCCGAGTGGCCGAGGCTGTCGTTGATGGTCTTGAAGCCGTCCAGGTCGAGGTAGCACAGGCCGAAGCGCTGGCCCTCGCCGGCCGCCAGGGCCTTCTCCAGGCGCTCGAAGAACAGCGTGCGGTTGGGCAGGCCGGTGAGCGCGTCGTGGGTGGCCTCGTAGCGCAGCCGGAGGTTGAGCAGGCGGCGCTCGGTGGTGTCCTCCATGAGGGCCAGCTGGTACTGCGGCTCGCCGTCCGCGTCCCGGAGCAGGGAGACGGTCAGGTTGGTCCACAGGACCGTTCCGTCGGAGCGGTTGAACGCCTTTTCGACGTGGTAGTGCTCGCGTTCGCCGCGCACCAGCTCCTCGTAGAGGCGCCAGGTCTGCGGCGCGTCCTCGGGATGCGCCCACTCCACGACCCTGCGGCCGCGCAGGGTCTGTTCGGAGCCGCCGAACATGCGCAGCAGCGCGCCGTTCACCTGGAGGACGTTGCCTTCGAGGTCGGCGATGCCGATTCCTATCGCCGCGCCCTCGAAGACGGCGCGGAAGCGGGCCTCGCTGGCGTGCAGCGCCTGCGCGACCACGCCCTGCGCGCGCAACGCGGCCTGGGCGATGGCCTCCTGCTCGGCCAGCGTGCGCTCACGCAGCGCCTGGGCGAACCCGGCGGCCATCGCGTGCTGGATCCGCGAGGACCGCATCCGCAGCTCGTCCTGGGGGCCGTCCTCGCCGCAGTACAGGACCAGGTACGCGTCGACGCAGTCGAGGGAGCGGGTCAGCGCCTCGGGGTCGGTGCAGTGCGCGTCGATCAGCGCGGCGCCCACCTGCCGGGCCTCGTCGGTGTCGAAGCCGTGCGCCAGCAGGATCTCGCTCAGGCGGCGGGCCAGCGGCAGGAGCAGCTCCTCGAACTCCCGGCGGGTCAGGGACGTCGAGGTGACCGGGAACACCGCCCGGCTCCAGATCGTCGCGAACCTGCGCAGTCTGTCCTCCGGGCCGCCCGGCTCCGCGGTCACGCCGCGATCCCCACGCCGGCGAATCCGGAGAAGGCATACGGATCCTCGTCCTCCGGCGCCGACTCCGGCCGCCAGCGCGGCATCGGCACCAGTCCGGGTTCCACCATGTCGTACCCCTCGAAGAACCGCGCGATCTCGTCGCGCGAGCGCATGATCAGCGGGTTGCGAATGTCCTTGTATACGTCCACCGCGCCCTCGGCCCGCTCGGCCGGCAACGGGATTCCCTCGTACGAGGCATGCGTGAGAACAAGCAGGCTGCCGGGCGCGAGTGCGTCGCGCAGCTGTGCCACTGCCCCGTACGGGTCGTCCGCGTCTTCCACGAAGTGCAGTATGGCAACGAGAAGCAGCGCCACTGGCCGATTCAGGTCGATCAGGTGCTCCACCTGAGGGCTGGACAGGATCTCCTGGGGCTTGCGGAGGTCGGCGGCGACCACGTCCGCGTCCTCGTTGCCCGCCAGCACGGCGTTGCTGTGCGCCACGGCCACCGGGTCGTGGTCGACGTACACCACGCGGGCGCCGGGGTGCGCCGCCTGCGCGACCTCGTGGACGTTGCCGAAGGTGGGGATGCCGGAACCGATGTCCAGGAACTGGTCGATGCCGGTGGCCACGGCGTGGCGGACGGCGCGGCGCATGAAGGCGCGGTTGGCCTGCATGATCTTCGGCAGGCCGGGCAGGTGGGTCATCGCCTTGCGGGCCGCTTCCCGGTCGACCTCGAAATTGTGCGAACCGCCCAGGTAGTAGTCGTAGATACGCGAAACGCTCGGCACCGAGATGTCGATGCTCCGTGGGGCCCAGGCGGGACGCTCCATGTGTCTCTCCAAGACTGAGACGATCCGGTGTTCGAGCTGAGGCTACTGATCGCCTGCGAACAGGGGTAGCCGAAACGGAAATTGACCATCCGTTCCCGGTCACCACCTGGGAATTCGGTGTTCGATTTGGGGCGCGTTCGGTTTGTTCGTCGGGTGCGGGTGATTCGTGGTTGCTCGCGCCCACGCGGCGGAGCCGCACATCGATACAGCCCCGCGCCCCTTCGGGAGCGCTTCACCTCTGGACGCCAAGAAGCCCGCCCCCTCCGTGCGGTGTGGAGGGGGCGGGCGGTCGTGCGCCGTTGTGTGTCGTCGTCCGGGACTCTCGCTAGCTCGGCGCGCCGACCAGCTTTCCTTCGGGCGAGACGGCGTACCAAGTGCCGCCGACGCCCTGGCCGTTGGTGTCCCCTGCCTTCGTGTCACCGGAGAAGGTGTAGATGGGCCAGCAGTTGACCGTCTGCTGCTTCTGGCCGTTGTCGGGCCGGGTGAAGCCCATCAGGCCCTTCTTCACGATGCCCTTGGTGTCGTCCGAGGAGACCTCGGCCACGGCCGGCCACTTGGTCAGGCAGTCGCCCGTGCAGTTCGAAACGACCTTGGGCCATGCCTTGTCCTTGATGAAGCGGTAGACGGTCATGCCGTTCTTGTCGACGACGATGTCGCCGAGCTTGGCGTCCTTGCGGACCGACAGACCGGGCAGGGCGGCCAGCGTGGCCTTCTTGCCGTCGGGGGCGGTGGCGAACCACTTGCCGCCCACGCCCTGGCCGTTGACGTCACCGGCGTTGACGTCCTTGGCGTAGCGGTACATCGGCCAGCCGGCGACGGTCAGCTGCTTGGTGCCGTCGGAGCGGGTGACCTCGCCGAGCAGCGACTTGTCGATGCCCTCACCGGCCGAGGCGTCGTCGGCGGGCACCGGCGGCCAGGTGGTGGCGCAGTCGCCGTCACAGTTCGACTTGGGGGGATTGGCGGTGTCCGCGTCGAAACGGTAGAGGGTGAGGCCGCTGCCGTCGGTCAGCACCTTGCCCAGGTCGGGGTTGGTGGCGACGGCCAGCTTGCCGGCGGGGGCGACCGCGGCCGGGGAGCCGGAGGCCTGGCTGCCGTCGGCACCGTAGCCGTTGCCCGCACCGGTGGAGGCGGAGGGGTTGGTGATGCTGCCGATGCCGGCCGGCGCCGTGGCGCCGACGTTCTGGGCCGCCGAGGACGGAGTGGTCGGGTTGCTCTGACCGCACGCCGTCGCGAACACCATCACCCCCGCGGCCGTGGCCACCATCGAGGCGCTCCTCCACGAGGTCTTCATCGTCAACTCCCCATAATCGCCTGGTTATTGCAGCGCCTCTGCGCCGCCGCACGACACCAGGTACGGATGCCGGGGGCCGAAGTGTTCAACGGGCGCACAAATTTCTTTCGGGACACCGTGGCCGCGGACCGCGTCCCGCACAGGCGTACGCTTCGAGCCATTCGCGGTGCGATGTGATTCAAACCGGTTTACGTCACATGTACCCCGTTCGGGCCAATCATCCGGTACTCCGGCGTGCGACGGCGCCCGACGCCTCATGATCTCCGTCGTGCATGCACCCGAAGCGACCAGACTCGCGCCCGTCCCAAGGGTGTTGGCCCTGCTGACGCTGACGTGGGCCCTGGCGGGCTGCCCGGTCGGCACGGCGTCGGCCGACGCCTGCGCCTCCGCCTCGACGGGCCCCGACGGCATCCACGCGGTGGCCGTCGCCGGGGACTCCTGGCCCAGTCCCCCGCCGTGTCCGGCGCCCACCCCGCCGCCCTGCCCCACGCCGTCCCCGACGCCCACGCCGACCCCCACCCCGCCCCCGAAGCCCCCACCGAAACCCACGCCGACGCCGAAGCCGCCGCGCACCACCCCGCCGGCACCGCGCCCGGCGCCACCGCCACCACCCCGGCGGGCGCCGGCCCCGAAGCCCACCCCCACCCCGCCACCGGCACCGCGGCCCGGGCCGAAGCCGACGCCGACCCCCACTCCGTCGCCGAAGCCCACCCCGCGGCCCTCGCCGACCCCGGTGACCTACCCGCCGTACCACGTCCAGTCGACCGGTGCGACGGCCCCGAACCGCACCTCCCCGGTCACCTACGTCCTGCTCATCGCCGTACCCGCGATCATCGCCGTCGCCGCGTTCCGCGCGCGCTGACGGCCGGCCCACTGATTCCTGGAGGCTTCCGTTGCCGGATTGGCTTGTTCTCGTCCTCGCGATGCTCGCGGCCGTCGCCGTGGTCGTCGTCATCACCCTCCTCCGCGACAAGAGGGCGGCGGAGGACGAGGATCCCTCCGAGACGCCGGACGTCATCGAGTACATGACCATGTGGATCGGCGTCATCTACGCCATCGTCCTCGGTCTGGCGGTGGCCGGGGTGTGGGAGGCCCGCAGCGCCGCCCAGGACCATGTGCAGGCGGAGGCCCAGACGCTGCACGAGATCTACGAACGGGTGCGGGTGTATCCGCCCGAGACGCGTGACCGGATCCGGGCGGACGTCGACGCCTACGTCGCCCAGGTCGTCGACAAGGAGTGGAAGGAGATGGCCGCCCACGGCCGGCTCTCCCAGCACGGCGCCGAGCTGCTCGCGCAGATCCGTCAGGACGTCACCGACTACGAGCCGAAGACCGACTTCCAGGCGCAGGCCTACCAGCCGCTGGTGGACCAGGTGGCCGCCCTCGACCAGGCGCGCAGCGCCCGGGCCGACTCGACCGGGGCGACCATGCCGAACGTGGTGTGGATCGGGCTGCTGACCGGAGCCGCGATCACCATCGGAATGGTCTTCGCACTGCAGATCAGGCGCACCCGGCGCGAGCTGATCCTCGCCGGCCTGTTCTCCGCGACCATCACCTTCATGCTGTTCCTGATCTGGGACTTCGACGAACCGTACAGCCGGGGCATCACGGCGACGGCACAGCCGTTCCTGAACCTCTTCCCGCACATCAGGGGTTAGGTGACGCCCCGGGGGACACCGCACCGTGCCACGCCGCCGGCGTCCCCCGGACGGCCCCGTTCTCTCCCCCGTTCGCCCTACAGCGTTCGCGCGCATGTGCGGAGGTTTCTAGCGTTCCGATCATCGAGGTGCATTCCCGGCACCGGCGGAACAGGTCCGCATGCCGCTCCTCGGGGACCGGAGGAACCACCATGCGCGCGATACGCGTTGCTTCGGCCGCACTGCTGGGCCTCGGCGCCCTCACCCTCTGCGCTCCGGTCATCCTCGCGAGCGACACCGGCGGCGGGGGCCGGGACGGTCGCCAGTCCTTCGGCTTCCGGGTCACGCCCACCACCGTCGCGGCGGGCGGCCGGGTCAGTCTGCACCTGGACCGCGGCAGCGGCTGCCGGGGCGCCGCGACGGTCACCTCGGGTCTCTTCGACACGGTCCGCATCCCGTCGGAACGGGACTCGGTGACGGCCACGGTCGACCGGACCGCGCAGTCGCAGGCGTCCTACCGGGTGACGATCGTCTGCGACGGCACGAGCGCCTCGACGGAGTTGGCCATCGCGAGCAGCACGTCGGCCGGACACGGTGACGGGCACCCGGACGGGACCAGTGCCGGCGACGGGCGCACCGACGCGCGCGGCGAGAGCGACAGCAGCGGCAACAACAACGGCAACAGCAACAACAGCAGCAGCACGGACAGTCGCGCCGACAGTGCTGCCGCCGGCGGCACGGACAGTGGTGGTTCGGACAGCCGCCAGGCGCTCAACCCGCAGCCCCTGCCGCCCGGGCGGGGTGTGCAGGCCGGTGAGGGCGGCAGCATCGACGGGTTCGACCTCGAGGAGATCGGCCTCGGCGCCGCGCTCGTCGTGGGGTCGGTCGGTTCGGCGTACCGGCGCTCTCGCAGGCACGCCGACGAGGACGGCGCCTGAACACCGTGCGGCCGGGCGGCCCGGTGCCCCGGTCCGCCGCGGGACCGGGACACAGGCCCGCCGGATCAGAGCCGCTTCTCGCTCCGGCGGCGCAGCCAGAATCCGCAGCCGGCGAGCACGGCCGCGCCCACCAGGCCGCCGCCGATCGCCATGTCCGCCGGGGTGGCCCCGCTGGAGACGCTGCCGCCGAACCCGCCGTGCACCCCGCCGAGCACGAAGAACGCGTCCCGCCGGAGCAGGGTGCGCCCGTCGCAACGCACGGTCAGGTCGTACGGGCCGGGGCTGGCGTTCCGGTCGATGGTGGCGACACCGCGGGCCATGTCGCCGCCGAACGGGAACAGCGATGTCGTACGAAAGGCGCGGGAGGTCATGACGCCGCTGCGGCAGTTGTTGACGGTGACGGTGATCCGCTGGCCGGTGGCGATCGACCGGGGCTGGACGTCGATGTCACGCCCGTCGTCACCCCGGCCGCCGAAGTTGTCGAAGCGCCCCTCGTCACCCCGGCCGCCGAAGTTGTCGAAGCGCCCGTCGCCACCCCGGCCGCCGAACTCGTCCCTGCCCCGTCCGCGGTTGTTGTTGAAACGCCCGTCGCCGAACCCGCCCACCCCGTATCCGGGGACCACGACGCCGGGGACCGCGACCCCGGGGACCACTCCGACACCACCGACACCACCGACACCGCCGATACCGACACCGCCGACACCGGCCCCGGGGGCGACGCCCACCCCGCCGACCCCGGTCCCGGGGGCTACGCCCGTTCCACCGACGACCGGGGCCTGGGTGTTGGGCGGGCCGCCGGGGTTGCCCAGGTCGTCGGCGACGGCCATGGGGGCGGCGGCGCCGAGAACGGCGACCACTGTGCACGCGGCCGCCAGCGCACGTGAGTTTCGCATCTCTTCCTCCGCGGAAGGCGCCCCGGGAACGGTCCCCGGTGGATCGGCGAGAAAGCACCTCCCGAATAGACCCTCAGATGCCCAGAACACGCCCGCATTTCGAGAATGGTCCGTCCTGGTGAGGGGACACGCCGAACGAAAAGCGCACAATCGGATATTGCCGCAGGTCACGGACCGTCAGAAAAAACCTGAGAACGGCAACTCGGATGGCGCACCGGAATACGCGCGGGCCACCCGTTCGCCCGTCGCCCCGTCGCCGCACGCGCGCGGGGGACTTAGCTTTTTCCCATGCGCGATAGGGACCCGAGGGCGGCCGCGTCGAGAGGGGATGGCGAATGTCTGCGTCCGAACTTTCCGAGGTGGCCGAAGAGGAGGAGCGGCGGAGGAAGCGTGCCCCCTGGGGCGTGATAGCGCTCGTTCTGCTGACCGGTCTGGCACTCATTCGGAACGGTTCGGGAGAGTTCGACGTCGGTCCTCCGCAGCCGGCCTCGGCCGCCGCCCCCGACAGCCGTACCACGGTTCCGGGGACCTTCGCCACGGCGCCCGCCGCGCTGCCGTTCGCCGCGGCGGACCGGATCAGGATCCCGGCGATCCGGGTCGACGCTCCGGTGATGCCGGTGGGTCTGGACACGGACGGCTGGATCGCGGCGCCGCCGCCGGACGACCCGAATCTGGCCGGATGGTTCACCGGGGGTGTCTCGCCCGGGGAGAAGGGCACGTCCGTCGTCGTGGGCCATGTCGACAACACGAAGGGCCCGGCGGTCTTCTACGGGCTCGGTTCCCTGAAGAAGGGCAACCGGATCGAGGTCGACCGGCAGGACGGCCGGACGGCGGTGTTCGAGATCTACGGAATCGAGGTCTTCGCGAAGGCCGGCTTCCCGGGCGACCGGGTCTACGGTTCCAAGGGCACACCGGAGTTGCGGGTCATCACCTGCGGCGGCGGTTTCTCGAAGCAGAACGGCTACGACGGGAACGTGGTGGTCTTCGCCCGCCTGGTCGAGGCCCGCTGAGGCCACCACCGGGCGGGCGCGGGCCCGTTCAGGTCCGGCGGCGCGGCACGGTCAGGCGGTAGCCGTTGTCCAGCAGATAGGGCAGGTACTCGCGCAGGGCCTTGACACTCTGGGAGCGGTCGCCCCCGGCGTCGTGGGAGAGGACCACGACACCGGGGGCGGCGCCGTTCTCGATCGTGTCGACGATGGTGCGGGTGCCCGGTTCGGTCCAGTCGGTGCTGTCGACGGTCCAGGCCATCGGCTCCATGCCCATCTCGGCGCCGAGTTGGAAGGCCGCACGGTTCCAGGCGCCGTAGGGGGCGCGGAACCACTGCGGGCGTTCGCCGTAGGTGTCCTCGACGGCGTCGCTGGTGCTCGTCATCTCGTCGCGGATCTCGCGGCGGTTCAGGGTGGTCAGCAGCGGATGCGTCCAGGTGTGGTTGCCCACGACGTGGCCCGCCTCGGCCATCCGCGCGACCAGCTCCCGGTTCACGACGATGCACTCCCCGCACAGGAAGAACATCGCCCGCACGTCGTACTTGGCGAGGGTGTCCAGGATGTGCGGGGTGTAGTTCGGGTTGGGGCCGTCGTCGAAGGTGAGCATCATGCGTCTGCCGCTTCGGGAGATCTCCGTGATGGGTTCCTTGCGGACCTTGAGCTTGCGCGGCGCGGTGGACGGCGGGCCGTACCCGGTGAGCGGCTGGAGCCGGAAGGCGGAGGACTTGAGCGCCGGGCGGGCCTGCGGTCCCGCAGCCGGGAAGGCCCCGCCGGCCGTGTCCTCGGCGCTGCCCGCCAGCACGATGCCCGCGGTTCCCGCGGCTCCCAGTGCGGCGCCGCCGGCGAGCAGCAGCCGGCGACGGGTGAACAACTGATCCTTCTGCATGACTCATGAGTCGCCCGGCAGGACTCCGGCGCAGCACATCAACACCGGTGCGGCGGTGGGAAAGCACCCGCACGGACCAGCAACAAAAGGTTTCGGTAAGAAAAGGCCAAAAAACATCAGCGGCGGCGGACGAGGGGGAAGGGGAGCGTCTCGCGGATGGTCAGGCCGGTGAGGAACATGACCAGCCGGTCGACGCCGATGCCGAGCCCGCCGGTGGGCGGCATCGCGTATTCGAGGGCGTCGAGGAAGTCCTCGTCGAGTTCCATCGCCTCGGGGTCGCCGCCGGCGGCGAGCAGCGACTGGGCGGTGAGCCGGCGGCGCTGTTCGAGGGGGTCGGTCAGTTCGGAGTAGGCGGTGCCGAGTTCGGTGCCGAAGGCGACCAGGTCCCAGCGCTCGGCGAGCCGGGGGTCGGTGCGGTGCTGCCGGGTGAGCGGGGAGACGTCGGTGGGGAAGTCCTTGTAGAAGGTGGGCAGCCTGGTGCGTTCCTCCACCAGGCGTTCGTACATCTCGAGGACCACGTCGCCGGGCCCGTCGTCGGCGGTGTACGGCACCCCGGTCCGGTCGCAGTGGCGGTGCAGCCGCAGCAGCTCGGTGCCGGGGCCGATCTCCTCGCCCAGCACCTCGGAGATCGCCCCGTACACGGTCCTGACCGGCCAGGTGCCCGAGATGTCGTACTCCCGTCCGTCCCTGCGGGCCACCGGCGAGCCGAAGGCGGCGGTCGCGGCGCCCTGGACCAGTGCGCGGGTGAGGTCGAGCATCACTTCGTAGTCGGCGTACGCCTGGTAGGCCTCCAGCATCGTGAACTCGGGGTTGTGCTTGTGGGAGACGCCCTCGTTGCGGAAGGTCCGGCCGAGTTCGAAGACTTTCTCCAGGCCGCCGACGCAGAGCCGTTTGAGGTAGAGCTCGGGGGCGATGCGCAGGTGGAGGTCGAGGTCGTAGGCGTTGATGTGGGTGGTGAAGGGGCGGGCGTTGGCGCCGCCGTGGATCTGCTGGAGCATCGGGGTCTCGACCTCCAGGTAGCCCCGGTCCAAGAGCCCCTGGCGCAGCGCCTGTACGACGGTGGAGCGGGTGCGCAGCACGGCGCGGGCGGCGGGGCTGGTGGCGAGGTCGAGGTAGCGGCGGCGGACCCTGGCCTCGGGGTCGGCGAGCCCGCGGTGTTTGTCGGGCAGCGGGCGCAGGCACTTGGCGGTGAGCTGCCAGTCGGTGACGAAGAGGGTCGGTTCGCCCTGGTCGCTGACGCCCATGCGGCCGGTGACGGTGATCTGGTCGCCGATGTCGGTGTCGTCGGTGAACCGGTCGAGCGCGGGTCCGGACCCGTCGCGGGTCAGGGCGAGTTGGCGGTCGCCTGACCAGTCGCGCAGCGTCACGAAGACGATGCCGCCGAAGTCGCGGACCAGCATGATCCGCCCGGCGACGGTGACCGTCTCCCCCTCGCGCACCCCGGCGAGGGCGCGGGGCGGTGCGCCGGCGGCCACCGGGTAGGGGTCGACGCCCGCCGCCCGCAACCGGTCCAGCTTGCGGCGCCGGACCCGGAACTGGTCCGGCAGGCCGGCGTCCGGCGCGCCGGGCCCGGTTCCGTCCCCTCCGTCGACACCGGGCACCGGCGCGGACTGCGGCGCCTCGACGGGCCGCGGTCCGGTCTGCGGGTGCCCCTTTCCCCAGAGTTTGCGCAGGGACGGTACGGAGACGAATCCTTCGGCGATTCCGGAGGCGAGGCCGACCCGGGCGAGGGATCCCGCCTCGCCGTAGCAGAGGAAGCGCGGGTACCACTCGGGGCGGTACTTGGCGTTGGAGCGGTACAGCGCCTCCAGCTGCCACCAGCGGGAGAAGAAGAGCAGCAGCCGGCGCCACAGCCGCAGCACGGGTCCGGCACCGATGCGGGCGCCTTCCTCGAAGACCGAGCGGAAGACGGCGAAGTTCAGCGAGACGCGGCGGACGCCCAGTTTGGGGGCGGCCTCGCACAGGTCGGCGACCATGAACTCCATGACCCCGTTGGGGGCGGTGCGGTCACGGCGCATCAGGTCGAGGGAGATGCCGTCGCCGCCCCAGGGCACGAAGGAGAGCAGGGCGAGCAGCCGGCCGTCCTCTGCGATGGCCTCGACGAGCAGGCAGTCGCCGTCGGCGGGGTCGCCGAGCCGGTCCAGGGCCATGGAGAAGCCCCGCTCGGTCTCGGTGTCGCGCCAGGCGTCGGCCTTGTCGACGACCTCCTCCATCTCCGTCTCGGTGAGGGTGGCGTGGCGGTGGATGCGGCAGGTCGCGCCGGTGCGCCGGACCCGGTTGACGGCCTGCCGGGTGACGCGCATCTCGCGGCCGCCCAGGTCGAAGTCGGCGACGTGCAGGATCGCCTCGTCGCCGAGTTGCAGGGCGCCGAGCCCGGCGCGGACGTAGGCCCTGGCGCCGTCCTCGGAGGCGCCCATCACCGCGGGCACCCAGGCGTGCCGGCGCGCCACGTCCAGCCAGGCGGCGATGGCGTGCGGCCAGGCCTCCGGGTCGCCGACGGGGTCGCCGCTGGCCAGGCAGACGCCGGCCTCGACCCGGTAGGTGACGGCGGCCTTGCCGCTGGGCGAGAAGACCACGGCCTTGTCCCGCCGGGTGGCGAAGTAGCCGAGGGAGTCCCGGTCGCCGTAGGCCCTGAGGAGGGCACGGATGCGGGCCTCCTCGTCGCCGTGCAGGGCCGCTTCCAGGCGCTGTGAACGGAACAGGGCGGCGGCGGCGTTGAGCAGGGCCAGGGCGCCGAAGAGGCCGAGGAGGAAGGAGACGAAGCGGGGCGGCCGGCCGGCGTAGGTGCGGACGGAGACGAGTCCGCCGCAGACCCGGTCGGCCGCCCAGGCCAGGTGCTGGCCGTGCGGGAGCGAGCCGGGGAAGAGCGAGACCAGGCCCCAGCCGGCCAGGATCGCCACCAGCAGGCCGATCAGCAGGACGGCGAGGGCGCGGCGCACGGCGGCTCTCCGGGAGGCGGCGTAGAACTCCCGGCGGGCCACGATCAGCAGGGCCAGGGCGAGTCCGCAGACCACCAGTGAGCTGAACGGGTACCAGCCGAAGCCGAAGGCGACGGTCAGGACGTCGGCCAGCACCAGCAGGCCGAGGTAGATCACCACCAGCCACCAGGCGACCTTCTTGCGGGCGGCGGTGGCGCCGCCGAGCAGGAACAGGAAGACCGCGTAGGCCAGGTTGGGGCTGACGGGCACCACGACGGCGTCGATGAAGTGCACGACGGGGTGGAGCAGCACGCGCAGCGGGGCGATGAAGGAGAGCAGGGCGCACAGCAGGGCGAGGGCGCCGAAGAACGTCCCGAAGGCCTCCGGCACCCACGTCAGCCGCCCGCCACGGGGCGGGCGTATCGGGCCCGCCGGCTCCCTGCCCGTGGCGGGCTCCACGGCGGCACTCATGTCTCCGACTGTAGGAAGGCCCAGCCCGACCCGCCCGTCGAGCGGGTGCGGGCCGGTGGGGGCTGGTCGCGCAGTTCCCCGCGCCCCTGAAAAGCCTGAAAAGCGGGGGGGCTGCACGGCGCCCCGTCAGGGGCGCTGGGGGCACCCCCGGCCGAAGGCCGGGGGAGGAACTGCGCGAGCAACCACCCACGGCCCGCACCCGTACGGCACACGGTGGACCCGGCGGGAGGCCCGGGCACTGACCGGACCTGTGGATTCCGATAGCCTCGGATCGTGGCGGAACAACACCAGTTCGAGCGGGGCACGGACGGCCCCAAGGTCATCGTGGTCGGTATCGACGGCTCGGACTCCTCGTGGCGCGCGACCTCCTACGCCGCGGGTCTGGCCCGGCGGCAGCACGCGCTGCTGGCCATCGTGTACGTCCAGCCGGTCCTGGCGGCCGGCGCGGCGCTCGGGGCGCCGGTGGCGGAGACCACCGACGAGATCGCGGAGGACCTGGTCGCGCAGATCCGGGACGCGACGGAGCGGCTCAAGGGGATATTCGAGGTGCGCTGGGAGTTCCACACCTTCCGCGGGGACGCCTACAGCGGCATGGTGAAGGCGGCCGACGAGCTGAAGGCCGACGCGGTCGTGGTGGGCGCCTCCGAGCAGGCCGGCCACCGGTTCATCGGCTCGGTCGCGATCCGCCTGGTGAAGGCGGGACGGTGGCCGGTGACGGTCGTACCGTAGCGGTCTCCCGCAGGAGCAGCAGCGGGGTCGCCAGGAGCAGGATCCCGGCGAGGGCGATCGCGGTGCGCGGGCCGGTGAGGCTCGCCAGCAGGCCCCACAGGGCGGTCATGGCGGCCGTGGTGGCCTTGCCGGTGACCGACCAGGCGGACAGGGTGCGGGCGACCCGGTCGTCCGGGGTGTGCTCCAGGCGGCGGGTGGCGTACACCGGGCTGTAGACGGCCGAGCTGGTGATCACCCCGAACTCCAGGGCCATCACCAGCAGCAGCCCGGGCAGCCCGGGCCCGACGAAGGCCAGCCCGAGCGGCCAGACGGCGCGCAGGGCGCTCGCGGCGCGCAGCACCCGCCACTGCCCGTACCTGGCGACCAGCGGCCGGGCGATCCGGGCGCCGAGGAGACCGCCCAGGCAGGGCACGGCGAAGGCGAGGCCGTACTGCCAGGGGGCGAAGCCGAGCGGGCCGAGCATGAGGACGGCCAGCGGTGGTGCGGCGACCATGATCAGGGCGTTGCCCGCGAGGCTGTTGAAGAAGAGGGGCCGCAGGGCCGGGCTGGTGAGGATGTGCCGCCAGCCGTCGAGCAGGTCGGCGGCGCGCAGGCGCTGCACGTCCCGGTGCGCGGGGCGTGGCTCGCCGCCGCCGACGGCCCGGATGCCGAGAGCCGACAGCAGGAAGCTGACCGCGTTCGCCGCGACGGTCGCCACCGGCCCGAACAGGCCGATCGCGGCGCCGCCGAGGGGCGGGCCGAGGACCAGCGCGGTCCAGTTGGCGGACTCGAACCGGGCGTTCGCGGTGAGCAGCCGGTCGGCCGGGACGAGGGACTTCAGGAAGGCGCCGGAGGCCGCGTTGAAGGTGATGTCGGCGGCCGCGACGACCACCGAGACCAGCAGCAGCTGGCCGAGGCCGAGGGCGCCGAGCGCGTAGGCCGCGGGGACGGTGAGCAGTGCGGCGAACCTGACGAGGTCCATCGCCATCATCACCGGCCGCTTGCGCCGGAACTCCACCCACGGCCCGAGCGGCACCGCGGCGACGGCGCCCACGGCCGGCCCGGTCGCGGCGAGCAGCGCCACCTCCGCGGAGTCCGCGTGCAACGCGATGACGGCGATCACCGAGAACACGTCGAAGGCGAGCCAGGTCCCGAGCGCACTCACCGAGTACGCGGCCCACAGCCACCCGAACCGCCGCCCCATGCACAACCTCCTGTTGACCCGGGACATGAAAACGCGCAGGTGGCCGTCGGATCAAACAACTTCCAGGTCTGCCGCCACAACCATCGGTTGTACGGTGTGGAGGTGGACCTCACCGCCGTGCGCACCTTCGTCGCCGTGGCCGACTCCGGGCAGTTCCAGGAGGCCGCGGCCGTGCTGGGGGTCACCCAGCAGGCCGTGTCCAAGCGGATCGCGGCGCTGGAGAAGGAGCTGGGCGTGCGGCTGTTCACCCGGACGGCCCGGGGCGCCGAGCCGACCGTCGACGGCCGGGCCTTCCTGCCGCCCGCCCGCGAGCTGCTGCTGGCGGAGGAGCGGGCGGCCGCCTCGGTACGGCGGGGCCGGCGCCCCCTGCGGGTGGACGTGGTCGGCGCCCGGCTCGCCCCGGCGGCGCTGCTGCGCGCCTTCCACGAGGCGCACCCCGGCCTCGCCCTGGACGTCGTCACCCTCTTCGACGTGGAGTCGGCCCTCACCGCCCTGCGCTCCGGTGCGATCGACGCGTCCTTCCGGGCGGTCGCCATGCCGGGCCGTCCGGTGCCGAGGGGCATCGAGGCGGCCCGGGTGTACGACGAGCCCGTCCAGCTCCTCACCGGCCCGGAACACGCCCTGGCCGGCCGCGCCTCGGTCGCGCCGGCGGAGCTCGCCGGGCACCGGATCTGGATCCCGGGGATCGTGGAGGGCACCGAGTGGGCCGCGTACTACGCCTCGCTCGCCGCCGAGTTCGGACTCGCCATCGACTCCTCCGGCCCCAACTTCTCCGGGGCGCTGCAGGACGCGCTCGCGGGCTCCGGCACCCTGGCGACCCTCGTCAGCGAGCAGACCCGGCTGGTCTGGCCGGACAGCCACGACCTGCGCCGGATCCCGCTCGTCGATCCGACCCCCCTCTATCCCCACTCGCTGCTCTGGGCCACCGCCAACCCGCACCCGGCGCTCCCCGCCCTGCGCAGCCATCTCGTCGAGGCCCGCCCGCCGCGCACCGCCGCCCGGACCTGGACGCCCGGCTGGGCCGAGAGCGTGCGTGGCGTCTTCCGTCCTTGACGCCCCTGCGCCATCATGATCGGCCGTCAGCCGTTCGCGATCGGCGAAGAGGTGAGGCACATGGCCAAGCTCCGTATGGGTGAAGGCATTCTCCGTCGCAAACCCATCGAACACATCGAGGAGACGGAGGTCACCGAGGGCGCCCGGCTCGACAGATCGCTCGGTCTGGTGCAGCTCACCGCGATCGGCGTGGGCGGCATCATCGGCGCGGGCATCTTCACCCTGGCCGGCACGGTCGCCAACGAGACGGCCGGGCCCGCCGTCCTGGTCTCGTTCCTCATCGCCGGTGTGGCGAGCGCCTGCGCCGCGCTGTCGTACGCCGAGTTCGCCGGGCTGATCCCGAAGGCGGGGTCGGCCTACACGTACGGCTATGCGGTGCTCGGCGAGTTCGCCGGCTGGTTCATCGGCTGGGACCTGCTGCTGGAGTACACGGCGATCGTGGCGGTGGTCGCGATCGGCATCTCGGGCTACTTCAGCTTCCTGGTCGAGGAGATGGGCGCGAACCTGCCGCACTGGATGCTCGGCGCGCCGGGCACGGGCGACGGCCACCGGGTCGACCTGTTCGCCGCCCTGCTCTGTCTCCTCATCGCCTACCTGCTCAACCTCGGCATCCGCAGCGCGGCCCGCTTCGAGACCTTCGTCGTGGTGCTCAAGGTCCTGGTGGTGCTGCTGGTGATCGCCGTCGGCGTGTTCCACATCGACGCGTCGAACTACCACCCCTTCTTCCCGTTCGGCATCAGCGGCGCGTTCACCGGCGCGGCGACCGTGTTCTTCGCGGTCTTCGGGTACGACGCGATGTCGACGGCGGCCGAGGAGTCGAAGGACGCCCAGCGGCACATGCCGAAGGCGATCATCTACTCGCTGGCGATCTCGATGGTGCTCTACGTGGCGGCCTGCCTGGTCCTCACGGGCATGCAGAACTACAAGGACATCGACCCGGAGAGCGGCTTCTCGACGGCGTTCAAGTCGGTGGGGCTGAGCGGCCTGGCGGACGTGATCGCGGTGGGCGCGATCATCGGCATCCTCACGGTGATGTTCACGTTCATGCTGGGCGTGACCCGGGTGTGGTTCTCGATGTCCCGGGACGGGCTGCTGCCGAGCTGGTTCGCGAAGACGCACCCGACGCGGCACGTCCCGACCCGGGTGACCTGGATCGTGGGGGCGGCCTCGGCGCTGCTCGCCGGGTTCGTGCCGATCGGCGAGGCGGCCGAACTCACCAACATCGGCATCCTGCTGGCGTTCGTGGTGGTGTGCACGGCGGTCGTCGTGCTGCGCTACCGGCAGCCGGAGCTGCCGCGCACCTTCCGTACGCCGTGGATGCCGTTCGTGCCGGCGCTGGGTGTCGTCTTCTCGATCTGGCTGATCACGTTCCTGAAGTGGCAGACCTGGGTGCGGTTCGCGGTCTGGTTCGTGATCGGGTGCGTGATCTACTTCGGCTACTCGTACAAGAGGTCGCGGCTGGCGGGGCGTTAGAGCGCGCGGAGGAAGCCGAGCAGGAGGGTGTTGAACTCCTCGGGCCGCTCCAGGTTCGGGTAGTGGTCCGTGCCCTCGACGATCTCGGCGCGGCCGTTCGGGACCTCGCGGGCGAGGCGCTCGGCGGCGGCGAGCAGGTCGGCGGGTTCCAGGCTGCCGTTGATCGTGAGCACCGGGACGTCGATCTTCGGCACCCGTGACCAGGAGTCGGTCACTCGCACCAGCCGGTCGGGCTCGTCGGGCGTGTGTTTCGAGATCGTGTGCAGCGCCAGCTCCCGCAGCCGGCGCGGGATCTCCGGGTCGACGGCGTCGAGAGTGCGGTGCTCGCCCGGTACGACCTTCACGAAGGCGTCGAGCCAGCCCTCGATGTCACCGGCCCCCAGGGTGCGGGCGTACTCGGCCTGGAGCTCCGTGTGCCAGGGGTCCGTGTACCGGAAGTCGCCCGTCACCGCCCCGCAGGTGACCACCGCGCGGACCAGCTCCGGATGTTCCAGCACGGTGTCGGTGGCGATCACCCCGCCCATGGAGACGCCGACGAGCACGGCGGGCCCGGCGTCGAGGTGACGCAGGAGTGCGGCGAGGTCGTCGGCCCAGCGGAACGGCTCGCTCGCGTTGGCGGAGAAGCCGTGCCCGCGCACGTCCGGGGCGATCACCCGGTACCCGGCGGCGAGCGCCGGGATCTGCCGGTGCCAGAAGCGGTGGTCGACGTATCCGGAGTGGAGCAGGACCACCGGGTCGCCGGAGCCGGTGTCGAGGTAGGCGAGGTCGCCGTCGGAGGACGGGAAGAGGCGGACGTCCGCAGCACCATTCATGACAACCAAGGTGTCATCTTCGGGAGAGTTTGACAACTGGGTTGTCATGATGGCTTTGACACCCCGGTTGCCATGACGGTGCGGTGCATGATGGCCGGGTGAACGACATCGACAAGCCCCTCGCCCCCGACGAGCTGGGCGACCGCATCACCGAGGTGTTCGATCTGATCGGGCCGCTCTACCGGCGCGCCTTCCGCAAGATCGAGCAGGGCGAGCAGATCGAGGGGGCCTCGGTCGGGGTGCGCTCGGTGCTGGACCTGCTGCGCCGGTACGAGCCCATGACGGTGCCCCAGATGGGCCGGATCATGGCGCTGAGCCGGCAGTTCGTGCAGCGCATGGTGAACGACGCGGTGGCGCGCGGCTGGGCGGAGGTCACCCCCAACCCGGCGCACCAGCGCTCCTCCCTGATCCGGCTCACGGCCGAGGGGCGGGCGACCATCACCGCGGTCCTCGCCCGCGAGCACGCCCTGAACCGACAGGTCGGCGGCGACCTGACCGACGCCGAGATCACGGCGTGCGTGCGGGTGCTGAAGCAGCTGCTGAGGACGTTCGACCACGTCGACGTCGAGTGACCGCCGCTACTCCCCCATGACCAGCCCGTCCTTGGCGGCGCCGCGGCTGAGCACGACGTCCCGGATGGCGTCCCGGGCGGCGGTGAAGTCGGCGCCCTGGTCGATGGCCGCGTTGAGGTCGACGACCCGGCCGGCGTCGACGTCGTACAGCTGGGGGATGAACTCGGCCTTGGCGACCTCCCAGCGGCCGCCCGGACCGGCGGGCGGGGTGAAGGTGAAGCGGGCGAGGGTGGACTGGTTGCCGCGCGGATCCTGGCGCCCCTGGCTGTTGTACATCTCGCCGGCCAGCTGGTCGCCGAGGCCGTAGACCACCCAGGTGCCGTTGACCTTCTCGTACGCCTGCGGGATGTGCGCGTGGGTGCCGAGGATCAGGTCGATGTCGGGGCGGCCGCCGGTGCGCGCGGCCGTGAGCCGTTTGGCGAGGTCGAGCTGCTGCTGGTCGGGGGCGTCCGTGCCTGCGGTGCCCCAGTGCACGGAGACCACGACCACGTCGGCGCCGGCCTGCCGGGCGGCGCGGGCGTCGGCGAGGATGCGGTTCTCGTCGAGGAGGCCGACCGCCCAGGGCTGGCCGGGCGGCAGGGAGTTGCCGTTGACGTCGTAGGTGTAGGAGAGCTGGGCCACCCGGGCGCGGCCCGCGTTCATCAGGGTGAGGGTGCCGGCCTCGGCCTGGGTGCGGGCGGTGCCGGAGTGCCTGAGGCCCACCCGGTCCAGGGCGTCGAGGGTGCGCTGGATGCCCGCGGCGCCGTCGTCGAGGGCACGGTCGGAGGCGGTGGAGCAGCCGTCGTAGCCGGTGGCGGAGAGGGCCTCGGCGAGCTGCGGCGGGGAGGTGAGGGCGGTGTGGCCGCCGTCCGTGCCGGTGACCGTCGCCAGGTGGCAGAGCGCCAGGTCGGCATGGGAGACGACGGGTTCGACGCCGGCGAGCATCGGGCGGAAGTCGTAGCCGTTGCCGCCCGCGTCGAAGTTCGCGTGGTCCGTCGCGGATTTCAGCGGCATGACGTCGCCGGAGGCGACGAGGGTGAAGCCGGTGGCGGGCACGGTGGGTGCCGGGTGCGGGGGCGGGGCGGCGCTTTCCTGCCGTACGTGGTTCTGGCATGCGGCCGCGGCGGCGAGCAGGGCGGTCAGGGCCAGGGCCGCCTGGCGTCTGCGATTGATCATCAGGAGTACCCCAGAGTCGCAAGCCTTGTCCGATTTACAGATCAATGGGTACGAAGGTGGAGGCGGCCGCAAACAACTCAGGCGCCCCGATTGACCCATCCGGGTCGGGTAAGGGGTGTGAGGGACCGTTCGTCGCACCGTTCACCGACGCGATCGACCGTCCGCCGCACATCCCTGTGCGCCCCCTGTCCCCCGGCCGGGGCCTGCGATGCCATACGGCCATGACGGCCGGAACCACCCTTCCCCACGGGACGACGACCGCCGAGCACGAGCTCGTCGCGCTCCAGCGCGAGCACGGCCGACCGCTCTTCGCGCTGCTGCTGCGGCTCAGCGACGGGGACCGGCAGCGGGCCGAGGACCTCGTCCAGGAGACCCTCGTACGGGCGTGGCAGCACCCCGAGGCGCTGCGCGCCGACGACTTCGACTCCGTGCTGCCCTGGCTGCTGACGGTCGGCAGGCGGCTCGCCATCGACGCGCGCCGGGCCCGGCAGGCGCGGCCCGCCGAGGTGCACGACGCCGCCCTGGAGAACGCCCGGGCCATCGGCGACCACGCCGAACGCGCCGCCGCGACGCTCGACGTCCGGGAGGCTGTGAAGACTCTCACCCCGGAGCACCGTGAAGTCCTGGTGCTGGTGTATTTCCACGGGGCGAGTGTGGCGGAGGCCGCGGAGACCCTGGGAATTCCACCCGGTACCGTGAAGTCGCGGGCATATTACGCATTGCGCGCCCTGCGCCGGGTTCTGCCCGGTTATGCACCCGGCCTGCGATGAAACCGCAAGCCAGGTCAAACCTCGGTAAAGCGCCTTGCTGAGGACCGTGTTTGAGCAATCAGCTGTCTTCATCCGTGTTCCGCACCGGGAGAGGGACGGACCCGGGGTCGGGGCCACGCGCGCACCGGAGGAAGGCAGGACGGGATGCTGCACAGAGGTCAAGAGAGCACGGACGGGGCCGGGAGCGGGGAACTGGCGGTCCCGATGGCCTGGTTGTACGCCGAGTACATCGCCGACGAGCTGCTGCGCACCGGCGATCTCATGCCACCGACGTCCTTCGAGTTCCGGGCCGGCCGCGACGCGCTGGCGCTGACCATCTTCCTCTCCGACACGGACGGCGAACTGTCGGGCATCCGGGTCGTGTCCCAGTTGGAGACCTGGCTTTCGCTGACGGCGTACGACCAGCCGTGGCAGGACTGGGTCGCGGAACGTATGGCAGTGGTGAACGCCGAGGCCGCCGAGTCGGGCGGGCCGTCACCGGACCTGGATCTGGCCGCCGCCGCCTGGCGCTGGCTGGAGGAGACCGAGCTGCTCGCGCCCGACCTGGACGCGGTTCCGGGCGGCGGTTCGGTGTTCTGCGAGGACGACGGTCCGAAGGTGTGGACCCCCGCCTGGCGGCTCGGTCTGCCGCTGGGGCACCTCGCCATCCATCTTTTTTGATTCAGGACCAATCCGCGGGCCCGGCCGCTCCGAATCCGTTGATTACGATTCTGTACGTGGCTTGAGTGAAACGGCTGCCGACTGCGTACGGGTGGGGGCAAGGAACAACGAGTAACCCCCACTCGCACCCATCGGCACAAGGATTCGGCATGAGGTCCCTGGAAAGGCATCGCGACGTCGGCGCGTACGCGCTCGGCGTGCTGGACGAGGCGGAGGCCTTCCGCTTCGAGGACCATCTCATGGAGTGCCCGAGCTGCACGGCACACGTGACCGAGTTCGGCCCCGCGGCACGGCAGTTGATGCTGTACCGCCGGGCCACGCCGCGCTTCGTGCACCCCATGGCCCAGCCCGGGCCCCGGCTGCTGGACCGGCTGCTCGCCGAGGTCGCGAACCGGCACCGGGCCAAGCGCCGCAAGCTGCTGTACGGTCTCGCCGCCTCGGTGGTGTTCGCGGTCGCCGGCCCCGGCATCGCGGCCTACGTCGGCCACGACGCGGCGCCGGCCGTGCAGGTCACCGCGGCCACCGACGCGCAGTCCGGCATCTGGGCGCAGGTGAGGTCGGAGGACACGGACTCGGGCAGCACGATCGAGCTGCAGGTGAAGGACCCGGACGGGCCGCGCTCCTGCCGCCTGGTCGCCGTCGGCGACGACGGTTCCGAGCAGATCGTC
Organism: Streptomyces sp. NPDC013157; assembly: GCF_042899865.1. Lineage (NCBI taxonomy): Bacteria > Bacillati > Actinomycetota > Actinomycetes > Kitasatosporales > Streptomycetaceae > Streptomyces > Streptomyces sp. NPDC013157. The sequence continues at coordinate 189,258 of NZ_JBIBAK010000008.1, read as the reverse complement.
ACCACCTGGGCGGAGCGGGACCACGACGGCCGGGTGAGCACCATGACGGGCGGATCCTCGATGCACCCCGACGAGATCGACCGCTACGAGGTGCGCAACGCGGACGGGCAGCGTCTGGTGACCCTGGACCCCCAGTGACCACCCGCTACCTGAGCAGCCGGGACATACGGCGGTCCGCGAGCAGCTTGCCGCCGGTCTGGCAGGTCGGGCAGTACTGCAGCGAGGAGTCGCTGAAGGAGACCTCGCGGACGGTGTCGCCGCAGACCGGGCAGGGCTCGCCGGTCCGGCCGTGGACCCGCAGACCGCTCTTCTTCTCGGCCTTGAGCCGCCCCGCCGCCAGGCCGTGGGAGCGCTCCACCGCCTCGGTGAGGGTGGCGCGCAGCGCCTCGTACAGCCGGTGCGTCTCCTCGGGTGTCAGGGACGCGGCCAGCTTGAAGGGGGACATCCTCGCCGCGTGCAGGATCTCGTCGCTGTAGGCGTTGCCCACCCCGGCGATCAGGCTCTGGTCGCGCAGGGCGCCCTTCAGCTGCCGTCGCTCGTCCGCCAGCAGGGCCGCCAGGCGGTCCTCGCCGAAGTCCGCGGCGAGCGGGTCGGGGCCCAGCCGGGCGATACCGGGGACGTCCTGCGGGTCGCGGACCACGTACACGGCCAGCTTCTTCTGGGTGCCGGCCTCGGTGAGGTCGAAACCCGCCCCCGTCTCCAGGGCCGCCCGCAGCGCCAGCGGGCCCTTCCCCGGGCGCGGCAGCCCGTCCGGCAGCCGGTCCTTCCACTGGAGCCAGCCCGCGCGGGCCAGATGGGTCACGAACCGCAGACCGCGGTCTCCCTCGATGTCCAGGAACTTGCCGTGCCGGTGCACGGCGACGACCTCGCTGCCCTCGAAGGCGCCGACCGGAGGGTCGTACGTCTTCAGGACGCTGATGGCGACCGGCAGCACGCGCACGACCTGGCGGCCGACCAGGTTCTCGGTCAGGAAGTCCCTGAGCGCTTCGACCTCGGGCAGTTCGGGCATGCGTCCAGGGTGCCACCCGGGGCCCGGACTCCGAGTGCCGCATCGGGTCGTCTCGCGGCTGCGGCGCCGTGGGGGCTGGTCGCGCAGTTCCTCCCCCAGCCTTCGGCCGGGGGTACCCCCAGCGCCCCCGAAGGGGCGCTGCCGCTCGGCCAGGTGATCAGGTCCCGTCGTCCTTCTCCGCCATGCGGAACTCGCACCACACCGCCTTGCCGCCGCCGCGGGCCTCCACGCCCCACACGTCGGCCAGCTGGTCGACGAGCAGCAGTCCCCGGCCGGAGACGCCGTCCTCGCCGGCCTCGCGGCGGCGCGGCAGGGCACTGGAGGAGTCCTCGACCTCGACGCGGAGCCGGCGGTCGCTGCCGCCGAGGACCCTGAGGGTGACGATCGCGGAGCCCTCGGTGTGCATCAGCGCGTTGGTGATCAGCTCGTCGGCGACCAGTTCGATCTCGTCGGCGCGGTCCCCGGCGCCCCAGGCGCGGACGGCGGCGCGGACCATGTGCCGGGCCAGGGCGAGCGCCTCGGGGTCGCCGGAGGCCACGTGCTGCTGGAGGCGGCCGACGGCCTGCACCGTGTCGGAGCCTCGGCGGCGCAGCAGGAGCAGGGCCACGTCGTCGTCACCGGCCCGCTCGTCGGCGACCTCGATCAGCCGGTCGGCGAGGTCGCGCACGTCCTCGGGCCCCTTGGCGACCTGCTCGATCAGGGCCCGCATGCCGTCCCCGAGGTCCTTGCCGGGCTGTTCGACGAGCCCGTCGGTGCACAGCAGCAGCGTCTCGCCGGGGTCGAGCTCCAGGGTGGACACCGGGTACTCCAGGCTGTGGAACTCGGCCGACAGGCCGAGCGGCAGCCCGCCCTCGACGGGGACCCGGCGGCAGCTGCTGTCGGCAGCGCGGACCAGGGGGTCGATGTGCCCGGCACGGACCACCTGGACGACGCCCGTGGCCAGGTCGGCCTCGGCGTACAGGCAGGTGGCGAAGCGGTCGGTGTCGAGCTCGTTCAGGAAGACGGAGGCGCGGGCCATCACGGTGGCCGGGGCGTGGCCCTCGGCGGCGTAGGCGCGCAGCACGATACGGAGCTGGCCCATGACGGCCGCCGCGTGCGTGTCGTGGCCCTGGACGTCGCCGATGACCGCGCCGACGCGGCCGCCGGGCAGCGGGATGAGGTCGTACCAGTCGCCGCCGATGTCCCGGCCCAGGGAGCCGCCGGCGGCCGCGGAACGGTAGCGGACGGCGACGTCGGCCCCGCGCACGCTCGGGATGGTGCGCGGCAGCATGGCCTGCTGGAGGCCCTGGGCGAGGTCTTTCTCCTGCTCGAAGAGCATGGCCCGCTGGAGGCTCTGCGCGATGCTGCTGCCGAGGGCGACCAGGACGGCGCGTTCCTCGGTGGAGAAGCCGAGCCGGTCGTTGTAGAGCAGGCCCATGGCGCCGATCGGGCGGGCCTGGGCGATCAGGGGCAGATAGGCGGCCGAGGTGATGTGCAGGTCGGTGATGTGCGGCCACAGGATCGGGTAGCCCTCGGCGAAATCCTCCGGTGACTCGATGAAGCACGGGCTGAGGGTCCGCACCACCTCGCCCATCGGGTACGGCTCGTCTATCCGGGTGATCCGGGTGCCGGGCACGAAGCTGCCGGCCGGCCCCTCGGCGACCAGCCGGATCCGGCCGGCCTCGACCAGGCCCATCACCAGGCTGGTGGCGCCCAGGTTGGGGATGCCGTGGGTGTCCTTGAGGACGTCGATGACCTCCTGGACGCTGCTGGCGTGCGCGAGCGCGGCGGTGACCGCCTGGACGACGCCGGTCTGCCGGCGCAGCGCCTGCCCCTGGGCGTCCCGCAGGTTGCGGGCCTCGCTGTCCTCCAGCTCCTGGGTGGCGTCCCGGACGATCCCGACGACCCGGCGCGGCCGGCCCGTCTCGTCGCGCCGGATGTAGCCCTGGGTGTGGGTCCAGCGCGGCGTGCCGTCGCGGCGCCGGATGCGGAAGTACGTCCCGTAGTTCTCGCTGCCGTCCTTGATGGCCCGGGACACCACCGCGTCCAGCCTGCTGGACTCGGCCGGGGGCACCCGCACGGCGAGGGACTCGGGGCGGCCGTCGTACTCCTCGGGGGTCAGGTCGAACACCTCGTACGCCTGGGTGTCCATGTGGAACAGGCCGGCGTCGAGGTCCCAGTCGAAGGTGCCCATGTGGTTGAGCGCCAGGATCGGGTGGTCCAGATGGGCGGGCCAGTCGTCCGGGAGTGACGGAGCGCTCGCTCCCCGGTCAGCCATGGGGCCACCATGCCAGGGGAACCCCTGACGGGCAATTCCTCCTTTATTGTCTGCTTCACTCGCTCGGGTTACGCAAGCGGGGAGGCGCGGTACACAGGGTGACAGGCCCCGGCCGGTCCCGGGGCCGCACACTGGAGAGAGGCAGGAGCGCACGGCCGTGGACTGGTTCACCGACCCCGGGTACTGGGTGAGCCGGCTGGTCTTCCAGCGGGCTCTGGCCGGCGTGTACCTCGTCGCGTTCCTGGCGGCGGCGCTGCAGTTCCGGGCCCTGCTGGGCGAGCGCGGGATGCTGCCGATCCCGGGGTACGTCGCCCGCGTCCCCTTCCGGCGGGCGCCCAGCCTGTTCCAGCTCCACTACTCGGACCGTTTCTTCGCGGGCTGCGCCTGGGCGGGCTGCGCGGTGTCGGCGGCGCTGCTGGCGGGCGCGGACGGCGAACTCCCGCTGTGGGCCGGGATGGTGCTGTGGCTGATCCCCTGGGCGCTGTACCTCTCGATCGTCAACGTCGGCCAGACCTGGTACGCGTTCGGCTGGGAGTCCCTGCTCCTGGAGACCGGCTTCCTGGCCGTCTTCCTGGGCAACGACGAGGTGGCCCCGCCGGTCGTCGTGCTCTTCCTGCTGCGCTGGATCCTGTTCCGGGTGGAGTTCGGGGCGGGGCTGATCAAGATGCGCGGGGACGCCTGCTGGCGCAAGCTGACCTGCCTGCACTACCACCACGAGACCCAGCCGATGCCAGGGCCGCTGAGCTGGTTCTTCCACCACCTGCCGGGGCCGGTGCACAAGGCGGAGGTGGCCGCGAACCACCTCACCCAGCTCGTCGTCCCCGTCCTGCTGTTCGCCCCGCAGCCGGTCTCGACGGCGGCCGCGTCCCTGATGATCCTCACCCAGCTGTGGCTGGTGGTCTCCGGCAACTTCTCCTGGCTGAACTGGATCACCATCGTGCTGGCCGTGTCCGCCCTCCGGCTGCCCACGGACCGCACCACCGCGCCGCCCACCCCGCTCTGGTACGAGGTGGTGGTCCTCGCCGTGGCCGCGCTGCTCGTCTTCCTGAGCTACCACCCGGTGGTGAACATGGTCTCCCGCCGCCAGGTCATGAACCGCTCCTTCGACCCGCTCCACCTGGTCAACACCTACGGCGCGTTCGGCAGCGTCAGCCGGATCCGCTACGAGGTGGTGGTCGAGGGCACGCTGGACGGCACCCCGCGCGAGGAATCGGACTGGCGGGAGTACGAGTTCAGGGGCAAGCCGGGCGATCCCCGGCACTGGCCGCGCCAGTTCGCGCCCTACCACCTCCGCCTGGACTGGCTGATGTGGTTCGCCGCCCTCTCCCCCGCGTACGCCGGGGACTGGTTCGGCGGTCTGGTGGAGCGCCTCCTGGAGAACGACCGCGACACGCTGCGGCTGCTGCGCCGCTCCCCCTTCCCGCCCGACCAGCCCCCGCGCTTCGTCCGCGCCCGCCTCTTCCGCTACCGCTACACCAGCTGGCGGGAGCTTCGGGAGACGGGCGCGTGCTGGGAACGGACGTATGTGCGGGAGTTCCTGCCGCCGACGCGGCTGGCCGGGGCCGCTCAGAGGCCGTAGACGCGGGTCGCGGTGGTCTCGAAGACGGCGGTGCGGTCGGCGGGGGCGATCACTTGCGTGGCCGCGTCGAAGACCTCGCCGTAGGTCCCGGCCAGGACGCACACCGGCCAGTCCGAGCCGAACATCAGGCGGTCGGGGCCGAAGGCGTCCAGCACCGTCTCGGCGTACGGGCGCAGGTCGTCGACGGTCCAGGAGGCGGGGTCGGCCTCCGTGACCATGCCGGAGAGCTTGCAGACGGTGTTGGGCAGGGCGGCGAGGGCGCGGACGGCGGTGGCCCAGGGTTCGAGGGTGCCGGACGCGATGGGGGGCTTGCCCAGGTGGTCGAGGACGAAGGTGAGCCGGGGATGGGACCCGGCGGCCTCGGCTGCGGCCGGGAGCTGGTGGGCCCGGACGACGAGGTCGTAGACCAGGCCCGCGTCCGCGACCGCGGTCAGGCCCCGGCTGACGTCCGGGCGCAGCAGCCACTCCGGGTCGGGTTCGCCCTGGACCTGGTGGCGGATGCCCTTCAGGTAGGTGCCGCCGGGGAGTGCGCGCAGGCGGGCGAGTTCCTCGGCGACGTCCGGGCGGGTCAGGTCGGTCCAGCCGACGACTCCGGCGATCAGGTCGTGGGCGGCGGCGAGGGCGAGGAACTCGGGGGTCTCCTCGGGGACGGTGACCGTCTGGACGAGGACGGTGCGGGTGACCCCGGCCGCCGCCGTCTCGGGCTGGAGGTCCTCGACGGTGAAGTTCCGTCTGAGCGGCTGGAGTCCGGGCCCGGTGATCCAGTCCTGGTCCCGTACCGAGAGGTCCCAGACGTGGTGGTGGGCGTCGACCGTCATGGCAGCTCCCACACGACGGGCAGGCCGGCCTCCGAGCCCGCCTCGGTGTAGTCGTGGACGACGTCGAGCAGCTCGGCCATCCGGGCCTGCCAGGCCACGTTGACCGGGAGTTTCTCCAGCTCGGCGAGGAGGCGGCCGTAGTCGGCGCAGTCCAGGACGTGGAAGAGGTCGGTGCCGCTGCGCCAGATGGTCCAGGAGGTGGCCCCGGCGGCGCGGATGGCGTCGGTGAGTTCGGCGGGGACCTCGCGGTGGGCGGCTTCGTACTCGGCGATGCGGTCCGCGCGGACCCTGGTGTGCAACGCCACTCTCATGACGGGTCCTCCGTGGGTACGGGGGCGTCGGCGGGGAGCAGGCCGGTGGCGTGCAGCTCCTGCCAGAAGGCGGCGGGGACATGCGTGGCGAACTGCTCCGCCCCGTCCGCGATCTCCGCCGCCGAGCGGGCCCCGACCAGGACGCTCGCCACGGCGGGGTGCGCCGCGCAGAAGGCGAGCGCGGCGGCGCGCAGGGTCGTCCCGTGCTCTTCCGCGAGCGCCTTGAGGCGCAGGGCGCGGGACAGCAGTTCGTTGGAGACCTGGGCGTAGTCGTAGGTGGCGTCGGGTTTCGGGTCGGCCAGCAGACCGGAGTTGAAGGCCCCGCCGATCACCACGGAGGTGCCGCGTTCGGCGGCGGCCGGGAGCAGGTCGGTGAGGGCGCTCTGGTCGAGGAGGGTGTAGCGGCCCGCGCACAGCACCACGTCGACGTCGGTGTCGCGGACGAACCGGGTGAGCATGGCCGTCTGGTTCATGCCGGCCCCGATCGCGCCCACGATCCCCTCGGCGCGGAGCTTCTCCAGGGCCGGGTAGCCCTCCCGGAAGGCCTGTTCGGCGTGGTCGTCGGGGTCGTGCAGGTAGACGACGTCGACCCGGTCGAGGCCGAGCCGCTCCAGGCTGGCCTCCAGGGTGCGGCGGATGCCGTCGGCGGAGAAGTCCCAGACCCGGCGCAGGGTGTCGGGCACGGCGAAACCGTGGGCGAGGTCGTCGCCGTCGCCGGGCCCCGGCTCCAGCCGGCGGCCGACCTTGGTGGAGAGGGTGTACGCGTCCCGGTCGTACTGTCGCAGGGCGTCGCCCAGCCGCCGCTCCGACAGCCCGAGGCCGTAGTGCGGGGCGGTGTCGAAGTAGCGGATGCCCCGCTGCCAGGCGGCGGTGACGGTGTCGTACGCCTGCTGGTCGGGGAGTTCGGTGTACAGGTTGCCGATCACGGCGGCGCCGAGGCCGAGCGGGGTGACCCGGACGCCGCTGCTGCCGAGGGTGTTCACTGGCCCACCGGCCGCAGCCTCAGGCCCTGCATGCCGCCGTCGACGGCGAGGGAGGTGCCGGTGGTGGCGCCGGAGAGGGGGCTCGCCAGGTAGGCGATGGCACCGGCGACCTCGGCGGCGGAGACCAGGCGCCCGGCGGGCTGGCGGGCCTCCAGGGCGGCGCGCTCGGCGGCCGGGTCGGGGGCGTTGTCCAGCAGGCGGCCGATCCACGGGGTGTCGGCCGTGCCGGGGTTGACGCAGTTGACGCGGACGCCCTCGCGGAGGTGGTCGGCGGCCATGGCGAGCGTCAGGGAGTACACGGCGCCCTTGGTGGCGCTGTACAGGGCGCGTTGCGGCAGGCCCGCGGTGGCGGCGATGGAGCAGGTGTTGACGATCGCCGCGTGCGCGGAGCGGCGCAGGTGCGGGAGGGCGGCGCGGGCGGCGCGGACCATGCCGAGGACGTTGACGTCGAAGACGCGGCGCCACTCGTCGTCGTCGTTGTCCTCGACCGTGCCCTGGGCGCCGATGCCGGCGTTGTTGACGAGGACGTCGAGGCCGCCCAGTGCTTCCGCGGCGCTCGCCACGGCCGTCCGCACGGAGGCGTCGTCGGTGACGTCGGCCCGGAAGCCGAGCAGCGGCTTGTCGACGGCGGACGGGTCGAGGTCGAGGACGGCGACCTGGGCGCCGCGCTCGGCGAGCAGCTCGGCGGTGGCCCGCCCGATCCCGGAGGCGCCGCCGGTGACCAGGGCCCTCAGGCCCTCGAAGTCGGTCATGCCGCCTGTCCCTTCTGCGTTTCGGGGTCGGCGGCCCAGAAGGTGCCGCCGGGGTAGGTGTACTCCGCGACGGACTCCGGCCTGATGGCGGCGGAGAAGCCCGGTGCGGTGGGTGCCACGTAATGACCTTCGTGGATGACCACCGGATCGAGGAAGTGGTCGTGCAGATGGTCGACGTACTCGATGACCCGGTCCTCGGTGGTGCCGGAGACGGCCACGTAGTCGAACATCGAGAGGTGCTGGACGAGTTCGCACAGCCCGACCCCGCCCGCGTGCGGGCAGACCGGGACGCCGAACTTGGCGGCGAGCAGCAGGATGGCGAGGTTCTCGTTGACGCCGGCGACCCGGGCCGCGTCGATCTGGACGACGTCGAGGGCGCCGGCCTGGAGCAGCTGCTTGAAGACGATCCGGTTCTGGACGTGTTCGCCGGTGGCGACCTTCACCGGGGCGACCGCCCGGCGGATCGCCGCGTGGCCGAGGATGTCGTCGGGGCTGGTGGGCTCCTCGATCCAGTACGGGTCGAACTCGGCGAGGGCCTGGGTCCAGCGGATCGCCTCGTCGACGTTCCAGCGCTGGTTGGCGTCGATGGCCATGCGGATGTCCGGGCCGACGACCTGGCGGGCGACCCGGCAGCGCCGGATGTCGTCCGCCAGGTCGGCACCGACCTTCAGCTTGATCTGCCGGAAGCCGTCGGCGACCGCCTGGGCGGCGAGCCGGGTGAGCTTCTCGTCGTCGTAGCCGAGCCAGCCCGCGGAGGTGGTGTAGGCGGGGAAGCCGCGCTCGAGGAGGCGGGTCCGCCGCTCCCCGGCGCCTTCCCGGCCCCGGTGGAGGATGGCCAGGGCCTCCTCCGGGGTGAGGGCGTCGGTGAGGTAGCGGAAGTCGATCTGGCGGACGATCCACTCGGGCTCGGCGTCGGCGAGCAGCTGCCACAACGGCTTCCCGGCACGCCGGGCGGCGAGGTCCCAGACGGCGTTGGTCACCGCGCCGATCGCCATGTGCATCACGCCCTTCTCGGGGCCGAGCCAGCGCAGCTGGCTGTCGCCGATCAGGTCCCGGTAGAGGGATCCGGGGTCGTCGCAGACCTCGTCGACCGGGCGGCCGAGCACGTGGTTCCGCAGCGCGTCGATCGCGGCGACCTGGACGTCGTTGCCCCGCCCGATGGTGAACGTGAACCCGTACCCCTCGTGCCCGTCGCCGGCGTCGGTGCGCAGCACGACATAGGCCGCCGAGTAGTCGGGGTCCGGGTTCATCGCGTCGGAGCCGTCGAGCTCGCGCGAGGTGGGGAAGCGGATGTCGTGGGTGTCGACCGCGGTGATGCGGGCGGGGCTCGGGGACACGGATTGCCTTTCCGTCGGTAGGAGTTCGGGACGCGGTTCGGTCAGTCCTGGGCCCGTCCCGTGGTGACACGGGCGATCATGAGGGCGACGAGGATGATGCCGCCGTAGATGGCCTGGATCCAGAACGACGGCACCTGCGCCAGGGTGAGCAGGTTCTGCACGACACCCAGAAGGAGTACGCCGGTCAGGGCGCCGAACATGGTGCCCTTGCCGCCGTCCAGGCTGATACCGCCGATCACCGCCGCGGCGAAGACCGTGAAGATCATGTTGTTGCCCTGGTTGGCGCTGATCGCGCCCACGTACCCGGTCTGCATGATCCCGCCGACGGAGGCGAGGACACCGGCCACCACGAACACCCCGAGCATCACCCGGTCGACGCGGATACCGGCGGCGCGGGCCGCGTCGGCGTTGCCGCCGATGGCGTACAGGGCGCGGCCGACGCGGTGGTACTTCAGCACGAGCCCGGTGACCGCGAAGGCGACCGCGGCCAGCCACACCGACATGGGGACGCTGAGGAAGGTGGAGGTGGCCAGGGTGAAGAAGCTGTCGGGCATCCCGAACAGCGTCTTGCCCTTGGTCGCGCCGACCAGCACGCCGCGCAGCACGATCAGCATCGCCAGCGTCACGATGAACGCGTTGAGCTTGAACTTGACGACCAGGATGCCGTTGAAGGCGCCGACGGCCGCGCCGACGACCAGGATCGCCACCATGGCGAGGGCGGCGGGGAACTCGGTGCCCCAGCCGGACTCGGCCGACGGCAGGACGAGGAGGGCGCCGACGGCGGGCGCGATGCCGACGACCGACTCCAGGGAGAGGTCGAACTTGCCGGTGATCAGGACCAGTGACTCGGCGAGCACCACCATCGCGAGGGCGGCGGAGGCGCCGAGGATGGAGATCAGGTTGCGCTCGGTGAGGAACGAGTCGTTGACCACCGCGCCGAGCACCATCAACAGCAACAGGGCCGGGACGAGAGCGAGTTCACGGGCCCGGCGCAGGATGACCGTGCGGGCCGCGCGCGGGTCCGGGGAGCGCACCGGGGTGAGCGGCGGGGCCTTGGTCTCAGCCATGGTCCACTCCTTCGGGCATGGAGTCCACTCCTTCTATGGAGGCGATCAGCTCGTGGTCGTGCCAGCCGGCCGGGTGTTCGGCGACGATCCGGCCGTGGAAGAGGACGAGGACGCGGTCGCAGCGGCGCAGGTCGTCGAGTTCGTCGGAGACGACCAGCACGGCGGTGCCGTCCTCACGGGCGCTGTCCACGCGGGCCAGCAGGGACTCCTTGGACTTCACGTCGACGCCCGCGGTGGGGTTGACCAGGACCAGCAGCCGGGGGTCGGAGGCGAGGGCGCGGGCCATGACGACCTTCTGCGCGTTGCCGCCGGACAGGTCGGAGACGGGCTGGTCGGGGCCCTCGGCGTGGATGTCGAGGCGCTCGATCAGTCCGGTGGCGAAGCCGCGTTTGCGGTCGGTGCCGACGAACCCGCCGCGGCCGAGCCAGTCGAGGACGGTCATGGTGGCGTTGTCACCGATGCTCATGCCGGCCACGAGTCCCTGGTCGTGCCGGTCGCGGGGCACGAAGCCGACGCCGGCCCCGAGCGCGGCCCGCACGTCACCGAACGGCAGCTGTTTCTCCTGCAGTTGTGCGCTCCCGCCGGTCGGGGTGCGCAACCCGGCGATGGTCTCGGCGAGTTCGATCTTGCCGCTGCCGCTGGTGCCGGCCAGGCCGACGACCTCGCCGCTGCGGACGGTGAGATCGATGCCGTCGTACGACTCCGACGTGAGCCCGCTGGTGCTGAGGACGACGGGCGCTCCGGCGGGCACCGCGTCCCGCGGCAGCTGTTCCTGCCCGGTCACCGCCTCCCCCGCCATCGCCTCCACCAGGGCGGCCCTGGGCAGGTCGGCGACGGGGGCGGTGATGATCCAGCGGGCGTCGCGGAGCACGGTGACGGTCTGGCAGACCTCGTACACCTCCTGGAGGTGGTGCGAGATGAACAGGAAGGTCACGCCCGAGTCCTGCAGCGCCCGCATCCGGCTGAACAGCCGCTCGATCTCACGGTTGTCGAGCTGCGCGGTCGGCTCGTCGAGGACGATGAACCGCGCGCCGAAGCTCAGCGCCCGTGCGATCTCCACCATCTGACGGTCCTCGACCTTGAGGTCGGCGGTGCGCGCCTCGGGGTCGACGTGCACGTCCCAGGTGTCGAGGAGCGCGGCCGCCTCGCTGCGCAGCCGGCGCCAGCTGATGAAGCCCCGGCGCAGGGGCTGCCGGTTGATGAAGAGGTTCTCGGCGACCGTCAGCTCCGGTACGACGGTCGGCTTCTGGTAGACGCAGGCCACCTTGCGCCGCCAGGCATCCCGGTCGGCGAGCGCGGGGGCGGGCTCGCCGTCGAAGCGGACCGTGCCCTCGTCCGGGGCCTGGAGGCCGGTGAGGACGTTGACCAGGGTGGACTTGCCGGCGCCGTTGCGGCCGACGAGGGCGTGGGACTCGCCCGGCAGGACGGTGAGCCGGCCGTCGGCGAGGGCGACGGTGGGGCCGTACCGCTTGACGATGTCCCGGGCCTCAACGAGTGGCGTGATCATTTGACCGTGTTGCCCCAGAGCTTCGGGTCGTCCACGTTGTCCTTGGTGACCAGGGGCGCGGGCAGCTGGTCCTCCAGGATCCCGTTCGACAGCTTGACGATCGTGGAGTCGTGGTCGGTCGGACCCGGCTTGAACGTCTTCCCCTCCATCGCCGCCTTGATGTAGTACATGCCGTACTTGGCGTAGGCGTCGGCCGGCTGGGAGACGGTGGCGTCGATCTGGCCCTTGCGGATGGCGTCGAACTCCTGCGGGATGCCGTCGTTGGAGACGATCACTATGTGCCCGCTCTGCCCGGCCGTCTTGAGCATGCCCTTGGACTTCAGGGTCTGCAGGGTCGGGGCGAGGTAGACACCGCCGGCCTGCATGTAGATGCCCTTGATGTCGGGGTTGGCGTTGAGGAGGGTGCCCAGCTGGGAGGCGGCCGTGTCGGACTCCCACTTGGCGGGGATCTCCAGGACCTTGAGCTTCGGGTACTTCTTCTTCACGCAGGACCGGAACGCCTCGGAGCGGTCACGGCCGTTGACCGAGGCCAGGTCGCCCATGATCTGCACGACCTTGCCGCTGGTGACGTGCGCGCCGAGGTACTCGCAGGCCTTCTCGCCGTAGGCGACGTTGTCGGCGCGGACCACCATGGCGACCTTGCCCTTGTCGGGCGCCACGTCCACGGCGACCACCGGCACGCCCTTGCGCTCGGCCTGGTCGAGCCCGGCCTCGATGGCGGCGCTGTCCAGCGGGGCCACGACCAGCCCCTTCACACCCTGGTTCAGCTCGTTGTTGATGTCGGTGATCTGCTGCGAGGGGTCGCTGTTGGAGTTGACCGTCTTCAGCGCGTCCACGCCCTCGGACTTCGCCATCTTGGGCACGTAGTCGTTGTACGACTGCCAGAACGGCGAGGTCAGCAGGGGCAGGATCACCCCGACCTTGCCGGTGCCACCGCCACCGGCGCTGCCGCTGCCGGTGTCCTTGGTGCTGCCGCAGGCGGCGAGCGCGAGCGAGGCTCCGACGGCCACGGCCGTCGCGCCGATGATCCGGGACCTGTTCCGCTTCCTCAGTGTTCTGCCGGGCATCTTGGCAGCTCCTCATCGAGCGTGTTCGAGCAGATGCCCGCATACTTATCAGACCACTCAGCCCTTTCAACACCCCACAGACGCTAATTTCCCGCCCAATGAGCCGTAGTGGTCGGACCACCTCGCTGGTTAGACTTCGGCGCACCGGCGACAGGAGGAGCGGTGTGGACGAGACGGCGCCACAGAAGGGCACGGTGACGCAGCGCGCCATCGAGCGGATCAAGGCGATGATCGCGGAGGGCCGCCTGGAGCCGGGCCAGCGGCTGCCTACAGAACGGGATCTCGCCGCCCAGCTGGGCATGTCCCGCAGTTCCATGCGCGAGGCGATCCGCGCGCTGACGGTCCTGGGCGTGCTGGAGGCCCGGCACGGCTCCGGCATCTACGTCACCCAGCTGGAGGCGGGTGACCTGCTGGAGACGTTCGGCGTGGTCGCCGACCTGTCACGCGGGCCGCGGCTCGTGGAGCTGCTGGAGGTGCGGCGGGTACTGGAGTCGACGGCGACGGCGCTGGCCGCCGCGCGGATCACGGCCGATCAGCTGGCGGAGGTGGAGAATCACCTCACGGCGATGAACGCGACGGACGATCCCGAGGAGATCCTCGCGCACGACCTCGCGTTCCACCGGGTGATCGCGGCGGCCGCGGGGAACGACACGATGGCCGCGATCCTGGAGGGGCTCTCGTCGCGGACGTTCCGGGCGCGGGTGTGGCGGGGGTACGAGGAGGAGGGGGCGTTCGACAGGACGCGGCGGGAGCATGCGGCGATCCACCGCGCCCTCGTCGCCCGGGATCCGGAGGCGGCGAGGGCTGCGGCGGCTGCCCATGTCGGTGAGGTCGAGGAGTGGTTGCGCGCACAGCTCGGCACCTGAGCGGACGCGCCCCGAAGGGGTACGGGGGGCACCCCCCGCCTTCGGCTGGGGGGAACTGCGCGACCAGTCCCCACGCACCCGCAGTCGTCACACCGCATGGAGCGCTCCGCTGGAAGTGCCGCGAAATGCCGTCGGCCGACTGCGGCGCCGTCGTGGCTGGTCGCGCAGTTCCCCGCGCCCCTGACGGGGCTTCAGACTCGCCGGAGTCGCAAAGTCATCAACTCGAAGGGGCGCAGGCGCAGTCCGACACGGTTGCCGACGTGCTCCGGTGCGTCCGGGAGCGGGCGCTCCAAGAGGTCCGTAGCCGTGACGTCCGCGACCTCGAAGCCTGCGGTCAACGAAGCGCGGGCCCTGCCCCCGTGAGCCTCGTGGAAGCGGACCACCACGTCGCCACTGCCGTCGTCGGCCAGTTTCACCGCGGTGATGACGACCGCGTCGTTGTCGACCGTGACCAGCGGAGCGACGTCGTCGGCTCCCGTCACCCGGCGCTCCGGCAGGTTGATCCGCCAGCCCTCCCGGACCGCGTCTCCGATCCCCGCGCCCGGTACCAGTGCGTGCCGGAAGCGGTGGATGCCCTGGTCGGTCTCGGGGTCGGGAAAGCGGGGGGCGCGCAGGAGCGAGGCCCGGACCGTGGTCGTCGTACCCTTGTCGCCGTCCGTGCGGACGCTGCGCGTGACGTCGTGGCCGTACGTCGAGTCGTTGACGATCGCCACGCCCCAGCCCGGCTCCTCCAGGTGGACGAAGCGGTGGTTGCAGGCCTCGAACTTCGCCGCCTCCCACGAGGTGTTGGTGTGGGTCGGGCGGTGGAAGTGACCGAACTGGGTCTCGGACGCGTACCGTTCGGCGTGCACGTCCAGGGGGAAGGCCAGCTTCAGGAACTTCTCCGTCTCGTGCCAGTCGACCTCCGTGTCGATCAGCAGCCGACGCTCCCCCGGTGCCAGCGACAGCACCTGGGTGACCCGGGACGAGCCGAAGGACCGCACGATCCGGACGCCCTCCTCGCCGGCCGTCAGCTCGTCGGTCTGCGTGAGGTCCGTGACCGCGTTGCGGTAGAAGGCGTCGACGTCCCAGGCGTCCCACATGTTCGGGAAGTCCGGGTGGAGCTGGAGGAGATTGGCGGCCGTGCCGGGGGCGATGGTCTCGCGGTCGGCGTCGAGATCGTAGGCGGACACGACGAGGCCGCGGGCGTCGATCTCGATCCGCAGCAGGCCGTTGGCGAGGATGTGTCCGCCCTCGGGCCGGTCCGACACGGTCACCTCGCCGGACGGCTGCTCCTGCGCCGCGCCTCCGGCGGGGACGCCGCCCCGGCCGTGCGGTGCCGCGTTGAACAGCAGCGGCCGGTCGCCCTCCCCCGCCAGGGCCCGCTGGGCCGCGCCGATGATCCGGTCGAGTTCGGTCGCGAGCCGCTGGTAGGTCGCCCTCGCCTCCCGGTGCACCCAGGCGATCGACGAACCCGGCAGGATGTCGTGGAACTGGTGGAGCAGGACCGTCTTCCAGATCCGGTCCAACTCCTCGTACGGGTAGGGGAATCCGGTGCGTACGGCCGCCGTCGCCGCCCACAGTTCGGCCTCGCGCAGGAGGTGTTCGCTGCGCCGGTTGCCCTGCTTGGTCCTCGCCTGGCTGGTGAGGGTGGCGCGGTGCAGTTCCAGGTAGAGCTCGCCCACCCAGACGGGCGGGTCCGGGTATTCGGCCTCGGCCTTGTCGAAGAACTGTTCCGGGGTCTCCCAGACGACCGTCGGCGAGCCCTCCAGGTCCCGGGTCCGGGCCGCCTTGGCGACCATCTCGCGGGTGGTGCCGCCGCCTCCGTCGCCCCACCCGGTGGGTGCGAGGGAGTGCCGGGCGCGGCCCTTGTCCTTGAAGTTGCGGGCCGCGTGGGCGAGTTCGCTGCCCTTCATGGAGCAGTTGTAGGTGTCGACGGGCGGGAAGTGCGTGAAGATCCGGGTGCCGTCGATGCCCTCCCACTGGAAGGTGTGGTGCGGGAACTTGTTCGTCTGGGACCAGGAGATCTTCTGGGTGAGCAGCCGGGTCGAGCCCGCCGCCCTGATGATCTGCGGGAGTCCGGCGGCGAAGCCGAAGGTGTCGGGCAGCCACGCCTCGTCGTTCTCGACGCCGAACTCCTCGAGGAAGAACCGCTTGCCGTGCACGAACTGACGGGCCATCGCCTCCGAGCCCGGCATGTTGGTGTCCGACTCCACCCACATCCCGCCGGCCGGCACGAACCGCCCCTCGGCGACCGCCTTCTTCACCCGCGCCCACACCTCGGGCCGGTGCTCCTTCACCCACGCCCACTGCTGGGCCTGGGACATGGCGAAGACGAAGTCGGGCTCGTCCTCGATGAGGGCGGTCATGTTGGCCGTGGTGCGGGCCACCTTCCGGACCGTCTCGCGCAGCGGCCACAGCCACGCCGAGTCGATGTGCGCGTGCCCCACCGCGCTGATCCGGTGCGCTGAGGGCACGGCGGGGGTGGAGAGGACGTCGGTGAGGCGGGCACGGGCCTGGGCCGCCGTGCCGTTCACGTCCTGGAGGTCGACCGCGTCCAGGGCCCGTTCGACCGCGCGCAGGATCTCGTGGCGGCGCTGCGCGTCGGCCGGCAGCTCGGCCATGAGCTCGCCGAGCACCTCCAGGTCGATGACGAGCTGCCACACGGTCTCGTCGAAGACGGCGAGATCCATCCTGGTGAGCGTGTACTGCGGTTCGTGCCCGGCGGTGTCCTTGTCGCCGAGCCAGGTGGGCCGGAACGGGTGGTAGTCGAGGATGACGGGGTTGGAGGCGGCCTCGACGTGCAGCCGGACCTGTTCGCCGCCCTCGACGGGGGCGCCGACGCGGACCCACTGGTTGCGCGGGTTGAGACCCTTCACCGGGGTGCCGTCGGGGCGGTAGACCAGGCCCTCGCACTGGAAGCCGGGCATGTTCTCGTCGAAGCCGAGGTCGAGCAGGGCCTCCACGGTCCGCCCGGCCCACTCCGCGGGGACGGTTCCGGTCACCCGGAACCAGCTGGTGCCCCACGGAGCACCCCACCGGGCGCCCACCGCGATCGGCTCGGGCTCGGCCGCGAGCCCCTCGTCGACCGGCACGGGCTCGCCGGGCGCGTGCCACACCGCGACGTCGAGCGGCACGGACTCGGGGTACACGGCGGGGCGGATGCGCTCGTCGAGGACGCGCCTCAGGCGGGCTTCGACCAGGCTGCGGTCGTCATGCATGTGGGGTGCTCCGTTTGTTGGTTACCGGTTACCAGGTGTGCGTGACGGTCACGGGGTCCGACGAGGTGTACAGCTCCCCTACCGCGCGCACTTCGAACCGTGCCGTCGTCTCGCCCTGCTCCGGCTGGAGGCCGGTCAGGAAATAGGCGCGCTGGCCGGTGGCGCCGAGGAAGCGCCGGGTGCCGTCGGGGAGGAGGCGGTGCAGGGTGTAGTGGCGCACGGCGCCGGAGGCCGTGCCCCAGGCGAGGCGCAGGTTTCCGCCGTCGGCCGCGGTGATCCGCGGGTCTGCGGGAGCGGCGGGGGTGTTCGTCCCCTCCCGTACGGCGATTCCGCCGAGCCGCCACCGGACCGGCCCGTCGGTCGCCGTGAGGCGGACGCCGAGGGCGTGGACCGTGCCGGAGAGTCCGGTGAGCGGGACGGTCGCGGTCGACCAGCCGTCGCCCGGGTCCACCGGCAGATAGGTGTACGGCGGTGCCGTGCCGGCGCTGCCCGGCTCGGCGGTGGCGATGGCCAGCTCGACGTCCACGCCTCCAGCGTCGGTCCGGTACGTCAGCTCGACAACCGTCTGTGCCGTGATCGGCAGCCGGGTCGCGTACAGGTCCAGCACCACGGGCTGGTCCAGGGCCCCGTCCACCAGGACGCTGCTGCCGCCCCGCCAGGCGTCGGCGAAGTCGAAGGTCACGGCCGGCCGGGTGCCGGCCGTCCGTACCGCCCAGCGCCGGGACGGGAGCCGGTCCTGCAGGCCGAGGTGGTTCCAGGCCGTGTCCGAGGTGACCTCGCCCTCCTCGTACCAGCGCAAGCCGTGCCCGGTGTTGAAGACGCTCGCGAACGGCACCGCCGACACCGTCGACCGGTCCGCCACCGACACGGCCGGCGCCCGCCACGGGTCCGTGCTGTCCGGCCGGGTCGGGTCCAGTGACCGCCCGGTCCAGAACCGGTCGTCGGCGGCGTGGAAGTCGCCGGGAGTACGGCTCGCGGGCAGGTGGTTGCGGGTCCATTCGGGCCGGTAGAAGCCGACGGACGTGATGTGCGCCGAGCCGCTGGGCACCATCGCGTCCCAGTTCACGGAAGTGTTGGAGCCGTTGGACTCGACGTCCACCCCGGCCCACAACTCGTAGCGGCTGCGCCCGAGTTGCACCGCCTTCGCGCCCGACGACGCGAGGGTCGAGGCACTCCACCGGAAGTCGACGAAGATGTCGTCGGCGGCCTGGAAGAAGGCCTGGTTCTGGCTGTTCAGCGCGCCCTGCCAGCTGACCGTGCCGTTGACGGTCATCGCGTCGTACCAGGTGACCCGCTGTCCCCGGGCCGCCGCGAGGGATGTGAGCTCGGTGACGAAGCCGAGCATGGCGGTGCCGAGGGCGGTGTTGCCGCCGCCGGTCTCGGCGTTCACGAACCAGCCGTCGAAGCCGTAGGCGGCGGCCAGGGCGACGAGCTGGGCCGCAAGGGGGTAGTGGCCGGTGGCGTCGGTCTGGACCAGGTCGCGGGTCCACTGGAGCTGGCCGCCGTAGGCGGTGGGCGGCAGGAAGATGTTGCCGAGGACGGGTACGCCGTGCCGGTGGGCCGCGTCGACGATCGGCGCGTTCGGGGCGAGAATCAGCCCCTCTCCGGCCGAGCCGCCCCAGAAGACCAGCTCGTCGAGGTAGGCCCAGTGGGTGAGGGCGTAGTAGTCGGCGGTGGCCGAGCCCTGGGAGGGGTTGCCGGACGTCGGTCCGAAGGACACCAGCGCCTGGATGCGGGCCTGCCCGGAGCGGGCGGTGGTGTTGGCGGGGGTCGGGGTGAAGCGGATGGCGAGCGGTATGGAGGCCGCGTTGAAGGCGAGGTCGGGGTCGCCGGCCGCCGTCCAGGCCTTCAGGCTGCGCCAGGTGATGCCGGTGCCCGGGCTGCCGGACGGGAACGAGTCCGGGTAGAAGTAGGAGGCGTACGGCGGGGTGGCCGTGGTGGCGGCCTCGCCGGCCTGCTGGGCGGCGGCCATGGCGGGGGTGGGTAAAAAGGCGGCCGCGGTGGCGGCGATGAGGACGGTGCGTCTGCTGGGGTTCACGAGCGGGTGCCTCCTTGTGGGGTGGGGAGTACCTGGTCGGGGGTGACGACCTCGGTGATGCCGCGCGCGGTGAGATGGTCCCGGTCGGCCGCGTGGGTGTCGAGGACGGTGGTGGGGCGGGCGCCGTCGGCGGCGAGCCGGAACCAGGCGTCGAAGACGGGTCCGCCGGGGGCGTTCTGGGAGCGCAGGGCCGGGTCGGCGGGCACGACGAGTGCGGTGCCGCGCGTCCGCGCCGCCGCGGGCTCGGCTGCCGCGAGGACGTGGGCGATGTCCTTGGGCTTGCGGTCGTTGGTCAACAGGCCGAGCCCGTATTCGAGTTCGGGGAAGTCGGCGAGGGTCCGGCTGACGTCGTGGGAGCACCACCAGGTGATGCCCCACAGGTCGGGGCAGTCGAGGACGGCGGTGATCGTCGCCTCGGCGAAGGCGGCCGCGTGCTCGGCGGGGATCAGCGGCGCGGGCGCGCCCACTTCCTGGAGCCAGACGGGCCGGTGCGGGTCCTCGGCCCAGGCCTTGCTCAACTCGACCAGATAGGCGGCGTGTTGCTCGGTCTGCAGGGCGGCGCGGCCGTGCCGCTGGGCGGTGCCGTCGAACACCCACGAGTGCACGGCGGTGACCGCGCCGAGGCGGGCGGAGTGGGCGGGGGTGAAGGGCTGGTCGTCCTGGTACCAGGCGGCGTCGTAGGAGGCGTGCAGGTGCAGTCCGCCGGGGGCGCCCTCGGCGCAGGCGGCGAGCAGCCGTACGAGCCACCGTTCCGCGTCCCCTTCGCTGATCCGGTCGGGATCGGGGTGCGGGCCTGCGGCGAACTGGTTGACCTCGTTGCCGATGGTCATCCCGATGAAGTTGGGCCGGTCCGCGAGGGCCGCGGCGAGGGTGCGCAGGTAGACGGCCTCGCCCTCGACGACCTGCGGGTCGGTGAAGAGGTTGCGCCGGTGCCAGGTGCGGGTCCAGGCGGGCAGGAAGTCGAAGCTGCTCAGGTGCCCCTGCAGGCCGTCGACGTTGACGTCCAGGCCGCGCTCGGCCGCCGCGTCCGCGAGGGCGACGAGCTGCTCGACGGCGCGCGGCCGGATCAGGGAGCGGTTCGGCTGGAAGTAGGGCCACAGCGGAAAGACCCGGATGTGGTCGAGCCCCAGCGCGGCGATCGAGTCGAGGTCCGCGCGTACCGAGTCCAGGTCGAAGTCGAGCCAGTGGTGGAACCACCCTTCGCTGGGGGTGTAGTTGACGCCGAAGCGCACGGCAGGAGGCATGCGTATTCCTTGCTGGCGATTGACGGGGGTCAGCCCTTGACGGCTCCCTCGCCGACGCCCCGGAAGAAGTACCGCTGGAGGCAGGCGAACAGGGCGATGAGCGGAGCCACGGCGATCACCGTGCCGGCGGCGACGAGGCGCTCGTCGTTGGCGAAGGTGCCGTGCAGGTAGTTGAGGCCGATGGTGAGCGTGAACCTGGAGGGGTCGCTGAGCACGATGAGGGGCCACAGGAAGTCGTCCCAGGCGCCCATGAAGGCGAAGATCGCGACGACGGCGACGGTGCCCCTGACCGACGGCAGGGCGATCCGCAGGAACCGCTGCCAGACGTTGGCGCCGTCGACGTAGGCCGCTTCCTCGATCTCGTAGGGCAGGTTGAGGAAGGCGTTGCGCATCAGCAGCACGTTCATGGCGCCGATCGAGCCGGGCAGGACGACGCCGATCAGAGTGTTGTTGAGGCCGAGTTCGCGCATGGTGGTGAACTGGGCGATGATGATGCCCTCCACCGGCACGAGCATCGCGAGGATGAAGACCAGGGTGGCGATCCGGCGGCCCCGGTAGCGCAGCCGGGCCAGGGCGTACCCGGCGAGTGCCGAGCCGACGCAGTTGGTCACCACGCTCGCGCTCGCGACCTTCAGGGAGTTGAGGGCGTAGTCCCAGACGGGGATGGTGTCGGCGACCCGTCGGTAGTTGTGCAGCGTGGGGTGTTCCGGCAGGAAGCTGGGCGGCGAACTGAAGATGTCCTCGGTCGGTCCCTTGAGCGAGGTGGACAGCTGCCACAGGAACGGGCCGACGGTGACGGCCAGGACGAGCAGCAACAGGGCGTAGCGCAGGACCAGTTCGCCGATCCGGATGCGGCGGCCGTGTTCGTCGGTGACGCACGCCTCCTTCCCCGGGGGCACGGTCCGCACGCGTTCCTCGGTGAGGGTCATGTCCGCTCCCTCCGGTCGGCGCGCAGCACGAGGAGCATCAGCGCCACCGTCACCACGAAGACGACGACGGAGAGCGCCGAAGCGTAGCCGACCCGGCCGGTCAGTCCGGTGCCGGTCTGCTGGACGAGCATCACGAGGGTGGTGTCCTCGCCGGCCGGGCCGCCGTCCGGGCCTGCCAGCAGGTAGACCTCGGAGAACGTCTTGAAGGCGGCGACCGAGGAGAGCGCGGCGACCAGCACCATGGTGGAGCGGACGGCGGGCACGGTGACGGTGAGGAAGCGCCGGACCGCTCCGGCGCCGTCCACGGCGGCGGCCTCGTGCAGCTCACGCGGCACGTTGGCGAGCGCCGCCAGATAGATGATCATGTAGTAGCCGAGACCCTTCCAGACCGTGACCGCCATCGCGCTCAGCAGGAGCAGCCACTGGTCGCTGAGGAAGCCGACCCGGCCGATCCCGACGGTCTCGAGGAGCGAGTTGACCAGGCCGCGTTCGTCGAGGAGCCACACCCAGATGAGGCCGACCACGACGACCGAGGCGACGACCGGGGTGTAGAAGGCGGACCGGAAGAAGGTGATGCCCGGGATGTTCTTCTGCACCAGCAGGGCGAGCAGCAGCGGCAGGACGACGAGGGCGGGCACCACTCCCACGATGTACAGGGTGCTGTTGCGCAGGCCGGTCCAGAACATGTCGTCGTGGATCAGCTCACGGAAGTTGGCGAGGCCGACGAAGCGGCCCGGGACCAGGGTGCGGCGGTCCGTGAAGGAGTTGACCACCGTCGAGACGAACGGGTAGAGCACGAAGGCGCCGACGACCAGCAGCCCGGGGGCGGCGAACAGCCAGGGGCTGGTGGGCAGTTGGCGCCGCACGCGAGTCACGCCGGCCATCGTGTCGTCAGCCCTCCTGCTGGAGCAGGCGGTCGCAGGCCTTGACAGCGTTGTCGAGGGCCGCCTTGGGGCTCTCCTTGCCCTGCAGCGTCTTGGCGACCTCGTTGCGCAGCGCGGTCTTCATCTGGTCGCTGAACAGGACCGGCGTGTAGTTGACCGCGTTCTTCAGCGACTTGGCGGCGGCGATGCGCACCCGGGTCTCGTCGGTGCCGTCCTCCTTGGTGAAGTACGGGTCGTCGAGGGAGCCGGCGGTGCTCGGGAAGATGGCGACCTTCTTGGCGAAGGACATCTGGTTCTGCGCGTCGGTCACGAAGTGCGCGAAGGCGACGGCGGCCGCGGTGTGCTTGGTCCGGGAGTTGACCATCACGCCCATCACGTACATGTTGACGTGGCCGGTGCTGGTGATCTGGTCGGTGATGCCGATGTTCTTGTACAGGCTCGGCGCCTGCTTCTTGAAGTTGTCCAGGTCGAGCGCGCTGCCGGGGTTCATGGCGACGGCCCCGGTGAGGAACTTCTTGCCGGTGGACTCGGGGGTCGCGGTCAGCGCCTGCGGGTCGAGCGCCTTGGCGTCGTACAACTCCTTGTACTTGGTGAGCAGTTCGACGCCCTTCGCGTCGTTGAAGGCGAACCCGGTCCCCGCCTTGTTCATCAGCTGCGAGCCGTACCGGCCGAAGTCCTCGATCGTCGGCACGTTGGCGAGGGTGGCGACCTTGCCGCCGCTCTGCTGCGCCATCTTCAGCGCGTCGGCGAAGAGTTCGTCGTACGTCCTCGGCGGCTGCTCCGGATCGAGTCCGGCCTGTGTGAACAGCGTCTTGTTGTAGAAGAGCGGCCCGGTGTTCAGGTACCAGGGGAAGGCGTACGTCCCGCTGGTCCCCGGTATCTGGTGGCTGGCCCAGGCGCCTGCCAGGTACTCGGACTTGTACTTGGCCGCCGCCTTGTCCAGGTCGAGGGCGAGGCCCGCCTTGGCGAGCGGGGCGACCAGGTCCGGCGAGACGTTGACGACGTCGGGGAGGGTGCCGCCGGCCGCGTCCGCGCTGATCTTGTCGGCGTAGCCCTCGGCCGGCTGGTCGATCCACTTCACATGGGTGCCGGGGTACTTCTTCTCGAAGTCCGCGACCAGGCCGTCGAAGTACGACTTGAAGTTGGCGCGCAGGTTCCAGGTCTGGAAGGTGATGTCGCCCTCGACCTTGCCCGAGGCGTCGGTGGAACCGCCGTCGTCGCCCCCGGAACCGCAGGCGCTCAGCGGCAGGGCGAGGACGGCGGCAGCGGCGAGGGCGAAGGCTCTGCGGGAGATGCGCATGGTCCGTTGCTCCTTTGCAGCGGGGTCGGCCGAAGGTGCCGCGCCAGACCTTGCACGCCGTTTTGGCAGCACGTCAATGGATTCGGCGCAGCTAAAGTCATTAGTGGCTCAAAACCCCTGCTCAGAAAGGTGTTACGAACGTATTGCCACGGATCGCTAATGCGCTTTAGGGTATGGCGACTCAAGCGCATTAGCAGGTCACGGTCCCGAGCCGAATGAGGAAGTGAGTTGGCGGAGAAACGCGTCCCCGCGCGCCGGCCGACGATGAAGGACATCGCGCGCCGCGCCGGAGTCTCCGAGAGCGCGGTCTCCTTCGCGCTCAACGGCCGCCCCGGGGTCTCCGAGACGACCAGGGCCCGGGTCCAGCGGGTGGCCGAACAGCTCGGCTGGCGTCCCAGCACGGCCGCCCGCGCCCTCTCCGGCGAGGGCGCGGCCACCGTCGGCTTCGTCCTCGCCCGCCCCGCGCACTCGCTGGGTGTGGACTCCTTCTTCCTCCAACTGGTCTCGGGCATCCAGGAGGTGCTCGCCGAACGCCATCTCGGTCTGCTCTTCCAGATGGCGGAGGACGTGGCCGACGAGTGCGCGGTCTACCGCCGCTGGTGGGCGGAGCACCGCGTCGACGGCGTCCTGGTCGTCGACCCGCGCGCCGACGACCCCCGCCCCGACCTCCTCGACGAACTGGGCCTGCCCGCCGTGGTGATCGGCGGCGCCCCCGACGAACGCCACCCCGAACTCTCCACGGTCTGGGCGGACGACGCGGCCGCGATGGCCTCGGTGGTCGACGAGCTGACCGGTCTCGGCCACCGGCGCATCGTGCACATCGCCGGCCTGCCCGGCCTCGCGCACACCCAGCGGCGGATCCGCACCCTGCGCGCCGAGGCCGAACGACGGGGCCTGGGCGAGGTCCACTCGGTCACCACCGACTACTCCGACGCCGAGGGCGCGGCCGTCACCCGCCGGGTCCTGCGCGCGACCCCGCACCCGACGGCCCTGATCTACGACAACGACGTGATGGCGGTGGCCGGGGTCGCGGCGGCGGCCGAACTCGGCTATGCGGTACCGGACGACGTCTCCGTCGTCTCCTGGGAGGACTCGGCCCTGTGCCGCATGGTCAAGCCCTGGCTCTCGGCCCTCTCCCGCGACAGCACGGAGTTCGGCCGCACGGCGGCACGCGAGCTGACCGCCCTGCTGGACGGCGGCTCGGCCCGGGCGGTACGGGTGCCGGTGCCCCGGCTGACGGTACGGGGCAGCACGGGGGCGGCCGCTCGCTACGATGAGCCGTCTACCTGAGGTCTGTTACGGGGGAAGCCAGTGGACGAGGGCACGCGGACGACGGTCCCGGTCGACATCGACGGCCAGACGATCCTGATGTCGGTGGCTCCCGGCGAAGGCGTGCCGGCACTCGCCCTGGGCGAGGAACAGGAGATCGGCTGGCGCCGCCCCAGTCTCGACCCGGTCCTCGACGGCCTCACGGCGGTGGCCCGCGCGATGGGCACGCGGCTCCGGGAGACGGGAGCGTCGAAGGCGACGGTCGAATTCGGGTGCGACGTCTCCTTCGACACCGGGCAGTTCCTGGCGGTCGTGGGCAGGGCGTCGTCCAGGTCCACGTGGAAGGTGACCTTGGAGTGGACCACCGAGGAGGTCCCGGGAGCGTAGGCATGGACGGCTGGAGGAGGCTGCTGGAGTCGGCGACCCTCGCACTGGACCTGCCCGGCGGGCACGCGGGCGGTACCGGGTTCGTGATCGCGCCCGGGGTCGTGGTGACGTGCGCGCACGTGGTGACCGGAGCCGACGAAGTGCGGGGACGCATCGGAACCGGGGCGGAGTTCACACTGACGGTGACCGACGAGGACCGGCACCGGGCCGACAACGGACTCGACGTGGCCTTCCTGCGGTTCGACGCCGAGACGCCGTACGTGCTCACCTCCCCGGCCACCGCCCTCGGCGACCGGCTCCGGGCCTACGGTCACCCCAAGGGCCACTACCGTGCGGGCCAGTGGGCCGCACTTGAGTACCAGGGCGACTCCCGCCTCGCGTTCGAGGACCCGATGGCCATGCCCCGGGGCTACGGCACCCCGGTCGGCGAGGGCTTCAGCGGCAGCCCGGTGGTGAACGAACGCACCGGCGCGGTCTGCGGGATGCTCGCGCGCTCCGACAAGGCCGGCAGCGCCCACATGGTCCCCATCGGCGAGATCCTGACCCGATGTGCCGTGCCGCCGGCGCCGGTCACCTGGCTGGAGACGCTCACGGACGGCCAGGTACGGGCGGGAGGCCACCGGTATCCGGCCGCGCAGCTGCGGGACTATCTGGAGGCGGCACGCGAGGCCGCCGACGAGCACCCGTACGCCGCCCTGCTCACGGACGCGGGGGACGTGCCCCTGTCGGCGGTGTACGTCCGTCAGGAAGCCTCACACACCGAGGACCGGACCGCCGCCGACGGCCCCCGCGGCCGCCGTCCGTCCGGACGTGACGGCGCCGCCGCCGAGAGCGTGCTCACCGAACATCGCCACGTCCTGTTCACCGGCGGGGCCGGCAGCGGCAAGTCGAGCCTGCTGCGCCGCCTCGCGTTCACGGCGGCCGGCGCCTGGCTCGACGACGCCGGAAAGGCCCCCTCGTACATCCCGGTCCTGGTCACCGCCGACCAGCTCGTGGACCGCCCGCTGCCCGAGGCCCTGGCGAACGCGCTGGCCCGCGACCTGCCCGGGCTGCGCCGCTCCCCCGTGCCGGAACTCTTCGAGTCCGCACCCATGCCGACCGTCGACTGGCTTGTCTGCGTCGACGGACTCGACGAGGTGCTCGACCCGGAGGACCGCAGCCGGGTCATCCGCCTGATCCAGCGCTGGGCACGGGAAACCCATCTGCGGTTCGTGGTGGCGAGCCGGTCGCTGGTGACCGCGGAGATGAACCGGCTGGACGAGCTGGAGCGCTACGCTCTGCTCGAATTCGACCACGCCGAGGTCGGAGAACTCGTCCGTACCTGGTTCACGGCGCTCCGCGTCGAGGACGCCCGGACGCGGGCGGACGCGCTCACCGAGGCCCTGCGTCAGGGCCGGCTCGCGGAGGTGGCGCGCAATCCGCTCTACCTGACGATGATCTGCGCGGTCGCCGCCGTACGGGACCTGCCCCGCAACCCCGCCGAGCTGTACGCCCGGTTCATCGGCATCCTCCGTGAGAAGGGGGCCCAGCGCCTCCGGCGCAGCGACCCCGGCCCGCACGGCATCACCCCGGACCTGCTGGAGCGGGTCTACGACGTGCTGCACCCCGTGGCCGAACTTCGCCAGGGCGGAGACGCGCGCCCCCTGCTCGACCAGGCGGCGGAGCTGCTGGCCGAGTACACACCGCCGGAGACCGTGCTGCGCGCCCTCACCTTCACCGGCCTGATCCGGCAGCGCGGCGGCGCCCTCTACTTCCTCCACCACACCATCCAGGAATATCTGGCCGGGCACGCCCTCGCCGACCGCCTCAACCCCAAGGATCCGGAGGCCCTGCGGACGGTCCGCGGGGCGATCGCGGCCGAACGCCCCAACCTGGTGCTGTTCATGGCCGCCCGCTGGCACGAACAGGGCATGCCCATCGCCGAGTTCCTGCGCACCGTCGTGGACGGGGGCGGCTGGCGCGACCTGCTGCTGTGCGCCACGATCCTCAGCGACGAACTGGTCACGGACGAGGAACTGACGGCGCGTTTCACAGGAGCCGTGCTCAAGCTGTACGACAGCGGAGTCCACGTCGGTGACATCCAGCCGGAAGCGGTGCTGGACCGGTTGTACGCGGTGCTCGCCCCGTCCGGCCTGGTCGCTGTCGTCGGCGATCCCGGTGTGGCGCACCGGGCACGGGTCGATGCACTGCGGCACCTGGTGGCGCGGCACACCGAAGGGGCCGCGGCGCTGGCCACCGCCCTGGCGGACGACCCGGACCTCCCGGCGGACGTCCGGGTCGAGGCGGCCGAACTGCTGGCGTCGGCGGGCGACCACCGGGGGGCGTGCCGTCGTCTCACGGCCCTGGCCGAGGATTCCGGTCATGTGCCCGCGACCCGGCAGAAGGCGGCCGTCGCCCTGCTCGCACTGGACACGGCAGCCGGAACGGCCTCGCTCGCGACGCTGCTGCGCACGGTGGACTTCCCCCGCCTGCACGTGAACGACAACCTGGGTTCCCTGTGGACCGACTCGTCCGAAGCGACTCTCTCCGTCCTGGCCGACGCGCTGGCCGACAACCCGGCGCTGGCGGACGATCCGCACACGCTCCGGGTGCTGCGGGCCATTCTGCTGGCCCCGGTGGCACCGCAGGCTCTCACAGCGCTGTGTTCGGATCCCGCCGTGCCCCTGTACCTGCGGCACTGGGCGACCAAACACCTGACCGACATGGAGACGAGGCGTCTCGTGTCCACACAGGTCGTCGAAGATCCCCGCTCGCCCGAGGGTGCCGTCTCCTACGCGGTGGGCTTCGTCGACGACGTGGCTCTCGTCGAGCGCACGGCACGGGACGGGCGCCTGCCCGACCACGACCGGTGGGAGGCGGTCACCCGGCTGGTCCGGCTCGATCAGCCGGCCCTGGCGCTGGACTGCCTGAACGGTCTTCGGACCGACCGCTGGAATGTGGGCCGGTGTGCGGAACTCCTGCGGGAGGTCGGGGAACCGGTCCGCTCCCGGCACCTGCTGGCGGAGGTGTTCGAGGATCCTCGGCTCCCCGTCGGGGAGCGTGTCGAACATGTCTCCGCGCTCATCGCACTGGGCGCGTCGCAGTCGCTGCGTACACCCCTGGTGGACCTCGCGGTGGACCCCGGGATCGGAGCCGCCGACCGGCTGGAGGCGGCGGAGGCGATGGAGGAGCTGGATCCGGCCGCGGCCGCGGAGCTCCTCAGCGGCATCGCGGCGGACGACGGGCTTCCCGGCGGTGCCCGGTTGGACGCGGCGACCATGCTGCTGAACTCCGGCGAACGTGCCACCGCTTCGACACTGCTGCGCCGTGTCGCCGAGGACCGGCGGGTGGGTATGCGGTACCGCATCGAGGCCCTGGAGAAGCTGGCCGAGGTCGACCTGCGCGCCGCGTCCGAGACCCTGCATCGCGTTCTCGACGAGGCCGGGCTGCCGGACGAGCACCTGTGGCGGCTGCTGTCCCTGGCCGACGCCATGACTCCGGAGGTGACCCTTCGCAGACGCCTGTACGCGATGCTCGACGACGAGACCGTCCCCACGGAGTCCTTCCTCGACTTCGACGTCAACTGGGATTTCGACGACGCCGAAGTGGTGCCGCTGCTCCGGCGTGCCCTGTGCGCGGTCGCGGAGGATCCTGCGGCGGCTCCGTCGGCTCGCGCCCGGGCCTGCGAGAAGCTGCTCGGACTGGTTCCGTATCCCCGGTGGAAGGCCCTGATGGCCGGGGTCTCCCCGGACCGGATGCACTGTCTGGGTCTCCACCTGGCTCTCGGCGGCCACAGCAACTACGTGCACAACCCCGATCTCCTCCAGGCCCAGTCGTTCGTCGGCCAGGAGGAGAGCGTCGACGCTCCGGCGGGCACCCTCGCCGGAGTCGATCCCCGCGAAGCCGCGGCGTACTGGCTCGAGTCGCTGGCCCTGCGCCGCCCGGAAGCGGTCACACAGCTCGGCGATCTGTGGCTGCTGGTGCACACCGAGGCCGAGTCCGACCGGGTCCGGGAACACCTGCTGGCCTGGGCGCGGGACGCCGAGGCGCCGCTCGCGGAGCGGATCGCGGCGGCCCGGGTGGCCGCCGGGAATCCGGCCGACGACTGGTATCCCCTGGCCGCCGACGCCGCCGTCCCGCCCGAACTCCGCGTGGCGGTGTGCGAACACCTCCCGGCGAGCGGCGCGTTCAACCGCGTCCCCCTCACCCGTGCCCTGGCCGCGGACACGGCCCACCCGGTCGGGGTGCGCGCCCAGGCCGCCGCCCTCCTCACCAAAGATCTGGGGGACGAGGGGCGTCGGATCCTCCTCGGCCTCTCCCACCCCGGCACCACGGATGCCGAGGCCCATCTCGCCGCGGCGTCAGCCTGGGGGGAGCTGGGCATCGGCTGCGAGGCGGAGTCCGCCTGCCTCAGGGTGCTGGACGACGGGCATGCCGGCGCCCAGCACCGGGTGCGCGCGGCCGGTGAGCTCATGCGCTGGCGCTCGGCGCGTGACGTGGCCAGGCGGACCCTGAGATCGGTGCTCGGTGCTTCGAACGCCCCGGTCCCGGTGCGCATCGACGCGGCCCAGCGGCTGCTCGCCGCCCACGCGCCCGCCGATGCCCACCTGGGTCTCCTGCGACTGGCCTGGGAACCCGCGCCGACGCCCGCGGAGTTGTCACGTATCGAGGCCCTGCTGCCGGTCGACCTGCGCGCTCATGTCGGCGGTGTCGTCCGGTCGGACGGCTGACCGGTACAGCCCGAACTCCGCAAGCCGTGGCTCCGCCCGCGCCCCGGTGATCCGGGCCCGCCAGCGCCTGGCCCGTACCGGCTGCGCGAGCCGCAGGATCCGGCTCGCGCCCACCGTCCCAACAGTCGCGACCTCGGACCACGCTCCGTTCACGTGGGCCTCGACCACAACCGCCTCCACCTGCTGCCCGTACCGGATGTCCTCCGCCAGCCGGATCCGGTCGACCTCCCGGTCCCGGCCCAGGTCGGCCGTCACGCCCGACGGCGTCACCGCCCTGTGTGCGCCCCGTGCCAGGTCCTCCGGCAGTTCCCGGTCCACCCGCTCCCGGAACTCGCGCAGCCGGACCACGTCCGTGGCGTGCAGCAGGCCCGCCGTGTCCGGCGGCACGTTGAGCAGGAGTACGGCGTTGCGGCCGACCGAGCCGAAGTAGATCTCCGTCAACTCATCCACGGATTTGGGCTGTTGGTCGGCGTGGTAGAACCAGCCGTCCCGGATGGACACGTCGCACTCGGCCGGCCACCACTGGAGGTAGTCGGTCTTCGGCAGGGCCGCGACCAGGGCGGCCCGGCTGCCCTCGTCGGCGGTGTCGTAGGACAGGGCCCAGTCCGTGCGCCCGTACTGGTTCTCCTTGACGGGGATGACGCTCCACTCGTCCTCGCGGGCGAGACCGCCCTCGTTGCCGACCCAGCGCAGGTCGGGGCCGGTGACCGCGATCGCCGCGGCCGGGGCGAGCGAGCGCACCAGCGCGTACCAGCTGTCCCAGTCGTAGTCCTCCACCTTGTCCGGCGGGATGTGTCCCTGGGCGCCGTCGAACCAGACCTCGTCCACCGGGCCGTACTCGGTGAGCACCTCGTAGAGGGTGTTGAGCATGTGGGCGCCGTAGTCGGTGGCCTCGAGGGTGAAGGAGCGGAACGGGGAACGGTCGTCGCCGTCGACCGGGGTCGGGATCGTGCGGGGCGAGCGTGCGCTGCCGTTGGCGTAGACGCCGTGCAGGTACTGGTTCTCGTCGGCCGGGGAGATGTACACGCCGACCTTCAGGCCGTACCGGCGCACGGAGTCGGCGAAGGAGCGCAGCACGTCCCCGTTCCCGTTCTCCCAACTGCTCGATGCGACCGAGTGTTTGGTGTACCGGGAGGGGTAGAGGACGAAGCCGTCGTGGTGCTTGACGGTGAGGATCGCCAGCCGGAAGCCGCCGTCGCGCAGGGCGCGGGCCCACTGGTCGGTGTCGAGACGGGTGGGCTGGAAGACGTCCGGGTCCTCGTCGCCCGTGCCCCACTCCAGGCCGGTGAAGGTGTTGACGCCGAAGTGCAGGAACGCGGTGCGTTCCAATGCCTGCCAGGCGATCTGCCGTGCGGTGGGGCGCACCTGGGAGGCCTTGCGGACCAGGTCGGCCTCGGTGTCGTCGGGGCCGACCCGGATGCGGGACCGGTCACGGTCCGCGGTGGCGGCCGCAGGGAGGGCCGGAAGTCCGGCCGTCATCGCCACGGCCGCCGCCGAGGCGACGAAGACGCGTCGTGAGAGATCCATGGGCGTGCTCCTCGGGTCAGGAGAGGTGCCAGAGGGCGGGCGTGCGCTGGTCGGGCGGGTACTGGACCACCCGGCCGTCGTCCGTCACGGTCAGCGCCATGCGGGTGATCGCGTTGACCAGGTGGTAGCCGGTTGCCGTCGGCTCCAACTCCCAGCGCTGCAGGGTGTTCCCGCTGTCGCACGGCTGCCAGGTGGCCGCCACCCCGGGCTGGAGCGGGGCATTGAGCGTGAGCTTGCCGCCGCGGATTTCCAGGCAGTGGTCGGCACTGCGCAGGGTCGCGTAGCCGTCGGCGGTGCGCCGGACCTCCGCCCGGTACGCCGCCCCGTCCGTCCCGAGGGTGTACGTCCCGTCCGGTACCGGCACCTTGGTCAGGATCCGCAGGCCCGGTGCGGGTCCGACCGCCGTGCCACGCGCGGTGAACTCCGCGTAGGTGGCGTCAGGATGCGGGTCGCCCCAGGTGGCCTGGGCGATATGACGCAGGGCGGGCCACAGTTCCGCGGCCACCTCGTTCTCGGTCTCACCGCTGCCGTTGTCCGGCCAGAGGCTGATCTTCGCGCCGGTGACGCCGTCGGCGGAGGCGAGTTTCTCGCCCTCGAAGGAGCGGGGATCCCAACTCTGGTCGTAGAGCGCCTCGGTGTCGCTGTG
Organism: Streptomyces sp. NPDC013157; assembly: GCF_042899865.1. Taxonomy (NCBI): domain Bacteria; kingdom Bacillati; phylum Actinomycetota; class Actinomycetes; order Kitasatosporales; family Streptomycetaceae; genus Streptomyces; species Streptomyces sp. NPDC013157. The sequence continues at coordinate 157,572 of NZ_JBIBAK010000008.1, read as the reverse complement.
GAAGCCGCCTCGGACGAGGTAGAGGGAGTAGGAGGCGTTCATCACCGCATAGCCCTGGGCGATGAGTTGGCTCGGCTTCACGGCCACGTTCAGCCAGTGCTCGACGGTGGTCCCGGTGGCCACGGGGACGGTGCTGGCGCCGGTGAGGCCGTCGTTCCAGATGCGCAGCCGGCGGCCCTTGCTCGCCGCGTAGGCCTGGACGCGGTTGATGAAGTCGACGTACGCGTCCTGCGGGGTGGCGCCGGGGCCGTACTTCTCCTGCGCGTACTGCAGCATCTGCGGGTACTTGGCGTAGTCCGAGCCGAGCATGTACTCGTCGGCGCCCATGTGCCAGGACTTCGCCGTGAAGACCTGGGCGTACTCGTCCATCAGGCTCGTGTAGTAGTCGAAGGCGGCCTGCCGGGTGACGTCGAGCCGGGCGGGTTGCCTGTTGCCGTCGGAGTCGGTCAGTTGCAGGTCGGGGCGGTTCTCGATCCAGGGGTCCAGGTGGCCCGGGGAGTTGATCTCGGGGATGATCTCGACGTGGTAGCGGTCGCCGAGGGCGACCAGCCGTCGTATCTCGTCCTTGGTGTAGTAGCCCCAGGTGTTCGCCTCGGGATGGGCGTCGCTCTTCACCTTCAGCTCCAGGAGCAGCTGGTTGAGCTTGTGGTACGCCATCCCGCGGACCAGGTTCTCCAGCCAGGGCAGGGAGACGTGGATGTAGCAGGCGCAGACGCCGACGCCCCGCTCGCGGTAGCGCGGCACGTCGGTCGTGTGTCCGGCGGGGATCCGGTCGCCCTGGGCGAGGAGTTGGAGGAGGGTGCGGGTGCCGTAGAACGCGCCGGCCCCGGTGGCACCGGTCACCGACAGCCGTCGGCCGGAGCTGAGTTCGTAGCCCTCGCTGCCCAGGGTGGGCCGTGCCGAGGGTCGGACGTCGATGACGATGTCGCCGGGCCGGGAGGCGCCCGTGACGACCGGGACCACGCCGTGTCCTGCCGCCCGGAGATCGTCGGCCAGGGTGTCGGCGACCTTGCGCCCGGCGGGGTCGGAGGCGACGAGCCGGGTACCGGAGCCGAACCTGTAACTCCCCTGCTCCGGCGTCCAGTCGGCCAGCGCGGGCAGGGTGATCGGCGTGGCCGTCCGCCGCTCCTGCGCGCCCGCCGGGGTCGGCGCCGTCAGCAGCGTCAGTGCCGCCACGGCTCCGAGCAGGCGTGCCGCTCTCCTGCGGAGTGCCTCAGCCATGCCACTCGACCTTGAACACCCACACGTGCTGTCCCGCCCGCCGGGCCGCGTCGGGCACGTCGATCACCAGGGCACCGTTGGAGACCGTCCAGGTCAGGGGCCGGCCGTGGCCGAGCACGGTCACCTTGTCGCCGGCGCGGATCGGCACCGGGGCCTCGACGGTGAGCCTGGCGCCCGGCCGGGTCAGGGAGTGGATGTAGAAGGCCTCGTCCGGGCGGACGGTGAACCGCAGGTCGTCGCCGAGCTGGGCCATGCGCGACCAGTACGTGGTGCCGTAGATCGCCTCGCCGTTGACGTCGAGCCAGGCGCCCGTCTCGCGCAGCCGGGTCTGCATGATCTCCGGGATGGTGCCGTCGGCGCGCGGGCCGATGTCCAGGAGGAAGTTGCCGTTCTTGGAGACGATGTCGACGAGGCTGTGCACGACCTCCTCGGTGGTCATGTAGGCGTCGTCCGGGGTCTCCCGGTTGTAGCCGTAACTGCGGGGGTCGAGGCCCCGGCTGGCCTCCCACTTGGCGACGACCGTGTCGGCGTACGTCGTGTACTCGGGCGTCGTGTAGTCGTGGAAGCCGATGCCCGAGCGGTCGTTGACGGTCACGTCGACGGGGCGGGCGCGGTTCTTGGCGTGGTTGAAGTACTCGGCGAGGACATGGACGCTGTCGTTGGCGCCGCCGATGTCGCACCAGATGATCTCCGGGTCGTAGCCGTGGATCAGTTCCAGCATCTGCGGGGCCTGGTAGTCCCGTACGAAGTCCTTGCCCGGGGTGTAGCCGGTGTACGGCAGCGGGTCCAGGGTGTACGGGTTGCGCGGGGCGTGGCCCATCCAGGGGCTGTCGGGGTTGAACCACTCGGGCATGGAGAAGTAGAGGCCGCGGTGGAGTTCGGGCGTGTACCGCCTGGACGCGTCGAACAGCTCCTTGACCAGGTCCCGTTTCGGGCCGAGCCTGACCGCGTTGCGGTCGGAGACCTTGGTGTCCCACAGGGCGAAGCCCTCGTGGTGCTTGGAGGTCAGCACGTGGTACTGGGCACCGGCGTCCCGGAACAGCTCCACCCAGGCACGTGGGTCGAACTTCTCGGCCGTGAAGCGCGGGATGAAGTCGTCGTAGGCGAAGTCCGCGCCGTAGGTGTCCCGGTGGTAGGCGTACGTCGGGTTGCCCGGGTCCTGCATCTGGTCCCAGTACCACTCGGCGTACTGCACCCCGACCGGCGCCCACGCGGGCACCGAGTAGACACCCCAGTGGATGAAGATGCCGAACTTGGCGTCGTTGAACCAGTAGGGCGCCCGGTGGCCGGCCAGCGAGGTCTCGGTGGGCCGGTAGTCGGCGGTGCCGAGTGTCAAGGTGCCCCTGTGCACGGTGACTTGGGTGCCACGGCCGTGCACGGTGACCGTGCCGTCCCGCTCGGTGCCGGGCGCGGTGCCCGTGCGGTTGCGGATGCCGACGCGGACGCGTGCCTGTTCGCCGGGGTCGAGGCGGCGGATGCGGGCGGGCTCGACGGTGCGGGCGCCGGGGACGTCGACGCGTACGGACACCGCGTCGCCCGCCAGGATCGCGACGGTGCCCGCGTTGACGACGGTGGCCTCGACGCTCTGGGCGCCGGTGGCGTCGAGCAGGGAGCTGGTGGACCGGGTGTCGCGCAGGGCCAGCGCCCGCCCCTGGGCGACGGGTTGGAGGGAGAGCGCGAAGACGTGCAGGGCGGCTCTGCCGGCCTCCGCCGGGTTGGTGACCGGCAGGGTCAGGGCGACGGCCTCGCGCCGCGGGTCGATCCACACCTCGGAGGTGCCGATCCCGACGCTGTGCCCGTCCTTGCCGCCGTCCGGCTGGTAGCGGTACGGCGCCGACAGCGGCCCGCCCGCCGAGTACCAGTCGCCGCCGCTCAGGCCGCCGGTGCTGGTCGTGCCGTCGGCGTAGTGGACGGTGGCCGCGCCGGAGGCGTTTCCGTAGCTGCCTGCGGTGAGGAAGAGGGCCGACAGATAGCGGCCCTTGGGGAGGTCGATGCGCTGGCCCAGCGCGACGACGTTGTTCCCGGCGCCCGCCGTGGCGGCCGGGAAGTCGAAGGGGATGCCGTCGACCTCGACCCGTCCGGCCGGGAGTTCCTCGCCCGGGAACGTGTAGCCGGAGCCGTCGAAGTCACCGCCCCGGGCGGCGGCGGTGTCGATGCCATCGTTGTCATAGAGGGAGTCGAGGGGTACGGGAATGGGTTCGGGGACGGGCGCCCAGGGCGGCACGGTCCCCGCCTCGGCCTGCTCATCGGCCGCCCCGGCGGCCTGCGCCTCGGCCGGCACGGCGAGGGGCAGGGCGGCCGCCGCGGCGGCGCCCGCCGCGATACCCAGGACCTGACGTCGTGGACAAGGAGACATGCTCATTGCGCGGCTCCATTCATCGGATGTCTGATGATTGAGCGGGCCCAGAAGCCTGTCAATGGGGCGTGCACGAACGAGAGTTGACCCAGTGGTCGGATGACCAGCGAGGAGAGCGTCGATCACGGCGGCCACCCCGAGGCGGATCCGGTTCCCATGAGCAGGCTCCGGGACTCTCGACGTGGAGCCCGCGGCCGGGCAGAGTGCCCTTTCGTACCGACGAGTAAGCCGCATGCACCCCGAGGAGCGCCCGTGACCGACTGGGCCGGCCGGACCGCCGCCGAGATCGCCGCCGCCGTACGCGAGAGGCGGGCCACCCCCCGGGAGGTGCTCGCGGGGCATCTGGAGCGGATCGACCGGCTCGACGGACGCATCGGCGCGTTCCGCAAGGTCCGGGCGGAGGCGGCACAGGCGGAGGCGGACGAGGTCGCGGCCCGTGCCGACCTCGCCGAACTCCCCCTCGCCGGAGTGCCGTTGGCGGTGAAGGACAATCTGGCGGTGCGCGGCGAGGCACACCTGGACGGTTCGGCCGCGCTGCCGGACACGCCCGCCGACGCGGACCATGTCACCGTGGCGCGGCTGCGGGCGGCGGGCGCGGTGGTCATCGGGCTGACCAACGTGCCCGAGCTGTGTGTCTTCGGCACCACCGAGGGGGCCCACGGCATCACCCGCAACCCGTGGGACACCCGGCGCAGCGCGGGCGGCTCCTCGGGCGGCAGCGCGGCCGCGGTCGCCGCCGGGCTGGCGCCGATCGCCCTCGGCAACGACGGCATGGGCTCGCTGCGGATCCCCGCAGCCAACTGTGGTCTGGTCACCATCAAGCCCGGGTTCGGCGTGGTGCCGGCCGGGATCGGCAACGGCGACTGGTTCGGCATGTCGGAGAACGGGCCGCTGGCGACCACCGTGGCGGACGCCCGGCTGATGCTCTCGGTACTGGCGGGGAAGGAGTTCGAGGCCGCCGGTCAGCGCACCCCGCGGAAGATCGCCGTCTCGCTGCGCAGCCCGTTGGTCGGCGTGACCGTCAGCAAGCCGTATACGAACGCGGCGACGGAGGCGGCCGGGCTGCTGGCGGGCGCCGGACACCGGGTGCGGCGCGCCGAGCCGCCGTACCCGGCGTCGATCGGTGTCACCGCGCTCCGGCACTGGACCGCCGGGACGGCCGTGGACGCGGCCGCCCTGGACCCCGCCCTGCTGGTCCGGCGGACCCGGGTGCACGCGGCCATCGGGCGCCGCTTCCTGCGCGGGGTACAGGTGGGCGACGCCCGCGAGCGGCTGCGCGCCCGGCTCACGCCGTTCTTCACCGAGCACGACGTGCTGCTCACCCCGGCACTGGCCCGCCACGCGCCGAAGGCGGCTCCCTGGCACGAGCGGGGCTGGTTCCGCAACGCCCTGGCCGGTTCCAACTACTCCCCTCTGACCCCGGCCTGGAACCTCACCGGCTGGCCGGCGATGTCGGTCCCGTTCGGCACGCTGCCCTCGGGCGCCCCCTGCGCCGTACAGCTGGTGGGCCGGCCGGGGTCGGAGGCGGTCCTGCTGGAGGTGGCCCAGCAGCTGGAGACGCTGCGGCCGTGGCAGCGGACGGCGCCTGTCGGCTGAGCACGCACGTGGAGGCGCGCGAGGCGCCGTCGTCCTCGGTGCGGCCGGCCGGCTCGCCCGCCGTGGCGGGGTGTCGGCGGCCGCTGCTTCGAGGACCGCGCGGAGGCCGGGCCGGTCACCGTCACAGGGCGCGGTACATGATGTGCAGGCCGACCGGTCCGTGCTTCGGGTGGTCGAAGGCCTGCGGGACCGTGCCGAGGACGGTGAAGCCCAGGGAGGTCCACAGGGCCACGGCGGGGTTGGTCTCGACGACGGCGTTGAAGACCATCGCCCGGTAGCCGTGCGCCCGGGCCTCGGCGAGGACGTGCTCGGCGAGTGCGCGCCCGATGCCCCGGCCGCCCTGGTCGGGATCGACCATGAAGCCGGCGTTGGCGACGCTCGCGGCGGGCCCCCCGTAGTTCGGGGTCAGGTAGGCGGAGCCGACGACGGCTCCGGTGGGGTCCTCGGCGACGTAGACACGCTTCGCCGGGCTCATCCACAGCGCGCGGGCCGCGTCCTCCGAGGTGTCGGGGTCCCATCCGTAGGTCTCGGCGGCGGCGACGATCCGGTGCCAGAAGGGCCAGATCTGCGGCCAGTCGGCCGCGGTGGCTTCTCTGATCAGCATGGGCGTGAGTCTCGCACGCCCATGCGCGTCGGCGATCGCGACGGGACCGACCTGCCGGTCAGTCCACGCTGGGCAGGATGTGGGGCTCGGCGAGATCCTCCTCGTAACCCGCGAGGCGGATCGGGGCGGACCGGGCCCACACGTCGAGGCTGCCGAGCTGTCCGGGCCGGGTGCCCGCGCGCTCCGTGCGTTCCTTGGGGCGCTGCTCGCGATTCGTCTTCTCCGGTGTCACCGCGCACTCCTTATGTGTGGGTCACCCTCGGGGCGTGCCGGACAGTCTGCGTTCCGGTGCTTGGCGCCCGCTCGGGTCTGGGTTGAAGGCCAGTTCGGACGCGGTGGCGCCGGTAACTCACAAGAGAGCAGGCCGCTGTCGACCGGCTCGTCCCGGGACGGACCGTGGGTGTGGGTGGGACCCCTTGGTGCTGTCCGTCCCCTATAGATTAACCAAATGAGCAGGGGTCCGCTCGATAGGGAGTGCAAACAAGGTGTAACTATCGCGAGTCGCTCCGCATATCGGCGAGTCGCGAATGCACCTTTTCGTAACATGATGCGCCGTTTATGCCCCGCTCGCTCGCGTGCCGGCCGGCGTGCGCGAGCTGCATCACCGGGCCGCGGGGCGGCCGCCGCCGAGGCCGACCCGGGGCGGCTGTCCGGGGACCGCCGGACGCGCTGATCCGCGGGCCGGCTGCCCGGCCGGCGACCGGCCTCGTCCCGGCCGCCCCCGGTCCGCTCGGGCCGCTCCCGACGCACCCGTCCCGTAACGCCCGTCCGCTCACCGACAAGTAGTGAGTGAAGGCCGGCCCCGAGCCGGGGCGGCCCTCGTCCGCCGGGCGGAACGGCCGCCCGGACGGGAACCCGACGAGTCCAGAGGGGCGGTCGCGTGCACGCAGCGAGAGATCCTGCCGCGTTCGAGGAGTTCTACCGGCGCCATGTCGAGGGCGTGACCCGGTTCGTGGCGCGGCGGATCGCCGACCCGCACCTGGTCGCCGACCTGACGGCCGAGGTCTTCCTGGCCATGCTCGACTCGGCCGACTCCTACCGCCCCGGCCGGGGCAGCGAGACGGCCTGGCTGTACGGGATCGCGCGCAACATCGTGTCGGTCGAGTGGCGGCGGGCGGCCCGCGAGTCACAGGCCGCCGGCCGCTTCGCGGGGCGCCGTCTGCTGGAGCCGGACGACGTCACCCGGCTCGAGGAGCGCATCGACGCCGAGGCGGCCGCGCGGCGTCACCGCGAGGCACTGGCCGGGCTCCCGGAGGGTGAACGGGCGGTCGTCGAACTCGTCGTCGTGGACCAGCTGACCGTCGCGGAAGCCGCCGCGGCGCTCGGTATACGCCCGGTCGCGGCACGCGTACGACTGCACCGCGCCCGCAAGACGCTGCGCGCCGCGGCCGGGCCCGCGGAACAGCCGGGCGGATCGTCCGGCTCCGACACGGATTCACTTTCGTATGTGAGGGGAAACGCATGAACGCGACATTCGAGGACCGGTTGCTGGCCGAGCTCAAGGCCGAGGTGGTACGGCGGGCGGCCGAGGCCGGGCCGGTTACCGTCGTACCGCGCCGCGTGGTCACCCCGCGCCGGGTGGGCGTGGCGCTGGCCGCCTGCGGAGCCGCGGCGGCGGTCGCCGTCGTCCTGCCGGGGTCGGGGACCACGAGCGCGTTCGCGGTCGAGACGCACCCGGACGGCACCGTCACCTTCACCCTGCAGGACGTCGCCCTCAGCGGGCCCCAGCAGCAGGACCTGATACGGAAGCTGACGGACGCGGGCGTGTACACCCAGGTGAACAAGGTGCCCGCGGGGCAGCGGTGCGCCCTGCCCGGGAATCTGCGGCCCGGTGACGTGATCGTCGGGGTCGACCCCGGCCCTGGTGCACCGGCCGACACGGGCAAGGGTCCGATGGAGTGGCACCGCACCCTCCACCGGGGCGACACGGTGCGGATTGACAACGGCGTCCGCCACTCCGTCGTCTACACCTTCATCCGGGGCAAGGCATCCCCCTGCCGGCTGGAGCCGATCGACTGAGCCGCCTCCGGCCCGCCGCCCGGTGTCGTCGCGCACCGGGCGGCGGGCCGGGGCCACAACAGGCTGTGCAGTTCAGGTTGCGTTGGCCGGGTCGAAAACTCGACATGATCCGATGGCGCAGGACAACGGCTGTCTCGCGGAAGGACTGACGCATGGAGCTGCGCAGCGTCGAGGAGCTGATGGATCTGCTGTACGCCTGCCGGCACCAGCGCGCGCTGCGCGCCGCGGCACTGCTGCGCCGCAGCCGCCCTGCCGACAAGGAGCTCCAGGTGGCAGGCCTGGTGCACGGCATCGAGGAACTGCTCGGCCCGGCCGACGGCGCCGCGCGCGCGGTACGCCACCTGCTCGGGGAACGTGTCTACCACCTCGTCCGAGGGGACGGCGCCGCCACGGACGACGACGTACTGCGCCTGCGCCAGGCGGACGAGGAGAGCCGCACCGCCAGCTTCGACGCGGGCGTCCTGGAGGACTGGCGGACCGTCCTGGAACTGGTCGCCGCCCGCAACTCCCGCCTGGGGGCTGTCGACTGACGTTCCGTCATGAGACGGTACGGCGATGACGTCATCCTACGGGCCGTCGAACGGGCTCCGGGGCCGGGCGGCCGTCGTCACCGGCGGCACCCGCGGCATCGGGCGCGCGGTCGCCGAGGCGCTCTCGGCGGCCGGTGCGTTGGTGTGCGTGAGCGCGCGGGACCCGGACGAGGTGCGGCGTACGGCTGCCGGGCTGGGCGGGGTCGGCCTGGCCGGCAGCGTCGCCGAGCCGGAGCACGCCCGGGAGCTGACCCGGCTGGCGCTGACCGAGTTCGGGCGGCTGGACATCCTCGTCAACAACGCGGCGACCAACCGCCCGTACGGCCCGCTCATGGGTGCCGACCTGGGCGTGTGGCGGGAGGCGTTCACCGTCAACGTGGAGGCCCCGCTGCGGCTGACGCAGTGCGCGTGGCGCGGCTGGATGCGGGAGCACGGCGGCTCCGTGATCAACATCTGCACGGAGGGCGCGGCCCATGTCGGCCCCCACGTGGGCGCGTACGGCACCAGCAAGGCCGCACTGCTGCATCTCACCCAGCAGCTGGCGGGCGAACTGGCGCCCCGGGTGCGGGTCAACTCGGTCTCCCCGGGCCTGGTGCGCACGGAGATGGCCCGCTTCATGTGGGAGCCGCGGGAGGACGAGATCGCCGCGGGGCTGCCGATGGGGCGGATCGGCGAGCCGGAGGATGTGGCCGGGGCGGTGCTGTGGCTGGCCTCGGACGCGGCGGAGTGGGTGACGGGAGCGGACCTGGTGGTGGATGGCGGTACCAGGGTGAGAGCGGCGCACTTGCCCACCTGAGGGGGGAGCCGCGCCCACCCCCGGCCACGGGAGGCGCGCGTGCCCGAGATCAAGTCGGCAACGCGGCTGCCCCCAGCGGGCGACGGGCCCATGGGTGGACCCGTATGGGATCGAACCACGAAGTACGCGTGACCTGCGCACCGGGCACACCGGCGCCTGGCAGAAGACTAGGGCTCCGGTGGCAGGCGTCGCCAGCGATTAAGCGGGGCTCACCACCTGCCCGGCTCGTAGTCCTTCAGGAAGACCCCGTACACGTCGTCGCCCTCCTCGCCGCGCACGATCGGGTCGTAGACGCGGGCCGCCCCGTCGACCAGGTCGAGCGGTGCGTGGAAGCCCGCCTCGGCCAGCCGCAGCTTGTCGTAGTGCGGCCGCTCGTCGGTGATCCAGCCGGTGTCGACGGAGGTCATGAGGATGCCGTCGGTCTCGAACATCTCCGCCGCGCTGGTCCGCGTGACCATGTTCATGGCGGCCTTGGCCGCGTTGGTGTTGGGGTGCCCGGCGCCCTTGTAACCGCGGCCGAAGACGCCCTCCATCGCCGACACATTGACGACGTACGAGCGGCCGCGCGCCGCCTTCTTCGCGGCCGCGGCCATGGCCGGCCGGAGCGCGCTGATCAGGATGAACGGCGAGGTGTAGTTGCAGAGCTGGGTCTCCAGGAGCTCCACCGGGGAGATCTGGTCGATGGTCTGCACCCAGGTGTTGGTGTCGACGACGTCCGGGACGAGGCCGCCGGCGTCGATGGCGGTGCCGTCGAGGTGCCGGGCCACACTGGCGTTGCCCGCGACGAGGGCGAGGTCGGCGACCTGCTGCGCGTCCAGGCCGCTGGTGCCCAGCGGCAGCGCGGCGAGACCGTCGACGGCCCCGGAGTTGAAGGCGCCGATGACCTGGTGGCCGGGGAGCTCACCGGCCGGCAGCGGGGCGCTCTCGCCCTCGACCAGGGCCGCGTAGGCGGCCGGCAGCCGGCGTACGGTCTGGGTCGCGTTGTTGATCAGGATGTCGAGCGGGCCCGCCGCGCCGACCTGCTCCGCGAGGGCGACGGCCTGCGCCGGGTCGCGCAGGTCGATGCCGACGACCTCCAGGCGGTGCAGCCAGTCCGCCGAGTCCTCCATCGCCTTGAACCGGCGGATGGCGTCCTTCGGGAAGCGCGTGGTGATCGTCGTGTGGGCGCCGTCACGCAGCAGTCGCAGCGCGATGTACATGCCGATCTTGGCGCGGCCGCCGGTGAGCAGGGCACGCTTGCCGGTCAGGTCGGCGCGGGCGTCGCGCTTGGCGCGGTTCAGCTGTGCGCAGTCCGGACAGAGCTGGTGGTAGAAGTAGTCGACCTCGACATAGCGGGTCTTGCAGGTGTAGCAGGAGCGCGGGCGCTGGAGTATCCCGGCGACCCTGCCCTCCTCGGTCCGGGAAGAGGGCAGCAGGCCCTCGGTCTCGTCGTCGATGCGCTGGGCGGAGCCGGTCGCGGTGGCCTCGGTGACCGCCTTGTCGTGGGCGGTCTTGGCGGCCCGGCGCTCCTGGCGGCGGCGCTGCTTGACCGTGCGGTAGATGCCGGCCGTGGCCCGGCGCACCGCGATGGCGTCCGGGTGGTCGACCTCCAGCTCGTCCAGCTCGGCGAGCACGCCGAGGCAGACGGCGAGCCGCTCGGGGTCGATGCCGGGGCCGTGGACCACGGCCCCGTCCACGGCCTCGTCCACGGCCCGCACCGCGTCCTCGGCCGCCGGGCCGTCCTGTGTCACCGTCATCGCGCTGCCGCTTCCCTGATCCACCAGCGGCGCTCCGACTCGCGCCCGCTTTCGAACCGGGAATTTTACGGAGCTCCGGGCGATACCTCCAAACCCGACCGGATCATGGATCGCAGACCGCGATCAGCGAGTCCACCTCGTCGGTGACCGCGCGGGCCAGCACGTCGAGGTCGGGGACGGCGCTCGCGTCGGCGACCAGGCCGTAGTGGACGTGGTTGCGGTAGGTGGAGATGGCGACCGCCAGGGACTGGCCGGGCGCGAGCGGGGCCAGCGGGTAGACGGCCGTGAGCGGGTGGCCGCCGAGGCGCAGGCCGACGCCGGGCAGCGGCACGCTGGTGACCAGGATGTCGAACCAGAGCCGGGCGGCCTGGCCGACGAGCGGCCCGCCGAGCCGGTGCCCCAGCGCGGGCACGTGGTCGGCGAGCAGGGCGACGGCACCGGCGCCCCGGTTGGGGCCGGCGTCCTTGTTGCGGACCATCGCCGTGCGGACGCGGTCGAGGCGGGCGATCGGGTCCGGGTTGTCGACCGGAAGCCGTATCAGGTACCCGGAGAGCCGGTTGCCCTGTGGGGTCGCGGTGCGCGGCCGGCGCTTGGAGACGGGGATCAGGGCGCGCGGGGCGACGCCCTCGGTGGAGTCGCCGCGCTCCTCCAGCCAGCGGCGCAGGGCGCCGGCGACGACGGCGATCAGCACGTCGTTGACGGTGCCGCCGACGGCCTTGCGGACCCGGTGCACGTCGTCGATGTCGAGGTCGACCCCGGCGATGCTCCGGGTGCCGGTGGGCTCGGACCTCAGCGCGGCCGAGGAGCTCACCCCGAGGGCGGACAGGGCGACCGAGGCGCCGATGTCGAGGGCCCGGCCCACGTCGGAGAGGGCGCCGCGCACCAGCTCGGGCAGCCTGCGCACGTCGGGCAGCGCCAGCATCGGGCGCGGCGGCTCGATCGAACGCGGTGCGCGCACCGGCAGGTCGAGCGGGTCCATGACGCCGGCGGCCAGCTTGAGGGCGCGCAGCCCGTCGGCGAGGGCGTGGTGGAACTTGAACAGCACCGCGAAGGACACCCCGTCCTCGCCGGGCAGCACGTGCGCCTCCCACGGCGGCCGGCCCCGCTCCAGCGGACGCTCCATCAGCCGTCCGGCGACGGCCTGGAAGTCGGCGGTCGGGGCGTGCAGCCGGACGTGGTTCAGGGGGTCGAAGTCCGGGTCGGTCTCGCGGGCGGCACTGCCGAAGGCGAGCGGCTGCCAGACGTCTCTGATACGCATGCGCAGACCGGGCACGGCGACGGCCCGGGCCGCGAGCAGGTCGGCGGCGTGCGCCCCGGCGGTCGGGGAGTGCGCCGAGAAGACGCCCAGCGCGCCCAGGTGCATCGGGTGCTGCTCGGACTCGATGTTCCAGAACGCCAGATCGAGCGGGGCGAGCAGGTCAGCAGTCGCAGTCATCGAAAAGGGTGCCTCGCGTTGACGGAGGGTGGATCAGCAGTCAAACGCCGACTCATGATTACGGTCAAGTACGATCACGCTACGCTCAGTTAACAGCAGATTAAGTCCCGCCTCCTCCGAAAGAGGCGGGGCTCATGCGTCGCCTGAGGTCATTTCAGCGCCGGTGGTGCCGCCTCGGGTGACGTACCCCACTCTGACGGGCGCGAGCCGACCGTGAACGCCAGCGACCGCAGGGAGCGCAGCGCACCGGTCGTCAGATAGGTACGGCCGTAGTCGGCACCGTCGGTGCGGGCCTTCTGGATGTACCGGTGGCCGGCGGAGGTCCCCGGTGCGGTCACCGTGAATCCGCCGCTCGGCCAGAAGCGCCGGTCGAGGCGGACGTCGGCCCGGTCGAACACGGGCGTGGACAGGCCCCAGGTGCCGTAGCCGGGCTGTACCGGGAAGAGGCCGAGGGACGACAGGACGTTCCAGGCGGACATGGTGCCGAGGTCGTCGTTGCCGGTCATCCCGGTCGGGCCGTCGGTGAACAGGGTCAGCGCCGCGTGCACCACGTCGGTGGTCTTCCAGGGCTGGCCGGTGGAGAGGTAGGTGTACGGCGCGATGAGGTCGGGCTCGTTCATGGGGTTGTAGACGGCCGCGTTGTAGTAGGTGTACGCGTTGCCGTGCACCCACACCTCCCGCGCGGTCTTCTCCGGATCGGCGAGCAGCTTGTCGTAGGCGAAGAAGGAGTCGAGCCGGGTGTTGGTGGCGCGCTCGCCGCCGATCAGGGAGATCACACCGGGCAGGTCCTGCGGGACGAGCCACTGGTACTGCCAGGCGGTGCCCTCGTGGAAGCCGATGCCGCGGGCCGGGTCGGGGTTGCCGGTGAAGAGGCCGGAGGCGTCGCGGGCGCGGAAGAAGCCGGTGGAGGGGTCGAAGACGTTGCGGTAGTTCTGCGCCCGGGTGGCGTAGCGGGCCGCGTCCTCGACATGGCCGAGGTCCCGGGCCAGCTGCGCGAGCATCGCGTCGGACAGCGCGTACTCCAGGGTCACGGAGGCGCCGTGGTCGTAGTCGGAGTCGCCCACCTTGGTGTGCGGGCGGCCCTTGAGGTACGGCGCGAAGCCGTCGGCGAGGTACTCGGCGTTGGCCTCGCGGCCGACCCCGGCGTTGGCGGCCGGCGGCACGCCGTCGGCGTTCTTCTTCAGCGCCCGGTAGGCGCGCTCCTCGTACCCCTTGAGCAGCCCCAGCTGGTAGGCGGTGGTCAGGAAGGGGGTGACCGGGTCGCCGGTCATGATGTTCGTCTCGACCGTGCCATAGCCCCACTTGGGCAGCCAGCCGCCCTCCTCGTCGATCTTCAGCACCGACAGGGCCATGTCGCGGGCCTCGCGCGGGGCGAGCAGGGCGAGCGCCTGGGCCTGGGTGCGGTAGGTGTCCCAGAGCGACCAGTTCTGGTAGTAGGTGAACCCCTGGGCGCGGTGGATCCGGCGGTCCCAGCCGGTGTAACGGCCGTCGGCGTCCTCGCCGACGTTGGGCGCGAGGAAGGTGCGGTACAGGGACGAGTAGAACGTACGGCGCAGGGTCGGGGAGCCGCCCCGGACGCGGATGCCGGCGAGCCGCCGCTCCCAGGCGTCCCGGGCCTGCCGCCGTACCGCGTCGAACGAACGGCCGCCCTCGGCGCGCAGATTGGCCTCGGCGCCGTGTGCGTCGACGTACGACAGGGCGGTGGTCGCCTCGACCGTACGGTCCCGGGTGGTGTCGAAGCGGACGTAGGCGCCGTCGGCTCCGGTGCGGGAGCCGGGGGTGACCGCGGTGCCGTTCCAGGTGCCGTACGCGGTGAAGGGCCGGCTGAAGCGGGTCACCGTGTAGACGGTGTACGGGGCGGTCTCGCGGCAGAAGCCGTGGCCGGTGATCCTGGTGCGGACGGTGTGGTCGTCGAGGATCTCGACGTCGCTGCTGACCGCCTTGTGCAGCGCCTGGTGGGCGTTGAGCAGGACGTTGGCCTTGCCGGTGGCCGGGAAGGTGTAGCGCTGGACGCCGGTGCGGGCGGTCGCGGTCAGCTCGGCCGTCACGCCCGAGTCGAGGCCGACGCGGTAGTAGCCGGGGCTCGCCGCCTCGTCGGCGTGGTCGAAGCCGGCGGCGTACTCGGCGTAGTCCGTCTGCGTGACGTCCCCGGTGGTGGGCAGCACGGGAAGGTCGCCGCCGATGGCGCAGCCGACGCCGGAGAGGTGGACCAGGGAGAAGCCGCGGATCCGGTGCTGGGAGTAGTCGTAGCCGGTGCTGTGCCCGGTGTCCGGAGAGAGCTGCACCATGCCGAAGGGCACGGCCGCGCCGGGGAACGTGTTGCCCTCGTCCTGGCTGCCGATGAAGGGGTTCACCAGGTCGGCGAGGTGGCCGTCGGCCGGTTCGGCGGCCCCCGCGGCGGGGGCGGTGAGCAGCGCGGACGCTGTCAGCACCGCGGCGAGGCACAGCCGTGTGCACCGGGTCCCTCTCATGTCGGACGACCTCCGAAGTTCGACAGTTCGACATCGCTGTCTGCATCGTGAGGGGAGAGGGCCCCAAAGTCCGGCAAATGAGGGTTATTCACTCGCAGCGCGTCGCGCGCGAGTTGGAGTGCGCACGAGGGCTACGAGACGATCTGCCCCTTCCCGAGGCCGATGACCCCGCCCTTGGAGACGGTGTACAGCTCGGCGTCCCGGTCCGGGTTGACGCCTATCGTCGCGCCGGGCGGGACCTCTACGTTCTTGTCCAGCACCGCGCCGCGCACCACTGCGCCCCGCCCCACGACCACGTTGTCGTGCAGCACCGACCCCTGGACCACCGCGCCCGGGTCGACCCGCACGCCCGGGGAGAGCACGGACCGGGTGACCTGGCCCCGGATCAGGCAGCCCGCGCTGATGATGGACTCGCTCGCCATGCCGCCGGCGTTGAAGCGGGCCGGGGAGAGCTGGTACGAGTGGGTGTAGATGGGCCAGCTGCGGTTGAAGAGGTTGAAGGCGGGCCGCTCGGCGATCAGGTCCATGTGGGCGTCGTAGTACGCGTCGAGGGTGCCGACGTCCCGCCAGTAGCCGCGGTCGCGACTGGTCTCGCCGGGGACGTGGTTGGCGGCGAAGTCGTAGAGCTGGGCCTCGCCGCGGGCGGTGAGCTGGGGCAGGATCGAGCCGCCCATGTCGTGCACCGAGTCGTCGTCCTCGGCGTCCCGGTGCAGGGCCTCCACCAGGGCCTTGGTGGTGAAGATGTAGTTGCCCATGGAGGCGAAGACGCAGTCCGGGGCGTCCGGCAGACCCGGCGGGTCGGCGGGCTTCTCCAGGAAGGTCTCTATCGTCTGCCCGTCCGAGCCCGGGGTGATCACACCGAACGCCGAGGACTCCGCGCGCGGGATGCGGATGCCCGCGACCGTGACCCCGGCGCCGCCCTCGATGTGCTGCTGCAGCATCTGCCGGGGGTCCATGCGGTAGACGTGGTCGGCGCCGAACACCGCTACGTAGTCGGGCTGTTCGTCGTGGACCAGGTTGAGGGACTGCAGGAGGGCGTCGGCGCTGCCCAGGTACCAGCGCGGGCCGAGCCGCTGCTGGGCCGGGACCGGGGTCACGTAGTTGCCGAGCAGGCTGGACATCCGCCAGGTGGTGGTGATGTGCCGGTCCAGCGAGTGCGACTTGTACTGGGTCAGCACGCAGATGCGCAGCACGTCCGCGTTGACCAGGTTGGACAGCACGAAGTCGACCAGGCGGTAGGTACCGCCGAAGGTGACAGCTGGTTTCGCCCGGTCGGCGGTCAGCGGCATCAGGCGCTTGCCCTCCCCGCCGGCCAGCACGATCCCGAGTACCGAAGGCCCACCACGACGCATGGCCGCTCCCCTCACCCTGGTGCTCCATGCCTGCCCTGGGAGCACACCCGCTAAGCCTGCACCGGGATCGCGTCGAACAGGCGGCCTGTTCGTTACGCCTGTCGTTACGGCTGCTTGAGGATCTCCTCGTAGAGCCGGACCGTGCGTCGTGCCACCGCGTCCCAGCCGAACTCCCCCACGGCGCGCTCCCGTCCGGCCTCGCCCATCCGGCGGGCCGTCTCCCGGTCGCCGACGACGGCGTCCAGCGCCCGCGCCAGGCCGCCCTCGAAGTCGTCGTCCAGGTCGACCAGCAGGCCCGTCCTGCCGTCCTCGACGACCTCGGGGATACCGCCGACCCGGGACGCCACCACGGGCGTGCCGCAGGCCATCGCCTCCAGGTTGACGATCCCGAGCGGCTCGTAGACCGAGGGGCAGGCGAACACGGCGGCATGGGTGAGGAGTTGGATGACGTCGGCGCGCGGCAGCATCTGCGGGATCCAGTGCACGCCCTCGCGGACCCGGCTCAGCTCCGCGAACAGCTCGCGGAACTCGCGGTCGATCTCCGGGGTGTCGGGCGCCCCCGCACACAGCACGACCTGGGCCGCCGAGTCGATGTCCCGTACCGCGCGCAGCAGATGGGGCACGCCCTTCTGGCGGGTGATACGGCCGACGAACAGCACGTAGGGGCGGCCGGGGTCGATGCCGATCCGGGCCAGGACGTCGGTGGCGCGGTCCGGGCGGTAGAGAGCGGTGTCGATGCCGTTGTGCACGACGTGGACCTTCGCCGGGTCCAGGGCGGGATAGCAGTCGAGGATGTCCGTGCGCATCGCCCCGGACACCGCGATCACGCCGTCGGCGGCCTCGACCGCGCTGCGCTCGGCCCAGCTCGACAGGGCGTAGCCGCCGCCGAGTTGCTCGGCCTTCCAGGGCCGCAGCGGCTCCAGCGAGTGGGCGGTCACCACGTGCGGGACGCCGTAGAGCATCTTGGCCACGTGGCCGGCCAGGTTGGCGTACCAGGTGTGGGAGTGGACGAGCTCGCGGCCTTCGAGGCCCGCGGCCATGGCGAGGTCCACGGAGAAGGTGCGCAGCGCGTCGTTGGCGGTGTCCAGGGCGGTCCAGGGGCGGTGCCGGACGACGCCGACCCCGCGGCCCTCGCCCCAGCAGTGCACCTCCAGGTCGACCAGGGGGCGCAACTCCCTGGCGAGGAACTCCACGT
Organism: Streptomyces sp. NPDC013157; assembly: GCF_042899865.1. Taxonomy (NCBI): domain Bacteria; kingdom Bacillati; phylum Actinomycetota; class Actinomycetes; order Kitasatosporales; family Streptomycetaceae; genus Streptomyces; species Streptomyces sp. NPDC013157. The sequence continues at coordinate 140,261 of NZ_JBIBAK010000008.1, read as the reverse complement.
GAACACCCGCGCCGCCGTAGACGTCCGGGGGGTACTCCCGGGTCAGCAGTCCGACTCGCACCCGCAACCCCTCGCTCTCCACGGCCGGTTGTTCCATGGTCACCCAGATGCGGCGCGCGGGGAAGAGCGCGGTGGTTGTGTGAAACAACAGTCACCGCAGACCCCGCCGCCCGGCACCCGGTAGTAGAGACAGCAGCTGCGACGCCGGAAGGCCAGGCCGGTGCGAGTGCCGGTGGCGCTCAGCAGGGGGTGCGCGAAGAGGGCGTCGGCGAGGGTACGGGTCCGGGCGGCCACGTCGGCACATTTGTTCGCACGCACCCAGCGGTCCAGCTCCCGTGCGGCACCGGCCAGCGCGGAGCCGGCGTTGCCCCACAGCAGGCCGGCAGCGAGGCCGTAGCGGTCCCGCAGGGCTGCCCCCAGGGGTTCGAGGTGGCCGTGCACGACGACTCGCACGACCGCGTCGGCGAGTACTGCGGGGTCGGCGGGTACTACGGGGTCGGCGGGCGCGGCCGGGCCGGTGCCGGCGGGCAGTGCGCGTACCTCGGTGAGCCAGAGGTCGTCGGGGGCGGTGGCGCCGGGATCCCAGTGGAGCAGGCCGGGGCCGAGGTCGGGGAGGCGGCCGTAGCGGACGGCGCAGCCGAGGGCGACGGACCAGAGCCGGGCGGCCAGCCCCTGGTGGGCGATGGAGGCGGCGACCCGGGGCTCGCCGGTACGCAGACGCCTCGAAACGGCGTCGACACGGAAAGTCAGCGCATTCCGGTAAACATCCGATGTGAGTTTTTCATAGGCCTTTGCCAAGGTCGTGGATTGGCCGATCCGCGCCGGGTCGGGCTCTCCTACCGCAGGTCGGACCGTGCGCAGGACGAAGAAGCCGCCGAGCGGGCGGAGCGCGGCGAGATGGGGGTCCAGGTCCTCGAACAGGTCCACGAAGAGCAGTAGTACCAGGCCTCACGAGATCCCGGGCGCACACCGTCTCCACCCGGCGGCCCCCACCCTGGGGATGATCAGGATCCCGCCGTACTCCATCGGTAGTAGGACCCATTAGGTGCTCAGGTACGACGACGGGAAGCACGCGGACGGGCAGAGTGTTGCTCATGGAAGCCGACCGATCACCGCGCGGGGCCAACCGGCCACGCCTGACGCAGAGGAGCCGAGCATGAGCGCCCTCGCGTTGTCCGTCTTGCTTTCCTTCGTCTCCGCCGTCGCCTACGCCGGCGGAGCGATCGTGCAGGAACAGGTAGCGGTCTCCTCCCCCGACGAGCAGTACGCGCCGCTGCGCCGCCCGAGCTGGTGGGGGGCGATGGCGCTGAACGGCCTCGGTGGCCTGCTGCACGTCGTGGCACTGGCCTACGGCCCGTTGAGCCTGGTCCAGCCGCTGGGCGCGCTCACCATCGTGTTCGCGCTGCCCATGGCGGCCCTCTTCGTCGGCCGCAGGGCCGGGGCGACCGCCTGGCGGGGCGCGATCATGGCGACCGTCGGTCTGGCCGGTCTGCTCTCCCTGGTCGGCTCCTCCGACTCGCACACCCTGGACTCCGCCGGGCGGATCGGCGTCGCGCTGGTCACCGGCGCGGCGGTCGTCGCGCTGATGATCGCGGGCCGGGCCGCGCACCGGCACCCGGCGGTGCGCAGCGTGCTGCTCGCCACCGCTTCCGGCATAGCCTTCGGCATGTCCTCGGTCTTCACCAAGGTCGTGGCGATCGACTGGGACGGCGGCGTCGCCACGGCCGACCTGCTCTGGTTGTCCGTGATCGGCGCCTACGCCGTCGCGGGCGTCCTGATCTCCCAGGCCGCCTACCGGGGCGGCGGCCTCGCCGCACCCCTGGCCACGCTGACCGTGGTCAACCCGGTGCTGGCCGCCGCGGTCGGCATCACGATGTTCGGCGAGACGTTCCGCTACGGCGCGACGGGCACCCTGCTGGCGCTGGGCTGCGGTGTGGTGGCCGCGGGCGGCCTGATCCTGCTGACGACCGAGCGTATCGAGCGCACCCCGCATCCGGCCCGGCCGGTGCCGGAGCCCGCCGTGGCCGAGGCGTCGCCCGAGCCGCTGGTCGAGGCGCTGGTGGAACTGGCCGAGGCGGGCCTGGCGCAGGCCGTCGCGGAGCGCGGCGGTGCCGCGCAGGCGGAGCCGGCGAAGGTGGCCGGCTCACTGGTCGAGATGCCGCAGCAGCGGTCGGGGTCCGCGGGGCCGGACGTGGTCGCGGACGTGGCCGATGTGCTGCTGCCCGCCGCCGACTACGTGCACGGTCCGCTCCTGGCCCGGCGCCGTACGCGGATCAGATCCTGACGCCGCCGGCCCGGAGATAGGCGACCGGGTCGATGTCCGTGCCGAATCCGGGCCCCGTCCGCACCTCGAAGTGCAGATGCGGGCCCGTGGCGTTTCCGGTGGAGCCCGAGCGGCCGATCCGCTGGCCCGTGGACACGCTCTGCCCGGCCCGCACGGAGATCGCCGAGAGATGGCCGTACTGCGTGTAGCGGCCGTCGGCGTGCCGGATCACCACCTGGTAGCCGTAGGAGCCGCCCCAGCCCGCCGTGACGACCTGCCCGGCCTCGACCGCCTTCACGGAGGTGCCGGTGGGCGCGAGGAAGTCGACGCCGGTGTGGTAGCCCTTCGACCAGTGCGAGCCGGACACGTGGTACGCGGTGCCGACAGGGGCGTCGACGGGTGCGACGAGGGTGTGGCCGGTGTGGGTGGCGGCCTTCGTCTTCTCGGCCTTGGCCTTGGACTTGGTCTTGTTCTTGGCGTCGGCCTTCGGGTGGACCTTGGCCGTGGCCTTGGAGGCGGTCTTCTTCGCCGCCGCTTCGGTCTTGGCCGCCTGGCCCGTCAGGCTCAGCCGCTGTCCCGGCAGGATCAGGTCGGGGTCGGAGCCGACCGTCGCGCGGTTGGCCGCGTACAGCCGGTGCCAGCCCCCGGCCAGCTCGTTCTCCTCGGCGATCCCGGAGAGCGTGTCGCCGTGCACCACGGTGTACATCTCGGCCCTGCCGGCCCGGGACTGCGGCGTGGTCTGCGGCTGTACGTCCCGTACGGAGCTCTTCGCGGCGCTCTTGGCCGAAGTCTTCTCGGCGTGGTGCGCCGCGGGGTGGGTGGCGGCGCTCTCGGTGTGCACGTCGGGGGTGTCGCCGCCGCGGGTGAGCCCGGCCCGCACCGAGCAGACCGGCCAGGCGCCCGGCCCCTGGCCGTCGAGGACCCTTTCCGCCACCGCTATCTGCTGGTCCTTGGTGGCGAGGTCGGCGCGCGGCGCGTACCTCGTGCCCCCGTAGGCCTCCCAGGTGGACTGGGTGAACTGGAGCCCGCCGTAGAAGCCGTTGCCGGTGTCGATGCCCCAGTCGCCGCTGGACTCACAGGCGGCGACCCGGTCCCAGGTGGACACCGAGGCCGCGTCGGCGCTGCCGGCGGCGGCGAGCGGGAGCGCGAGGCCGGCGCCGCCCGCCGTGACGGTGAGCGAGGCGCGGTTGATCCTGTTCGGCTGGTACCGGCGGTGCCGTCCGCGATCGGCCATGTCTGGAGCCCCCCTCGCCACGCGCGTCAGGAAGGCCAAAAGTAAGCGTCCCGAACAGGCCATGACAAGACGGCAATCAGCCGCCTCCTGTCCCCGAGGACTCGGCCGTCCCGCCCGAACGGGTGCGACGGGAAAAGGCGTTGACGGGCCCTCAGCCGTAAGGGTCCGGCGGGACTGCCGGAAGGCGTCTCACGAGGTTACTGAGCCGTCGGGGCCGTGTGGTCCGTATCTGCAAGTGCGGCCGGTCGAACGGCGGGTCAGGATGGCCTTTGGGCAATACTGGCGGGCATGAGCGGCGGCAGCATCCCTTGCACGTTCTACGGGATCGACTTGATTCTTGAGGAGCAGGCGGTATGAGCACTTCGGCGCAGATCGGCGTCACGGGTCTCGCGGTCATGGGCCGCAACCTCGCCCGGAACTTCGCGCGCAACGGCTACACGGTGGCGTTGCACAACCGCACGGTGTCGAAGACACACGAGCTGGTGGAGAACTTCGGGGACGAGGGCGACTTCATCGCGGCCGAGACCGCCAAGGAGTTCGTGGCGGCGCTGGAGCGGCCGCGCCGGCTGGTCATCATGGTCAAGGCGGGCGGTCCGACGGACGCGGTGATCGAGGAGTTCGCACCGCTCCTCGAGCCCGGCGACATGATCATCGACGGCGGCAACGCGCACTTCGCGGACACCCGGCGCCGCGAGAAGGCGCTGCGCGAGCAGGGCATCCACTTCGTGGGCATGGGCGTGTCCGGCGGTGAGGAGGGCGCGCTGCACGGCCCGAGCATCATGCCGGGCGGTCCGAGGGAGTCGTACGACTCGCTGGGCCCGATGCTGGAGAAGATCTCGGCGAAGGCGGCCGACGGCGCGCCCTGCGTGACACACATCGGCCCCGACGGCGCCGGGCACTTCGTGAAGATGGTCCACAACGGCATCGAGTACGCCGACATGCAGCTGATCGGCGAGGCGTACCAGTTGCTGCGCGATGTCGCCGGGTACTCCCCCGCGCAGATCGCGGACATCTTCCGCACGTGGAACACGGGCCGGCTCGACTCGTACCTGATCGAGATCACGGCGGAGGTGCTGGCGCACGTGGACGCCGCGACCGACAAGCCGTTCGTGGACGTGGTGGTGGACCAGGCGGAGCAGAAGGGTACCGGCCGCTGGACGGTCCAGATCGCGCTCGACCTGGGCGTGCCGGTGTCGGGGATCGCCGAGGCGGTGTTCGCGCGCTCGCTGTCCGGTCACGCCGACCTGCGGGCCGCGTCCCGGGGTCTGGCCGGTCCGAAGCCGAGGGCGCTGTCCGAGGCGGAGGCGGCGGCGTTCGCGGACCGGGTGGAGCAGGCGCTGTACGCGTCGAAGATCGTGTCGTACACGCAGGGCTTCCACGAGATCCAGGCGGGCAGCGACGAGTACGACTGGGACATCGACCTCGGCGCGGTGTCCTCGATCTGGCGGGGCGGCTGCATCATCCGGGCGGCGTTCCTGGACCGGATCCGGGCGGCGTACGACGCGCGGGCGGACCTGCCGAGCCTGCTGTCGGACGAGACGTTCGCGCGGGAGATCGCGGAGGCGCAGGACGACTGGCGTGAGGTGATCATCGCCGCGACGCGGGAGGGGGTCGCCGTGCCCGGCTTCTCGGCGGCGCTGGCGTACTACGACGCGCTGCGGGCGGAGCGGTTGCCTGCGGCGCTCACGCAGGGGCAGCGGGACTTCTTCGGGGCGCACACGTACCGGAGGGTGGACCGGGAGGGGTCGTTCCACACGCTGTGGGGCGGGGACCGCTCGGAGGTCACGGCGTAGCGTCGGCCGCGTTTGCGGGGTGCGGGGGGCTGCGGGTTCGCGCAGTTCCCCGCGCCCCTGAGCCGGGCTGGAGCCGGCGGTCGAGTGCGGGCGCGTCGTGGGTTTTCGCGCAGTTCCCCGCGCCCCCGGGAACGGGGCGAGCTCGACCTTCGGGTGCCGGTACGTCGTGGGATTGCGCGTGCTTTCCCGCGCGCCTTGAGGTGCCGGTGGGTCGGGGCTGCTGCTCGGGGTCTTCGGGGGTGCTCAGGTCAGGGGCGGGCCCGGTTCTGGGGTGGGGGTGGGTTCTGGGCCCGGGGGGATGGGGGACGGGTCGGGGGGTGGTGGGGTCGGAGTCGGGGTGGGGGGCTGGGGTGGTGGGGTTGGTTCCGGGGCCGGGGGTGGCTGGGGGGTGGGGACCGGGCTGGGGTAGGGGTCCGGAGGGTGGGGGTCCGGGGCGGGGGCTGGGTGTGGATTCGTCATGGTGTCCTCCGGCCAGTGGCTCGATGTCACCTCTGGGGGTCTACTGCGCCACCTACCCGACCGGCGCTCGCGCACTCCTCGCAGCCGCCGCGAGGCCCGGACGGGGGCTGGACAGCATCTGAACCGCCGTGGTCGTGAATTTCGCGGCCGAGGTCATGGATGCCTGGGCCAGGACGATCACGTCGGCGTCGGTCACGGCGTCCGCCGCGGCGGCCACCAGGCGGGCGCATCCCTCGATGTCACCGGCCTCGAAGCGGGTCCAGGCGTCCGGTACGACCTGGGCGCGGGCCCGGACCGGGCGGTCCGCGCGGCGCGCCTCGTCGTCGAGCAGGGCCAGGGTGGGCGGCAGGGTGCTCTCGACCGTCGCCAGGACGGCGATGCGGGGGCCCGCCGCCACTGCCGCGGCCGCCATCGGACGGTCGCCACGGATGACCGGTACGCCGACGTCGGCGGCGGCCCGCTCCGCCACCTCGCCGATCGTCGAGCAGGTGCAGAGCACGGCCCGTGCAGGGGAGTTCGCCGCCTGGTGGAGGGCCGCGGCGACATCCCCGGCCACCGCTTCGGGGCCCTCCCGGCGGGCCCGGGCCAGGAGGTCCGGGGCCACGGAGTGACGTAGCTCCAGGCCCGGGTGGTGCTCGTCGCGCAGGGCGTCGAAAACGGGGACGTGGAGGGGTGAGGTGTGGAGGAGGGCGAGCATGCCCGGGCCGTCAGAAGCGGCCGGGGTGGGCGACCAGCCATTCCTTCGCGGCGCGCAGCAGTTCGGGGTCCGGTGTCGGCGCCACGTCGGGGTGGCGCTCGGCCCACCTGACGACGTACGGGCAGAGCGGGGCCACCGGGGTCTTCTCCTGCTCGGAGATCGCGTACAGCTCGCGGGCGAGGGAGCCCGCGATGCCCTTCCCCTCGTGCGCCGGCTCCACGATGGTGTGCACGGGCACGAGGGCCCGGGAGGGCGACTCCAGGACGAAGTACTCGATGTGGCCGACGACTTCGTCGCCGGCGACCGCCTCCAGACGGCCGGCCGCCCGGTCGTCGCGGATCTCGATGTCGCTCATGTCGCCCTCCTGGTCCTCCGGTCAGGCCGACACGGCCTGCGGGCTGCGCTCCTGGTCCGAGCCGGGTACCGGCTCGGACGGGTCGGCACCGAGGGCCACGACCCGGTTGTCGTGGTCGACGTGCACGACCCGCGGCCGAAGCGTACGCGCCTCGGCGTCGGTGACCTGAGCGTAGCTGATGATGATCACCAGGTCTCCGGGGTGGACGAGGTGAGCGGCCGCCCCGTTGATCCCGACGACCCCGGAGCCCCGCTCGCCCTCGATGACGTACGTCTCCAGCCGGGCGCCGTTGGTGATGTCGACGATGTGGACCAGCTCGCCGGGCAGCAGGTCGGCGGCGTCGAGGAGGTCGGCGTCGATGGTCACGGATCCCACGTAGTGCAGGTCGGCCTGGGTGACGGTGGCGCGGTGGATCTTGGACTTGAACATGGTACGAAACACGGAGATACTCCCGGTTTGTCTGCTCCCTGCCTGCTTTTTGCAGGTCAAGGGCGGTGTTCGGAAGCTACATCATTTCGCATGTCCGGTCAGCTGCCCCCAGGTGTTTCAGGACTCACACGGCCAGGAGCCGTACGCGCGTCACGGAATGTCGGCACAGTTGCGAGGCTCCGGGAGGCGGCGGGGCAGCCGACGTTCGAATTCCGTAATGCCTGTGCGCGGCGTCCCCGCTTGACCCGGTCCTGCGCCCGGCGCACATTGGAATCCGCATAGCGGAAATGAATTACCGCCATACGGTAAGAATGCGTCAAACAGAGAGTAAGGACAGCGACGGTTTCCGCCGTGGCGCACCGCATGACCACGCGCAGAAGGTGAACGACTTCCCGGACGGCCGGCACGCCGAATCCCAGGCGCTCACGAGATCAACCCTCGCAGGATCACCCATGAAATTCTTTGCTCGCGATGTCTCAGTGCCTGGCCCTGACAGCCTCCTGCCCCGAGGACGCACACGAGCGCATCTGGTGCTTCCTCTCCTGCTGATCGCTGCCATCACCCTCTCGGCGTCCTTCGCCCCCCTGGCCATTCATCTCTCACCGCTGCTCGTGGCGGCCCCCACCTGCACCGCGGCGGTCGCACGGGTGCGATTCACGGTCGCCATGGCACTCACCGCCAGTGCGGCAGTGGTCCTCGTCGACTGGCACGACGGCCTGCTGCATTCGCCGTTGCTGCCCATACACATCGGCGCTCTGCTGGCGGTCTCGGGCTCTGCCGTCGCCGCTCGCGCGCTGCACGACCGCGATCTGAGAGAACTCACCCAGGTGCGCGCTGTGTCCGAGGCGGCCCAGCGGGTTCTGTTGCGGCCGATCCCGCACACATTGGGTTCTCTGCGCATCGCGTCCATGTACCGGGCGGCCACCGCGCACGCCCTGGTGGGCGGCGACCTGTACGCCGCCGTCCGCTCCGGCCACACGACCCGCTTTCTCATAGGCGACGTCCGCGGCAAGGGTTTGCCGGCCGTCGAGGACGCCTCCGCCCTGCTCGGTGCCTTCCGCGAGGCAGCCCATGAACACGAGACACTCCCGCAGCTGGCGGCCTCCCTGGAACGCAGCGTCCGCAGGCACCTGGCCGAGATGAGCGAGAGGGACCCCAACAGCGCGGAACGCTTCATCACCGCTCTGCTGGTCGAACTTCCCGACGCAGAAGAGACCGTCAGGGTCGTGAGCTGCGGACACCCTCCGCCGCTGCGCGGGCAACGCGGCGGGGTGACCCGCCTGTGTGTGGACCGGCCTGCTCCGCCACTCGGACTGGCCGGAAGCACGGCTGAGGCATTCCCCTTCGACACGTTCGCGTTCTCTCCAGGGGACACCTTGTTGCTCTACACCGACGGACTCGCCGAGGCCCGCGACGCCACCGGGACGTTCTACCCCGTCCTGGAGCGAGCTGCCACGTGGACCTGGTGTTGCCCGCACAGCCTGCTGCAACACATCAGCCATGACCTCAACAGCTATGCGGGTCAACACCTGGACGACGACCTCGCCATGGTGGCCGTCCAGCGCCCTGCCCACGCGTCCGATTCCCCGGAGGCCGCCGCATGAGCCGCGTCAGAGGCATCCACATCGGCGGGTCGTCCGTCGCGGACAACGGGGCCCTGTGCCTTGCACCAGAGGCCGACCATGAAGGGACAGAGACAAGGATGGCTGCTGTACGACGTCTACTGTGCCAGCCGAGTTCGCTGCTCGTCATCTACCTGAGCGCCATATGCGCGGTCCAACTGGGCGTCTCCACCGGCGGCTTGGTCCGCTGGTCCGACTACTCGGTGCTGGTCCCCCTCGTGGCCGCCGCCCTGCTCCCCGTTCGCCGGACCCTCTTCATCGGGGGCGCGACCCTGGTGGCCAGTGCGGCCGTCTACGGCTTGGCGATCCACGGGGTCTCCGAAGGAGGCCGTGCAGTCGTGATCTCCGCCGCGGTGCTGTCCTTCGGCCTGAGCCTTGTGATCTGCCGGACCCGCCTGCGTCTGCAACGCCGGCACTGCACCCGGGCGGAACAGCCGGTGCTGAGCGTCGACGGTCCGGCAGTCACCTCAGAGGCGAGGCACACCGCAGACGGCGCACCCGGCGACGCGCTTCCGTTCTCGGTGACGGACGGGCAACCGTCCCCGCTGCCGCAGCCCGCGGCGGTGGAGCTTGCCGGCTCTGGCGTGGCCGGCAAGAGCACAGCCGTGCCCAAAGCCCACTGGCTCGACGTCATACCACTGCCGGGCGCCCGGGTCGCGCTGGTCGCAGGATCCGTCCCCGACCACGGGAGCTACTCGCCCGGAATCACCGCCGAACTCCGCGCCGCGGTACGCACACTGGCCGACATCGACCTGCAACCGGATGAACTCCTCACCCACCTGGAGAGCGTACTTGCCCGGCTGCGGCCCCAGCACGACGAGAGCGCGGCCGGGACCACCGCCCATTGCCTGTATGCCGTCTACGACCCCGTCTCCGCGCGCTGCACCCTCGCCAGCGCCGGGTATCCCGCGCCGACCGTGATCAGGCCCGACGGCCTGGCCACCACCGTGGAGCTTCCTGTCGGCCTGCCGCTCGGACTTGCCCAACCGCCCGCGGAGGCCACCGAGGTCGCGCTCCCCGAAGGCAGTGTGCTCCTGCTGTACGCGCACACCCCCGGGACACCCGAACTGGCAGCCCGGCCCGGTGGGACCGCATCGTCCGAGGCGGTTGCCGGATCTCAGCGCGGCCTGGACGCCCTCTGCCGCCGGGCCCTCGACGCCCTCGTATCCAGTGGGCGTTATGTCCACGCCGACGTCCTCGCGGCCCGCACACATGCCTTCGACGGCAGCAATGTCGGTGCCTGGGAGCTCTCAGCCGATCTCGCGGCCGTCTCGCAAGCTCGTAAGCACATCTCAGGGAAGCTCGCCGCGTGGGGACTTGAAGAGGCCGCACCCACCATGGAGCTCATCGCCAGCGAGCTCGTCACCAACGCGATCCGCCATGGTCGCCCTCCTGTCCGACTGCGCCTGATCCGACACGGCGCCGGACTGACCTGCGAGGTCTCCGACGGCAGCAGCACCTCCCCGTATCTGCGGCGAGCCCGCACCTTCGACGAGAGCGGCCGGGGGCTGTTCATCGTCGCTCAGCTCACCAGGCGCTGGGGCACACGCCACCATTCCCTCGGCAAGACCATCTGGGCGGAAGAAGAACTTCCGACACCGGAACAAGCCCCGAGCGACCACCACATCTCCTCGGCACGCTTGGGCGCCTAACCCTCTGCTGAACCTCGTCCTGTTCGGAGGTTGAGGATGGAGCTTCTGCAGGAGCTGCACACGCTGATCGTTGAACACGTGGGGGACGGCGGCCGCAGAGCCACGGTTGCCGACGGCGTGGCCGTTGTGGTCGTGAACGAGCCGACTCCGCCGGTCGTTGCCCCCGTGCCCGGACCCACCCTGGCGATCGTGGCTCGGGGCACCATGCGCACGGTGTTCAACGGCGAACCGTACGAGTACGGTGCCGGGAAGTACGTGATCGCCTCGCTCGACCTGCCGTCGACGAGCCAGGTCATCCAGGCGGACCGTGACGAACCGCTCACGGTCTTCATCATGGACCTCCGGCCGCAGGCCATCGCGTCGTTACTGGTCGAGACGGACGAGGCGGGCACGCCCCCCGCTGAAAGGGAATTCTTCGTCACGGAGGCCACGCCAAAGCTGCTCGAGCCCGTCGTACGACTGCTGCGGGCCGCCCGCTGCCCCGACGACCTGCGAGTTCTCCGGGGGTCGGCTGACGAGACAGCGAGCGGCTCAGCGCCCGCGGCGGCGATGAGGTGCATCGATCTGGGCAGCGAATGCGGTCTGGAGCTGGCCGGCCGAATGCGACTCGAGACCGGCCCGTCTCCCCCGCTGGTCATTGTGGTTTCCGTCCACGCAGAGGACGAATACGCAGGCATGATCGAGGAGAGTGCCGCAGCCGGCTTCCTGGCGAAAACTGCTCTGTCGGGCAATGCCGTTCGCGCTCTGCTCGCCGCAGCGAACGAGGATCACCATGACAGTTCGATCAGCGGGCCTCCAGAAACGTGATGACCGCCCGCACACGACGGTGGTCGTCCTCGGTCTCCGGAAGGTTCAGCTTCGCCAGGATATTGCGTACATGTTTCTCCACCGTTCCTTCGGCGACCCACAACCGGCGGGCGATGCCGGCATTGGAGCGGCCCTCGGCCATCAACTCCAACACCTCGCGTTCCCGCGTGCTGAGTGCGGCCAGCGGATCCTCCCTACGACGGGCGGACACCAGTTCCTGCACCTCCCGAACCCGGAAAACGGGCGGGAACAGAGGCATCGTACGCCGCTTGATCATCGCGAGCAGCCTCCTCGTTCTCCCCATCGGCACAGCTTTCGCCATCCTGTTGCACTCGGTCGTCGACCTGGGCACCATCCACCGGCTTGCACAGAAGTCAGAAGAGGTGCGCATAGTGGCGAACCAGGCAGAGCAACGGGTGCTCAACTTCGAGATGGACTTGCACAGCTATGCCCTGACCAGACAGCCGCGGTACGTCAAACGCTGGCAGAATTCCGTGGCCGCCTTTCCCATGGAGGCCGACAAGCTGAAGAGCCTGACCGCAAAGAGCCCTGGGCAGCTGGCCCGAGCGGAGTGGATCCAGAACATGTGCACCGCATACATCAAGGATTACTCCACGTCTTTGGCGAACGCCGCGGGGCACGACCGTTCCCTGAGAGAGCGGTCCGTCCTGAGCAGGGAGGACGACCGCCGTTTCCAGGTGATTCTGGACGGGTTTCACGACCTCGTTGCCACCGAGCAGACCATGGCCAAGGAAAGGGAGGCACATGCCGCGACGCCCACGGACCAGGCTGTCGCCGCCACCATCGCCGGTCTGTCCGGTTCGGTGGTGACCACCATCGGCGTCGCGTGCTACGTCATCAGGGCAATCGTGGATCCCGTGCGCCGGACTGCGGCCATGGCCGACCAGCTCGCCAACGGGGACCTGACCGCCCGCACACCGGAGACAGCGGTCGGCGAGATCGGGCTCCTGGAGCGCAGCTTCAATCGCATGGCCGACTCGCTGGAGCAGGGCCATGCGGAACTGTCCACGTCTCGATCCAGGATTCTCGCGGCCACCGACCAGGCACGGCGCAGCATCGAACGAGATCTGCACGACGGCACCCAGCAGCGGTTGGTGGCCCTTCTGCTGGAGTTGCAAGTGGCCGAGAGCACGGTCCCTGCGGGCCAACGGGAACTGAGGGCCAGGATCTCCCGGGCCGCCGAGTCCCTGAAAGGGGTACTGGACGACCTGCACGAGCTCTCCCGTGGCATTCATCCGGCAGTCCTCATCCGGGGAGGTCTGGCCCCCGCGCTCAGGGCTCTGGCCCGTCGCTCACCGGTTCCGGTGGAACTCGACGTGGATGTGCCACGAAGGCTGCCCGAGCCCATCGAGGTGGCGGCCTACTACGTCGTCTCCGAGGCGCTGACCAACACCGCGAAGCATGCCCACGCATCCTGCGTCCACGTCTGCGCGAGGACCGGCCCCGACGTCCTGTGCCTGTCCGTTCACGACGACGGCGTCGGAGGCGCCGCAATGGGGAGTGGCTCGGGGCTGGTCGGCCTCACCGACCGGGTAACGGCCCTCGGCGGGACGTTGGGCCTCCACAGCCCCGAGGGGGCAGGTACCACTCTGCGAGCACGCCTTCCCCTGACCGAGGCACAGCCGGCGGATCCCTCACCTCCCCATGGCTTCCCCCGGCCGACCCCCTGCGCGGACTGAACAGCCCGTGGGGGCGGCAGCCGAAGCCGGACCTCACGGTTCCGGTCGGCGGCTGCGACAGCCACCGATGCGGGGGAACGCCAACCGAGTCCTGTCGTCACGGACCGGAACCGACAGCATCGCTCCGGGTGCGCGTCGGCACCGGAGGCCGGTCGTGCCATGGCCGGCCTCAGGCATGGGCGCCGAACCGTGCCGGTGTGAACGTTCATGACGGGTCCGCGCCGCCTCCGCCCGGATCCGCGCCGCCTCCGCCGGGGCGGACGTCCGTGACGGTGAACAGCTCCGTGGTGCCGCTGATCTCCAGGAGCCGGCTGACGGCGGACCGCAGGGGACCGACCAGCACCAGGGTCCTGCCGTCGGCCTGGTGGCGGTGGCGGGCCCGGATCAGCGCGTTGAGCAGCATGCTGTCGGCGAAGGTGACCGCGGTGAGGTCCACCGCGGTAACGGGCATCGCCGCCCGGTTGGCCGCCTCCCAGGCCCGCTCGAAGTCACCGGCGTCGTCGTGGTCGACCTCGCCCCGCACGGTGATCACGAAGATCTGCTCACGGCGGTCGATGAGCACACTCAGATCGGGAGCCGGGTGCATGGCGCCATCCTCACGTCGCCGGTCCCAGGGGGACGGGTGGGGCCGGACCGGGCGGCCGGGCCGCTTCCCCCGGGAGTCGCCACGGACGGGGCGACGATGGTCATGCGTTCCCTCTCGGCGGGTACACGGATGGCTGCCGGGCTCGCCGACGGGCGAGCACGACCGCGCGGAGGCGGTGCGTGCGGGGCCGACGCGGGCGCCGCGGAAGGACGGCCGTCAGGACGGCCGTCGTGAGCACCCCGCACCCGAGTCACGTGCCGGGTCGTGCTTTCGATCACTCGCGGGTCTCCGGCGTTCGGGACGTACCGCACGGTCGCTCCGGATCGTGCCGACGGGAGGTGGCCGAAAGGTGTGAGGAGAATTCGAAGAACAGTTGCCGTTTGACAACAATAGCCATGAGGCAACAGAGTAGCCGCGTCGGACGTACACGGGGAAGGACCTGGAATGATCCGGTGGACGGAGACCGCTCCGGGCACCGCCCGCCATCGTCGTGAAGCGGTGGTGGCACCGGTGCCGTGAAGGTTCTTCAGGCGGTCCGGCTGTCGGAGTCCGGAGCCTCGTCGTGTATCTGCGAGGCCGCGGTGGCGCAGAACGCCTCCAGGCCCTCCAGGAGGGCGACACGCTTGGCCGCGGGCATGTCGGCCAGCACCTTCTGCAACTCGCTCTCCCGGCGGGCGCGCAGATCGGCGAGGAAGAAGCGCCCCCGGGCGCTGAGATGGAGCCGTACCTCGCGCCGGTCCTCCGGGCTCACCATGCGCTCGACGAACCCCGCGGCCTGCAGCCGGTCACAGAGCCGGCTCGTCGACGGCGGAGTGGAGGCGAGGAACTCGGCGAGGGTGCGCAGATTGATGCCGTCATGGTGCTCGAGGATGTGCAGCACGCGCAGCTGGGAGGCTGAGGTGGGCGCGGTCGAGGCCCGCCCCCAGACAACCTCCAGCAGCTCGACGGCCCGCGTGGTCACATGTGCGACCTCTTCGGGCTCCGGGCGGCGGCGGAAGGCAGTCACGGTCACACTCTCGCAGGCACTGGGGCGCCTCTCAGCGTACTAGCAGCCGCCACCGGCCACGGACACCTCGGGACGACAGACGCGGCTCTTCGCGGAGCACCGGCGCCGCCGCCGGGCCCGCACGTTGTCAGGAGACAGAATGGTGCACCCCTCATCGTGAACAGATTCAAGACCGCTGAACGCGCTCTGCGCACGGCGGCTCCCCACGAACTGCTGGACGCGGTCCGCGCCGTGCTGACCGAGCGATACGGCGCGGCGGACGTCGAGCTGTTCATGGCCGACTACAGCCTGACGGTGCTTCAGCCGGTGTCGGTGGCGCCGCACAACCTGGAGCCGATCCCGGTGCACGGCAGCCCGGCCGGCCGTGCCTTCGGCTCGCAAGCACCCTATTGGGAGGACGGCCGGGGCCGGCCGGCCCGGGTCCATCTGCCGGTGAGCGTGCGCGGCGACCGGCTCGGCGTGCTGTCCGTGACGCTGCGCAGCCGCGAGACGGCGTCCGAGTGCGTCCCGGAACTCGCCGAGATCGCCGACGCGCTGGCGCACGAGGTGGTCGTGGCCGAGCGCGACACGGACCTGTACCTGCAGGCCCGGCGCAAGGACCGGCTCACCCTGGCCGCGGAGATGCAGTGGCACCTGCTGCCCGGCCGCTCCTGCTCCCGGCCCGAGTACGACCTGGCCTGCCAGCTGGAACCGGCCTACGCCGTCTTCGGGGACAACTTCGACTGGTCCGCCACGTCCGACCGGCTGATGCTGTACGTCACGAACGGCATGGGCGAGGGCATAGAGGCGGCCCTGCTGACCAACCTCGCCGTCAACGCCCTGCGCAACGCGCGGCGCGCCGGAATCGCCATCGAGGACCAGGCGGCCCTGGCCGACCAGGCCGTCTACGCCCACTACCGGGGCCGCCGGTACCTGTCCGTCCTGATGCTGGACTTCGACCTGACGACCGGCCGGGCCAGCGTGGTGGACGCCGGCTCCCCGCAGCTGCTGCGGCTGCGCGCCGGCGCGGTCGAGCGCGTGCCCTTCGAGGCCCAGCTGCCTCTGGGCATGTTCGAGGAGACGGACTACGTGGCGCAGGACTTCGCCGTCGAGCCCGGAGACCGGCTCATCTTCGTCAGCGACGGCGTCCACGCGGTGCACTCGCCCAAGGGCGAGACGTACGGAGAGCGGGCGCTCGCCCGCGCCATCCAGTCCACTCGGCTGCTGCCCGCCGCCGAGGTGCCGCGCGCCGTGCTGCGCGAGCTGGCGGGTCATCGCGGCGAT
The DNA here is from genome assembly GCF_042899865.1 of Streptomyces sp. NPDC013157. Taxonomy (NCBI): domain Bacteria; kingdom Bacillati; phylum Actinomycetota; class Actinomycetes; order Kitasatosporales; family Streptomycetaceae; genus Streptomyces; species Streptomyces sp. NPDC013157. The sequence goes on along the minus strand of NZ_JBIBAK010000008.1, from coordinate 124,395 downwards.
GCCGTCGTGGCGGACGACGACGCGTTGGTCGTGTGCCTGGACTGGCGAGGGCGGAAGCCGTCGTGACGTCGTGACCGTCGTGACCTGAGACGGCGTTCCCGCTACCGGGCGGCCGGCTGCCGACCGCCGGGCACGGGGACGGCTCCGGCCGGCGGTGGGGGCCGGAGGTGGGAATCCGGCGCGGAGGGCCGTCACCGGATCCGCCGCGGGCCGGCGTCGCGGAGTGCCGTCACCCGGTCCGCCTCGGCCGACGCCGCGATCCCGTGCACGTCCCCGCTCAGGTCCTCGTGCACGTCCCGGCACACGCCCCCGCGCACGTCAGAAGTCGGTCACGTCCTCGTCGCCCGGCCTGCCGTCCAGCGCGGCCAGAAAGCCCCGGAGTCCTCGCCCGAGGGCCTCGGCCTCGGCCGGCTCCATGGCACCGAGTGCGACGGCCAGCCTCCGCGATCTGCGGCACGCCACCTCCTCGAGCGCCTGCCGGCCCTGCCTCGTCGCATGCAGTCGCACCGCTCGCCGGTTGCGCGGATGCAGCTCCCGCTCCAGCAGACCCGCCGCCTCCAGCCGGTCGCACAGCCGGCTGGCGGCGGGCAGCCCGACGTCCATCCGCACGGCGAGCGCGGTGAGGTTGAGCCCCGGTTCCCCCTCCGTGATCCGCAGGGCGCGCAACTGGTGCGGCGACAGACGCACACGGGCGCCCTGCGCGGCGACCGACCACAGGGTCGTAAGCCCTTCCACGGCGTCGGCCATCGAGACGGCCAGCGCCATGAGGCCGTCCGACGGCCCGCTCGATCGGCTGTCCCCGGAGCCACTGAGACCAGTCACGAGGTATCGCTTTCAGACATCGCCTGTCCATGCAGGTGCCAATTTTGTTCCCTCGCGATACCCGACCGACGGCCGGACACGCCCCGCCGCTCCTCCGTCCTCTCGTCCTCCACAGCATCTGCACGAGTCGCCGCGCGGGACGCCCTCGGTCGTCCGGGGTCAGGCGGAGAGCAGGGAGTCGTCCTCGACGCGGGCACCGGGCAGGCGGTACCGGGCCACCACGAGGGCGGCGTCGATGTCACTGGTACCGGTCGCCACACACAGCGTGTAGGCGATGTCGGCCATCCGCCGGCGTACGGCCTCGTCGCCCTCGTCCGCATGCAGGGCGCGCAGTGTCTCGTACTGCTCGATCAGGTCCGTCAGTACGGCCGGGTGTGCCATCAGCATCGCAAGCCTCCTGCCTGTCAACAGTTCGCACGGATCGTGCAGCGGCCCGCCTGCCCCGCTCGCCACACTTCATTCCCGGCCTTCCGCCTTCGGCGGCTCGGGCCGACCGGCCGTCCGGCCACCGCCACCAGCCGGCTGCCCGAATCCCAGCAGCGGGTCGTCGAAGAGCGCGAGCCGGGCGGTGACGCACTTGCCCACGGGCTCACGGCGGGCCTCGAAGCCCTGCACCACCGCCAGCACGATCTCCAGGCCGTGCTGGCCCACCCGTCCGGCGTCGGCGGCCCGGGCCAGCGGCAGCGTGGGATCGGTGTCCCAGATCTCGATCTCCACCAGGCCGTCGACGACGCGGAGCTGCAGCAGCACCGGTCCGGGCGCGTACTTCAGCGCGTTGGTGACCAGTTCGCTGACCACCAGCTGTGCCAGGTCCATCGTGCGGGAGGTGACCGGCAGTCCGTGCTCGGACTGCGCCCTGGTCAGGAACTCCGACGTCCGGTGCCGCGCACTGGCGATACAGCCGTCCGTCCCGTCCAGGGCGATGGTGACGTCGGCAGGTGCTGCCTCCGGCATCCGGGAACACTCCTCGGGCGGGACAGGCTCCTCCCTGCCACTGACATGCGATACCCCGTTCATGGGCGCGCGTCTACCCGGCCTTGCCGACGGTATTCCTGCGCCCTGGGAAGTCGGCCGGGACATCGGGTGCATCACCGCCGGGATCCTGGGCAACGTTGGCTACAGGAAGGGGGCTCGACCCGTACCGAGGGCACAGAGGACCGAAGTGGCAGACAACCAGGAAGCAGTGGGACGCGGCCAGTTGGCCGTCGTGCGCACGGACGTCGACGGCATCGCCGTGCTCGGCGTCCGCGGAGAGATCGACTACCAGAGTGTGGGCACGCTGACACGGGCGATGCCCCCGGCCGACCCCACCACCGGCCCCCGGGTCGTCGTCGATCTCAGCGAGGTCACCTTCATGGATTCCAGCGGCGTCAACGCGCTCGTCGCCGCCCACCACGCCACCCGGGCCGCACAGGGATGGCTGCGCCTGGCGGGCGCCCACGGCCCGGTGCTGCGCACCGTGCAACTGGTGGGCCTCGACGCCGTCGCCCCCTGTCACCCGACCGTCGCGGAGGCCCTCGCGGCGTGACGCCCGGGACACCGTGAGCGGCGTCCGCGGCTGTTGCGGTGGGCACCGGATCCGCAGACGGTGGAACGAGGCCGGGTTCCCCGGCACGGCCTTGCCATGCCGGGTGCTTCCCGTCTTTTTTTCCGGGCCATGGCATTCTCGGCGGCCTTTTGTTGCTGCACGACAACTGAGTTAGTCTGCGATCGATTTCCCGTCGGCCGGAGCCGTCGAACGCGGCGTCACCACTGGTGGCGGGGCTGCCGGCGCCGGCCTGGTTCCGGGTCCTCGGGGTGGGGATCCTGCGAAGCGGAACGAGGGTGGGCATGGCCGGCACTTCGATGGACACCCAGGTGCGGGGCCCTGGCGAGCAGGAGCTACGGCAGCTGCTCGCCGGGCTGACGGCGGTACGGGACGGAGACTTCGGTACCCGCCTGCCGTCCGACGGCACGGGTCTGCTCGGCGACATAGCCACGGTGTTCAACGGCATGGTCGACCAGCTGTCCCTGTTCACCTCGGAGGTGACGCGGGTCGCCCGCGAGGTGGGCACCGAGGGCACCCTGGGCGGTCAGGCCGAGGTGCCCGGGGTCTCCGGCACCTGGGCGGACCTGACCGAGTCGGTCAACGCCATGGCGGGCAACCTCACCACCCAGGTCCGCGACATCGCCCAGGTGGCGACGGCGGTGGCCAAGGGCGACCTGTCCCAGAAGATCGACGTACCCGCGCGCGGCGAGATCCTGCAGCTGAAGGAGACCGTCAACACGATGGTCGACCAGCTCTCCGCCTTCGCCGACGAGGTCACCCGCGTCGCCCGCGAGGTCGGCAGCGAAGGGCGGCTCGGCGGCCAGGCGCAGGTGCCCGGGGTCGGCGGGGTCTGGCGCGACCTCACGGATTCGGTCAATTTCATGGCCGGGAACCTCACCTCCCAGGTCCGCAACGTCGCCCAGGTGACGACCGCGGTCGCGCAGGGCGACCTCTCCCAGAAGATCACCGTCGACGCCCGCGGCGAGATCCTCGAACTCAAGAACACCATCAACACCATGGTCGACCAGCTCTCCGCCTTCGCCGACGAGGTCACCCGCGTCGCCCGCGAGGTCGGCACCGAAGGGCGCCTGGGCGGGCAGGCCGACGTGAAGGGCGTCAAGGGGACCTGGCGCGACCTGACGGACTCCGTGAACTTCATGGCGGGCAACCTCACCGCACAGGTCCGCAACGTCGCCCAGGTGGCCACCGCGGTCGCGCAGGGCGACCTCTCCCAGAAGATCACCGTCGACGCCCGCGGCGAGATCCTCGAACTCAAGAACACCATCAACACCATGGTCGAC